>JANQSF010000011.1 GCA_028284155.1 Phycisphaeraceae bacterium
CAGTTGACCTTCAACCCCGGCGGCGGCTTGACGCAAACCGTTACCGTGTTGGTTAACGGTGACGGCACGGACGAGCCGAACGAGACGTTCACGCTCGACCTTGTACTGGACTCGGGCACGGCTGTGATCACCGACAACCAAGGCGTCGGCACGATCAACAACGACGACGCACCCCCGCCGCCGCCTCCACCTCCACCACCGCCGCCGCCCGCGTCGCTGGCGTTCGACTTCGGGACGTCGTCGTCGCCGCTCGAGGCTGACTACACGCGTGTAACCGAGTCGACCTCGTTTAACACGCAGACAGGGTTCGGCTGGATCACGAGCAACATCAAGAGCAAGGACCGCGGCGGGTCGGACAGCCTGCAGCGCGACTTCAACGCCGTGGTCGACGGAACGTTCGAGGTCGAGCTGGCGGACGGGCTGTACGATGTCGAGGTCCTGCTGGGCGATACGGTCAATACGCGAGACCTGACCGTGGTGACGGTCGAGGGCTCGTCGCAGGGGCCGATCACGACTCAGGCGGGCCAATTCCAGACGCTGACATTCCAGGTGCAGGTCGTGGACGGCCGACTGACCGTGCGGATCGAGGACCTGGGCGGTTCGAGCACGCGGAGCGCGATCAACGCCCTGACGGTGACGCCGGTCTAGGCCGGCGGTCGGCTGGCGGAAGGGTCACTTGACAAGGCCGACCGTATCGGGCAAAATAGCCCCGCTGTACCCACCCCTCGGGGCGGCGGGCTTGCCCGGCTGTCCCGGACACCCTCCGCGAAGCGAAAGGCAACCGCGATGAAGACACTGTTCGGCAAGGCGATGTGCGCGACCGTGCTGGTCGCGATGACCGTTTTGGCTGGCGGCTGCCAGCAGGAGATCACCGGCGAACGCGTCCGCTCAGACATCTCGCCCGAGTTGCAATCGCTGACGCTGACCGAGCAGCAGCGGCAGAACCAGATCGCCCGCACGGTCGACACCAACCTGCGTCAGTTGATCAACGACTTCGACGAGTTGCTGCTGCTGGACCGGCCCGCCCGCCTGTCGCGCTGGCCCGTGCCCTGATCGGCATCCCAAACGAAACGACCCCCGCACGACGCCGAGTTCAGCTCAGCGTCGTGTTTTTTTTCAGCGATGTGATATGCAGCGAAACCGCCTATGCGGGCCGCGCACAGAGCAGCCGAAGGTGGACACTCCGTGGGGTTGCGTTTTGAGGGACAGATCAGAAGAGTCTTGAGCAAGGGTCAGGAAGATGTCGCCAGCGCGTCGGCCGCGTATTCCTGCAACGGGCGGACGGACCAGTCGCCGTCGCGCAGTGCGGCGATGGCCTGCACGGCCGCGGCCGCGCCGGTCGTCGTCGTGATCATGGGCACGCTGAAGCGCACGGCTTGGGCGCGCAGTCGGCCTTCGTCGGTGTTCAAGCCCTTGCGCGTCGGCGTGTTGATGATCAGCGCCAGCTCGTTGTTCTTGATTAGATCGATGCAGTTGGGTCGGCCTTCGCTGATTTTGCGGACCGACTCGACGGCGACGCCGTGCTCAGCCAGCAGTCGGCCGGTGCCGCCGGTCGTTACGAGCGTGAAACCCATCGCGACGAGCTTGCGCGCCGGCTCGACGATGTGCGGCTTGTCGATGTCGCGGACCGAGACGAAGACCTTGCCACTGGTTGGCAGGATGGTCCCGGCCGCCATCTGACTCTTGGCGAACGCGACGGCGAAACTCGAGTCGATGCCCATGACCTCGCCGGTCGAACGCATCTCCGGGCCGAGGATCACGTCAACGCCCGGGAACTTGCTGAACGGGAAGACCGATTCTTTGACCGACGTGTGTCCGGGCGACACGCCGTCGCTGTCGAGGCCGAGGTCGTGAAGTTGTTTGCCCATCATGACGCGGGCCGCGATATTCGCCCACGCGACGCCTGTCGCCTTGCCGACAAACGGCACGGTGCGCGACGCGCGCGGGTTGACCTCGATGACGAATATCTCGTGGGAAGAAGCCACCGAGCCATCGGGGGACCGAGCCATCGAGGGATCGGAGTCGGTCAGGCCTTGGTGGCTTGATCCCTGGGTCCCTTGGTGGCTCACCCGCTTCACCGCCCACTGCACGTTCATCAGGCCGCGGACTTTGAGCGCCTCGGCCATGGCGCGCGATTGATCTTTGATGCGATCGACGACCTCCGGCGGCAGCGAGTGCGGCGGGATCGCGCAGGCGGAGTCGCCGGAGTGGATGCCGGCTTCCTCGATGTGTTCCATGACAGCCGCGACCAAAGCGCGGGGCGTAGCCACCGAGCCATCAAGGGATCGAGCCATCGAGGGCTCGCTCCCCTCGGTCGCTTGGTGGCTTGGTCCCTCGGTCCCTTCCCCAAAATCCGCCACGACATCGACGTCGCATTCGATCGCCTCGGCAAGGAACTTGTCGATGAGGATCGGCTGGTCGGCCAGGTCGGACGCGCCCAGGGCGATCGCGAAATACTGACGCAACTGTTTCTCGTCGAAGACCGTTTCCATCGCTCGGCCGCCGAGGACGAAGCTCGGCCGAACGAGCACGGGGTAGCCGATCTTCGCGGCGATGGCGATCGCCTCTTCGACGTTGTTCGCAATGCCGTTAGGCGGCTGATTCACCTCGAGCCGGTGACACAAGTCGGCGAAGCGCTGGCGGTCTTCGGCTAAGTCGATCGAATCGACGCAGGTGCCGATGATCGGCACGCCGGCCTTCTCCAGCGCGTGCGCGAGGTTGAGCGGTGTCTGGCCGCCGAATTGAACGATAACGCCGTGGAGGAGGCCGCCTTCGGCGGAAGCGACCGAGCGATCAAGCGACCGAGCCACCGAGGGTGATTCGCCATCCGACCCTTGTTGGCTTGATGGCTCGGTCCCTTGGTCCCTTCGACTCAACGGCCCCCCGTTGAGTCGTTCGCAGATGTTCAACACATCCTCAAACGTCAGCGGCTCGAAGAACAACAGGTCGCTGGTGTCGTAGTCGGTCGAGACGGTTTCCGGGTTCGAGTTGACCATGACCGCTTCGAGGTCGAGGTCTTTGGCCGCGAACGCGGCCTGCACGCAGCAGTAGTCGAACTCGATGCCCTGTCCGATGCGGTTGGGGCCGCCGCCGAGGATGATGACTTTCTTGCGGTCGGAGACGCGGATCTCGTCGTCGCAAATAGCCGAACCGTCCCGGTTCGGTTGGGCCGCCGTGTCCGATGATGCGTCGTCGACGTTTGAGCGCAAGCCGACCGGGACGGTCGGCCTATGTATCGGTGTTTCGTAGGTCGAGTAGTAGTACGGCGTCGCCGCTTCGAACTCCGCCGCGCAGGTGTCGACCAACTTGTAGACCGGCTTGACGCCAAGCGACTCGCGGTGGCGGCGCACGTGCAGGATCGAGTCGGTCGTGACCGCGCCGAGGTAGATGTTGGCCAACTGCGGGTCGCTGTAGCCCAACTGCTTGGCCCGGAACAGCACGTCGCGGGGGACGTCTTCGACCGACTTGTAACTGATCAGGGTCTGCTCGAAATCGACGAGCTGTTTGAGCTGGTCGAGGAACCACGGGTCGATCATGGTCGCCTCGTAGACCTGCTCGATCGTCCAGCCCATCTTGAACGCGTAGCGAACGTAATAGAGCCGGCCCTGCGACGGGACGGAAAGCTTGCGTCGCAGCTTGTCTTTCTCGATGGGGAACTGGGCTTCGGGCATGTCCGCACCGACCTTGGCAGCCAGGTCGTGCAGGGACTGGAGCCGCTCACGCGCCTCGTTGGCGAACGGGCCGAGTTGTGATGCGTCGCCCAGCAGCAGCGACGCGACCTGGAGGTCGGTCGCGTCGGACCCGTCGAGGCCTGACATCAACTTACGGGCCTGCTCGAACCCTTCCGGGTCATGTTTGCGCATGACGTCGATCATCGACCGCGCGGCGTCGAGCCACTTGTCCTGCGTGTCCAGGCCGAGGCCGAACCGCTTGACCTCCATCGAGCGGATGCCTTTTTGCAAGCTCTCCTTGAACGTTCGGCCGATCGACATCGCCTCGCCGACGCTCTTCATCTGCGTGGTCAGTGTTTCGTCAGCCTCGGGGAACTTTTCGAATGTCCAGCGCGGGATCTTCGTGACGACGTAGTCGATGGTCGGCTCGAAGCAGGCGACGGTCTTGCCGGTGATGTCGTTGGGCAGCTCCCACAGGTTGTAGCCGACGGCCAATTTCGCGGCGATCTTGGCGATCGGGAAGCCGGTCGCCTTCGAGGCGAGCGCCGAGCTGCGCGAGACGCGCGGGTTCATTTCAATGACCACCATATCCCCATTCCGGGGGTCGATGCCGAACTGGATGTTCGACCCGCCGGTCTCGACGCCGACGGCGCGGATGATGGCGCACGCGGCATCGCGCATGCGCTGGTATTCCTTGTCGGTCAGTGTCTGCGCAGGCGCGACGGTGATCGAGTCGCCGGTGTGCACGCCCATCGCGTCGATGTTTTCGATCGCGCAGATGATGACCACGTTGTCGTCGTGGTCGCGCATGACCTCGAGTTCGTACTCCTTCCACCCGAGCACCGACTGGTCGATCAGCACCTGCGTGGTCATGGATGCGTCGAGGCCGCGTCGGACGATGTCTTCGTATTCCTCGCGGTTGTAGGCGATGCCGCCGCCGGTGCCGCCGAGCGTGAACGCGGGTCGGATGATGGCCGGCAGCTTGACGTCTTCGAGGATGTCCCACGCCTCTTCCATCGTGTGCGCGATGCCGGAACGCGGCATTCTCAGACCGATGCCCTCGACGATGTCGCGAAACTCCTTGCGGTCTTCTGCGCGGTAGATCACGCGACGATCCGCGCCGATCATCTCGACGCCCAGCCGTTCGAGCGTGCCCGCCTCGTCGAGCTTGCAGCCGCAGTTGAGCGCGGTCTGCCCGCCGAGCGTCGGCAACAGCGCGTCGATGTGGTACGGCCCGCCCTGCTCAGCCTCGATGATCTTGGTCACAGCCTCGGGCGTGATCGGCTCGATGTACGTCCGGTCCGCGGTCTGCGGGTCGGTCATGATCGTGGCCGGGTTCGAGTTGACCAGCACGACCTGATAGCCCTCCTCACGCAGGGCCTTGCACGCCTGCGTGCCGGAGTAGTCGAACTCGCAGCCCTGGCCGATGACGATCGGGCCGGAGCCGATGATGAGGATCGTTTTAAGGTCGGTGCGTTTGGGCATGGTCGGTCCGCATCATTCCGCGCGCGGCGTCACCGCGCGAGGCACTCTTCCGGGACGGGGTAAATTGCCGCTATGTTAGGGGGGTCGGCCGTCCGTGGGTCGAAAACCGGGGGGCAGGCGAGCAGGAAAGCGGGAAAGGCACGGAGGAGGGACCGAGGGATCAAGCGACCGAGCCACCGAGGGGGAGGGTTGCACGATCCTTCGGTGGCTTGGTCCCTCGGTCGCTTGATGGCTTTGGTGTGCCGCGCTAAGCCGCAAGCGGCGGGGGTTACTTGCGCAGGTGTTTGTCGAAGAACGCGCGCACCATCGCGCGGCGTTTGGCGTCGTGGAACGACCTGCCGCCGTGCGCGGCGCCTTCGATGATGTGAAGCGTCGAGTCGAGCTTGGCTTCCTGATAGAGCTTGTGCAGCAACTCGCTCTGCGAGGGTGGGACGAGCCTGTCGCTGTCGCCGTGGATGAGCAGGTGCGGCGCGTCGTTCTTGCCGACGTGCGTCGCGGGGCTGGCCTGCGCGGCGAGCTTCTGCTTTTCTTCGACCGTGCCGCCCAGCAGCAGCGAGACGGGCGAGCTGGGCTTGGCCATACTTGGGTTGGCCTTGATGAACGCGGCGAAGTCGGTCGGGCCGTAGAAGTTGACCACCGCCTGCACGGCGCTGGAGTAGTCGCTGTTGCCGCCGACGTTGCCTTCCAGTTCCTTCACGCCAGCCGACGTCCCTAGCAGCGAGACCAAGTGTCCGCCGGCCGAGCCGCCGCTGACGCCGATGCGCTTTGCGTCGTAGCCGTACTTCTTCGCGTTGGCGCGCAGCCAACGGATCGCGCCCTTGCAGTCGTGGATCTGCGCGGGAAACTTCGCGACGTTGCTCAGCCGGTAGCTGATGCTGGCCACCGCGTAGTCGTGCCCGGTCAGCACAGCCAAGGGACAGTGGTTCTTGCTGCCCGCCCGCCAACCGCCGCCGTGGATCCAGACGACCAGTTGTGGCGGCTTTTGCCGTTTGTCGTTTTCGTACACCGGGATGTACAGGTCGAGCTTGAGCGACACGTCGCCGACCTTCGCATACTCGACGTTGCGCGTGATGTTGAGCGTTGCACCGGTGCCCTGCGCAGCGGCGTCGTGCGGTGTCCACAGCAGCGCGGCGCTAACCAACAGCGTGATCACGGCGGGGCGATGGGGCATGGTCGATCTCCGGGGTTGAATGGCTTACATGATAATCGAGGCACCGAAGGCTACCCCCGTGCCGACTTGCCGGAAGCGCTAAGCCGCAAGCGGCGGGGGCGGAGCGGTGACCGCTACGATTCTGTGTCTACCCCGTTCCCAACCCACCCTGGAGGTGTCTCATGCGAAGTGGATCATGGTTTTGGCGCGCCACCGCATTGCTCGCGGTCGGCGCTGTCTTCTATCTCGGCCACGCGATCAGCGGCGGGCGATCGGTCGGCCTTGAAAACGAGGCGTCCGCCCAGTCGTACGCGCGGTCCGGCCACTACCCGTACGGGTCGGAGGCGGCGATCGACGTGGCGCGCGACATCGTGTTTGAGCAGTTCGAGGCCGACGGCCGAGCGTGGGGCGCCAAAGGCCGCGACGAAGAGGCGGCTGAGCAGATCGGCCGAGTCGCCAGCGTGATCATGCGCAACTACCGCCCGTTCGTCGCGCCCAACCGCCGAGAAGGATCACGGCAACCGGTCGTCCAACCTGGGCAGGCTAAGCAACCCGAATAGGCCCCTTGGCAAACCCCATGAATCGGAAGAGATCGGCATTGAGTTCACCCGATCTGGACGCTATCATCCTGTCACCCCTGAGAAGGAATGAGCCCTGAACCCGGACCGACTGGAGAGACCGATGAAGCCGACCCTCTGCGCGATGATTGCCCTGTCGCTGGCGACTCTGATTCTGACCGAACAGACGTCGGCCGTCCCAACGCTTGGCGATCCCGGTTTTGAGAACCCAGCCTTCCCCGCCAACTCGTGGGAGCAGCAGAACGGCGTGGGCAACGCCAACATCAGCCCCAGCAGCGGCGCGTGGACGTTCAGCCCAACGGCGGGCATCACGCACAACCTCAGCGCGTTCCAGAACGCCGGCGTTCCCGCGCCCGAGGGTGTGCAGCACGCGTTGATTCAAAACGTCGGATCGGTCAGCCAAACCGGGTCGGGCTTCGTGGCCGGCGATGTCTACTCGCTCACCCTGTCGGTCAACCAGCGGCAACCCGGTCAGTTCAACGACCTGGTGGTCACCGTCGATGGTCAGCAGGTCATGGGCGGCCGAGTCAACATGACCGCCTTCACCGACGTGACGACCGCCAACTTCGTCGCGCAGTCGGCCACGCCGACCGTTGTGATCAGCACGACCAACCCGATCGGTGGCGACCGCACGACGTTCTTCGACGACGTGCGGATCAACACCGTCGTGCCGACCGGCGAGCCAATCTTGAGCAACCCGAGCTTCGAAGGTCCCAGCGGCCCGCAATTCCAATTCCCCGACTACCGCCTGATTGATGGCTGGTCGTCCGACTCGTTGAGCACGGGCACGAACGGCGCGGGCCAACCGTTTCTGAACGGCCTGCCGATCCCGGACGGCGGGCGCATCGGCTTCATCCAGCGCGACCCCGGCGGCGTTCGGACGATCACGCAAACCATCACCGGCCTGACGCCGGGTCAGTCGTACACGCTGGAATACTGGGAAAACGAGCGTGGTCACGGAGGCGGCGGGACGCCCGTCGCGCGGCCTTCGGCTACCCTCGACGGCAACACGCTCGTTGCTGAACATGACACCGTCCGCGGCGATTGGCGACGCGTCCGCGGCACGTTCACCGCGACCGGCACGTCCGCCACGCTGTCGCTGAGCAACAACACCGGCGCTGGCGACAACACCGCACTGTTCGACGCGCTGAGCATCCTCGCACCCGCGCCCGTCATCCCCGACGGCGGTTTCGAGAACCCCGTTCAGCCGCCCAACAACTGGAAGCAGGCCAACGGCATCGGCGGCGGCGACCTGACCGGCTCGGCCTGGACGATCACCAACGGCGCGGGCATCACGCGGAACATCAGCCCGTTCCAGAACGGCGGCATCCCCGCGCCCGAGGGCGCGCAGCACGGCCTGCTCCAAGCCACCGGCGGCTTCGAACAGACACTGACCGGCTTCGTCCCCAACACGGCGTACGAACTGAGCCTGTTCACCATGGCACGGCAGGGCCAGAACTTCGGCAACGACCTGGAAATCGTGCTCGATGCCGGCCTGCCGACGGAGCTGTTCCTCGTCGACATCCCCGAAGTCACTTTCAACGCGTTCACCGAGATCACCAGCCCAAGCTTCATCGCCTTCAAAGACAGCTACACGCTCACCATTCGTTCGACGCTCGACGGCGGGAACCTCACGGGCGACCGCACGACGTTCATCGACGACCTGCGGTTCGACAACCTGGGCGTGATCCCCGAGCCGGCGACGGCGACGCTGGCGTTGCTCGGTGCGGCGGCGGTGCTGGGGCGAAGACGGCGTCGGGCGTGAATCGGTCTGATTTCGAATACAATCACAATGTGACCAAGAAGCACCGACATCCGCGCGACGGCCGTGCATTTACACTCATTGAGTTGCTCGTCGTCGTGTCCCTGATCGTTCTGCTGATCGCGATGCTTCTGCCTGCACTCGGCCGAGCACGCACGATCGCCCGGCGGTCCGCCTGCGCGTCGAACCTGCACCAGATCGGCGCGGCCGCCGTGACCTACGCGTCGAGCAATGCCGGCCAATACCCGTCGAGCGTCAGGCCCGGCCACTGGTCGTTTGGCGGGTTGCTCGAAACGACCGTTGCTGAGAACCGCCCGGCCGGCCCCGCGCTCATGTTCGAACTCGGCATGCTCGGTGGCGCAGAGATGTTGTATTGCCCCGATGCCGAGTTCGGCGCGGGCATCACCGAGCCACACCACTGGCGTCCCGATGTGTGGAACCACACGTTCACCGGCTACCCGTGGTGGGGGCCGTATTGGCAGGACACCGGCGGTCTCGCCGGCGTGCTCGCCTACTCACCGAAAGCGCCGGCCGACACGATCCTCACCACCGACCTGTGCGTCGGCCGGGACTTCTGGTGGCTCTCGAATCACAAGGACGACACCGGCGAACTGGTCGGGGGTCACGTCCTGACCAACGGCGGCAGCACGCGTTGGGTCAACGAGGCCGACATGCAACTACGCCAAAGCCACGCCGGGCAGATCTTCTACTTTTGAATACACGATGCGCGCCCGCCGCACGACATCCCGCTGCGCCTTTACCGTCGTCGAACTGCTCGTCGTCATCTCGATCATCATCCTGATCATCGCGATGCTGTTGCCGGCCATCAACCTGGCGCGCGAGAACGCGCGGCGTTCGATCTGCGCCAACCGTCTCCGCCAGAACACAACGGTCGTGCTCGACTACGCCAACGACCACGACGGCCACCTGCCGACAGGCGTGCGCGACAACGGCGGCGAACACTGCATCTGGATCGGCACGCCGCTGCGCGACCTGATCGTCGAGCGCACCGGGTCGATGGACGGCCTGACCTGCCCCAACTTCGAGCCGAACCCCGGCCCCGGCTATTACCGCGCGGGCATCGGCTGGGTGATCGGCTACAACTACCTGGCCGGCCACCCCGGCATCAACGACCGCAACGCCGAAAGCCCCGGCTGGTTCCGCTCACCCATGCGCGCCAGCGAAGGGCCGGACCTGCCCGTCTGGGGCGACCTGAACGCCTGGTCGCCCGACGGCTGGACGATCGTGTCGCACGGCCGAAGCGGCGCGATCCGCAATGGCAGCTACTTCAACACGGCGTTCGCCGGCGTTGACGCCGAAACGCTCGGCGCGATCGGCAGCCACACCGCCCGGCTCGACGGCTCCACCGCCTGGAACCCGATCGAGACCTGCGAAACCTACGAGACCGGCATCTGGGCGATCGGCGCGTACCCCTGCCTCTGGTAGCAGGGAATGGATCGGCAATATCCCGCGGACCAATTCCGAGGCCGCTTGCGGCTTAGCGCGACGACCCACAAACCCACAAACCTTTGTCTCCCCAGTCTCATCCCATACACTTTCCCCATGCGCTATCTCGCATTCATCACAATCTGTGTGACGCTCTTTGTCGCAACCGCCCCCGCCGCCGACACACCAACGCCGCGCCGCGACCACTGGTCATTCAAACCCATCAATCGATACGAAGCGCCGCGTGTGAACAACAAGACGTGGGTGCGCAACCCGATCGACGCGTTCATCCTCGCCCGACTCGAAGCCAAACGCCTCTCGCCCTCACCCCAAGCCGACCGTGCGACACTTATCCGCCGGCTCTACATCGACCTGATCGGATTGACGCCACCTGTCGAAGCGGTGGATGCGTTCGTCAACGACAAGTCGCCCGACGCGTACGAGAAACTCGTCGACCGCATCCTGCAAAGCCCGCACTACGGCGAGCGGTGGGGCCGGCACTGGCTCGACCAGGCGCGCTACGCCGACAGCCACGGCTACTCGATCGACGGCGGGCGGACCATGTGGCCTTACCGCGACTGGGTCATCAACGCGCTCAACAACGACATGCCGTTCGACCGGTTCACGATCGAGCAGTTGGCCGGCGACCTGCTGCCTAACGCCACAATAGATCAACAGGTCGCGACCGGGTTTCACCGCAACACGCTGGTCAATCAGGAGGGCGGCAGCGACCGCGAGCAGTTCCGCGTCGAGGCGACCGTCGACCGCGTGAACACGACCGGCGCGGTCTGGCTCGGCCTGACGATCGCCTGCGCGCAGTGTCACGACCACAAGTACGACCCCGTCTCGCAGCGCGAGTACTTTGAACTGTTCGCCTTCTTCAACAACGCCGAAGACGCCAACGGCACCGGCCCGACCGTCCGCATCGCCGACGCCGACCGCCAGACGCGCATCAAACTCGCCAACGACCAACTCGCCGCGGCTGAGCGCGCCCTCAAAGAGCATGACACGCAGCAGGCCAAGCGACGACAGGCGTGGGAACAGTCGATCCTCGCGCAGCGATCCACCGCGACGTGGACCGTGCTCGAACCGAAGCAGCCGCGCGTCGTCGGTACCTCGACTTTGAAGGTATTAGACGACCACTCCGTCCTCGCCGGCGGCAAGGCCGCCGCCAAAGAGACGTTCGAGGTCGTCGCGACGACCGACGTGTCCGGCATCACCGCCGTCCGACTCGAAGCGCTGACCGACCCGAGTTTGCCAAAAACCGGGCCCGGCCGATCCAGCGCGGGCAACTTCGTGCTCACCTCGTTCGAGGTCGAGGCCGCGCCCGCCGCGCAAAGTGACAAGGCGCAACGCATCAAGTTCAAGTCGGCCGTGGCCGACCACCAGCAGGCCAACCTGCCCGTCACCGGCGCGCTCGACCCGGACCCGGAAAAGGGCTGGGCACCTGAGGGCTACGCACGACACGAAAACCGCACAGCCGTCTTCACAGCCGACAGACCATTCGGCCAACCGGGCAGCACGCGGCTGCGCATCCGTTTGCGGCATGACTCGAAGTACGCGGGCTACACCGTCGGCCGATTCCGCATCAGCGTCACGACCTCGCCGAACCCCGGTCTGAACGACCCCGGCGCGTTGGCCGACGCGGTCGCCGTGCCGGCCGACAAGCGCAGCAAGGCCCAACGCGACCTGATCAACAAGTCGTTCGCCGCGACCGACACCAAACGCAAGCCGTTGGTCGACCGCGTCGCCGCGCTCAAGAAGCAGCGCGACGATCTAAACCGCTCGACGCCAACCGCCATGGTCATGCGCGACATCAAGTCGCCGCGCACGACGCACGTCATGATCCGCGGCGACTTCCTGCGCAAGGGCGACGTCGTCAAGCCGAACGTGCCGAGTGTCTTGCCCGACCTGCCTGTCGCTGGCACTGAGGGCAATCGCCTCGACCTGGCGCGCTGGCTGGTCGACAAACGCAACCCGCTGACCGCGCGCGTCACGGTCAACCGTGTTTGGCTGCGCTACTTCGGCAGAGGCCTTGTCGAAACCGAGGAAGACTTCGGTCTGCAGGGCACGCCGCCGACGCACCCGAAGCTGCTCGACTGGCTCGCGCACGAGTTCATGCACGGCGAAACGACCGGCCGACCATGGTCGTTCAAGGCCTTGCACAAGTTGATTGTCACCAGCGCGACATACCGCCAGTCGTCGCGCATGGTCGGCAAGCACGCGGACCAACTCTTCCGGGGGGACCCGCGCAACGACCTGCTCGGGCGGCAGGCGCGGTTCCGCGTCGAGGCGGAGGTCGTCCGCGACCTGGGTTTGTCGGCCAGCGGTATGCTCACGCCAACCATCGGCGGGCCGAGCGTCTTCCCGCCCCAGCCGGACGGCGTGTACGCGTTCACGCAAAACCGCAAGTCGTGGCGGGCGAGCACCGGGCCGAACCGATACCGCCGCGGCATGTACACGTTCTTCTACCGCAGCGCGCCGTACCCGATGCTCACGACGTTCGACACGCCGCGCTTCAACGTGACCTGCACCCGCCGAGCGCGGTCGAACACGCCGTTGCAGGCGTTGACGCAGGCCAACAGCGAAGCGAGTTTCGAGATCGCGCAGGGTTTGGCCGCACGTATACTCCGCGAAGCGCCGGCCGACGAAACGGCGCGCGTCGCCTACGCCTTCCGCCTCTGCCTCGCCCGCGCGCCGCAACCGAACGAGTCGGCCATCGTGCTGCGATACCTCAAGTCGCAACGTGCAGCGTTTGGGGCGAACCCCGATGCCGCCGCCGCGCTCGCCCCCAGTGACCTGCCCACCGGCGTCGCCAAACATGAGGCGGCCGCGTGGACCGCGACGGCCCGCGTGATGCTCAACCTGGATGAGTTCATCACGCGCGAGTGACGTGCTGATCGCGCCGACCGAGACGGTCGGCCTAAATAGGCGGGCCGTCCCGGCCCGCATCCCCCCCCCAATGCCCGCACGACGGCAGCGTACCCCCGCAATCCGACGGAGTTCCCCATGAGTGACACGACCCTCTACGAACGGATCGGCGGCAAAGACGCGATCGACGCGGCCGTCGACATCTTCTACGGCAAGGTCTTGGCCGACGAACGCATCAAGCACTTCTTCGACAACACCGACATGGACGAGCAGCGCAAGAAGCAGAAACGCTTCCTCGCCTACGCGTTCGGCGCGCCCGTCAAGTACGAGGGCAAAGACATGCGCACCGCCCACGCGCATCTGGTCGAACGCGGCCTGAATGACGACCACTTCAACGCCGTGGGCGAGAACCTGGTCAACACACTCATCGACCTGAAGGTCCCGCAAGACATGATCGACGAAGTCGTCGCCCTCGTGGAAACGACACGGGATGATGTGTTGGGGCGGTGATGCGTAGGGTGGGCACCGCCTACCAGCGTTTGTCGTAGCGTCATGGTGTTCTGTGGTGGGCAATGCCCACCCTACAATCTTGCGATCTGCATCACATTGTCGGTGGAATAGTATCGGCAGTGTGGTGGCACACGGCGGTAGAATCGCATGGTTCTTCTGCGCCCCAACACATCCACACAATCCAGAACTCATTGCTAACCATCACACCAGTCTTCGAAGCGCCCTGGTATGACGAGAAACCTCGGTGGCCTTGGCCAATTGCAAGTGTCCCACCATTCTCGTTTGTACCCATGGTGTGCGATCCCACTGACGATATCTTGGGTTCCTTTTTCGCGGGATTTGCTCGTGAATCGGATCCACCCGATGAGCGTCCCGCACCAGTACAACTCGGCGACATAATTGAGGACGGTGCTCTATCGCGCGACGGTGGTCTGAAGTTCACTGCGGGCGTAGTTACGATCCATCCCGGTTGTTGTGCCGACCTTGGCATGACGACTGAACTGATCGAATTCATCAAGACCG
Organism: Phycisphaeraceae bacterium; assembly: GCA_028284155.1. Taxonomy (GTDB): domain Bacteria; phylum Planctomycetota; class Phycisphaerae; order Phycisphaerales; family Phycisphaeraceae; genus JANQSF01. Next base: position 13,996 of record JANQSF010000011.1, read on the forward strand.
GTGCGAAGCCTTGGACGGGGCATGACCCCGCACCGTGGGCAATCATGGATAGGCACGAAATCACAATCTGGTCAGACGGTGGACTTGAAGACCGGCAGGTCGAGCCTTGGATCAAGACCACTAAAAGCGTGTTTCGAGATCAGTTGAGATCGGCATGTGCTACGCTGACCTCATTTGGCCAATGTTGCCAGAAGTGGTTAATCGACCATGAGATACCCCAAGCAGACGAGATACATGAACGAATAGCGCGTGACTTTGAATTCCGCGACCCGTCGACGGATTCGGTGCACCGCACAGATGGACCTTGATCTCTGTTCCGCTAACGATTTGAACCTGAAATGATGACGTGGCCATCGGCAGCGTTTGGCAGGATTATTCGGAAGTCGCGCGATGGCACTCGTCGTGTACAATACCGTTGTGTCTCGGACCCAACGACGAGCGACCATGCCCGATACCCCTCGCCGAAAACTCGAACGCGACGCGCTGCAACACGTCACACGGCGTCACTTTTTCCGTGACTGCGGTGTCGGCCTCGGGTCGATCGCGTTGGCGTCGATGTTGAACGCCGGGTTCCCTTCGCGCAACGTCGCGCACGCGAGTGAGGTTGCGGCGCATTCAGGGCGAGGCGTCAACCCGATGGCCCCGCGTCGGCCGCACCATCGGCCGAAGGCCAAGGCGGTCATCTACCTGTTCATGGCCGGCGGGCCGAGTCAGCTTGAGTTGTTTGATTACAAGCCGAAGTTGGCCGAGTTCCACGGCAAGACGCCGCCGGACAAGTTCATGAAGGGCAAGCGGTTTGCCTTCCTGAAGAAGAACGTCACGCTGCTTCGGCCTTACCGCAGGTTCGCGCGGTACGGCAACAGCGGCATGACGCTGTCCGACCTGCTGCCGCACCACCGCGACATTGTGGACGACGTGTGCTTTATCAAGAGCATGCAGACGGACGTCTTTAACCACGGGCCGGCCAAGCTGTTCACCAACACAGGTGCGCCGCAGCCCGGTCGGCCGAGCATGGGGTCGTGGGCGACGTACGGACTCGGGAGCGAGTCGGACAGCCTGCCGGGTTTTGTCGTGCTGCAGTCCGGCCCGCGCGGGCCGCGGGCGGGGTCGTCGCTGTGGACGTCGGGCTTCCTGCCGACGACGTACCAGGGCGTGCCGTTCCGCGGGACGGGCGACCCGATCCTCGACCTGCGCAGCCCGAAGGGGATCGACCGCAACCGGCAGCGCGACTTCATCGACACCGTCAACGAGTTGAACCGGCAACGCCTCGGCGTCGTGGGCGATCCGGAGATCGCCACGCGGATCGCGTCGTACGAGATGGCCTACCGCATGCAGGCCTCGGCCCCCGAGCTGATGGACATCGCCAAAGAGTCTAAGCAGACGTTAGACATGTACGGCGCAGCCCCCGGAAAATCGTCGTTTGCGAATAATTGTTTGCTTGCGCGCAGGCTGGTCGAACGCGGCGTACGGTTTGTCCAACTTTATCACACCAACTGGGACCACCACGGCGGCGGCGAGTCGTTGGAAAACGACCTGCCGCTGCGGTGCAAGCAGGTCGATCAGGCCTCGGCTGCGCTGGTGAAAGACCTGAAACGGCTTGGCCTGCTCGACGACACGCTGGTGATCTGGGGCGGGGAGTTCGGCAGAACGCCGATGGGCGAGCCGCGGAAGCCGGTCGGCCGGGACCACCACAAGGACGCGTACACGGTCTGGATGGCCGGCGGCGGGATCAAGCCCGGCGTCATCCACGGCCAGACGGACGAGTTGGGCCTGGAGCCGACGGAAAAACACGTCCACGTCCACGACCTGCAGGCGACGGTGTTGTACCTGCTCGGCTTCGACCACGAGAAGCTCACGTTCCGCTTCCAGGGGCGCGACCACCGGCTGACCGACGTACACGGGCATGTGGTGTACGACATCCTTCTTTAGCCCTCGGCTCCGCCGGGGGATCGTCTCACCTTGGCGGTGCGTCGCGTCATCGTCGTGCTATCTACACATGGACTTTGTCCGATCCCACCCCGGAGGAGTGGGCTTTGGGGTGTCGCGCCGGGCGCTACTTGTCCTTGACCGCGCCGAATGCGGCGAAACACACGTTCTTGTGCAGCAGTTCCACACGCGTAAACCCGACCTGTCGCAACAGGTCGAGTTGGTACGTCACGGGGCGGGGCGAATCTTCCCGGTCGATGTACTCAAACACGTGCTCGCGATACGACTCACCGCCGAGTGCGTCGAGGTAGCCCGCGTAGCGGGACCACATCATGTCCTGCACAGCCGACGTCTCATGCCAGACCAGGTCGGTGATCCAGACGCCGCCGCCCGGCGCGACAATGGCGTAGAGCTTCTCGAACGCGGCGAGCCAGTCCCCGTCGTCGCGCAGGTGGTGCAGCACGGCCGCCGCGAGCACGACGTCGTATGACTCCGCCTCCAGATCGACCTGACGGAAGTCACCGGAAACCGCGTTGACGCGTCCGGCGTTGACCTGCTTCACACGCTCGGTGGCGCGTTGCAACATCGGCTCACTCAGGTCGAGCAGGTCGATGTCCAGGTCATGCCCGACGGCCTGCCGCAGCATCAGCGCGTTGTTGCCCGCGCCGCAACCGAGGTCGAGCACACGCCGGATCGGTTGCGTGCACGCCACAGCCGCGTCGGTGATCAACCGCATGGCCAGCGGCGCGTCAATCGTGGCCGACTGGCCTGTTTCCAATGACGAAAAGCGTTCCACGTCGCTGTCGAACCGCGCGCGGATTTCGTCGGTCGATGACTTGCGGTCCAGCGGTGTGGACATGCTTGATCACCCCTCGCCTTCCGGTTGGGTCGGCGTCAGACGCTTGCGCATGTAGAAGCGTTGGTGGCCGACGGGGTAGTCGTCGAGCGTGCCGAACACCTCGTAGCCGAGCTTTTCGTAGAACGGCCGAGCCTGATAGCTGAACGTGTTGAGGTAGGCCTGCATGCAGCCGCGATCGATGCCGGCCTTTTCGATCTTCGCCATCAATTGCGTCCCCAAGCCGCGTTCGCGGACATCTTCGTGCACCCACACCAGTTCCACTTTCAGCCAACCGCGCCCGGCCTCGCCGATCGCCGCGCCGACGACGTTGTCGTCTTCGTCGCGGGCGATGAACAACAGGTCTTCGTACGTTTCCCACGGGACCTGCGACTCGGCATGCCGGCGCATGCCGGCCCTGACGATGTCGAGCACCTCTTCGTCGCGTGATGTTTCCTGAGTGATTCTCAATGTGTGCTCCGGTTGCTTCGACGGGGCAGGCGCTTGCGCGGATCGACGCGCGATCGTACCGGCATGCCAATTCCAACCACTTGCCGCTCGACCCGGTCATCGTTATACCCGTGTCGATGCCGATGTCCACCGACATCAAGCTTCGCCGTGACGCCGAGCCGGCTTGGCCGGACCGCTGTGTGTGTTGCGGGCGTGAGGAGCCGAGCGATCGGGTTCGGCTCAGGGCGATGACCAGCGGTTGGGCGAATGTGCTGCTGCTGGGCGGGTTCGGGCGTCGTTACACAGCCCATGCGCCGGCGTGCTGGGACTGCGCCCGGCGGGTGCGGCTGGTACGGTGGGTCCGGACCATCGTGACCTGGTGCCTGACGCTCGTGGGTGTCTTCCTGGCGATGAAGATCATGGGCGGTTACCGCGGGCCGTTCCGTAAGTGGTTCGCACTCTTGGTCGCGTTCGTCTGCCTGACGCCTTGGTTCTTCTGGCAGGTCTTTTTCCCGCCGGCCATTGATATCACTGTGGCGGCCGAGTCGGTCGACTTCGAGTTCAAGGACGAAGACTACGCGTTCGAGTTCGCACAACTCAACGCCGAGTCGATGTGTGACGACGATTGACGGGCATGCATGTCGATGCATCGGGTGCGGACGGGGCTGGCTACTCGAACTCGAGCACTTCGATGTCAGCCGTAGCGGGGAACTGCGTGCGTTCTGAGACCAACTCGCCGCGTCGTACGGCCAAGGACCGTAAGATAAACATGAAGGTTGCCATCACAGCCACGGTGAGCTAGAGGTGCGTAACGACTTGTACTGGACGATCAAACAACTTCCCGAGGTGAAGCACCTCACACCCGAGCAGTGGGCGTCGCTGACGGAGCGGGTCGACCTGGCGGACATTTACTGGAGCCTGGGTCGGCGGTCTTGCCTGCTGGCTGGCATCGCCGGGATCATCGGCTGGAGCGTGTTCGCATCGACGTCGGTGCAGATCGCCGCCGTCGCGGCGGCGATAGCGTTTACCGGCACGGCCGTTTTCATCTGGCGACTGCTGCTGCTGCGCATCCGCGCGGCGTTGCGGCTGACGTTGAAACAACAACTCCGCGGCCAACGCCTGCCCGTCTGTCTCGACTGCGGCTACGACGTGCGCGGCGGCGAGAGCGACCGCTGCCCCGAATGTGGGGCGCTGGTCGTTCCACCGACAAATTGAATTCAACCCTTCTGGCGCGCGGTAATCAATACTCCCGGTCCGTCACCTTGCCCGGTTGCGGGACGGGGTACTTGCCGTCTTTGTCCGCCTTGATCGGCGGCGCCGACTCGGGCGTCCACTTGTCACAGCCCGGCGCGTACTCGTGGTCGGAGTTCATCAGCGTTTCCATCTTCGTCTCCTTGCCCGTGTGCGCGGCGTATCGGCCGAGCGAGCTGGTCAGGCTGGACATGACGCCGTGCTCGACCTCGTTGAAGGGCTTGTCGCGCACGATCGCCTCGACCAGGTCGTTCCACTCGTTGTCGTACGCGTTGCGTTCAGCCCCGGCGACCTTCGACTCCCACAGTTGATTAGCCTTGTCGCGCTTCTGGCCTTTGTAGATGCTCGACGGCATGCCGATGTCGCCGCCGTTGGACGCGATGGCCAAACCCTTGGTGCCGTGCATCGCGCTGTAATAGATGCGGTCGGCCCCGTTCATGCATCGGCCGTCCATGTGTAGCTTCGTACCGTCTTCGAACGTGTACTCAACCGAGTAATTATCGAAATTCTGATCGACCCAATCACCACGATAGTGTCGCCCGCCGGTCGCCTGCGCCTTGACGGGAAAAGCGTTCTTCATCCAGCACAGATGGTCGATGTGGTGGATGTAAAAGTCGTTGAAGCAGCCGCCGCTGGCCCACAGGAACGAATGGAATCGGCTGATCTGCCACATCAGCTCGCTGCCCTGCCCGTTCCACTTCGTGCTGAACGCCGAACCGACCGGGCCGTGCATGCGGTAGCCGCGCATCGAGAGGATGTCGCCGACCTCGCCGTCCTGCACGCGCTTGTGCAACTGCTGCAACGCCCGACTGTGGCGCGACATCAGGCCGACGCCGACCTTCAGGTTCTTCTTCGACGCCTGCTTACCGAGTTCGAGCATGCGGCGCGACGTCGGGCCGTCGGCCGTGACGGGCTTCTCCATGAAGACGTGCAGGCCCTTCTTGATCGCGTACGTGAAGTGGACCCATCGGAACGCCAACGGCGTCGTGAAGATCGCGATGTCGCCCGGCTTGAGCACGTCCATCGCCTGCTTGTATGCCTCGAAGCCGATGAACTGCCGCTCCGGCGGCACATCGACACGCGGGCCGGTTCGCTTCAGCCCGTTGTAGCTCACATCCAGCCGGTGCTTGAACACGTCGGCCATGGCTACGAGCTTGAGCGGCGCGTACTTGACGTTCAGCGCGTTCTTGGCGGCGCCCGTCCCCCGCCCGCCGCAGCCGATCAGGGCGAAGCGGATCTCGTTGTCCGCCTGCGCGTGCACGTTCGACGGCACCGCCAACCCGGCAAACGCCGACGCGGCCGCGACCTTGCCGGTCGTGTTCAGGAAGTCACGACGCGTCGAGCCGGTGTTCGACTCCGCGGTGTTCGATGTGTCGTTGTTTGGCGTGTTCGGTTTCGGCGCGTAGTCGCTCATGGTGAATCTCCGATGGCGTTTGGTGTTGGACATATCAACTGTCTGGTCGGTGCACTTTGCGGCGTGGCAGTGGCAACGGCTCGGCGTGCCACAGCGGACCGGGCTGTGCGGGCAGCATTGTACCGCGCGGCCAAAGCACGTTGTCATTGTGGTGGCTGGGGTCTGAGCTTTGTCAGACCCCGGCAATCGTCATGCAGAGCCCGGGACAATATGAGCCTAAGAGTGTTTCTCACCATCAACAGTGTCCGCCCGTGGTTGACCCGGGCGTCAACCACAGACACGCCGCACCGATCACTCACCCGTCACCAACCGCTTCGACATAATCACGCTCCGGTAGTTCGTCACCTCCCACGTCGCGTAGCCGACGTCGCGGTAGCCCAGCCGCGTGTACCACGCCCGCAGGTGCGTCGCCCCCTCAGCCGTGTCGAGCGCCAGTTCCTCAGCCCCCTGCTCGGCTGCGCGTCGTTCGATCCACTCAAGCAATCGCGTGCCGACACCCGACCGCTGCAACCCCGGCTCCACCGCGAACTGCCCGAACGACCAGACCTCCGGACGCATATACCACACGCACGGCGATTCGTCGCGCGGCGGGTAAAGCGTGACCGTCCCGACGATCCGCCCGTCGAGTTCCGCGATGACCGGTTGACCCTGACGCAGCCGCTTGGCCGTCGTTTCGTCGTCCTGATGCGTAGCCAGGTAACGGAACCCCATGTCGGCCAGCGCCGCGTACGCGTCGCGCAGGAGGCGCGTGATGGGTGGGATGGAGTCGGTGTCGTCGAGCGGGCGGAGTGTGATCGGTTCAGTCATCGGCGTACGCACAACCCTCAACTAGGACTGGTCATTCACCTGTCAAGAGGACATCATGGCCGTCCGGTGTCAGGTCAATGACCTGACCTGCCCACTGGATACCAATCCTCCTCGGTTGTTATCTTGGTACAAGACCGGTTCGGTGTCCAGCGTTGCTCGAAGCCGTCGCTCCAGTCACTCGCCGCCGGAGCTACTTGACATCTTCGCTAGTGATCTCAGTAACCATTCGCAAAGAGTGCCCATGATGAATCGCACGTTGCTTATAGCCCCGATCGTGGTAATCACGCTCGCGTCAAGCATCGCTTTGGGAACGCTGTACAGGTGGAACGAATCGAAGCGACCTCCGGTTTCGCTTGAGGACGCTTTGGTGAAGGCTGAGAAGCTCCTTGGCGACGACGCAGCGAACTACTACTGCGTCTCTGTCTCCTTGTTTGGCGATGCCACAGGTGGAGGAACAGAAGGTGCGTGGAATCTGTTTTATGCGGCCGCTGATGGCTCCAAGAAGCATGTGTATATCGACATGCGGGGCGAGAGCGACGTGAAGCACTGGAACGGCGCGATTGACCGGAAGCTGAACGAAGGTCGCCGGAACAGCCTGGCTGATGTGCAACGGCGGCTTAAAGCGCTGTTCACCAAGGAAGGCATCAAGGCGGAGTTCGATGTTGAGCAAGGCAGCTTGCTCGTGAAGTACAACGTTCGCGACTTTCAGGTTTATCCCAGACTGAAAGACGGAGGTTACGCCAAGGAACTACACACGATGCCCGGGCCTGACGCCGACGGTATCTGGTTACAAGTACGGATCGTGGACAAGCCCGATTGGAGATATGGGTATCGCCACAGCCCATATTGGACCGGGACTCTCGGTACGTATTTCACGACCACACCGGGCGAGTATCTGTCCGTCGAGTTTCGCTGCGGTCACAATGTGAAATATGAAGTCCGCAATCAAATCTGGGATGTCTTCGGAGAAGCCGCGCCGCCCGGCTGACCACGCAATCGCTCCCCAACTCACTGCGACGTACTTTCCACCACCAACGGGTCCCCCATCTCCTTCTGCAGCGCAAGCAGCTTCGCGCGCAGCTTCGCGATCCGCCCCGCGTGTTCCGCCTTGTCCGCCAGGTTGTGTTGTTCCAGCGGGTCGTTCTTGAGGTTGTAGAGCAGTGTGACGTCTTTCTGCGGGTAGACCAGCAGCTTCCAGCCGTCCTGTGTGACCATGCGTTGCGTCATGGTGTAGGCGCCGTAGACGGCGTCGTAGGAGCGGTCGCGTTTACCGCTAATCAACGGTAAGAGGCTTTTGAACTCGACGTAGTCCGGCGTCTTAACGCCGGCCAGGTCGAGCGAGGTGGGCACGACGTCCTGCAGGTAGATCGCGGCGGGGTTCGACTTGCCCTTGGGTATGGTCGGGCCGGCGATAAAGAACGGGACGCGGACGCTGTGGTCGTACATGTTCTGCTTGCCCATGAAGCCGTGGTGCCCGCACGCCAGGCCGTGGTCGGCGGTGAACACGATGTAGGTGTTGTCCTTTTGGCCTGTCTTTTCCAGGTGGTCGAGGATTCGGCCGATCTGCGCGTCCATGTGCGTGATGATTGCGTAGTACTCCGCACGGTTGACCTTCACCGCGTACTGCGTGCGCGGGAACGGGGCGAGCCGTTCGTCACGCAGGCCGTTGGGCACGATGGAGTGCGGGATCTGCTTGTTGAACGGCAGCGGCAGGTCGATCGTCTTCCACGGGTACATGTCGACATACTTGCGCGGGGCCTGACGCGGGTCGTGCGGCGCGTTGAAGGCGATGTACATGAAGAACGGGTTGTCGCTCTTCTTGGCGGTGTCGAGATACGTGATCGCGTCGTCAGCCACGACCTCCGACCAGTGCTTGCCGCCCTGCCAGAAGCCGCCGAACTTCGGGTCGGCTGGGTCCCACGGGTCGGGCTTGCCCTCGTGCGGGCGGTCGTAGCCCTGCCGGGTTTGTCGCGGCATGCCGCCGCGCACGTGGTTGGCGTACTTGAAGATTGCGCCGGTATCAGCCCGCACGTGCCACTTGCCGGTGAAGAACGTGTCGTAGCCGGCCTTGGCTAACAGTTGCGACCAGAGCTTGCCGTTGGCTTGCCAATCGGACTTGAGCGTCTTCTCCGCGTCGCGGGCGCGCCACATGAATCGGCCGGTGTTGAGCATCGTGCGACTGGCGACACACACCGCGCCGTGCCAGCCGCCCATGTTGTAAGCGTGCGTGAACACCGTGCCCGACTTGGCGATCCGATCGAGGTTCGGCGTCTTGATCTGCGCATTGCCCGTCGCGTGCACCGTGTTGTACGCGTGGTCGTCGGCGAAGATGAACAGGATGTTCGGCTTGTCCGCGGCGCGCAGGGGCGCGGCGAACGCGGCCATCAGGACGAACGTGCAGACTAACTGGGCCAGCGACTGGTTCGTACGGCTTAGCATGTCGACTTCTCCAAGCGGGGTGAGTCGAACCATGATAACGCACCGCTTGATTCATCCGCCCAACGCCTTCGCCACCGCCTCCAGCACCGCGTCGTGCAGGTGCCCGTTCGTCGCGATGATGCCCGCGTTCTGCTCGTAACGTCGGCCGTGCGAGTGGTCCAGGCGTTTGCCGTGCACGTCGGTCACCCTACCGCCGGCCTCCTCGACGATGAGCATGCCCGCCGCGTGGTCCCAGATCTTTTCGCGGTAGTCAGCCCGCGTTGGAAGCCTCATATAGATCGACGCGTCACCGCGCGCCACCGCCGCGTACTTGGCCTGGCTATCCATCCGAACCGGGTCCTGCGTGATGCCCAGCGACGCCGCGACCGACCGCGACGTGTCCTGGTCCGAGTGACCCGAATCCACCGACTCGCAGAACCGGGCCTGCGACGAGTCGGTGATGTCGCTCACTCGCACCGCTTCGCCAGACGTGTCGCGCTCGTCCTCCGCATCGAGCGGCAACTGAAACGCCCCGCCGCCACGCGTCGCGACCATCACCGCGCCGTTGCCATCCCCTCGTGTCAACTCCGGACAACCCAACAACCCCGCCGTCACCTCGCCGCCTTCGATCAACGCCAACGCCACGACGTAGTGATCGCCGCGCAGAAAACCCTTCGTCCCGTCGATCGGGTCAACCGTCCAGTACCGCGGCGTCGATCCGTCAGCCGTGCCGCGGTCGATCCACTTGAGCACGGTGTCGTCATCGACCACCTTGTCCATCGCCTCACAAACGTGCTCGACCACGATGCTGCGGATGTCGCTCTGCTCGGGCTGTCTCAATTCGTCAGCCTTCTCTTCGCCGACTATCGGGTCGTTCGGCAGTGCGTCAGCCAACATCGCGCACACCACGGCCTGCGACGCGAAGTCGGCGACCGTCACCGGGCTGCGGTCTTTCTTCTGCATCGTCTCCGGGCTGACCATCGCGCCGCGCACCTTCTGACAAAGCTTCGTCGCCCGGCGGACAGCGGCGACAGCGGCGGGCAATTCGACGGTGAGGGCGGTAGTGGTCATGGTCTGACAAGCCTTCTTTGGAGGAATCTCAACACAGCGAAAACGATCATAGTCCCGCCCGTTCGCTTGCGGACCCGATCGCAAGCCGATCACACCACGACACGGCCGCTGGCGGGCCGCCCGAGCCGATCACAACTCTGCTCGTTGCCATCGACGTTGCCGCGCTACTGACACGGCGCACACGTCGAATGTATCCCGTGTAGACTGGACATCGAATACTCTGCCGACTGGCCGAGCAACACCGACGAGCCAATCTCATACGGGGTTTGTGATGTCTGACCAGTGGATGACATACGTCACGCGGATCGAGGAAACGCCGGTCATCGTGTTCCTTGACGCTCAGTTCGCCGACGCCGCGCCCATCGCCGACAAGCCCGCCCTGCTCCGCCTGCTCGTCGGCCTGCGCGACGCGGACGACAACGGCTTCCCGTCCGCACCCGAGCAGGCCGTCCTCGACCAACTCGAAGAACGCCTCATGTCCGTCGTGGCCGACAACCTCGGCGGCGTGTACGTCGGCCGACTCACCTACCAGGGCATCCGCCAGTTCTTCGCCTACGCCGCAACCGGCGACACCTTTCACGACCTGGCCACACTCGTCATGGAGCCGTTTTCCGATTACAAGTGGAAGGCTGAAGCCGAACAGGACGCCGACTGGCAACTCTACCGCGAGCAGTTGCTGCCCACCAAGTACGACGAACAGTCGATCAAGAACCAGCAGGTCGTGATGGCGTTGGTCGAAGCGGGCGACCGGATCGAACAACCACGCGACGTGCGCCACTGGGCTTACTTTCCGACCGACGAAGCACGCCAGCAATACATCGAACGCGTCACGGCCGGCGGCATGACACTCGTCGATCAGAACAACGAAGGCAACGCCCCGAATACGTTCGGCGTCTGCACGTCCATGAACCACGCCGTCGGCGGCATGTTCATCGACGACCTCACCGGCGGCCTGCTCGACATCGCCGAAGAGGCCGGCGGCGAGTACGACGGCTGGGAGTCGCCTGTCGTCACCGGCTAACCGCGCCGCCGCTCGCGGCTTAGCGCGAACCGCCACCCCCAAACTTTCACGGACACAACGACCCACTTTGTGCGCGACGCACCCGCATACCCGCGCGCCCTGACACGTCACACCCACCCCACCCCCTCCCCCCAAACGCGCAAACCACGACCAACCCAAAACCACGTCGCGACTTACGCAAACACACCCGTTTGTCACCCCGACGTCACCCCCCGTGTCATGAGGCCGTGAGGCCACATCCCCACGTCGACCCCGACACGCTCGTGTCAGGCAAGACACAAAAGCCGACACGCATTTAACGGGCCTGACGGGCGATCCGGGCTGTGAAAAAGTGCTCATCCATAGGGGGCGGCGCGACACGACCGTGCGCACAATCGCGCGAGGCATGCACCGCATTTGTCATGAGCGCAACACGTTGACCCGCAGAAATGAGAAAGCGATAATCAACAAGTAGCGTCGCGCGCCCGTGGATTGACGCGTGCAGCCGGCCAAGCGCCTTTTCAAGTTAACGTCAGATTTCCGTTGTTAGGTTGAATTCAACGTAATCACTTGTTAGCTGCATTGTTGGTTGCCTTGACGGGAACGGCACGGTGAGTCAATTGTGAGGCAACAACCATGTCGACGAGAGACAAGGGTCGGCACACATTTACCAATGAGCCGTGGCTCATTCTCGCGGGAATCGCGATGGCTGCGACGGTTGTGTCTTGGGGGTACATGGATGCCACAGCATCGCCACATGGCAAACAAGACGTGTGGGCCGTGGTGTTTGCCTCCGTCGCAATGGCGGCTGCAATCTTATTCGGCTCCCTTTCGTTCTCTCTTCGCATAACGGTGAACGATGAAGGGATCCGATTGCGGTACCTGATTTCATTGGGCCGCGATGTGAACTGTCGCTGGCGTGATATTGAGGGATTAGAGTTGTCAGACAAGATGAACGCGCGAGGTGAGTCCGCCACGGACCTGCATTTGCGTCTCAAGAGTGGTAAAGTCATCAAGTTTTCGCCCACAGCAATCGTGGGGGCAGAGCGATTTATCGCATTGGTACACGAGCTATTGGAAGAGCGAAGTCCCTCACCTGACACTGATAGAAGCAAGCTAACCAACGCCAGAAGTTGACGGGCCCGGATACAATTGAGTGAAGTAGGGCGGTCATCGTGACTGGCCCGCAACTTAGGCTTGATTCGTTATTCCGCGATTGTATGCCGCTCGCAAAAGGTGACATTCTCGAGTTCCTCGTGACCGATGTAAGCGATGATGCGTGCTGGGGCACTTCCGGCGATCTGACGGGTTTTGTCCATCGCACGGGCTGGTCAAAGGAGCGACCGATTCCAGAATCCGACGTGCCGATCGAGGGGCAGGAGTTTTTGGTGAAGGTGATCCACGTTGTACAGGAAGGAGAACAACTACCCGAGTGGTCGACGTTCGGCGGTAAGTTCAAGATCGACTTTGCTGCTGTCCTCTCGACGGATGCGGGATACCAATCCGATATGTCGAGGCCAGCAGGCAGGCCGGGCCCGTCGCCCGGCGTTTGAGCGCACAATGACTCAGTATTGCCGGGCAACGTGCCCGGCCTGCCTGCTGTCTGGTCAAGGCTTGGCACAAGTACTCATTTGTCGCTTGATCGTGCGTTAATTCGCCACAGATTGATCCGGCCACGATGACCGGCAGTGGCCAATTGATTGCCATCAGTCGAGATCGCCAGTCCGCGGATCTGATCCCGGCCCTGGTGGCGGAAACTAGCAATCAGTTTGCCTGTCCTCGACTCCCTGGCCTGAATAGTCTCATCACGAGTCACACAGTAAATGGTCGATCCGTCGGGCGCGAAAACAGCGGCCTCAAAACAGCGAGCGTGCTCCGGCGCGCGGGCCTGCCAAAGCTCCCGGCCAGTCTTACTGTCCCACGCACGAAGCGTCTTGTCCCATCCACTTGTCACGAAGAATCTACCCTCGGGAGAAAAGACAACGTGCGGGACCATTTCTCCCCGATCGTGACGCCGGGACTCCTGCAATGTAAGGCTCTTGCCGTCGAAGCCAAACAGTCGAATCGTCCCCTGGTAGCCGCTGGCGGCCAACTGTTTGCTGTTGGGCGAAAACGCGACATACATTGAATTCGTGCGTTCCCTCGGCGGGCCAACCTGTGCAACTTCTTTCCAAGTTCCACATTCCCAAATGCGGATCGTGCTGTCGATCGGTTGGCGGGCGGTCGAGGCTAGCCACTTGCTATCTTCGGAGAAACGGACACCAATGATCTTGTCGATGTGCCCTCTGATGACCGTGACCAGATCCCCCGTTTTTACTCGCCACACGTGGATCGTGCTGTCGCCACCGGCGGAGGCAACATACTTCCCGTTAGGAGAAAACGAAAACCTCTCGACCTCAAGTTGATTACCGCGAAACTGGCGGATGAGCTCGCCGGTCCCGATATCGAATGCCTGCACCAGACGGTCGCCGCAGGTTGCGACTGCGTTGCCATCAGGAGTGAACTCGACCCAGCGGCACTTGCCATCTTTGGCATCAATACTCCTCAGCAGCACAAACGGCGTCTTCTCCTCAGCGCGAATTGAAACGTTGGCCAGCAAGACTGAGACAAGTACCAGAGGAATTGCTCGGTCGATTATGGACATGGCAAGGTCCCTTTGGAGGATCGTGTGAGGCGGGCACACCGCGACATAAGAGTAACGGCACACTGTTACAAGGCGAGGTCACTTCCAGTCTTGCACAGGTTTGACCACATAACCTGCGCCAGAAGTTGACGGGCCCGGGTACAATTCGGTGCGATGGGTCCGCCATCCTGGCTGACCCGCAACTGTGGCTTGATCCGTTCCACAGCGTTGGAGAACTCCCGACACCATGATTCGGCCTGCGCGAGAGTGTGAAGCGGCGACCATCTCGGAGCTGGCGTTTCGATCGAAATCGCACTGGCCTTACACGCCCGAACAACTCGCCGTCTTCCGTGAAGAGTTGACGCTTGCGCCCGAAGACCTCGCCCGCAAACACGCGCACGTCGCGGAGGAGGCCGGCTCGATCATCGGTTTCTACACACTCGTCCGGCTTGCAAACGACGAGGCCGAACTCGAGCACATCTTCGTCGAGCCCACCGCGCTATCGCAGGGCATCGGCTCAGGACTCTTCCATCACGCATGCGAGTTGGCGGCGGCAATGGGTGCGCGGACGCTCGTGATTCAGAGCGACCCGAACGCGGCTGGGTTCTACCACGCAGTCGGCGCCACCCTGGTGAAAGAGATTCCGTCAAGCATCCCCGGTCGGACCATCCCCTACTTCACATACGCATTGACGCGGGCAGACGCCGGCTAACCCGCCGCTAAGGCGGACGCGGGAACGCCCACGCCGATTCGCCGGTGGTAGAATCTTGGACTCTCAGGCGTCTCGCAGCTTTGTGCCGGGTAGCCCCAAGCCGCTGAACGCCGATTCGATCGCTGCCAGGAGTTGCTCCGCGTGCGGATTCTGCTGATCGGTGGCACGGGATTCACGGGGCCCGCCGTGGTGTCTCAACTGATGGCGCGCGGGCATGACGTCACGGTTCTTCATCGCGGCCAAACGACGGACGCTCTCTCCCGCGGGGCAACTGAGATCCTGGTTGATCGCAAGGACGGTGAACGGCTGACCAGCGCGATCGCGAGCGCGTCGCCGGACGTTGTCGTCGACATGATTCCGTTCACCGCGTCGGACGCGGACGCCGCCCGGCTTGCGTGCCGGGCCGTTGCGTCGCGCATCGTCGCGCTCAGCAGCATCGACGTTTATCTGGCGTTCGGCCGGATTCAAAAGACGGAGCCCGGCCCGCTTCAACCCACCCCGTTGACCGAGACGTCCGACCTGCGACAGACGAACCAACCGAACGGCTCTGAATGCGACAAGCTCGCCGTCGAGCGCAGCTATCTGAGTGACGACGGCCTGCCTTGCACGGTCCTTCGGCTGCCGGCCATCTACGGCGCTCGCGACAGGTACCGCCGATTCCGCGGCTACCTGAAGCGCATGGACGACGGCAGAGACACGATCCTGCTCGGCCGAACCATCGCCGCGTGGAAGTTTTCCCGTGGTTATGTGGACAACGTCGCGCACGCCGTCTGCCTGACGATCGAAAACGACAGCGCAACGAACGAGGTCTTCAATGTCGCCGAGCCCGACGCGATGACGGAACTGGCGTTCGTGCAAGCCATCGGCCAAGCGGCCGGCTGGGAAGGCGACGTGAAAGTCATGCCGGACGACCAATTGCCGCCATACCTCCAGCCATCCGTCAACTTCGAACAGAACTGGGACGTCGACACGAGCAAGATCAGGTCCCGCCTCGGCTACTCGGAAATCGTGGACGTGGCAGAAGCATTCCGCAGAACCGTCGAATGGGAACGCGCCAACCCGCCCGAGGTCGAGCCCTTCGAATACAAGTACGACCAAGAAGACGACGTGCTGGCTGGCACGGGTGACAACTGAGAAACAGGTCTGGCAGGTTGGCCGGCGTGAATGCATTCTGACATTGGATTGCCCGGCAACGTGCTCGGCCTACCGACTACGTACAGATTGGTCGTTGCACATGCTGCGGTGGCTTGTTGACAAGATCAAAGCACGTCAAGCCGAGCGGCGCAGGCAGGCCCGCTTGCGAACGGAGGCCTTTTGCATGCGACTGCTCAATCCCGACTTCGATCTGGTCGTTCGGCACTTCGGCGTCCCTGTCAGTGCCGCGCTTCGCGCCCTCTATTCAGACCCGGCAGCAATCCAACGCGACTGTGTCTCGAAGAAGTACGGGCCAAGGGAAGACGACGAATTGTTCGCCGCGTGGTACATCCCACTGGACGAACAGGCTCTTGCCGAACAGTGGCACCAAGACGACGGTCGCTTTGACTTTGCTGACGATGGGAGTGCCAGCAGGTGGTGTGTCGATCCAACAGACGACGATGCCGAAATATACTTCTTCCAACATGAGGATCAGACGTTGCACCCGACCGGTGTCAAGATATGTGACTACCTGGCGCTTCCGGAAGCGTGACCAGCGACAACGATGAGTCGGCCGGGCGGCGCGCCCCACAAACGGACGATCAATGTTTCAGCTTCCTTCTGACTTTCGTTGGCTTGCACCATGGTCGCCGATCGACGCGGAAACTGCGCGTGATATCGAAGATGAGTTACGACGTGAAATCCCGGATGGTCACGTGTTGGCTGGTTGTCAGTTCAAGGCCATCGGCGAAAGCGACAACTATGACGACTTCCTGTTCGCAACAGATTCCGATGACATACCCTTGGCCTCGGTTCACCTGACTTGGCGTGTCGAATCGGATCCGACATGGCCGGGTACCGCCGTCTACAGGTCACTTGTCGCCTGGATCAATGCCATGGCAAATGAACATGCTGATTTTGAACAGTGGAACCAAGGCGAAGATGAGACCAGTTTCGACGAATTTATCGCCAGTCATCCAAAAGGGACGGTCTTGCCCGGGCGTGTGACGAGTGTGCAGCCATTCGGCGTCTTTTGCGAGCTTGCCGCGGGCGTGGAAGGGTTACTTGAAGTGGTTGAGTTCGAGATTGGAGAGCGGACAATGGAGTTTCCAGATAGCTACCCTCGCGTCGGCGATATACTCGAAGTCGCGATTCTCCATGTCAATCGATCAGATCGTAAGATAGCGCTCACGCAGCGGAACATTTGTGACACTGCATGAAGGATTGATGCGATCCGCATCGAGTAAGACAGAACTTGCCTGAACGGCCGTGGGCAATGAAAGTTGACTGCCGATCGGCCAGGGATACACCGGGCTTTGTCCGTAAGTCGCCGTCCCACCCGTAGGGTGCGCTTTAGCGCACCAAGGTTGCGGGGAAGCCGTCCATTCATCTTGGTGCGTTGAAGCGCACCCTACTATTCGGACGAAGCCCGCCCCCTACCCCTCCTCCGGCACACGTCCTACCGCCGCCATGACATCTCTTGGGCGGAGTCGTTTGCCGACGGTCAGGCCGCGTCTTCGGAAGCGGTCGAGGATCGTTTTGATGTCGTGCCGGGTGGGTTGATACGCCGCCAGGGCCGGCGCGATGCGCGGCAGGAGTTTGCGTTTGGCGTACCGGCGCGCGTCACCCGACACCAGCAGCGCGATGATCACGATGCTCGACAACGCCAGCGCCCAGCCCGCTTCCTGCCGCACGTGGCGGGGCAGGTGGCCGGCGTAGTACGTCAGGTAAACCGCCCCGCCGACCGCGGCCAGCGCGAACGGCGTCGTCCAACGGTCGCTGTGCAACCCGGACGCGCGGGCGTCCAGCTCCGGCTCGATCAGCCGCAACGGCTCAGCCAACAACGCGTCCCGCTCATCAGCCGACATCACGCCGAGGCAATACCGCTCGTACATCGCCTGGCGTTCCTCCAGTTGTTCCCACACCGTTGGGCAGGTCAGGTCGATCAACTGTTCGATGGGCAGATGGCGGTCGCGCGTGACGTCCGGGTACGTGTCGATCAACGTTTCCATCGTCTGACCGCACCGCTGACACCGCACCTCATGCCCAGCCGTCCGCCCCGGCGCGATGGGCAGATAGAAGAAATGACGAACCACCTGCACCTTGAACAGCCGAAACCGCTGCGCCATCCGGCAGATCGGACAGTACCCGGCCACCCACCCCAACCGCCGCCGCCAGACATGCGTCCCGTAGATGACGATGGGCACGAACATGGGTTGATGTTAATCGACGGAAGTCCACCCGGGCTCACGCGCCGGGATGGCATGGGTCGTCCCCGTCCACGACGCATGTAGCCCGGGCCTCGGCCTGGGCCTGCCGGCAGAGATGTGTCGTTGACGGCCGGTTGGAAGCGCCGTTCGTAGCCGAGCACGTTGCCCGACAATCCGTGTTCACCGCGGGTTTAACCACCGCGCAACGTTCCCGGGCTCTCGACTGGTAATGGATGGCCTCTGTGGAACCAACGATCCAAAGTCACCCCCGCATCCCCACCGTCGCCAGGTTGTTAAACCGCGTCGTCTCGTGGCTGAACTGCATCTTGACCGTCCCCGTCGGGCCGTTTCGTTGTTTGACGAGCGACAGTTCAGCCACGCCGACTTTGTCCGCGTTGTTGTCTGCCCATTCGGGGTCGTTGGTGTGGTAGTACTCTTCGCGGTGCAACATCATGACCACGTCGGCATCCTGCTCGATGGAACCGGACTCGCGCAGGTCGCTCATACGTGGGCGGTGGCCTTCGCGCTGCTCGGGTGAGCGGTTGAGCTGACTGAGGCAGATGACGGGCACGTTCAACTCGCGGGCGAGCGCCTTGATGCCGCGCGACAGTTCCGACACCTCCTGCTGGCGGTTGTCCGCCCCGGGGAACGACATCAGTTGCAGGTAGTCGATCATGATACACTTGATGTGATGCCGCTGCGCCAGCCGCCGCGCCTTGGCGCGCAGGGCGAGCATCGTCAAACCGGGCGTGTCGTCGATATAAAGCGGCGCTTCGGAAAGCTCGGACACGACCATGGCCAGGTCGTGGTAGTCGTCGGCGTTGAGCACGTTGCGGCGGAGCTTGTGCGAATCAACCCCGCTGCGCGAACACATCAAACGCTGCGCAAGCTGATGCTTGCCCATTTCCAACGAGAACACCGCGACGGGCTGCTTGGTGTCGGCCGCGATGTGCTCGGCGATGTTCAAAGCGAACGCGGTCTTGCCCATCGACGGTCTTGCCGCGAGGATAATCATCTCGCCGTTCTGCAGACCGCTGGTCATCTCGTCCAGCTCGTAGAAACCGGTTTCCAGGCCGGTGATCTGTCGGCCTTCCATCGCCTGGATGCGTTCGTACGTCTCGTGCAGCAGCACCTTCAGTTCGCTGGCGTCTTCGCTGGAGCGTTGCTCAGCCAAGCGGAACACACTCTGCTCAGCCTGGTCGATCTGCTCGGCCGCGGCCTCGGTGCTGGTGTAGGCCTCGTAAAGGATCTTGCCCGCAGCCTCGATCAGCCGACGGATCAACGCCTTGTCGCGCACGAGCCTGGCGTAATACCGCGCGCTGGCGGCGGACGGCATTGCGTCGCCGAGCGCGAGCAGATAGTCGAGGCCGCCGACCTGTTCGAGCACGCCCATGTCGTCGAGCTTGCGGTGCAGGTGCACCATGTCGACCGGCTCGTTCTCGTCGTAAAGATCGACCAGCACCTGGTGGATGACCGTGTGCTTGGGCAGGTAGTAGTCGTCGGCCGTGGTGACGATCTGCACGACGTCGCCGATCACCTGCGGGTCGAGCACCATCGAGCCGAGCAACGCCATCTCCGCCTCGACGGCGTGCGGCGGCTGCTTCTCGATCAGCTTGGGCAACTCCGCACGCTTGGGGTCGAACGCCGTGCGGTCCTTGCCGATGACACCCCCGGAAGATGCGCCGTCTTTGCCGCGCCGACCGTTGCCGTTGCGACCACGTCCACCTGAACGACCGCCGCCTCGTCCGCCCCCGCGCGACTCGATCGCGGCCTGCTTCGTGACGATCGGTGTGAGATCGACAACGGGTTCGGCGTCGGTTTGTTCGTCGCGCGATTGGGGCGCGGTTGGCGTGGCGGGTTGCGCGTCGGCTTGCGCGGCAGGCGCTGTCGACGTTTCGGGCGTGGGCGCCGACTCGTTTGATGGCGCGTGTTGATGCGCATCGTCCGACGTGTCTTGCACGGCATCGACAGGTGACGCGGTCGCCACCGGTTCGGTGTGCGTTTCGACGGCGTCAAACGTTTCGACGTTCGGCGCGCTCGCCGCATGAGACGTTTCGTCCGAGTCAACCGGCGGCGCGTCGCCCGCATCGCCGTCGCCCACGGTCACGTCGGCGTCGATGAACGGCGACGCTTCCATGTCGGCCTCGGGCGCGCCCTCGGTCGGCAGGTCGGGCATGACGCCGGCGAGCAGGTCGGCCACGGACGCGGGCGGGTCGTCGTCGATCGGTACGTCGGCGACGGGTTCGGCGG
>JANQSF010000019.1 GCA_028284155.1 Phycisphaeraceae bacterium
TGCCGCGTATGGCCGACTCTGCCAACTGCTCACCCGCGGCAAGCTGCGCACGACCAAGGGCCAATGCCACCTCACGCTGAACGACCTGTTGGACAGCCACGACGGCATGCTGGCGGTGATCGTGCCGCCGAAGGAAGCGGGCGACGTGTTTATCGATGTTGCTTTGCAACTCAAACGCGCCCTCACCCCCGACAATCTGTCGATCGCGTTGTCGCACGGCTTCGGCCCCGACGGCCGCGGACGGTTGCGCCACGTCGCGCAACTGGCTGAACAACTCGGCCTGCCGTTGGCCGCGACGAACGACGTGCACTACCACAAGCCCAACCGCAAGCCGTTGCACGACGTACTCGCGTGCATCCGTGAGGGCGTCACACTCGACGAGGCGGGCTTTCTGCTCTCACCCAACGCCGAGCAACACCTCAAGCCGGCGGACGAGATGCACCGGTTGTTCGACGCGTACCCAGGCGCGATCGCGCGCAGTCTGAACATCATCGAACGCGCATCGGCGTTCAGCCTGGACCAGTTGCGGTACGAATACCCGCACGAGACCTGCCCGCCCGGCGTCACGCCGATGCAGCAGTTGACCACGCTGACGCACCGGTGCGCGGCGGAGCGTTACCCGTCGGGTGTGCCCGCGTCGGTCGAGGCGCAGCTCGCGCACGAGCTGGCGTTGATCGACGAGTTGAACTACCCGCACTATTTCCTAACCGTGCATGACATCGTCCGGTTCGCGCGGCAGCGCGGCATCCTGTGTCAGGGGCGCGGCGGGGCGGCGAACTCGAGCGTGTGTTACTGCCTCGGCATCACCGAGGTCAACCCCGCGCGCTACAAGCTGCTGTTCGAACGGTTCATCAGCCGGGAGCGCGACGAGCCGCCTGACATCGACGTCGACTTCGAGCACGAACGGCGTGAAGAGGTCATCCAATACATCTACGGCAAGTACGGCCGACACCGCGCGGCGTTGACCGCCGAGGTCATTACGTACCGCAGCCGATCTGCCATCCGCGAGGTCGGCAAGGCGTTGGGCTTGTCGCTCGACTGCGTCGACCGCTTGGCCAAGAACCACGAATGGTTCGACGCGCAAGGCCTGAACGCGCGGTCGCTGCGTCAACTCGGTTTCGACCCCGAAGCGCCGATGCTCACCCGCTTGCAATACCTGGTCATGCAGATCCTCGGCTTCCCGCGCCATCTGTCACAACACGTCGGCGGTTTCGTCCTCACCGAACGCGCGCTCAGCGAAACCGTCCCCATCGAAAACGCCGCGATGCCCGACCGCACGGTCATCGAGTGGGACAAGGACGACATCGACGCGCTGGGAATGTTGAAAGTCGACGTGCTGGGGCTGGGGATGTTGACGTGTTTGAGTAAGGGGTTCGGCCTGATTCAAAAGCACCACGGCACACGCTTTCGGATGTCGACTGTTCCCCCTGAAGACCCCATCGTCTACGACATGATCTGCAAGGCCGACACGGTTGGCGTATTCCAGATTGAGTCGCGGGCGCAGATGTCGATGTTGCCGCGGCTTCGGCCGCGCGAGTTTTATGACTTGGTGATCGAGGTCGCGATCGTTCGGCCTGGGCCGATCCATGGCGGGATGGTGCATCCTTACTTGCGTCGTCGCACGGGTGAGGAGGAGGTCGAATATCCGAGCGAGGCGGTGCGCGACGTGCTCGAGCGGACGCTCGGCGTGCCGTTGTTCCAAGAGCAGGCGATGGCGTTGACGATCAAGGCTGCCGGCTTCACGCCGGGCGAGGCCGATCAACTGCGCCGCGCGATGGCCGCGTGGAAACGCAAGGGCCACCTGATCAAGAAGTTCGAGGAAAAGATCGTCAGTGGCATGCTCGCCAACGGCTACACGCCCGAGTTTTCGCAGCGGTGTTTCGAGCAGATCAAGGGGTTCGGCGAGTACGGGTTCCCCGAGTCGCACGCGGCGAGTTTCGCGCTGCTCGTGTACGTCTCGGCCTGGCTGAAGTGCCACCACCCGGCGGCGTTCGCGGCGGCTCTAATCAACAGTCAGCCAATGGGCTTTTACGCACCGGCCCAGATCGTCCGCGACGCGCAGGAGCACGGCGTCGCCGTTCGACCTGTCGATATCAACCACAGCCGATACGACTGCACACTCGAACGCACGGACAGCAAGTCACCCGCGCTGCGGCTCGGGATGCGGCTGGTCAGGGGATTGCATGTCGATGATGCGGAACAGATTGTCGATGCGGTTCAATCGCACGGCCCGTTCGACAGTATCGATGTGCTGTGGCAGGCCTGCCCCGCGCCGGTGCCGGCGCTGCGTCGGCTTGCGTCGGCCGACGCGTTCGGGTCGATGGGACTCGATCGGCAGCACGCCCTGTGGCAGGTCCGTCGGCTGCGCGACGAATCGCTGCCGCTCTTTGAACAGGCCAGGCCGACAACCGAGGTCCGCGCGGCGTTGCCGACGGTCAGCGACCCTTACAAGGTGTTGCACGACTACACCACGACCGGCCTGTCGCTCAAGGCGCACCCGTTGTCGTTCCTGCGTGCGCGACTTGACGCCGCGGGCGCGATCCACAACGCCGACCTGTCGGACGAGGCCAAGTGTCCGCACGGCCGACCGGTCTCCGTCGCGGGCCTGGTACTCGTCCGTCAACGCCCGGGCACGGCGTCGGGCATCGTGTTCATCACGCTGGAGGACGAGACCGGCGTTGCCAACCTGATCGTTCGCCCGAAAATCTTTGACCAGTACCGTCAGGCGGCGAGACACGGCCGAATCGTGCTGGCAAAAGGCACGGTCGAACGCGACTCGACCGTGGGCAGGGTCGTGCACGTCCTCGTGCGCAGCCTGCGCGACATCGGCCAGACCGACAGCGAACTGCGGCCCCGGCAACGGAACTTTCATTAGCTCAACTCGGCATGGCTACAAGTTCAACGCTTTGACTTGCCGAGCAGGTCGAGCATCGCGTGGCCCATGGCGTCGCCGATCAGGAAGTAGCTCTCGGCGTTGCCGAACCAGTGGTGGCCGTGACCTGTGTTCGGCGAATCCTTGGCCGGCCGGGCGAACGCCGTCGTCTTGACGAACTTGACGGTCCCTTTGAAGCGTGGACGTACCGCGGCGGCGGCTTGGGCTTTGCGAATCGCGATCATGTTCTTGCCGGCCTTCTCGCCGCCGTTACCCAATTCGCCGATCACGACCGGCAATTTCGGCTTGCCCCAAGCCTTGCGCACGTCGTCGATGAGGTGGACGAGGTTCTGCTCGTAGTCGGCCCGCGCATCGTCGTTGAACATGTCGTTCCAACCTTGGAACCAGACAAAGCCGACGATCTCGTACCCGCGCTTGTCGTAGTCGAACTCGTTGGGCAGCGCGTCGAGCGCCTCGCGCACTTCGGCGAGCATTTTCTTGTAGTACGGCCCGACCTCGCCTCCGCGATCCGCCACGGCGCTGGGTGGGCGGAAGTCTTTGTGCAAACTCTTGCCGCCCCAGGCTGTCTTGATCAGCAACACCTGTTCATCGAGGTGTTGACCCATCAGGTGGCCGAACTGAAACTCCGGGCCGATGTGGTGCTTGCCGCCGTACACCGCGTAGCCGATGGACAGCGGCCCTCTCTTGAGTCCCCGTGGTGTGCGGTAGCGGACCCACACGTCGTTGCGTACGACCCAGTTGCCGTCCGCATCTTTGACGTGCTTGTAACGTTCAGCCTTCTTCGGGTCGCGCATGTGCCAGTTGAGTGTGCCGCGCCCGCCGTTGTAATAACGCGGGTGGTCGAGATCGACAACGCCCTGGCCTTCCATATTCGATTGGCCGGCGAGGATAAAGACCTGCACGGGCCGCTTGTCGTTGGCCGGTTCAGCCTGCGTCGTGCCGATGAGCGCTACCAAGCACAGCATCGCAACGATGCTTACCAATCTCTGGCTATGACTGTTCACTTGATGCTTCATCAACTCGCTCCAGTTGAAGCAGTGCACATGGACGCAACGATTACTTATGTCCCTTCGGCCCGCCGTCCTTGAAATACTTATGGTGGATGGCGTGTTCCAGGTCCACCCCGTTGATGTTGGCCAACGTGCACAGCCAGGCCAGCACGTCGGCGAACTCGCCTTCGAGGTCTTCGCCGCCCGACGTATGCATCCCTTCGCCCGCTCGTTTGTGCAACGCGGTCGCCAACTCACCGACCTCCTCGATCATCCACATAAACGTCGCCGGCGTCCCGCGCGCGGCGTCGGTGTCGTGGTAGCGGTCACGGATGAACCGCTGAAAACCGGCGAGGGTCAAGGGTTCGTCCGGCGCGGTGGGGGATTCGTGGTCGGGCATGGTGGTGAGGATCATACCGCAACGAATGTCGTCAGCCTGCGCACGCCGATCACGACGCGTCCCGCGCCGCAAACCCGACCGACTCGATCGCGCCGATCACGGCTGACACGTCAACATCCTTGCCGTGCACCGTCGCCTTGCCCGTCGCCAGCTCGACGGTCGCGTCGCGCACACCGGGCGTTCGCTGGATCGCATCGCCGGCCGTCTTGACACAGTGCGAACAACGCAGGCCGTCGATGTGAAGCGTCACCGTTTCGACCTTGTCGTCTTCAGTCGTGTCGGTCGATCCGGTCCGGCTCGTCGTCCGCCGACGCGCGCCCCAACTTGCGATCAAGATGATGAGCAACGCCGCGCCGCTGACGCGACCGAACCAGCCGATCGATTCGTCGTGTACGTGGCCCGCGTGCGGCGCGAAGTCCGGCAGGCGCACAGCCGCCCAGTCAAACAGCAGCCCGGCCGCGAGCGCCGTGAGCACGATCGTCCCCAGGTAGATCACGGTCGACCGCTTGCCGATCATCTTCCACATGACCGCCAACGTTGCCGCGTTCGTCGCCGGCCCGGTGATGAGAAACGCCAAAGCCGCGCCCGGCGACGCGCCCACGTGCATGAACCCCACGGCAAGCGGGATCGACGCGGTCGAGCAGACATAAAGCGGCACACCCATCGCCATCGCGATCAGGATCGCCACGGCCCCGCCACCCAGCCACGCCTCGAACTCGCCCGGCTGAATGAACACGGTGAACAGTCCAGCCAACACGATGCCGACGACCATCGACACGGCGATGTCGCCGGGCAAAGTCAGCAGGCCGTAACGCAGCGCGGCGACGGGCTTGGATGACCGTCTTTGCGATGAATGGTCAGCCGATGATTGGCTGTCGCTCATCGGTTGCGCCATCGTGCCGGACTGGTCGTCACCAATCGTTTGAATGGTCGATTCATCACCCTTGGACAGCCACGAAATCAACCCGCCGCCGATCACGCCGCTAACCAACGCGACGATCGGCCGAACGACAGCGAAGACCGGCCCAAGCAACGCATATGTCGCGAAGATCGAATCGACCCCCGTTTGCGGCGTCGCGATCAGAAAACTGGCCGACGCGCCCCGGCTGGCGCCCTGCTGCCGAATGCCGGCCGTCACGGGGATCACGCCGCAAGAGCAAAGCGGCAACGGCACGCCCAACAGCGCACTTTTCGTCACAGGCCAAAGCCCGCTCCCACCCAACTGCCGCCGCAACCAACCGCCCGGCAAAACGACGTGCAACATGCCCGCAATCACAAACCCAAGCAACAGCCACGGCGCCATTTGGCCGAGCACGACCCAACAGGCCAACAGGATGTCGCGCATGGTTGCCATCAGCATCGACTCCAACGTCTCCCCGCTACATCTTAGATGCCGCGGCGCGGTCAGCCGATTCGCTACGATGTGGCCGATGTGGATTCAGATTGCCTTGCTCGTCGTCGTCAGTCTTGTCGCGCTCGCGTACTTCGGGTTGATGGCGATCGTTGTTTATGTCGTCAGCGCCATGTCGCGCATGCGGATGGACGTCCTGGAGCACGAGGACCTCGAACTGGCCTATCAGAAGGCGTTGGAGATCGGCCTGACGCAAGATTGGCTGGAGGCCAACGACTTTGTCTCCGTCGGGGCGTACCGCATGGACGCTTCGATCATCAGCGCGACCGTCCTCGCATGGGTGCATGCGACCGACCCGCGCTACATCTGTGTCTACCTCATTCAGGATCAGGTCTCGATCGACATCGCGACCGAGTTCGACGGCGAGCGCCGTTCGCTCACGACGGCCACGTCGCTCGACGGCACGATGCTGCCCCGGCATGACGAGAGTTGGATGCAGGCGTTGCCCGATCAGCCTGTCGACGTGCTCTACGACGCGCACATCGCCGCCGAGTCCGCCCTGGTTGATCAACTCCGCTACCGCTCGACCGGCGGGCCCGTGTCGTTTGAAGAGTCATTCATGGAATCGGCGAGGCGTCAGCTCGCCTTTGTCAAGCAAATCCCGCTCTGGCCGTTGCGAGCGCCGATCTGGTATCTCACACGCAAGTCACGCGGGAGGGCGACCGTCGTTGAACAGATCAGCAAACGGCTTGCACGCGCGTCATTCGACTGAACCCGACCGGGTCCGCGAATGCAAGCTCAACGATGATCGCCGAGTCAGGTCGTTCGCCTCACTCCGCCGCCGGCGGCTCTTCGTCGATCGCCGCCGTCTGTTGCGCGCGGAACTCGATCAGCCGTTGGTTGAGAGCCGGGTCGGACGTCGCGATGATGGCCGCGGCGAACAGCGCCGCGTTGACCGCGCCGTGCGAGCCCATGCTCATCGTGCCGACGGGGATGCCCTTGGGCATGTTGCACGTGCTCAGCAGCGCGTCCAGCCCGCCGCCGAGTTTGCCGTCCATCGGCACGCCCAGCACCGGCAGGTGCGTCAACGCGGCCATCACGCCGGCCAGGTGCGCGCTCATGCCCGCGGCCGCGATGATCACCTTCATCCCGCGGTCGGCCGCCGTCGTCGCGAAGTCGTGCGCCCGTTGCGGCGTGCGGTGCGCGCTGCACACCTTCATCTCGTAAGGGATGCCCAGCGTCCGCAGTGTCGCCGCGCACTTGTGCATCGTGGGCGCATCGCTGGGGCTGCCCATCACGATGCCGACGAGGGGTGAGTCCGATGAGGTGGGGGTGTCGCTCATGCGGGGATTATGGCGGGATGAGGCGAATTGGCAAACGACCGGAGCGATTGACGAATGATGATTAGCGATTGTTGATTGATAAATTCAGACGTCGTGCTTCGATCGCTATTCCGACATCTCAAATCAACAATCATCAATCATCACTCGTCAATGACTCCGCCCCCCTCAAACGCCGCCCACGCCTCCGGCAGCACTTCGACCCACCACCGCCGGTGCAGCTTGCGCACAAACACCTTGCAGCCAAAGGTCTGCGTCAGCGACTCGGGCGTGATCAGGTCGTCCGGCCGACCGTCCGCCGCGACCTGCCCGCCGCGCATGAGGATGACCTGCGACGTACGCGGCGACAGTTCTTCGACGTGGTGCGTGATCATCAGCACGGTGGTGGGGCGACGCGGCCCGTCCGCGTTGGAAGTCTGCCCATCAATCGCCTGCCGTTCGAGCAGTCCCTCGATCGTGGCCAACACTTGCTCACGCCCGGCCAGGTCGAGGCCGGCTGTGGGTTCATCCAGGATGAGCAGCTCCGGCCGATGCACCAGCGACCGCGCGATCAGGCACCGCCGCTGTTCGCCGGTCGAGAGCAACGCGTACCGCAGGTCCAGCCGGTCACCCAGCCCGACCTGACGCAACAGGTCGGCCGCATGTTCACGCTGCGCATCGGTAGGGCGGTCGTACAGGCCGACCGTCCCGAAGTAGCCGGTCAACACGGCCTCGATTGCCGACAGGTCGCCGTCCACCACCGCGCCGCTCACGTGCGAAGTCGCGCTGTCAGCCGTCGGGTTGACCACCGCCACGCGACGGCGCAACGCACGCACGTCGGTTCGGCCGATCGTCTCGCCCAATACGGTCGCACGTCCGCCGGTCATGAACATGTGGCCCGTCAACACGCGCGTCAGCGTCGTCTTCCCGCACCCGTTCGGCCCAAGGATCGCCGCGCATGACCCCGCCGCGATGCGCGTCGTCACACCCCGCAGGATCGACGTCGAACCACGACGCACATGCACGTCTTCAATGTCGATCGCGAGTTGTTCGGGCACGTCAGACACGGCCCGCATGATAGCGAAGCCGGGCGGACGTGATTGACGAATGATGATTGATGATTGTCGATTAGCGAAGTCGGACCACGTCGCCGGTCACCACTCCGACCTCATCAATCATAAATCAACAATCATCACTCGTCACTTCTCCCCTCTCCGACCTCGCACTCGCCATTCTGTCTTGAACACCATAAACTCGCCACCTCTCAAGGGGCCCAACGATGAAGCCGTCTTACAGCACCTGGCTGTCCCAACTCACCGCATTGCCCACCGCCGCGGGTCGCGAAGACGCGGTCATCGCGTGGGTCGAGCGCTGGGTCAAACGCCGCAAGTGGTGCGACCTGTCACGCGACAGGTACGGCAACCTCCTGCTCAAGCACGTCGAATTCGGCTCGAAACTACCCAAGAAACCGCGTTCAAATTCAAAACGAAAGGGCAGCAAGCCCAAGACCGCGCCCATCTTCTTCACTGCCCACATGGATCACCCCGCGTTCGTGATTACTGATCCGATGGGCAAGCGTGAGGCGTTGGCCGAGTTCCGCGGCGGCGTCCGCGACGAGTACTTCGTGGGCTCGCGCGTGTGGGTCTATCGCGACGGCCAACCGCTTTGCCGGGCCCGCGTCGTCGAGTTTGTCGATCGGCCGACGAAGGCGGGTGACAAACGCGTGTTGCTCCGTTTGTCGCGTGCGGCCGACGTCCATATAGATGACATCGCCACGTGGGACACGGGCGACGTACGCATCCGCGGCGACCGATTCCACGCGCCCGCCTGCGACGACCTGGCCGGCGCGGCCGCGGCGTTGTCTGCGTTGAACGAGTTGGCCAAGAAGGACGCGCGGCGACACTCGGCCGTGCTGTTGACCCGTTGCGAGGAGGTCGGCTTCATCGGCGCGATGGCCGCGTGCCAAAGCGGCATCATCCCGCGCGACGCGCGTCTCATCGCCCTCGAATGTTCCAAAAGCTTCGCCGAGTCACCCATCGGCGGCGGGCCGATCGTCCGCGTCGGCGACCGGACCAGCACGTTCGACCCCGACCTGACCTACCGCGTGTCACAGGTCGCGCAGCAGTTGGCTGGCCGCGACAAGTCGTTCAACTGGCAGCGCAAGCTCATGCCCGGTGGCACCTGCGAAGCGTCGGCCTACCAATCGTTCGGCTACACCGCGACCTGCGTCTGCCTCCCGCTGGGCAACTACCACAACATGGACGAGTCCAAACAACGCATCGCGGCTGAACACATCAGTCTCAGCGACTACGACCACCTCGTGCGGCTGCTCACTCACGTCGGCACGTCGTTGGATGGTGAGGGTGTCGTGTTGCGCGAGCGACTGGACAAGTTGTTTGTCTCAAGGCGAGCACTGATCGAGTCAGGTAAGCGGTGAGTAGCTGACATCGATTGAATGCGTAGGGTGGGCACTGCCCACCATCGGCTAGTGTACGGACTGCGTTCGGTTTTCCGGTGCCACACTTTGGCATTGCAAAGTGTGTCGAAGGGTGAACGGGGCACGCGATTGTGTTCTGCACACTTTGCAAAGCCAAAGTGTGGCACCCAGAGCCCGATGAGACAAGGTAGACTCGCCACTAGCGTCTTGTTTCCGCCTTTCGTGGTGGGCAGTGCCCACCCTACGCGGAACGCAATTCGACCTTCCGAACATCACCCAACATCGATTGGTCAACCCGCCTTGATACAATCTCTCCAACTGCCATCCACGAGGTTAATCAACATGCTCCATCGACTCTTCGCCGTTTGCGTCCTGCTGCTCGCCACGTCCGCCGCGACGGCCGCGGACAGCCCGAAACACTTATTCATCCTGTCAGGCCAATCGAACATGGCCGGGCTTGATCCGAACATCTCATTCACGCCGTCGGTCGAAAAGGCGTTTGGCAAGGCGAACGTCATCGTGATCAAAGACGCGCACGGCGGTCAGCCGATCCGGCGGTGGTACAAGAAGTGGAAGCCGGCCAAGGGCGACGGGCCGAAGGCCACCGGAGACCTTTACGACCGGCTGATGACCAAGGTCAACGCGGCGATCAAGGACAAGAAGATCGCGACGGTCACATTCCTGTGGATGCAGGGCGAACGCGACGCGCGTGAAAGGCACGGCGAGGTCTACGCCGCCAGCTTCAAGGGGCTGATCGAACAACTCTCCACCGACCTTGGCCGAAAGGACATCAACTTCGTCATCGGCCGACTCAGCGATTTCGACATGGACAACAAACGCTACCCGCACTGGACGATGGTGCGCAAGGCGCAGGTCGGTGTGGCCGAGGCGTCGCCACGCGGCGCATGGGTCGATACCGACGACCTGAACGACGGCAAGAACAAGCAAGGCAAAGAGATCAAGAACGACCTGCACTACTCCGTCGAGGGCTACAGGACGTTCGGCCAACGGCTCGCGGACAAGGCGATCGGGTTGGTCAAGCGGAAGACGGATTGACGAGCACCTGATGAGGGGTTTTGTCGACTCGCATTGGATTACTTTTCGTCCGAAAAGTAGCACCACGATGAACGGACGGGTTTCCCGTGTATTTGGTGCGCTAAAGCGCACCCTACGGGTGGGCAGGTGTCATTTCGGACAAAGCCCAGTCTCCCGGGGTAGATTGAGTCGCGGCTACACGGCCAAAACGGTGATTGATCGGTGTGGCAAGATTGGTTAACATGTTGATAGCGTCGCCCGCTGGGCGGCCTGCGAATTCGGAGTAGCGGAACTTACAACCGTCGGACTGGAGATCAATGATGCGCTTCACCACGTTGTCGTCGTCGGTTTTGATTGTTGCGTTGGTTGCGCTGGCCAACTCGGCCCTAGCTGTGCAGACGGTCGGTCCGGCGGACTCGTCGGACGGTCGGACGTATTTCGTCATCGACAACGTTGTTGGGGGCGACCCGCCGGAGTTCACCGAGACGCTTGACGGCACGAGCGGGTTCGACACCAACGGCGGCGGGTTCCATTGGGGCACGACGCGGCGATGGTCGAACGGCGGCGCGACGTCGGCGACGTGGTCGTTCTCCGGGCTGCTGTCCGGCTCGTACGACATCTACGCGTCGTGGCGAAACAGTGCGCAGGGCAACCTCGGTACGGCAAATTACGTCGTTAGCGACGGCGGGCCGAGCGTGAATCTGAATCAGATTCCCGGGGCCGGCACGATCCCGGGCGGCGTGTTGCTTGACGAGTCGCCGACGGAAAGCGTGAACTTCGCGCCAATCGGTTCCGCCAACGTTTTCGACGGCACGCTTGACATCACGGCCAGCAAGGCCGGCGGCAGCTTCATCTTCTACGACGCGATCGCCATCGCCCCGACGCCTGTGCCGGCGGTCGGCGACATCTGGGTGATCGACAACCTCGAGCCCGGCTACTCGACGGTCGGTTTTTCCGAGCAGGCGAATGTCGGCGACGCGTTCGACAACAACCAGAGTTTCAATTCCGCCAGCGGCGACACCGCTGCGACCGCCACGTACGACTTTGTCGACCTGCCGATTGGCGAGTACCAGGTTTTCGCGACGTGGCGGCAGAACGGGCAGGGCAACGTGCAAAACGCCGAGTACACCATCGACGGTTTGTTCTCGACAGTGGTCAATCAAAACACGTCGGGCGGCGGCCCCTTGGCCGACCTGGTGATTGCGGACGACCGCAACATCGACTTCAACTTCCAGAGTCTCGGCTTCGTCACGATCACCGACACGGACTTGCAGGTCACACTCAACCTGCTGCAGGGGGGCAACTTCATCCTGGGCGACGCGGTGGCGATCCGATTGGAAAGCCTGCCCTCCGCAGTGCCGGAACCGGCGACGGGCGTGCTGTTGATGATGGGTGGACTGGTCACACTCTCGCGTCGCCGCCGTTCAAGACAGACGTGCCGAAACTGAATGGATTTGGCAGTCGTGTTGCGGACCGACGGGTCGTGGTATGACGGCTGTCGGTGTTTCGGCGCTCGTTGTATTACTTGTTCTCGTTTGCCTCTTTGACGAGTGCGAGAAACGCCTTGGCGTACCGCCGCCCGAGTTCGCGGTACGACGCCGCGTCGAAGTGCACGTGGTCGCCCTTGTGCGTCAGGTCGTTGGAGTTGACGAAGGCGGTGCGCTTGACCTTTTTCGGCAGGTCACGGTGGGCCCGGTCGACCTTGCGCTTGCCGTCACTCCACGGGCGGGTCGGGAATTGGCCCATCTGGCCGGCGATGAACGGCACGTCGTGTCCGTTGAGTTCTTTGCGCAGCCGCGCGATCAGCGCGTGCAGTTTTGCTTCGTACACGGCCGACTTTTCCGGTGACGCGTCGGACTCGCCCTGGTGCCAGAGGATGCCCTTAAGCGTGCCGGCCTTGAGCGCGACGCGGGCGCGTTTCATCGCGTCGTCATACGGGTGCGTCTTCGTCGAAGCGTGATACCCGCCCGGCTCCCAACTGGCGATCGGGGAGCCGCCGACAGCGCACGGGATCAGCCCGATGGTCACGCCGGGCCGCGCTTTGGCGAGCTCGATCCCAAACGTCTTGCCCAACCCGACGCCGACGATCCGCGGCTTGTCGAAGTGCAGGGGGTCGATGGCCGGCGCCCAGGTGTTGCCCTTCGTGAGCATGAGCACGCGCGCGTGCGGCTTGCGGTCGTCGTCCGTCACCTTGCCCCGCCCAGCCATGTTCGATTGGCCGACCAGCAGGAACAGGTGGAACTTGTCGCGCGCGGGGAGTTTGTTTTCGTCCGCGAGAACGGGTCTGAGCAGCGTCAGAGCGAGCAGCAGCACGAACCAGGCGGCGGAGGGCTTATGGTCTTGGCGTCGCATGTGTGTGCTCACGGGCCGGTGGCCAGATTACGAGGTCGAAAGAGACAGTTTACCCACAGAACGCATGTGCGCGAATCGGGTCCGATGGAATCGCGTCCATGTCAACCGTACAAGTCCAACGTGAACTGCTGAATCACCTTGAAGCTGTCGGCGACCCGCGCGAAACACAGCAGTGGGCGGACGGTGAGCCGAACTATGTGGCGCTATTCGGCCTGACCGAGGCCGACGTGCCCGCATTGATGGCGATCGCCCGGCAGTGGGTGGACCGCACGGATTGGCCGGACGATCCGGACGACCTGACGATCTACGCCCCGATCCACGCTTGGCGGGCGCTGGGGCAGTTGCGCGCGGCGTCTGTCGTCGAGCCGTTGATCGAATTGATGGCCGACATGGACGAGGAAGACCACGATTGGCACTTCGAAGAGTTTCCGGAACTGTTCGGTTTGATCGGGCCCACGGCACTGACGCCGCTGGCGCAGGTCGTCCAGGACACCCGTCGTCAAGAGATGCTGCGTGTCTGCGCGGCCGACGGGTTGAAACATATAGCCAAGCGTCATCCGGACGTGCGTGAAGAGGTCGTCACGCTGTTGACCGACACGCTGAATCGCGGCGGTTTTGACGACATGGAGATGAACTCGTTCGCCGTCTCGTACCTGCTGGACTTGGGTGCCACCGAGTCGGCCGACGCCATCGAACGCGCCTTCGCCGAGGACCGCGTCAACGCTTGGTTCATGGGGAATTGGAACGAGGTGCGCCAAGAATACAACCTGCCGAGCACCGGTCGCGTGCCGGCCGACCTCGCGGATCAGACGTGCGGCTGGGAGCGGGAACGCCACCGGATGAAGCCCAAGGGCACGACAGTCATCACCGCCGACATCAACCGTTGGCCCAGCAAACGTCAGAAGAAGCAGGCCAAACGCAAGGCCGCAGGTAAAGGTCACAAGGGCAAGGGTGGACGGCGACGGTAGGGGGCGTCGCTTTGCAACTTGGGCGCTGCCCATGTCGGTAAGTCCGCGCCGCCGCTGCTGATCATCCACGGTGACAAGGACGGCACGGTCGGTCTCGTTCAGTCGCAACGGATGGTCGACAAGTACCGCAAGCACAAGCGCGACGTGACGTTGAAGGTCGTCCAAGGCACCGGCCACGGCGGCAAGTTGTTCTTCGAGGGCCCGCGACGCAAACTGGTCGTCGAATTCCTGCGCAAACACCTTCGGCCGGCAAAGGCGGATTAGCCGCCATTCGATCTGCGGCTGATGAGGCCGTTCATCATCGTCGCCACCATCGGATTAACTCGTTTGGCCAATACCGGTCGGGCAGCGGCATGACGACGTGCGGCGGCTGCGGGTTCACAATGATGGGCAACAGGGGATTGCAAAGTCGACGGTTCGGCAGGTGTTCGCGGACAAAGAAGGTCGTGGACACCTCGCAACGCATTTCACCGCTGACGGTTGACGGGACGGATAGTCCGAACACGCGGATGTACTCGTCGGTGAGGTAGTGTGCGATCGGGCGAAGGCCCTCGTCAGTCGGCT
The DNA here is from genome assembly GCA_028284155.1 of Phycisphaeraceae bacterium. Taxonomy (GTDB): domain Bacteria; phylum Planctomycetota; class Phycisphaerae; order Phycisphaerales; family Phycisphaeraceae; genus JANQSF01. The sequence continues at coordinate 14,309 of JANQSF010000019.1, forward strand.
GTGTGCCTTTCAATCTGAACAACGAATGGGCAACAAAATCCAGATGCCCGACGTCGATACTCTCGGGCGGGTCGAGGCTGAAGAGGATCTCACCGGGTTTCCCACCTTTTTCGCTTTGGAACATCGCCGCATTCGCTTGTACAACGCGCCCCCAAGTCACAACGCCATGAGTGAACAGTGTGCGCTTGTTTTGAAATAGCGTGTTCAGTTTGTCCGTGTCATTCAGACGTAACCACATGGGTTTTGGGACGCGCAGGTAGGTCATGCGGTCTCGGAGTGAAAAACGACGCGGGGCAGGCCCGAAGTTGGCGGCGCACTCGCAGAGGAGGTCGTACATGATCGTTGTTCACCGCGCGTCGCGATAGAACCCAACCGCCGCTTAGTCGTCGTCTTCCGCCGGGCCCGGTTCGTCGATGCGCGTCTGCGGCGCGGCCGCACCTGCGCCCGCCATCGCCGGCTGGGCTGAACCCGAACCGTTGCTCTTGAGCATCACCTCGATCGGCCCCGGCAGGTGCAGGTCGCGTTGCGGGTACGGGATATTGATGCCCTCGGCGTCGAACCGTTCCTTGATGGTGCGCGTCAGGTCCCAGAACACGTTCCAGTAGTCGCTGGTCTTGGTCCACGGCCGAACGACGAAGTTGACCGAGTTGTCGCCCAGTTCGTGAACGCGGACGACGGGCTCGGGGTCGTCGAGCACGAGTTCGTGTTCGCTGATGGTTTTCTCGATGATGGCCTGCGCGGCGGCGATGTCGTCGCCGTAGCCGATGCCGAAGGTCATGTCGACGCGTCGCGTGGATCGGCCGGTGATGTTGGTGATCACGCCGTTCCAGATCTCGTTATTCGGCACAAACATGATCTGGTTGTCGAATGTCAGGATGCGCGTCGAGACGAGATTCATCGCGTCGACCTTGCCGGTCACGCCGCCGCCGCTGATCACGTCGCCCACGTCGAACGGCCGGTACACCAGGATCAGGATGCCCGACGCGAAGTTGCTCAACGTGCCCTGCAACGCCAGACCGATGACCAGACCGGCGGCGCCGATGGCGGCGACCAGCGGCGTGATATTGATGCCCAGCATGCTGACGGCGACAACCAGGCCGATCAGCAGAATCAGCCGCCGCGTCCCGCCGACCAGAAATCGTTGGAGCAGGTCGGACGCCTTGGGCAGCCGCTTCACCGCCGCGCCGACAATCTTGCCGACAAACCGCGACAGCAGCCAGAACCCGATCAACACGCCGATGAACTTGAGGATGTTCAGCCCGATCTTCACGCCACCTTCGGCGCTGCGCAGCCAGGAAACGACCTGTGCGTACAGCACGCTCGGGTCGGAGAGGTTCAGCTTCTGACCGGTCGCGTGGCGGATGTAGTCCTCGTATTCCGTCGGGTCGCCGCCGCGCTTCTGAAACAGCAACAACGCGACCTGCGTGCGTTCGACGATCGCGTGGATCACTTCCTGCTGCTTGGCCGACAGGTCGGCCATCTCCTGCCGTTCGGCGTCGTCTTCCGACATGCTCAATGCGATGTCGAGGCGGACGCGCTCGCGCACCGCGCGCTGCAGGATCAACAGCCACTTCTCGATCCGCTCCTGAATCTGCTCCTTGCGAAGCGGTTGCAGTTCCAACTCCAACTCGTGCACGTCAACCGTCCACGGGTCCGGCCGTTCATGCACCGGCGGCATGTCGCGGACCGTCGCCACCGCCGCGGCGACGCGGGCCTTCAGTTCCTGTTTCGCCTTCTCCTCCGGGGTCAGGTCTTTCTTATCGTCCTTGGTCGCGCCCGATCCCGGTTCGAGATTTTCAGCGACAACGACATACGCCCTGCCGGCTGCGACGTCGCCACCCTTTTCCTCCAGCGCGTCGAGTACGACGTTGACACGGGTTATGACAGCCGCTTTCACCTCGCGCAACTCACCGGCCTTCGAGGCCGCGGCAGTCAGTTCAGGTGCGTCTGCCTTGGCTCCATCCAGCCGCTGCAACTCGACGATTGCGTCGGCCATCGCCTCGGAAACTTTTTGCAGCACGCCCAGCGCCTCGGCCGCCCGCTTCTCCAGGTCGCTCTTGGGGACCGGTGCCAGCCGAACCTTCAACTCACTCGTCGGCATAGACACGAACTCGCCGGTCGGCTCATCGATCAGCCGCTTGGCGATTTCGGTCGCGCTCGGCTTCGCAGGCGGTTTGGCGTCGGCTGAGTCGTCCTGGCCGAATGACACCCCGGCCAAACACAACGCCAGGCAAGCGAAAAGCACAGCGATTCCCAGGTTGGCTGACCGCATGATCCATCCTCAACTGTTCAAGGTTCAGACGACACCGGCCCGCCTCTGCGCCGGCAAGGCAACCTTAGGAGGCCAGTCCCGGACAGGCATCCGCAGTGGGGTTATCTTCGGGGGCTGCCGCAGAGGTAGGCTCGGGAACTCGTCTGGATGTATCGCGGATAATCACGCGTCTGACAGGACGAAGGCTACTTCGGAACACCTTCCATATGCGGGTAGCGGTAGTCGGCTGTGTCGTCGGTCGAAACCTTCGTCGTCGATCCATCGGCGAGACGGTAAAGAAAGAGCTTGCGACCCGCGTGATAGACGATCACCGCTTCGTCCTTCGACCATCGCGGGTAGGCGAACCAGATCGGTTTGCGCTCGGCGTTCGCAAACGGCTTGGCGTTGGTGATCGCGCGTTTCTTCACGTCAAAGTCCGCGACGTACAGGATGCGGCCCTGGACCTGGCGCTTGAATCCGGGTTGAAACTCGAAGCAGACCTTCGTCTCGCTCGGCGAAACACTGACGCGGGCCAGTCGACCCTTGGCGATCAGGTCACATTCGATCCGCTCGTACTTCGGCTTGCCCTTGGCGCTCGGCGTCATCAGGTAGTAGCCGTAGCCGTAATCGGGGTTGTTCGACGACACCAGGATCCGCCCGTCTTTGAGACAGGTGTAAGCCCACGTGTTGAACCGCTTGTCGGTCAGGGCGACCTCCTGCCCCGGCTTCGCGCCCACCTTGCTCGCCATCACGTAAAAACTGACCCGGTCGGGGTGCTTGCGGTTCCAGATCGGCGTGTTCTTGCCGTCGCGCGTCCACGTCTGATTAAAGTCCGTGTGCGTCCCGTCGCTCAAAGCGTGCAGGCCCGTCCCGTCCACGTTGATCACATGGATGGCCGTCTTCCAATTGAGCACGTTCGGGTCGTTCTTCGTCCTTCGAAAGAACACCAGCATGTCACCGGTCTGCGACCACGACGGCTTGAAGTCGTGATGCCCGGTTGTCAGCGGCTTGCCTTCGGCCGAGCCGTAGGGGTTGACGTGGATCTCGCCGTTCTTGTAGTACGAGCCGCGGTAGGGGACGCTTGTCGACTTGCCTTTGCATGCCTTGTCCGCCAGTGCAGGACATGTGGCCAGCAATAGTGCCGTGATGCAGAGGATTGAGGTCGGTCGTTGTCGCATGAGGTGTCCTTTAGGCCCGGTCCTGTTCGGCAGAGTCAGAAACATGGCGTGTACTTGTGTCTGGGCAGGTCCGGAATTGCTCACGACTCGTCTTCGAGGGCGAGTGCTCTCAACCCCAGACGCGCTCGATCGTCCAATAGGCTCCGACGCAGGCGATCAGCAGCGAGGCGGGGACCACGACGGTCGGTCGATACCAGTTGCGTTTGCGGAACCAGCCCACGGCCAGGAACGCTAGCGCGATGACCGCAAGTTGGCCGACCTCGACGCCGACGTTGAACGACACCAGTGCCGTGACGAACTGTTCGCGCGGCAGACCCAACTCCGTGAGCACGCCTGCGAAGCCCAGCCCGTGCAGCAGGCCGAACGCGAACACGACGATCGGCCGCCAGGGCTTGAGTTGTTTGCTGAACACATTTTCCGCGGCGATCAACACGATCGACAGCGCGATCAACGGCTCGACAATGTGGCCCGGCAGCGAAACGACGTTGTAGATCGATAACGCCAGCGTCACCGAGTGCGCGACGGTAAAGGCCGTCACCTGCCACAGCAACGGCTTGAGCTTCGGGCTCAGCAGGAACAACCCAAGTACGAACAGGATGTGGTCAAGCCCCTTGGGCAGGATGTGCTCGAAACCGAGAACCAGATAGTCGGCGGCCACATAAGTCCACTTCATCTCGGGTATGGTCGGCGGGGCAGGCTCCGCCGCGCCCGCCGATGAGTCGGCCGCGCTGTTTTCCGTGGTCGTCTCGGAAGACGCCACCTGCTTCGCCGGCTCCTCGACCTCGCCGGCGGGCGGCGACGCGCCCAGCGCGATCGGCCAACTAACCTGGCCGTCGCGGAGCAATTGCGTCGCCACCACCTCGCCGCCGATCACCACGTTCAACTGGACCAGGCGCAGTTCGGCCGGCGGTTGCATGCTCACGAACCGCGCGCCGTCCGGCACTCGGCCGGCAAACGTGACAAGATGTCGGGGCGACAACTGCGTCGCCAGACTGTCACGCAGTTCGGCGATCGTCGGAAAGGTCGGCTCGACCGTCTGAACGTCCTTATTGTTGAACCGCACAGCCGTCGCCGCGCCCAGGCGTTGACGAATCAACTTGTAATCAAACTCGATGTCGTCGTCGTCCCTCGCATGAAACGTCTCACGCAGTTCGTCGGGGATATGCCCCTGCGCCGTGCGAAGGATGAGCGCCGCAACGTCCGTCTTCAACGTCAGCGCAAACCCGCCGCCCTCGTCGATACTCAACTCCGCACGCGTGACGTGCAACGGATGCCCCGACGCCTCAGCCGCGAACAAAAGTCCGCTCAGACACCAGGCCGTCAGCATCAAGCACTTACACGACATCGATGAAGTCCACATGCGGGCGAATCGACCGCCTCGCGACGGCCGACGCGATTGTACAAGACAGGTCTGCTTCAATCGCGTCAAATTGCACGCGCTGCCTGCGGCAAATGCTCGGCGTGCCACAGGTTGGCGTGAGATGTGATCGCAACACGACGCAAGCGCAAGGGTGACGATGGCGTCAAACTCGCTTAGCGCGCAACCTGAGAACGCGACGTTGCACTCAATGCCATTGCCGCAGCCACCTGCTGAAGATCACGGCTTCCTGATTGGGCACCCACAGGGGGCCTTGAGCGGTCCGCGGGGCGTTCGGCCGAATCCGAACGGGCCTCCCAGCGATTTCGGGACTGGGTTGGGCGAAAGCTCGGTCGGCATCTCGTACGTTGCCCCGCCGCCGTCGCTGTCGCCCGCCTGTGACGTGTCGTTCGCCAGCGCGTCCCACCAGTACCAGTGACCGCCCTCGCGAACAAGTTCAGCCGCGGAGAACGTGGTGACGTGGCCGTCCATCATGACGAAGTTGCCGACGGCGTGTCGGCCGTGCCGAAAGCCGCGCTCCGGGACGTGGTTGGGCGCGTTGTACCAATTCGTAAACCGCCCGTCCGACCAGACGCCGTAACCGTCCGACGTGATCAGCCCTTCATACAAAGCGACCGCCTGTTCCCCCATCCCGATGATCTGACTGGGGTTCGGCACGTTGTCGGTCTTGAAATCCCACTGGCCAAACTGCATCGCGCCGTTGAGCCCGATCGACGCGGCCACCTGACTCGTGGTTGGGTCGTTCGGCTGCTCGGCGATTTCTGCATGCGTCGTGTTGGGGCAATGGAAAACATGCTCGGGGTCGTTCGGGTCGGCGTGCTGAAGATAAGGCGACAGACGATCCTTCCAGCCGACCGGCTTGTCCTCCGTCCACAGGCCGGTGAAGCGACCGTTGTCCGCCTCGAAGTTCGCCTGAGCCTGGAACACCTGACGAACCTGCGACCGACAGACGATGTCACGAGCCGCCTCGCGCGCATGACTCAGACTCGCCAACAGCAATGCCACCAAGATGACAATGATCGAAATAACAACGAGAAGCTCGATCAGCGAGAATGCGAACCTGCTACGCAACATGGCCGGGCCCCCGATGGGGAGTAACTACGAGACACCGTTAACGGAGTGTAGCATAGGTGCCCGCAGATCGTATGCATTCAGCCGAGGAGATCCGTACCTGTCCGCATAGGCATTAAAGTTTAATGCGGACGTCACCCAAACAACCCCGTCACCGCCTCGCCCTTGACCAACTCGCGTGGCTGGTTCAGGTGGTTATAGACGATCGTGTGCGGGTCGATGCCGAAGGCGTGGTAGACGGTGGCCAGCAGTTGGGTCGGGTGGACTGGGTCTTCGAGCGGGGCGGAGCCGGTCTTGTCGCTCTTGCCGTAGACCTGGCCGCGGCCGATGCCGGCGCCGGCGAGCAGGGCGGTGTAGCAGTACGGCCAGTGGTCACGGCCGTCGGCGGAGTTGTTGTTGCCGCTAGTGGACAGGCCCTTCTGCGGGCTTCGGCCGAACTCGCCCACGGCGACGACGAGTGTGTCGTCGAGCAGGCCTTTGTTGTCCAGATCGGTCAGCAGGCCGGACAGGCCGGCGTCGAGCATCGGGCCGGACTGGTCTTTCATGCGCTTCGTCAGGCCCTGGTGGTGGTCCCACGAGTGGTTGTTGCTGTTGGCGACCTTCGGCCAAACGACTTCGACGACTCTTGTGCCGGCCTCGACCAAGCGGCGGGCGAGCAGGCATGATTGGCCGAACGACGTGCGGCCGTACAGGTCGCGGGTCGCTTTGTCTTCGCGGTCGAGCTCGAATGCTTCGCGGGCCTTCTGGCTGATGATGAGGTTGAGTGCGCGGTCGTAGTGCTCGTTGATCTTGTGCTCGGCCACGGCCTTGTCGATGTCGGGCATGAGCTTGTTGATCGCGTCGCGCATGCGGGCCCGGCGGCGCAGGCGGGTGGCGAAGACCTCAGGTCGTAGCTTCAGGTCATCGACCTTGATGCGGTCCATCTTGGACATGTCCATATCGTCGCCGGGCGGGTAGAGCGTGTACGGGTCGTAGCCCTTGCCCAGGAAGCCGGCCGTGCCGCCCTTGCCGATGACGTTGCTCTCCTGCAGCGGGCGCGGCAGCATGACGAACGGGAGCATCGGCGCGGTCGTCGGCCGAAGGCGGACGATCTGCGAGCCGAAGTTGGGGAAGTCTTTGGGCGAAGGCGGTTCGAGTTGGCCCGACGGGCTGACCTTGTCGGTCGTGTAGCCGGTCATCATCTGGTAGATCGCGGCTGTGTGGTTGAATAGGCCGTTGGGTGTGTAGCTCATCGAGCGGATGAGCGTGGCCTTGTCCATGCACTTGGCGAGCTTGGGCAGGATCTCGGTGAAGTGCACGCCCTTGACGTTCGTCGGGATCGTCTTGAACGCGCTGCGGACGTTGTCGGGCACGTTCTCTTTCGGGTCCCACAGGTCCAGGTGCGACGGCCCGCCCTGGAGGTAACACATGATGATGCTTTTCGCTTTGCCCCAACCGGGTCCGCCGGTCGCTGCGGCGCCGGACGCCGCGGCGCGGGCGGTCTGCGACTGCAGGTGGAACATCGACCCCAGGCTCAGCCCGAGCATCGCGCTGCCGCCGGCGCGCAGGATGTGCCGACGCGAGGGCTGGAGGTGCTTGTCGCAAAGGTCTTTGCCGCGGTGGCCGGGGATGATGAACATTTGTTTCGTCCTGTGGGGTGAGACGCGCGGGGCGTGGTCGATCTATGTCAGTGTAAGTCGGTTCGGTTCGGGTCACAATTGCAATGTTCGGCCGGCGAGCGTGTCTTCGAGCAGTTGGATGATCTCATCACCGCCGCCGGGATAAACCAATTCACCGAGGTCACGGAGTTTGTCGCGGTCGATGTCGGACTGGTTGCATTCCACGATGGCCATGAAATCGTGGGCATCGATGAACTTCTTGGGCCGTTGCCGGTACGGCGACACCATCGCCGCGAACTTGCAGGTCAGCGCCATTTCGAGGTCGGGGACGCGATGGGTCGTGCCAACGTCGACCGTGCGCTTGAAGACCGCCAAATGCACGTCATGCATCGGCTTCATCAGGTCGAGCACAATGCGGTCGTGTCGGGGATCGACGTACCGCGTCACGACCTCGGAATCACGTCGCTCCAGATGGGGGAATGCTTCCTCGATGGCCGCCATCGCCTTCTTGTGGTGCGACTTGCGGACCAGAACATCGACGTCAATCGTCGCTCGTTCGTCACGCACCCAGCCGAGAATGCCGTGCGCCCCCATCAAGACAAAAACGACCTCGGCTTCGTTCAGTACGCGGATAACTTCCAGTGGATCAATGGCAGGAGCATCGTCGTGCTTCATCTTGTGGGCCACCCCGGAAAGGCTTGACACCAGGCGCAACGATTTCGCGTGATCGACCGGTGGCAATGGCCGATCGTCCGACCAAGGCGCATGCGGGTCGGCAGGCTTGGCCTCAGGTGTTGTCGTCGTCGGATCTTTCATCAAACGTCTGGGCTCAACTCTCTGGCTAATCGCTAACCGCTAGAAGCTAACACCTACTCACTCAATGATTAAACAAAAACGCTGGGCTGTTGATCAACGCCCAGGTCAAATCCTGCGCGATGGTCAGCCGTTTGTTCTGCATCTGCTGTTCGCTCACCGCCGCGATGCGTCGCCATTCGACGAGCGCGGGGTCGAGCGGGACGGGCTTGCTTGCCTCGGCGAGCACCTTCTTGCGTTGCGTGACGCCGGGGTCTTCGGCCAACGGCTTCTTGGCGGCGGCGAGTTGTTGTTGCAGCGCCTTGGTTTGGCCGTCGATCGAGCGGAAGTACTTGAGCAGTTCAGCCTTGTGCTTGTCGTTGCGCTCGGCCGGTTTGACGGCGAGGATGGCCTTGATCGGCTTGGGGAGGTCGAAATCGATCGGGCGGGCCGAGGTCGTGACCGACACGCGGAACCTGCCCAGCGTGTGCTGGCCGTCCTGGTATTGCTGATCGAACTTGAGCGTGATGATCGTGCCGGAGCCAGCGGGCGTGGCTTGACCCGCATCCGCCGCCAACTCGAACAACGCCGTGTGCGGCTTGCCCTGTTGCGGCGCGATGGCCCAGCCGTTGTTCGTCGGGGCGACTTTGCCGTCGATCGCCGACGCGACGCTGTAGTTGCCCTGGCTGAAGTCGGCGACGGCCCGGCTGAACTTGATCGGCGTCGCCTTCTTCGGCTCGGCCTTGCTCGCCCACGTACCGGTCAACTCGGTGAGCACGAAGTTGCCGTTGCCGCGACCCGGGCCGTTGTTCGGGACACGCTTGTCGGTCAGCATCTCGAGCCGGACGCCGGTGATGCCGGTCAACGGGACTTCGGACGTCAGGATGTATTGACCCTTGCCGTTGCGACCCGTGACGAGGATCGAGCCGTCCTTATCCTGTGCGAACTTCGAGTTGAAGGTCGACTTCATCGACGTCATCGTCAGCGTGCGCCACGCGATCGGCTTGCCGCGTGAGTCTTCCCACTCAGCCAATCGCTTGGCTTCGGTCGACGTGCGGGCTTTGACCTTCGCTTCCAGGTCTTTCACACGCGCGACGCGGGCGGCTTCCATCTTCGCGCGCTTGTCGGCGATTTGTTTCTGGTAGGCGTCGAGGTCGGTCTTGGCCTTGGTCATCGCGGCCTGCCGCGCGGCCTCAGCCTTCTGGATCGACGGAGCGTGCTTCGCTTCGAGCTGCTGACGACGCGCGGCGATGGTCGCGTGGTCGTCGTCCATCGCTTTCATCTCGCGCAGCACGACGTCGATCTCGCGGTCGGTCGCGGGGCGGTTGATCACGCGCAGGTAGATCGCGTTGACCAGTTCGCGGTCGCCCTTGACCTCGCGGGCGAGTTTGGCGATGGCGTTGTTCGGGTGGGCGATGGCGTCGGCGATGGCCGGGCCGCTGATGATCGCCATGACCGAACCCAGGTGCAGGTCGTTCTTGCGTTCGCACTCGCAGGCCGATTCGCGCGGCGGTCGGCCGAGCGTCGTCAGCAGGTCGCCCGGCGCCTTGATGCGCGAGTCGGGCAGCATCGCCGCACGCGACACGCCGCCGATGTTCGCGGGCGTGCCGGTCACGGCGTAGACGGCGTCATAAATCGCCTCGGCCGGCAGACGCTTGGGGACGCGGTGCGAGTAGTTGAGCTTGTCGTCTTCGTTCCACTTGTTCGTCCTGTACGACAGTTGATAAGTGCGCGACTTGCAGATGAGCTTGTGAATATGTTGCACGTCGAAACCGCTGTTGATGAACTGTTCGGTCAGGTAGTCGAGCAGTTGCGGGTTGGTCGGCGGGTTGCCGGCCCGGATGTCGTCCAGCGGCTCGATGATGCCCGTGCCGAAGTGGTAGCCCCACAGTCGGTTGACGTACGAGCGTGCGAAGTACGGGTTGTTCGGCGACGTGACCCACGCGGCCAACTTGGCGCGTCGCGACGCCTTGTCACCGGGGACGTCGTGCTCGACGGCGAACGGGAAGTCGGGCGCGGTGTCGTCCTGCGTGACGACGTGCTTCACCTCGCCGGTTGGCTTTTCGTATACCTCCTCGAACAACGGCTTGGCGCCCTCGACGGCCGTGCCGCCGATGTTACGCTTGCCGCTTTCCGGGGCGCGTTTGAAACCGACGCGCGCGAAGTACGCGGCCGTCTCGAAGTACTGGTTCTGCGTCCACCGCTCGAACGGGTGGTCGTGGCATTGGTTGCAGTTGAAACGCAGGCCGAGGAAGAGCTGCGTCGTGTTCTCCATGATCGGCCCCGGCTCGCGCAGGACCTTGTAATACGACGCGGCGGGGTTGGCTTTGTTCGACCCGCTGGCGGTCAGGATGTCGTGCACGAATTCGTCGTAAGGACGGTTCGCCTTGACCTGCCCGCGGATCCAATCGCGGAACGTCTTGGCGCCCTCGCCGCCGAGGAACTTGCTGTTGACCTGCAACAGGTCGGCCCACTTGTTTGTCCAGTATTCGACGTACGCGTCCGAGCCGACGAGCTTGTCGATCAACTCGTCACGCTTGACGCGCGCGGGGCGCTTGTCCGCCATGAACGCGTTGACGGCCTCGGCGCTCGGCGGCAGACCGGTCAGGTCGAGGTGAGCGCGGCGGATGAACTCCGCGTCGTCGCACAGCGCAGACGGTTGAATCTTGAGTCGTTGCCACTTGGCCGCGGTCAACTCGTCGATCTTGCCCCATGTTTCGGGTTGGTTCCACGTGAAGCCTTCGCGATCGCCCATGACGGTCAGCGTCGTGGCGGTGTACGCGCCCTCGTACCGCGCGAGGATCGGCCCTTCGCCGCGGCGCAACGCCTTGACCACGCCGGCGTCGTCAACGGAAGCGACCTCGGTGTTGCCACTGGAGATAAACGCCAGATCGGTCACGTCACGCGTCTTGCCGTTCGCGTACGTCGCGACGACGCGTGTGGCCTGCGTGTTGCCGGGCTTCTGCAGGATGGGGTTGGTCGGCGTGATGGTGATCTTGGTGACGCGCGGCGTCATAAGGTCGAGCTTCGCGCCTTGAGCGATCCAGTCGCGGACGATCTTGTAATGCTCGCTATCGGGCTTGAACAGTTGCCCGCCTTCATGCGGGGCGGCGCCGGTGGCCTTGAGAAGAATGAGCGAGTTGTCGGGCGAGGCGAGGTTGATCCGGCGCGACGCGTGGTCGTCGGTGAATGCCCGCACGTCGAACAGCGCGTCGTAGCCGCGCAGCGAGAGTT
>JANQSF010000024.1 GCA_028284155.1 Phycisphaeraceae bacterium
CTTCGCTTGCGACGGGTAGACGCGGCCGACGGGGTCGCGGATCTCGAACGCGGCAGTCGTCGGGATACCGTTTTCATCGAGGACGTTCAGCGTCACGGGCACGCCCGGCTGCGCGTCGAACGTCACCGTCACGTCGTTGCGGAAGCCGATGTCCTGCGACCCCTGACCGACGTCAAACGCGATGACGGCGGCGCGTTTGCCCGCGTCGCGGCTGTAGAGTTGGAGGATGCGGTATTCGAGCGGCAGTCCGGACAGCGCGGGCGTCATCGGTCGGCCGCCGAACACGCGCATGTCGAGGAAACGGTCGCGGATCTGCTGCGGCGTCGCGGTGCGCGGGCGGTTGCCCGCCTGCCCGTCGCGGACGGGCACGCCGAATAGCCTCGCGTCGTGCACCGCCACCGCCTGCGGGCTGCGCGCCCGCAGCGGCGCGGTGACGCCCGCTTCGTTACTCACCTTGACCAGGAACTGCCGCCAACCGCCCTGCACGAGCACCGGCTTGGCCGGCCCGCTGTCAACCTTCACCCGCGACTCGGGCGTGATCGTCACACCCATGAGGCAGTACGCGTCGAGCACCTTCTGCACGGCGTCGGCCTTGCCGTCTGCCAACGCTTTCTTGAGCGCGGCCTTGTCCGAGTCCGACACGGGCGTGCCGAGGTAGTCCATCGCCTCGAGCAGGCGGTTGACGTGGACAGCCAGCGGTTGCGCCTCAACCTTCGCGACCTGCGGCAGGTCGGCGCGGGCGAGGCTGTTTGAGAACATGAACAGGGCGGCGAGAGCGAGTGATGCGCGTGTCATGGGTCACCTTTCGCGAGGGTGTGTCACGGCGTGGGTCAGCATGTGGTTGGGCGTGATTCGATTTCTTCAGCCCCGGCCTTCGGCCGGGGATCGGTCCTACGTGCGTGTGCGGTGTGTCGTGTATCGCAGGGTATTTGTTCGAATCGGGTGGTCTGGTCCCCGGCCAGAGGCCGGGGCTGAAGGCGAAGCGCGCTATGCTCACCATCACCGCTTGTGACGCACGTCGTTTTCCCATTGCTTGAGTAGCGATTTCAACCGCGTCGCGTCGTCGGCGCGGTCGTTCAACAACGAGTTTTTTTCGCCCGGGTCGGCTAACAGGTCGAACAGCCACTCGTCGAACTCTTTGCCGTCGGTCTTGCTGACGTATTTCAGGTCGCCCGCAAGCACGGCCCGCCATGTGCGCTCGCCTCGCCTCGCCCGCCAGAACAGGTTGCGCGGCGGCGCGGGCTGGCCCTTTTCGACGAGGTCGAGGATGTCGACGCCGTCGTAGTTGCGCGCGTCGCGCGCCTTGGTGTTTGCGATGCGCGCGATCGACTTCGTCAGGTCGAAGCTCATGGCCAACTGGTCGGCTGTCCTGCCGCCTTCAAGGTGACCCGGCCAATGAATGATCAGCGGCTCGCGGATGCCGCCCTCGAACAGGCCGCCCTTGTTGCCGCGGAATGGTGCGTTCGAGCCGCGGGCGTCGCCGCCGTTGTCGCTCATAAAGATGACGACCGTGTTGTCGCGCAGCCCCTGCAGGTCGATCGCGGCCAGCAGCAGGTTAATCGAACGGTCCATGTGTTCGACCATCTCGACATACTCGCCGCGCGTACCTTTGTTCCACGTCGCCTCGGGGAAGAGCTTGCCCGTGTGGTCGTTGGGCCCCTGATACGGGAAGTGCGGCGCGGCGTGCCAGACGCACAGGAAAAACGGCTCGTTGTTCTTTCGCCAGCCGTGCTTGTTCTGGATGAACGCGATCGAACGTTCGGTCACCCAGTCGGTGGTGTGCATGCCGTCCAGTTCGAAAGGCGTGCCGTTGTAGCGCAGCATGCGCTTGCCGGTGACCTCGCGGTGCAGGAAGTGGTCGGTGTTGCCGCCGAGGAAGTAAAGCGCGTCGTCGAAGCCGTGCGCGTTGGGGCTGAACTTGTCTTCGTAGCCGAGATGCCACTTGCCGTACAAGGCGGTTGAGTAGCCGGCGCTCTTCAGGTCGCGGGCGATGGTCGTTTCGCTGGCGGGCAGGCCGAGCTCGCCCTTCTCCGCCAAGCGGATCGCGTCGTCATAGCGACCGACGTTGTCGGTACCGATCGCGCACTCGAGGCCGCCGACGCGCTGCTGGTACCGACCGGTGAGCAAGGCGGTGCGTGTCGGCGTGCACTCGGGGCCGTTGGCGTAGAAGCGGGTGAAGCGGACGCCTTGTTTGGCGAGCCGATCGAGCGTCGGCGTCTTGATGTCCGGCGCGCCGTAGCAACCCAGGTCGCCGTGGCCCATGTCGTCGGCGACGATCAGGACGATGTTCGGCCGAGCGTGGGCGAAGGCATTCGCGGCAGCCAACCCGCAGACCGTCAGGGCGAACACGGCAAGGCAACGAGAGAAAACGACATTCGGCTGACCCACCATCGAAGTACTCCGTTAAGGCCGCGAATGCGGCGTCGCGATCAGCGCCATCAGGATAACAGGCGGGCAGACGGCATGGGCGGTCCGCAGAATGGGTGGCTGTGAATAAGCGAAGCGTTTCACGGATTTGGACCCCCAGTTCCGTGAAACGCTTCGCTTATTCACAGCCACCCGGAGCCCATCATGCAAGTCGGCGGAAGGCGGCCCTGCGGGCACTCCGCTAAACAGGATACCAATTACTGGTTGGCGTCTGCTCGGCGTTGACGGATCGATCGTCGGATATTGGCGAAACGCCCGCCCCACTGCTACATTACGCGGCCTTGATTTCACTCACCTGAACCGGAATACGCCATGTCCGCAACGACCGTCCAGTGCCTCAATACCGTCGATTCCAACGTCTCCAGCGTGGCGGAACGCGCCCTTGAAGAGGGCGGCGGCCTGCTGCGGTTGCTGCCCAACTGGGTGCCCCGCTCGTTCCTGCAGCCCGGGCTCCGGCTGAAGCTCGACCCCCGTCACACCTACGCGTTCGGGCTGGACCGTGGCGGCATTGACGAGCGCTGGTTCGCCTCGACGACCGAGGCGGCGAACGAAGGCCGCGTGCACGACGAAGGGTTGAGCTACGTCTGGTCCGGCGGCGAGCGCTGCCTGCTGCGCGACGCGGTGAGCGAGTTGGGCGGCGGCATCATCGGCGACACGATCTTCGGCAAGTACAACCGTTGGCCGGTGTACTCGAAGTTCTTCGACAACATGGGCCCGATCCCCCACCACATGCACCAGAACGCCGAGCAGGC
>JANQSF010000028.1 GCA_028284155.1 Phycisphaeraceae bacterium
ACGGTCTGTCGCAGCGGGTCGTCAGTCGAGGTCGACGCAGCGGGCCCAGTGCCGCTGAGCAAAGCCGACACGCTCGGCGCCGTCGGCGACTCGTTGACCGTGTCCAGTTCGAGCCCGACTTGTTCCAGCGCATCGAACGCGGCGGTGAGCGCGTCGGTCGGGCAGTTTTCGACGATCACGTCGCCGTTGGTCACGGCCGCGGCCATGATGTACGTGCCGGCCACGATGCGGTCAGCCATGACCGTGTGATTGACGCCGCCGAGTCGATCGACACCCTCGATGGTGATGCGCGGCGAACCCGCGCCGGTGATACGTGCGCCCATCGCGTTGAGCATCTCGGCCAGATCGACAATCTCCGGCTCGCAGGCGGCGCATTCGATGATGGTCGTGCCCTCTGCCAACACGGCCGCGCACAGCACGTTGGCTGTACCCGTCACGGTCGCGCCGAACGGGCCGCCCAAGAAGACGCGCGTCCCGCGCAGCCGACCGCCGGGCCCGCCCGGCGCCTCAGCCACGATGTAGCCTTCGTCGAGGTGGATGCGCGCCCCCAGCGCCTTCATACCGCGCAGGTGGATATCAACAGGACGGTCGCCGATGTTGCAGCCGCCCGGCATCGACACCTTCGCGTAGCCCCGACGCCCGAGCAGCGGCCCGAGGACGCAGATGCTCGCCCGCATCGTGCGGACGATGTCGTAGTGAGCCATCGACTTGCCCGCGTCGTCGACCTTGATCGTGACCGCCCGGCAGACGTCGTCGCCGTGCTCGTCGACCGCGCAACCCAGCTCGCGCAGCAGACGGGCCATGTTGCGGATGTCGGACAGGTCCGGCGCGTCGCGGAGCGTGACCGGCTCGTCGCCGAGCAACGCCGCAGCCATCAGCGGCAACGCCGCGTTCTTCGACCCATGCACGCGGACGCGGCCGCGCAGCCGTTTACCACCGTGGATGAGGAATGCGTCCATGCTTTGATCAGGCGTCAGGGGAACGGAGTCAGAAAGACGTCGGTGCGCAAAGCGACACACGACCCGACCTATTAAGGATCGGACTCGACGGGGCGCAGGCATGAAAAGGGCCGACCGTCGACGCCTCACTCGCCCTCATACGCGAGCACGGCGTGCACGTCGCCGAAATCCATGAGCAGGTCGCGGCCGGGCAGGAAGGACAACTCGATCAGCACGGTGATACCCACAATCTCGCCGCCGAGTTGCCGGACCAGGTCGCACGCGGCCTTCATCGTCCCGCCCGTCGCCAGCAGGTCGTCGACCATGAGCACCTTTTGGCCCGGCGCGATCGCGTCGGTGTGGATTTCGAGCGTGTCCGTGCCGTATTCCAGGCCGTACTCGACGCTGTGCTTGGTGAACGGGAGTTTGTTCGGCTTGCGGAGCGGGACGAAGCCGGCCGACAGGGCCTGCGCGACGGCCGTGCCAAAGATGAAACCGCGGCTCTCCGCCCCGACGCACAGGTCGACGTGCGTCGCGCGGTACGGGTTGGCCATCCGCTCGACCGCCATCGCCAGCCCGGCCGGGCTCTGGAGCAGCGGCGTGATGTCCTTGAACATGATGCCCGGCTTGGGCCAATCGGGGATGTCGCGGATCAAGTTGTCCAGGTTCATCGTCGGGTCCGTTTTGTGTCGTTCATCGCAGGCGTGCCGGAGCGTTGTATCAGTATTACGACCACGATGCGAACCGGGGCAAGGCGGGGAGAAAGGGAGCACGGGAGAAAGGGAGAGGTTGTGAACCCGACCCGGTCCCGAATGCTACAGATCATCCACACTCCGACACGCCCCTTCTCCCGTGCTCCCTTTCTCCCCTTCTCCCCGCCTCCCTTTCTCCCCCGCTCCCCTCACTCCCGCCACAAGACGCGCAACACCCAGGCCCCCACGCCCACGATCACCACCGGCACAGCCATCATCAGCACGACCATGGCCGACAGATAAAACGCCTGGTTGAAGTGCATGAAGCTGTAGACACGGACGATCATCGGGTCGCCGCCGGTCGGGTACAGCGCGGTCGCGGCGACCGCCTCAAAGTAGGCGAGTACGAACAGCACGGCCCCGACCCAGAAGATCGGCCGACCCCGCATCGCCCACGCCAACCGCCGCGCGGCGCGGCGTGGCCGAACGGCGGCGGACTTGCGCAACAGCCGGGCTGAGTGAAGCGACGTGTCCACCCGCCCGACGCGGACCGACCAGCACAGCAGCACCGCCACCGGCGCGAGCCAGAGCGTGTGCGCCGCGACGAGACCGATCGGCGTGTCGTAGACGGCGTCGAACGCCGGCTGAATGATCACCGCCTGCACGGCGAGCGCCAGCACCAACGACCCAAGCAATCCGGGGGCGCACACCAGCAGTACGACCCACCACCGTCCGCGCCGAACACGCAGCGCGACCCACGCCAACCCCAATGCCCCGATCGCGGCGAGCACGCCGTACATGACACTGTTGCGCAACAGGTCGAGATACCAGTCGTGCTTGGGTAACGTCGCTACGCCTCGCAAGGCGTCGATGGAGACCAACACCAATGGCAAGATGCTGGTGAACAGCACGGCGACGACGACATACGCCCAAGTCACTGGGAGGGCGAGGCTCCGTCCGAGCCGTGGTGTAGATTGTGCGCCGCCTTCGACCCGCGGCTCGGACGGAGCCACCGGAGCCCCGCCCTCCCGCAAGCTGAACCCGGTCCCCGCCCACTCCCCGCGCGTCAATGTCAGCAATTCCATCGCACCCAACAGCACAGCCATCTGTATCGCCATCGGCACCACAATGCTGCGCAGCGCGTGGGTCAGCGTCGGCGCGAGCACCTGGTTGTCGAACACCCAGATCGTCCACGAGTACGCGATGGTCGTTCGGCCGGCCGACGCGTGGAACAGGTTCGCCATCTCCAGATCGCTGAATGCCAACAGAAACACAGCCGACGCCGCGAGCAGGCCGGTGCGCAGGCGCGACCGGATCAGGAACGACAAGAACGACGCTACACCCCGCACGCGGCTTGTGTCGGCCGACAAGCGCCGCGCGTGCGCCGCGGCCGGGTCGATCGGCGGCGACGGCGCGAGCAACCAAACGCCCACGGCGACCGGCGTCAGCCGCATGAGCAGCACCGTCGAATACAACGCCTCGTTGAGCGCCGGGTATGGCACCGCTAGCGCCCAAAGACTGCCGTACGCGTAACCGACCAGCGCCGCGGGCGTCAACAACGGCGCGATCAAGGCCACAGCCAGACACCGCCGCGCCCAAGTTGTTTTGATCGCCCTCCACAACCGGGCAACCGCCCATCCGATCAACGCGGCGAGGCCGGCCACGACCACCGCGCGCCCAAGCGCCCACCAGATCCCCGCCTCGAGCGTCACCGCGCGTACTCCGGCGTCAGCCAGTCGAGGCAATCGTCCGCCGCGTCGCCCAGGCCGGACAACGGGTACGGATTCTTTGACCACTCATACAAGTCCTTGACGTCCTGTGGGAGTTCTTTGACATCGATCGGCCCAAGCGGGATCTGCCGCGACGGCGACCAGGCCAAATTCTTCTCGTTCTTGCGCGACAACAGGTACTCGACCAACCGCTTGGCCTTCTCCAGGCGCTTCGTGCCGTTGATAATGCCCACCGTGTTCGGGATGCAGATCACTCGGCCGTCCGCCAACCGGAACGGCGCCATCGCCACCGGGTCTTTGCGGTCGAGCGCGACGTAGAAATCATCAGTATCCGTCAGCCCATAATCGCACGACCCGCGCGCGACCAGATTCATGACCACGCCGTTGCCGTTGACCTCCGTCACGCCACGGTCCCGCCAATCGCCGTGCCAGGCTTTGAGCTTGCCCGCGCCCCACGCGTCCCAGAACACCGTGTAGTGCGTGCGCGTCGTGCCGAACAGCGGCTTGGCGATCGCCACCCGCGACAGGTCGCCCGCCTGCGTGCGTTGCCAAAGCGCTGCGGCGTCGGCCTCGATGCCCTTGTCCGCGGCTTTGGTGTTGACGATCCAAACACGCAGCCGCGCGGCGAAACCGCACCAATAACCGTCGGGGTCCTTGTACGCGTCCGGCATGCGCGCGAACCCCTCGCCCTTGTAGGGCTGCAACAACCCCTCGCGCTGCAATTGCATCATGCCAAGTTGCTCGTTATTCCAGAACACGTCGCACCGCGGGCGGTCACGCTCGCGCATGATCAACTGGACCAGCCCCAGCGACTTCGACGCCTCGGTATCGAAACGCGGCACGACCTCGATCCCCGTCTCGTCCTCGAAGTCGCGTAGCACTTTCTCCGAAAAAACCGCGTCGTGTGCGCAGTACACGACCAGCGGGCCGTCATCGTCGCCCGAAGACGACGTGCCGCCACCGCCGTTGTCACACCCGGTCAACAACGCACAGAACAAGGCAAGGCCGCAGACACACGCGGATGCACGCAGATTGAAAAGTGTCATCGTTGCGTGCATGGGAAACACAAGACTTGCCCGAACGACCAAACCCCATTTAGCCGCGTCGCTTGCGACGCGCTTCCAAACGCGGCATGGGGAACCTGTCAATAAGGCGCGGCGTCGCGGCGACACCGACGCGCGTCGCAAGCGACGCGGCTAAATGTCAATCGTCGCCCGACTTCTTCTCGCCGCCCGCCGGCTTCGCGTTCCGTTCGAGTGAGTCGAAATACTTCTTGATCACTTCGTGATAGCCCGGCGGCACCTGCTCCTGCACGAGCGCTTCGGGCACGCCGTCCTGCAGTTTGCGGGCCGCTTCCTGGAAGTCCAGCTCCGATTGGCCGCCGGACGCCAACTCGTCGCTCTTCCACTTGAGCAGGATCTTGCCGGCCTGCACATGCGACTTGGACTTGCGGGTTACGAAGTTCGACTGAGCCGAGTCGTCTTCCGACACCTCGCCCTTCCCCTGGCCGCGACCGCCCGAACCCTGGCCGTCATTCTGGGCCTGCTCGCTCCCACCCTGACCCTGCTGGCCCTGACCCTGCATCAGCTCGTTGTAAAGCTTCGCGTAGTCAGCCATCGTCTTGCAGTTGGCGCATTCCTTGCCGTCCAGACCCTGACCGTCCTGCTGACCTTTGTTCGCCTGCTGCGCGTTCTGGATCGCCTCCATCGCCTGCTTCAGACTTTGCAGGTTGCGCGCCTGCTGCGCCATCTGCTTCATCTGCTGCTCGCTCAGGTTCATCTGCTGCTGCAGCGCGTCCATCGCGGCCTGCTTGGCGCCCTCTTCGTTGCCCGCCTGGAGCTGCTGCAACGCCTTGTCCAACGCCTGCGCCATCTGCTGCCCGCCGGGCTGCCCCTGCGCGAAGTCCTTCATCTGCTGCATCTGCTGACGCAGTTCCTGCTTGGCCTGTTGCTCTTCTTCCTTCGTCTTCGCATTGGCGATCTTGTCCAGCGTGTCGCGCATCTGCTTGAACTGCTGCTCTAAGCTGTCGGTGCTGCCTTGGTCCAACTCGTCCTTGAATTTCTTGGTCAACGCCTTGTTCACAAAAGTGTCGAAACCGCGCGGCAGCGTCCCGCCGTTCGCCTCTTTGTCGCGTTCCTGCCGTTCCTTCTGGACGTCCTTCCACTTGTCGTTGACGACCTTCCGCTGCTCAGCCAACTTGCGCTGGTTCAGCTCGCGCTCCTGCGGCTTCATCTGGTTGAACGTCTTGCGCAGGTCGTCCAGCACGCGCTCGACGTCCTGCGAATGCTTGGCCTCGACAGCCTGCCGCTTCAGCTCCGCGGCCTTCTTCACCGCGATCTGCTTGTCCTTGTTCAGCTCCGCGATCTGTCGTTCTTCCTGTAAGCGTTCTTCCTCCGAGCCAAACACGTCGAACACGGGGATGAAGGTCAGCCCGACCGCCAGCAGCAGCGCGCCCAGCGCCCGCGTGGTGTTCGGCGACCAGTCGAAGGGTACGACTGTCTGCGGCCGAATGTCGCCCGCCCGCTGCTCCGCCGCAGCCGAGACCAGAGGCTTGTATTGACCCGGCGCTTCGCCCGCGCCGTCGCCGCCGTGCATCGTCGCGGTCGTCAGGTACAGGTCTTTCGCATCCATCCGCAGGTCGACCAGCCGGGCGGCGTCCGCCATCTTCAAACCGCGGTGCGCGAACAACGCCGCCACCACCGCCGCGCAAGGCACCACGCCGACCGTCATCCAGTTGAACATGTCGTTGGAGAGCCAGACAAAGACCCGAGCGCACAACAGACCGACGATGTAGACCGCGCTGAAAATCAGCACGAACCGGTACGTCCACAATCCCAACACCGCCACGCGGTGGCGTGTCGCGACACGTTCGAGCAGCCGACGGGTCTTGTCAGGCATGACGAGGCTCCCTGATGACAGAGACTTCTATAAGTATAGACGAGCGAGAGGGGCGTCGGGTTTAGAAAAACCCGTCGAAATCAGGACATCAGGAAAACAGGAGAGCAGGAAATCTGCAAACGGCAACCCGCCGCCCTGCTCTTATTTCCTGCCTTCCTGCTCTCCTGTTTTCCTGCTTTCCCGCTTGCCCTGATACCCCAAACCTGCCCCACCGTCGACGCTCACGGCCTGCCCCGTCACGAACCGCGCGGCGTCGGAGGCCAGGAACGCCACGACCTCGCCCACCTCGTCGATGGTGGCCATACGCCCTAGCGCGTGGTTGGCGTCCTCCCGCTGCAAGGCCGAATCGGGGTCGTCCAGCGTCCCGGCCCACGCTTCCATCATCGGCGTCCGCACGCCGGCCGGGCACACGGCGTTCACACGCACGCCGAACGGGCCGAGGTCGAGCGCCAGCGCCTTGGTCAACCCGATCTGGCCGGCCTTGGTCGTCACGTAACTGACAGCCCTGGCTTGCCCGACCTGCCCGACCTTACTCGCCATGTTGACGATCGAGCCGCGCGTTTGTTTCAAGTGAGGTGTCGCATACTTGCAGCCCCAGAACGTGCTCGTGAGATTGAGGCGAACCAGCGCCTCGAAGTCAGCCGTCGTGATGTCGCCGATCTCGGCAGCGGGCGGGTGCGAGCCGACGTTGTTGACGACGCAGTCGAGTCGCCCGTGTTGCGCCGCCGTGCCGTCGATCAAACTACGCACCGCGTCTTCGTCACGCACGTCCGCCTCAATCCAGGTCGCATCGACGCCGTCATCGCGCAACGCCTGCTCAGCCGACCGACCGTCCCCGAAGTCAGGCGAGCAGAACACAACCTTCGCGCCATACCCGCCCATGACCCGGCAACACCCCAACCCAATCCCCATCGACCCGCCGGTCACGACGCAGACTTTGCCTTTGAGATCCATGTCGAGCAGTGTAATGGAAGTGCACGGTGTTCATGCGAAGACGACAATCGCGGATGACGCGGATCGCACGGAAGGGACCGAGCTTATTGAGAGTCGGGACTGGCAATTCATGACGGTTCGACGGGACTGAACAGTCGTCAAAACCAACAAGAAGCCGGGCCTTTCCGAAGGCCCGGATCCAGTCCGCCCCCACCGCACCCCAACAACCAAACGCACCAACTTCACAGCCCCTCGCCCGCGAAATCCGCGGTTCTCCTATCCCCCTCGATCCCGGCGGCCGCACGGCGATCATGAGCGGGGCAAGCCCCGTCGCAAAACGACGTAAATGGTCGATTGTTCGACCAACACGCTTGACCCCACGCCGCCTGCGCGCCATAGTTCCACCGACATGACTCCCGCCAACCCCTACGCCCGCTTTTTTGGCTTCTGGTTTACCCGGCCCCACGCCGCGGCGGGATCGCGTTAGGCTCTTTTTCAAGCCCGACCTGACCAGACCCCGATGCGGCAAAGCGTCGGGGTTTGTTTTTATCCACTCACCGAAACAGACCCCAGCACACACGGAGCGATTCACCATGGTCATTGTCATGCGACCCGAAGCCAGCGAAAACGACGTCGAACACGTGGTCGAACTCGTCCGCGAGATGGGCTTGAAAGAGCACGTGATCGTCGGCTCCGACCTGACCGTCGTCGCGGTCATCGGCGACGACCGCAAGAAGGAAAAGACCAAGCTCGAGCAGGCGCCCAACGTCGACCGCGTCGTGCCGATCCTCGCGCCGTACAAAATGGCGGCCAAGGAGAGCAAGGCCGAACGCACCCGCGTGCCGATCAACGACACCTGCGTCATCGGCGGCGAGGCCGTGCACGTCATGGCCGGGCCGTGCAGCGTCGAGAGCGAAGAACAAATCATGGACGCCGCGCGCCGCTGCAAGGCGGCCGGCGCGACCGCGCTGCGCGGCGGCGCATTCAAGCCGCGCACCAACCCGTACTCGTTCCAGGGCCTGGGCGAAGACGGCCTGAAACTGCTCGCCGCCGCCCGCGAAGAGACGGGGTTAGCCGTCGTCACCGAAGTGCTCACCCCAACCGACGTCGACCTCGTCGCCCGCTACGCCGACTGCCTGCAGGTCGGCACGCGCAACGCGCAGAACTTCAAACTACTCGAAGCGTGTGGCCAATCCGGCAAGCCCGTCCTCTACAAACGCGGCATGTCGATGACCATCTCCGAATGGTTGCAGGCCGCCGAATACATCCTCGCGGAAGGCAACCCCAACGTCATCCTCTGCGAACGCGGCATCCGCACTTTCGAGGACCACACGCGCAACACGCTGAGCCTGTCGGTCGTGCCCGAGGTCCACTACCGCTCGCACCTGCCGATCGTGATCGACCCGTCACAGGGCACCGGCCACGCCCGCCTCGTCCCCGACATGTGCAAAGCCTCCGTCGCGGCCGGAGCGGACGGCCTGATCATCGAAGTCCACCCCGACCCCGAACACGCCATGACCGACGGCGGCCAATCGATCACACCCGATGCGTTGACCGAAACGATGCAGTCGCTACGACGCGTGGCGGAGGCGGTGGATCGGGTGTTGGGTGGGAGTGACGTAATGGACACGGCTAGTGTCTGATTGTTGAATGTCCTTCCATAATTGCCTGGGGCAATCAATGAGCGCCGACAAAAGACCCTTCCCAGAAGGTGAGAAGTGGGCTCAGATGATTGCTGAACTCGCAACGGATGGGCTGCTCTCCGCCGGCTTGATTGCCAACGATCAATTCGAACGTGCGGCCGAGATCATTAGTGAAGAGATATTCGTGAGACTGTGTTTGCATGACTATCCGCCCAAGTTCGACCATGTGGACGACTGACGACACTCGATCATTCCACTAACGCTCACCACCCATGCCCCACCTCGTCATCACCGCCGTCGGACCCGACCGGGCCGGTCTCGTGGACGACCTGACCGCGCACCTGCAGGCCGCGAACGTCAACATCGGCGACTCGCGCATGGCCAGGCTCGGCGGCCAATTCGCCCTGATCATGGAGGTCGAGGGCGACGCCGCGCAACTCACGTCGCTCCGCAACGACCTGCCGTCGGCCGGCGAGCAGTTCGGGCTGACGATCACACTCGCCGCGCAGGACGACGCAACCGACGGCTCGGCTGAATCAGCCGACACAACGACCTGCCGTGTGACCGTCACCGCGAAAGACCGTCCCGGCATCGTGCACAAGGTCGCGCACACGCTTTACGGTTTCGACGCCAACATCGAAGACCTCACGACCCACCCGCTCGAGGGCGAGTACGGCGCGACCCCGACGTTCAACATGTCACTGACCGTCACACTCCCGAAGCAGACCGACATGAATCAACTGCGCACCGCCCTGAACGACCTGGCCAACGACCTCGGCGGCGAGGTCGTCATCGACGATTGACAAAAGACCGGCGACGCAAGCATCCGTCACCCCCAAACCGGGCTTTCCAAAGGTACAAATCTCACCATTTCACATCGACATGCACTGCCGCCCCGCCACGCCCGACGACGCCCCGTTGCTGGCCGCGATGAACCACCGACTCATCTGCGATGAAGGCCACCGCAACACGATGAACGTCGAGCAACTGACCGAACGCATGGCCAACTGGCTCGCCGGTGAGTACGAAGCAACCGTCATCGAATACAACGGCGCCGACATCGGCTACGCACTGTTCCGCCGTGAGCCCGAGCACGTCTACCTGCGACAGTTCTACATCGAACCCGCACACCGCCGGCGGGGCCTCGGCCGATCAGCGATGCGCTGGCTGCGCGACAACGCCTGGCGGGACGCCAAACGCATCCGCCTCGACGTGCTGACCCACAACGACCGCGCCATCGCGTTCTGGCGATCAGTTGGATTTGTCGATTATTGTGTCACGATGGAGTGGGAATGACTCGATCCGCCCCCACTCCGATCACCCCTTCTCCTTCGCGTCCTTCTTCTCCTTCGCCTTTTTCGCCTCGTATTCCGCGATGACCTCCTCGGCGTTCTCGGCGAAGTAATCCGCGCAGCCTTTGCAGCAGACGTAGTACGACTTGCCCTTGTAGGTGACGGTGCGTGACGACTCGCCGCCGGTCACGACGCACTCGTTGGCCGTGCCCGTCCCGCCGAAGTTGCTACCCTCGCGTGTGTAACCGACCTGCGCCAACCGGGCGTTCGTGCTGCCCGACTTACGCGTCAGCAGTACGACGAGGCGGTCGCCCTGCGCGACGATGCGGAACATGATGCGGTCCGGGCGACCGTCGTCAGCCTTGGGGTTTTCAACGACCAGTGCGCCACGGTCGTCAAGCGAACCGGTAAACCGTTCTGTCTTCTTCCCGTCCGGAAGCGTACCGACGAAGACGAACGTGCCCGCCTTCTCGCCCGGCTCAATCCGCCCCTTGGAAAAGTACTTGGCTGTGGTGGCGTTGAACGTCAAGGCGGTGGCCTTCTCGTCAAAGGTGTACGACCACTCCGCCTTCTCCTGCCACGCCCCGTCCGTCGAGCCACGCCGAGGCAGCCCGACACCCCGCCAATCGCCGACCAGGTCGCGCAAGGGCTTGAGCGCCTCAACAGCCTTCTTGTCGATGGCCTTGGGCTTGTCGTCCTTAGCCGCGCCGGTGAGTACGGCGGCGGCGAATAAAGCGAGGGCGACGGCGGGAACGAATCGAGGCATGTGCATGAGGGGCTCCGATGGTGTCCTGTACGGTTGTTCTGCATCCGACTCAAACGCGAAGACGCGAGGGGGAGGAAATCGCGAAGGTGTTTGAGCGTTGTCGTCAGGCGGGGTCGGTCATCTATCGATTGAACCGTCGTGTGCGTGGGTTACAACGTGGACCACCACCCCTGATCAGCGCCGCTGCTAACAGCGTCGACCGCCTCACGCAAACAGTGCGTCGATCGGTTGGCCTTTGCCGTCCTTCGTTACGTAGAACGGCCGCTTCTCGACTTCGATTGCATAGCGCGGCGAGACGCCCATCGCCTTGTAGATCGACGCGTGCAGGTCGGTGATCGTCACCGGGTCGGCGATCGTCGTGCACGGGCTTTCCTCAGCCGTTTGGCCGTGCAGGTGGCCCTGCTTCACACCGCCGCCGAACATCAGCACGCTGCCCGCGCCGGTGAAGTGGCGGTGCATGCCGAAAAACTTCAGGTCGTTGATGACGGCAGGCTGCTGCACCTGGTCGCGCACCGGTTTGTCCGTCTTGCCCTCGACAAGCACGCTGCGGCTGAATTCGCTGGCCAAAACGATCAGCGTGCGTTCAAGTCGGCCCGTCTTCGCCAGGTCACGCACGAGCTGCGCGATCGGGCGGTCGATCATCTGCTTGAGCTTGGCCAACCGCGTGTGGCCGTTGTCGTGCGTGTCCCACCACTTGAATGGGATGTACTCGGTGGTCACCTCGATAAACCGCGCGCCCGCCTCGGTCAATCGCTTGGCCAGCAGACAGCCCAAACCGAATCGGCCGGTGTTGTACGTCTCGTAAGAGGCCTTTGGCTCCAGCGACAGGTCGAACGCCTTGGCCGCGGGTGAGTCTAATAACTTGTAAGCGTTGTCGAGGCTGCGCAACAACGACTCGCGTTGATAATCGATGCCGTGCTCGGCGATCGGGCTCGCTTTGAGCATCCGCTTGTAAGCCTCGTACCGCGCACGGAAACGCTTGCGGCTCATGCCGGCCGGCGGACGCACCGCCTCGACCGCCTGCGTCGGCTCGGGAATCCGAAACGGCCCGTACTCACTGCCCAATACGCCGGCCGTCTGAAAGGCCTTCAGTTCCTCCGCCTCGCCGTTGCCCTCATAGGGCTGCCCGATATCGATAAACGACGGGATCGCGTCGTTGTTCGGCCCAAGCGCCTGCGCGACCCACGCACCGAGGTGCGGCGCGGTCACCGTCAGCGGCGGCTCGTAGCCGGTGTGCCAGTGGTACTGATGCCGCGAGTGCAGAATGTGCCCCAGGTCGCCAACGACATGCGAGCGTATCAGCGTCGCCTTGTCCATCACCGACCCGATGTTCTCAAGGTGTTGCGTGAGCTTGATGTGGTCGACGTTCGTGTCGATCGTCGGAAACGTCGAAACCACATCCGCCGCCTTCATGCCCTTCTTGAACGGCGTGTGCCGCTTCGGGTCAAACGTTTCCGTGTGGGCCATGCCGCCGCCCATCCACAACAGGATGAGCGTGTCAGCCTTGGCGTTCGGCTTGTCAACGAGGTCAGCGCCGCTGACAACCTGCGGCGCGCCGGCCGCCAGTGCGCCCAGCGTCGCGGCACTGGCGGTTTTGAGGAAGTCGCGGCGTGAAGCGTCTGAATGTCTCATGGTGAGTCGTCCAGGGTCGTTCTCGATCAATCCAGCCACTATTGAATCAACTGAAACTCCGGCAACATCGTCAACACCCACAGCAGGTCCTGAAACCCCTCCGCAGACGCCCGTTCACCGACCAGGTCGCGGGCTACGCCAGCCTCTTCCACGTTCGGCGATCTGCCCAGCGTCGCGCGATACAGGGCGTCGATACTCGCCGCCGCATCGCCGCCCCCGTGACCCACCCAATGCCGCCCACCTGCCTTGAGTAACCGGTCGAGCGTTTCGCCGTTCGTCAGTTCCAAGGTCTGCAACGTCGTCGCGGCCGACTCGCGTCGGGTGACGACCTGTTCGCGGTTGGGGCGCCCAAGCGCCTGCATCAGCGCGTCGCGATCGGCGAAGACCGCGCGGACGCGGTCGGCCGACGCGGGTGCCGCCTTGCTGTCAGCCGACAGCGTCAACACCGCGCCAAGTTTCCACGGCCCGCCCGTTCCCGGGGCGAGCACAGCCGCGTGCTTCCAGTTCTTCACGTCGTGCTGTAACGTGTTCCATCCTTTGGCCAGCACCTTCCGCCAAAGCCAAGTCGCGTCGCTGGCGACGAACCAATCGGCCTTACCGTTCTTCACACCCATCATCGTCAGGGCGAAGCCGGCCGGGTTCGCGCCTTTGACTTCCAAACCGGCGCGCGTTTCCGGATCGGGCCAATTGATCGCCTCGGCCGCGATGACGTTCTCGCCGGCCCGCAGGTGCTTGGCCACGTCCACGCGGATCGGCTTGGTCCACTCCCGCGTGGCGCCGACGCGCCGGCCATTGACGTAAAGCGCCAGCGTGTTGTCGGCCGTCGCGACGACGACCGCGCGGTCCGGCTTGGCGCTCAACTTCACGACCTTGCGCAGGAAGATCCGCCCGCCCGGGTCGGCGCTGGCCGCGTTCTTGTGGCTCCAGATCCATTGCCCCGCGACGCGCGGACCTTGCTTCGAACGCTGCGTCGCGCTCGGACGAGTCGAACCGATCACTGTCTGCGCCGCAGTCAATTGACCGCCCTGCCCGCGACCCGCGCCCTTTGTCATCGCCCCGGTCACCGGCTGCCACTGACCCGTCAGCATGCTCACCGAATCGATGAACTGCTCAGCAGACATCCGCTTGACCCACGGGCCGCGGAACACAAAGTTGCGTGCCTCCGCCGACTCCGGCACCGGTGCGCCGACGCTCGGCAACTGGTACGCCCGCGACGTGCAGATCAACTTCAATGTCCGCTTCAGGTCGTAGCCGTTGTCCTGCAAATCCGCCGCGAGCCAATCCAGCAGGTCGGCGTCGAACGGCGTCTGATCCAGATCGTCGACCAACTCAACGATGCCGCGCCCCATCAGCCGTTCCCACAGACGGTTGACGATCGTGCGCGTCAACCGGCCGTTGTCGGCGCTGGTCACGATGCGGGCGAGTTGCTCGATGCGTTTGGCCTTGGGCGCAGCCGCGTCGATCTTGCCGAGTTGCGGGTAAAGGAAGTGCACGTCGGCCATTTTGCCCGTCGGCTTGTCGCAACGGTGGATCTCCAGTTTCCCGTCGGCGAACACGGCCGCGAGGCCGTACGCGTCGGTCAGTTTCCAGTCGTTGATGAACGAGTCGTGACACGACGCGCACTTGATGTTCGTACCGAGGAAGACCTGCGAGATCGTCTGTGCCGCCTGCAACTCACGCCGCTGCGAGTCGTTCACGACGCCCCGCCACTTGATGCCGTAAGTGAATCCTTCCGCACCAGACACGCCGGTAATCAACTCATAGACAAACCGGTCGTACGTCTTGTTCTCGTACAGTGCGCGATAAAGCCAACCGGTGATCTGCTTCCGCCCGCCGTCGATGTAGCCCGTCCCGCGGTAGGCGTTGCGCAGCGCGTCGTTCCAAAACGTCATCCAGTGGTCGGCGTAGGCGCGGTTGTCTTCGAGCAGCGCATCGACCAGCCGGGCGCGCTTGTCCGGACGTTTGTCGTTTTCAAACGCCGCCAACACTTGCGGGGTCGGCAGCAAGCCGGTCAGGTCAAGATGCACACGCCGGGCGAACAGCCGATCGCTGACGACCTGTCGACGTGTCACGCCGTGCTTCTTGAAGTACGGGTCGAGCAGACGATCAATCGGATGAGCCGTCGCGCTATTCGGGCCGACATTCGGCAAGGCCGGGCGACGCGGCTTGACGTCCTTCTTTGTCTGCGACCCAAACGCAAAGCCCTTCGGCCAATCCGCGCCTTGATTGATCCAGGCCTTGAGCACGGCGATCTGCTTGGCGCTCAGCGCGTCACTCTCAGCGGGCATTCGTAACTCGGGGCTTTCACTGGTGATCAGCTCGATCAGCAGGCTTTGGTCAGCCTTGCCCGGGACGATCGCCGCGTCCGTGCTGCCTCCCTTGAGCAGCGCCTCGCGCGTGTTGATCGACAGCTTGCCCTTGCTCTGCGAACCGGCGTGACACTTCGAACAATGGTGTTGCAGGATCGGCTTGACCTGCCGATCGAAGTCGATGCGCTGGGCGGGCGCGTCGGCGGCGGTGGTCACCTGGCATAGCAGAGCCGACACCGCGAACAGGCTCGATGCAACGAAAAACGAAGTGGTATTTCCAAGATTCATAAGCCTCACATCTTACGCACCATTCCTGAGCACATCGTTAATCCGGCCGTAGTTCGCTTTGACGTCAAGATTCGTGCCACGGCCGTGTCGGCCGTGCGGCTCGTCGATGGTGTTTCGCACGGCCGACACGGCCGTGGCACGAGACAAGCGTACGGGTCAAAGTGAACGACTGCGGTCAATCCGTCCGCCGTTTGTATTCGCACAGTTCGAGCAGATTCCCCTCGGGGTCGTGAAAATAAACCAGCCGCTTCCGCACCCCGCCCGCATAGGTCACCTGCGCATCAGGCACTTGCTGCACGTCGCTGAAAAACGTGACGCCCGCGTCGCGCAGCCGGGCCGCCGCCGCGTCGATGTCCGACACGCGGAACGCCAGGTGACGCAGCCCCGCCGTGTTGCTCACACCAAGACCGTCGGGCCGAATGCCGTCGGGCGCCTCGTAACGGATCAACTCCAAACGTGTGCCGCCCGACTCGATCGCAGCCGGTGCCTCCAAGTAGACGACGTGCGCGACGACACCTGTCAACCCGACCGTCCGCTCGACCCACTCGCCGCTGATGGTGACTTCTTTGGTCACCGCCAACCCGATCGCGTCGCGGTAAAACGCCGTCATCGCCGGCAGGTCGTTGACAACCATGTTGACGTGGTCCAACTGCTCGATCATTGCAATTCAATCCCTCGACGACGACAACGAAACCAGAAACCCGTATCGCAAGGCCCCGCGGGGACCTGCTTAATTCACCACAACCGCCCGCACCACGATAGCGTCTCAAACTTAGAATACCGCCATGCGGTTCGCCCTTGCACAGATCAACCCGACCGTCGGCGACGTGGCCGGCAATGCCAAGCTCATCCGCGACGCGATCGACGCCGCGGCTGAAGGCGGGGCGCGCATCGTGATCTTCCCCGAGTTGGCGGTGCTCGGCTACCCGCCCAAAGACCTGCTGCTCAAGCCGGCCGTCGTCGAGCGTTGCGTCGAAGCCGTCGAGCAATTGGCCACGCACCGCGACGACATCGCCGCCATCATCGGCTACCCCTGCCCAGCCGTCACGCCCGTCGGCCGACCGCTGCACAACGCCGTGGCTGTGTGCGACGGCGGGCGGATTGTCGCGCGACGCTACAAGAGCCTGCTGCCGACCTATGACGTGTTCGACGAGCACCGCTACTTCGAGCCTGCCGGCCACGACGATTCGCACGACCCCGTCACGATCGACGGCGTCAACGTCGGCCTGACCATCTGCGAAGACCTGTGGAACGACGACACTCTCTTCGACCGCCCGCGTTATCACGTCGAACCCGTGCAACGCCTGGCCGACGCGGGAGCCGACGTCATCGTCAACTGCTCGGCCTCGCCGTTCGTCCTCGACAAACACGACTTCCGGCAAGACCTGTTCAAGTCGGCCGCGCGACGTGCGCAGCGCCCGCTCTTGTTTTGCAACCAGGTCGGCGGCAACGACGAGTTGGTCTTCGACGGCAATAGTTGCGCGATCGATGCGGCAGGCGACTTGATCGCGCACGGCCGCGACTTTGAAGACGACCTGCTATTTGTTGACATCGACCCCCGGCATAACGACGCTCGACCAGATCACGCTCGCATCGACGCCCCGCGCACGGGCATCGCCAGCGTCTACCACGCGCTCGTGCTCGGCCTGCGCGACTACTGCCGCAAGTGCGGGTTCAAGTCGGTCGTCGTCGGCCTGTCCGGCGGCATCGACTCGGCCGTGACCGCTGCGCTCTGCGTCGCGGCGCTGGGCCGCGAACAGGTGCGCGGCATCACCATGCCGTCACGCTACAGCAGCGAAGGCAGTGTGACCGACGCGCAGGACCTGGCGCAACGACTTCACATCCAGTTCGACAACGTGCCCATCGAGGCCGCGCACAACGCCTTCACCGACATGCTCGGCGACGTGTTCAAAGGCACGGATGCGGGCGTCGCCGAAGAAAACATCCAGGCCCGCGCACGCGGCGTTGTGCTCATGGCCGTGAGCAACAAGTTCGGCTCGATGCTCGTCACCACCGGCAACAAGTCTGAACTGGCCGTCGGCTACTGCACGCTCTACGGCGACATGGCCGGCGGGTTGGCCATCCTCTCCGACGTGCCCAAGACGATGGTCTACGACCTGGCCCGCTGGATCAACACCTCGCCCGACTCGCCCCTGCTCCGCGACTTCGGCCTGCCCGTCATCCCCGAAGACACGATTACCAAACCGCCCAGCGCCGAGTTGCGGCCCGACCAGACCGACCAGGACACGCTACCACCCTATGACGAACTCGACGCCATCATCGAACGCTACGTCGAACGCGAACAGAGCGTACGGCAGATCGTGGCCGAGACCGGCCTCGACGCCAAGGTCGTCCAGCGCATCGCCCGCCTGATCGACCGCAACGAGTACAAACGCAAACAGGCCGCCCCCGGCATCAAGGTCACGGGCAAGGCGTTCGGCTTCGGCCGGCGCATGCCGATTGCCCAGCGGTGGGATAATCGGCACGACGCGGCGCGCACCGATCCGACCTCGGTTTGAAAAAAGCCGGGGTCGCCCCGCGTGTCGCAGCCTCATCATCATTTTGCGTTGTTGTGAGCGAGCGAGATGAATGTGTGCATTCATCATTGAGTCAGTGTTCGCAGGTCTTCCGCCCGACGCAGCATCAACGCCACATCCTCGCGCCGATGTCGCTCCGCCAGATCGAGTGGCGTCTGGTACCAATCGTTCTTCGCGTCGATGTCCGCGCCCGCGTCGATCAGCAGGCGGGCGACCTGTTCCTTGCCGTGCTCGGCCGCGTAGTGCAGCGGCGTGTAGCCGCGGAAACTGTCTCGTGTGTTCAACGGGACTTCCTGCTTGATCAGCAACTCGACGACGCCGTCACGCCCCGCCACCGCCGCCCAGTGCAGCGGCGTTCGGCCGACGTCGTCCTGCTGACCGACCGGCTTGCCTTCGTTGATCAATTCCGCGACACGCTCGATCTCGCCCAGGCTCGCGGCGCGATCGATCGACAGGGGCGGCTCGTGTTCGGTCAGGTGCTCCAGGTCACGCAACGTCGCATACAACTTCGCCGCCAACTCGGCACGTCGCGTCTGTTCCTGGGCAATTTCGTGCTTCGCGTAGACCAGCGCCCACGGCCCGAAGTCCATCGTCGTGCGTCGGCCGATCTCGTTGGGCGTCGAGCCGAACGGCGAAACGTACCTCGCCCGCTTCGCGGCGATCGCCTTGCTCCGCGCGATTGCGCGCGCTGAATACGAGACGATGTTGTACGCCCGCTTCCGCGCCGCGCTCTCACGCAGACGCTGCCGCCGCTTCGCCTTGGCCTTGTTGATCGCCTTGCGTATGGCCGACGACGCCGCGCGCTGCTTCGCGCACCTCGCGCTCGCCGCATCCGCCTCGAACGCCACGCCCCACGTGACAACCAGCAACACGAGGGCGGGGAGCAGGATGGGGAGTCGTCGGAGCATCATCGCCGTCCAGACATCATATCCGTTGAATCATCGGTTTGCGGGGTGCTGTCGATTCAATGCCGGTGACCGGTGTATACCGGACGGGGGGAAGGCGGCCCTGCGGGCCAGCCGCTAAACGAGGGACAAGTCATATGTGTCCCACCGCGCAACATTTCCTGCTTTCCTGTTGTCCTGTTTTCCTGCTCTCCAGTCACCCCAACACTTGCCGCACCACATCCCCGTACACGTCGGTCAACCGGAAGTGCCGCCCGCCGTGCTCGTACGTCAGTTTTTCGTGGTCGAGGCCCATCGCGTGCAGGATCGTCGCGTGCAGGTCGTGGATGGAGACCTTGTCGCGCACGGCGTAGTAGCCGTATTCGTCGGTCGCGCCGTGGTGGTAACCCGCGCGCACCCCGCCGCCGGCGAACCACATCGTAAAGCCGTGTGGGTTGTGGTCTCTGCCGTTGCGCAACCGACCCATGCCGCCGTCCATGAACTCGAACGTCGGCGTTCGGCCGAACTCGCTGCCACACATCACGAGTGTGTTGTCGAGCAGGCCGCGCGATCGCAGGTCGGCCAGCAGGCCGGCGATCGGCGTGTCCACGGCCCTCGCGTTGCCGCGGTGACCCGACTCCAGGTTCGAGTGCTGGTCCCACAGGTTGCCGTAACGCTGCGTCGCGTGCGTGACGGTGACATACCGCACGCCGGCCTCGCTGAACCGGCGGGCCAGCAGCAGCGCTCGGCCGAACTGATCGGTATGCGGCTCACCGACGCCGTACAACGCCTGCGTCGCCAGCGTCTCTTTGGATAAGTCCATCAGGTCCGGCGCTTCAGCCTGCATCCGGAAGGCAAGCTCCATGTTCTGAATCTCAGCCTCGAGCGCGCTCTCCGACGCGCTTTGCACGTCGTCCCCACCGCCCGTTCGCTTCAGGTGCTCGCGGTTCATCTGCTGGACGAAGTCGATGTGTTTGCGTTGCGACTTTCGATCCTGCGCCGCCTTGAGGTTTTCCCACTGGAAGTCGCGCGACTTCTTGTCGGGTCGACCGACGGCTGTGCCGCGATACCGAGCGGGCAGGAAGCCCGTCGGCCGACTCTTGGGCGCGTCGGGCACGATGTCAATATAGCCCGGCAGGTTCGCATTGAACGAACCCAGCCCGTACACCAGCCACGACCCGAGCGTCGGGCGGATCTCGTTGGCGACGCCCGTGTGGATGAACGTCTTGGCGGTGATGTGGTCGTTCTGCGTGTGGTGCAGCGCGTGCATGAAACACAGGTCGTCGATGAACTTCTCATTGACGCGCGGGAACAGATCGCTGGCCCACGTGCCGTTGTCGCCCCACTGCTTCCAGCCAAACGGCGACTTGATGATCTTGCCCTGCGGCGCGAACGTGAACTTGGGTGGACGGATCGACTCCGGCAGTGGCTTGCCGTGGTCGGTTTGCAAACGCGGCTTGTAGTCGTACGAATCGACCTGCGACAGGCCGCCTTCGAGGAAGATGTAGATCACACGGTCGACGCGCGGTGTGAAGTGGCCCCCGGACGGTGCCCCAGTTACAGCCAACGACGATTGCTTTGATAACAGGTCCGCCAACGCGACGCCGCCGATGCCCAGCATCGCGCTGCGCAGCACGTCGCGGCGCGAGGGTGCGCCGAGCGGCAAGGGGTTGGGGCGGGTTGGATCAGACTGACGATTCATGCTGTCTTTCGTGTTTGAACAGGCCTATTCTGGCCCTGGCGCGTGCCACTGGCGGCTTGCCCGCCAGTGCTTGAGACGGACAGCCGCAACACTGGCGGGCAAGCCGCCAGTGGCACCCGAACCAATCGAAACCCACGTCGTGCGCACCGTTGCGCCACTTGGCGTGTTGGCGGGGCGCAGGCTCCCGTTCGGCCGCTGGCGCGACGCAACCCGTGCTCGCGCCAATACTCATGCGCGGCGTGGGCGATGTCATCCCTGACACGCAGATCGGCTGTTGCATAGCCATCAACGCAGTCGGTGTGGCGGGCTTGACACACCCTGTCACGGCGTGTCCGTGCGCACGCGGGTGCCGTCCTTCGCATGGGGCAATCAGGCTGTCGTGTTCTTGTGAACATCGCTATCTATATTGATCTGCGGGGGTCGTTTGTTACGGCTTGTCACGTATTCATGCGTTGTCTTGTCCGCCGTAGGGTGGGCACTGCCCACCATCGTCTGTCGTTGTGTTGCCGTGCTCTGTGGTGGGCAATGCCCACCCTACGGGGAAGGCGTCCCATGCCACCTTAATCCAGATACCGAAACGCATTCGCTGAATACAGCGCCCGTCCCAACCGCGCCCAAGCCGCTTGTCGGCTTAGCGCTTCTTCCTTGACCAAACCTTCGACATACGCCACCGCCCCGTCCACCCACGCCTCGCTGGCCGGCCGACTGAACGCGACGAAGTACGCGTGTTTCGCGCGCCGCCGATCGTCGATCTTCAACGCGAGCAGACGTTGCGCAAACCGTTCGGCGAAGTGGCCCGGCAGCGGGTTGTTCAGGAAGAACAGGGCTTGCGCGGGCGTCTGCGACACGTCGCGCTTCTCGACGTGCGTGCCCGTGTCGTCGAAGTCGAACAGGGTGAGCATCTTGCGGATGTCGTCGCCCAGGCCGGCCGGCGATCGGCCGGAGGTCAGGACGTACAACGCCCGGTCGCTCGACATGTCCACATCAAGCGGTGCGCCGGGCTTCTGCGGCTCAAACGCGCCCGTGCTCATCAGCATCGCGTCGTACACCGCCTCGGCCTCGAGCCGACGCGGCGACCAACGCCAATACGCCTTGTTCGACGGGTCGATCCGCGTGTTCGTCTCCGTCGCACGCGACGAAAGGCGGTATACATTCGACCGCATGATCAGACGATGGATGTGCTTCACGGACCAGCCGGACGACACAAACTCGGCCGCGAGCCAATCGAGCAGTTCGGGGTGCGAAGGCTTGGCCCCCTGCGTGCCGAAGTCGCTGGTCGTCTCGACCAGGCCCCTCCCGAAATGCCACGCCCAGATGCGGTTGACCATGACCCGCGCGGTGAGCGGGTGGTCCTTGTGCGTGATCCATTGGGCGAGTTGGAGTCGGCCACT
Source organism: Phycisphaeraceae bacterium (assembly GCA_028284155.1). GTDB lineage: Bacteria > Planctomycetota > Phycisphaerae > Phycisphaerales > Phycisphaeraceae > JANQSF01. The sequence goes on from JANQSF010000028.1 coordinate 21,636, forward strand.
GGCCTTGTCGGGCACGACCGGCGGTTTGACGTTCGGCGCGAGTGTCGAAGGGACGCCGCGCGGGACGGGGTCGCCGGCGGTGGCGTAGGTCATGCCTCGGGTGTGGATGGGCAGGTTGATCGGTTTGTACAACGATCTAACTGAGAGGGCCGTGGGCAGGTCAACGAGTTTCGATCGGAGTGAGCGGCATGACTCGCGGCGGTCCGCGACAATCGTAGCCATCGGTTCGTGGAACTTAGCAAAGTCAAGGGGCGTGGGGAGCGTGTACTTGCCCGCAACCAACCAGTCCCGCAATCGAGCTTCATTAAGGTCATGCTTCTTCGCATATTCAGCAACGCGCCGAGCATTCTCATCGTGTCGAACAAATCGCCACTTGTCGATTGCGGGGAACGGCCCACCTTTTGCAACCCGGATGCGTAAGAAGTTCAAGCCTTCCCGTATCTCGAACCTCCCGACAGACGCCCAGGTAAAGTGCCACCAAGTCTTACCTAGCGTGGCGACTCCTGCGGCCGACTCGGCGACCACTTTCCCATTGAGTTCGACCTTGATTGGGGCAGGCTCACCACTCGCAAGTCGAAGCTCGAAGTCATACGTTCCACCGATCGGGAATGCGACCTCGTATTTGACCCAACGGTCGAGTGGCTTGAGTGAGTCGATGTAGACCAATTGTGCGTCCTGTTCGCCCTCTGGCCCCAATGACTCGGCCTTGCGGATAGCGATATTGTCCACGCCTGCAAACTGCTCAGCCTCGAACGCGACAACGGTTGGCTTGGGAAGAGCCCGAATCGCCCGGGCATATGCTTTCGTGTTTTCGTTATCGCCCCAAGCGAGAAGGTGGCGAGAAAACACGCGCGCGCTTTCGGGTTCCTCTTCCTCAAGAAGCGCACGGATAACCTGGTTCGACTCTGCGATGCGCGGCAATCCCAACTCCCGCGTCAACCGCGGCCGACCGTCGCGCCAGAACTCACTGAACTTCGACGTAATGCGTGTCGAGCGGAAGATGCCGGCCAGGGCGTAGTAGTCGCGTGTCGGGATCGGATCGAACTTGTGGTCGTGACAGCGGGCGCAGTTGAAGTTGACGCCGAGGAACGCCTTGCCCATCGTCGTCATCTGTTCGTCGATGATGTCGAGGCGGAGTTTGTTGGGGTCGGTGCATTCGTCGAACCAGTCGCCGATCGAGAGGAACGCGGGGGCGATGAGTTGGTCGAAGTAAGCTTGTTTGAGTTGCGGCGAGATTGGATCATCGACCGACGCCTTGGCCACTTTCGGTGACGGCGGTAACAGGTCACCCGCCAACTGCTCGGTGATGAACCGGTCGTACGGTTTGTCTTCATTGAACGCGCGGACGACGTAGTCGCGGTAGTCGGCGGCCATATCGACGCGGTCGATGCCCAGCACCTTGACCTTGCCGGGCACGTATCTCGCAACGTCGAGCCAGTGTCGGCCCCACCGTTCGCCATAGTGCGGCGAGGCGAGCAGGCGGTCTATCAACTTGTCATACGCATCCGGCGACTTGTCCTTGATGAACGCGACGATCTCGTCCGGCGTCGGCGGCAGGCCGGTCAGGCCGAGTGTGGCCCGGCAGATGAACGTGTACTTGCTAGCGACGTTCGCGGGCTTGAGGCCCTGGCGTTCGAGCCCGCGCAGGATGAAGGCATCGATCGGTGTGCGGACCCACGTGTCGTCGCCAAACTGCGGGACGGGTGGGCGGCGAACGGGTTGGAAGGACCAGTGCCCCGGACGGGATTGGGTGGTTGAAGGTTGCGCTGTGGGTTGGGTGGATTGGGTTGTGGCGCTGGGGGCGGCCGGGGGGGTCGCGCTAAGCCGCAAGCGGTCGGGGTTGTATGTGGATGGGTCGGCCAGCAGCGTGGGGCCGACGATCAGGAGCGCTGCGAGGGACAGCACTGCGGCGGCCGTCATCACGGCCGGGCCGCGTCGCGTCAGCGCGTTGTTGGCCGTCCGTCGCATGGTTCTTGTATCGGCTCTTGGGCCCTGTAGAACAGTACGGGGCATCGTATTGGACCGGTCACGGGGCCAGCAAGGTGTGCAGGTGGGTGGGGGAGAAGCACGAAGGCACGGAGGCACTTAGGCACGAAGGGGTGGTGGGCTGGGTGATGTCTGTCCCTCCCCATGCATCGACTCCGTGCCTTGGATTGGTCCTTCGCGTCTTCGCGCTGAAAACGAATACGGCGGGCGATCCGGCGACCTCCCGGCGGCGGTCCGCGGGCAGGATGAATCCTGCCCGCCTGGGCTGAGGCTCGGTTGTGATAGGATGCGCGGATCGACAGGAGACCGCACATGCGACATCACCGCGCAACCGCCCCACTGTTGCTCGCGCTAGCCCTGCTGGTTGGTCTGACCACCGCCAACCGCGTGCTCGCCGACGCGGCGAGCGACGCGCAGCAGATCCTGAAACAGGCCGACGTCGCCGGCGGGTTGGTCGTGCATCTGGGCAGTGGGGACGGGCGACTGACGGCCGCGTTGCGAGCACACGACGGGCTGCTCGTTCAGGGCCTGGACACCGACCGCAACAAGGTTGCCGCGGCGCGCAAGTACATCCGTGGTTTGCGGAAATACGGACCGGTCAGTGTTGACTACTACGACGGGACCGCGCTGCCCTATTCGGACAACCTGGTCAACCTGATCGTCGTATCGAACTCGGGCAACGTCAAGACGGCTGAGATGATGCGCGTCCTCGCGCCGCGCGGGGTCATCATGTGGCACGACGATGAGAAGTGGAACAAGAAAGTCAAACCCGTGCCCGACACGATCGACGAGTGGTCGCACTACCTGCACGACGCGACGGGCAACGCGGTGGCGAATGACGACGAGGTCGGCCTGCCGCAGCACCTCCAATGGATCGGCGGGCCGCGCTGGTCGCGCCACCACGACCGCATGGCGTCGATGAGTGCATTAGTCACTTCCGGGGGGCGGATGTTTTACATCATGGACGAAGGGTCACGGGTCTCGATCCAACTGCCGCCCAAGTGGATGCTCGTCGCCCGCGACGCGTTCAGCGGCGTCATTCTCTGGAAGCGTCCGATCGGCAAGTGGCATTCGCACCTTTGGCCGCTCAAGAGCGGGCCGACGCAGCTTGCGAGGCGGCTCATCGCGACGCCGGACCGTGTGTACGTCACGCTCGACATCAACGGCCCGCTGGTCGCGCTCGACGCGGCGACGGGCAAGACGCTGGCGACGTACGCCGACACGAAGGCGACCGAAGAAGTCATCCGCGTCGAGGGTACGCTGCTGGCGCTCGTGTCGGACGAGCCGTGGGAGCAGGACAAGTACACGCCGAAGTTCGGCCGAACGGGCGATCAGGCCGCGGTTCGGCAGGTCTTCTGGAACAAGAAGCCGCGGCACATCGTCGCGATCGACGAGAAGACCGGCAACGTCAAGTGGAAGAAGAAGTCGCTGGTCTCGCCGTTGACGCTGACGTCCGACGGCGGCAAGGTCACGTTCTTCGACACTCAACACGTGCGCAGCCTCGACATCAACGACGGGTACGAGGTGTGGAAGTCCGAGCCGGTCGGCACACGGTCGCGATACACGTTCAACTTCGGACCGAAGCTGGTGACCTACAAGGGTGTCGTGCTGTTCGCCGGTGGCGACCGGAAGATGCATGCGTTCGACGCGACCAGCGGCAAGAAACTGTGGGGCACGGAGCACGAACGCGGCGGCTACGAGTCGCCCGAAGACCTGCTGGTGTCAGGCGGGCTGATCTGGTCGGCCCCGCTGACCAGCGGCCGCGACTCCGGCCAGTTCGTCGGCCGAGACCCGAAGACAGGCGAGATCAAGCAACGGTTCGACAACGAGGTCGATACCTACTGGTTCCACCACCGCTGCTACATCGCCAAGGCGACGGACAAGTTCCTCATGCCGTCGCGGACGGGCGTGGAGTTTGTCGATACCGGCAAGCAGAAGTGGGAGATCAACCACTGGGTGCGCGGCGGCTGCCTGTACGGCGTGATGCCTGCCAACGGCCTGACGTACGCCCCGCCGCACAACTGCGCCTGCTACCCCGAGGCCAAGCTATACGGCTTCAACGCGCTGGCGGCGACGAACCTGTCACGCCAGTCGTGGAAGCTGCTCGCGCCGGACCAACGGCTTGAGAAAGGCCCGGCTTTTGGCTGGACGGACGAACAACGACACGGCCCCGCGACCAAGCCCGGCGATTGGCCGACCTATCGCGGTGACAACGAGCGACGTGGCCGATCCAACACGACCATCCCCGCCAACGTCAAACCGGCGTGGTCCACGCAACTCGACGGCAAGCTCTCCGCGTTGACCGTCGCCGACGGCCGCGTCTACGTCGCGCAGGTCGATGCCCACACCGTTCACGCGCTCGACGCCAAGACGGGCAAGCCCGTCTGGTCGTTCACCGCGGGCGGGCGTGTTGATTCGCCGCCGACGATCCATAGCAACGGCACGGCCTTGTTCGGCTCGGTCGACGGCTACGTCTACTGCGTGCGGGCTGACACGGGCGAGCTGATCTGGCGGTTCCGCGCCGCGCCGACCGACCGCCGGCTCACGTCGTTCAACCAGGTCGAATCGGTTTGGCCGGTGCACGGCAACATCCTGATCGAAGGCGGCGCGGCCTACTTCGTCGCGGGTCGTTCGATGTTCCTCGATGGTGGCATCTGGTTCTACAAGCTCGACCCGGCAACCGGCCGCGTCCTGCAGCAGCGGAACTACGACGACCTGGACCCGCAGACCAAGAAGAGCCTGCAGGACCGCATCGCGACGTTGCAGATGCCGGTCGGCCTGCCCGACGTGCTGTCCAGCGACGGCAAGCGGATTTACATGCGGTCGCAGGTGTTTGACAAGGAAGGCGTGCGTCAGTTCCTCGGCCCGCACTCGGGCAACGCGGCTGAACACGGCTCGGTGCAGCGCGGCGAGACGGCGCACATCTTCTCGCCGACCGGCTTCCTCGACGACACGTGGTTCCACCGGTCGTACTGGATCTATGGCCGAAGCTTTGCCGGCGGTCACAACGGCTACTACCAGGCGGGCAAGTACACGCCGGCCGGCCGACTGCTCGTGGCCGACGACGACAACATCTACGGCTTCGGTCGTAAGGCCCAGTACTACCGCTGGACGACGACGCTCGAACACCAACTCTTCGCCGCGCCCAAGGCCCAGCCGGACATCCCCAAGCCGACGGTCAACCGCCGCGGACAACCCGTTGCCCAGGGACCGAACGTCGACATTCCCAACAAGCCGACCCTTGACCCGACGGGCAAGCCGATCACCGTCAGCGCGTGGGTCAAGGCCGACAAGCCCAACGGCGTGATCGTCGCCCGCGGCGGGCCGGCCAACGGCTACGCGCTCGTGCTGATCAAGGGGAAGGTCACGTTCATGGTCCGCTCGGCTGAGCAGTTGTTCAGCGTTGACGCGCCAGCAAGAATCGGCGGCAAATGGGCGCACGTCGCCGGCGTGCTCACGGCTGACAAGCAGTTGAAGGTTTACATCGACGGCCAACTCGCCTCGACGACGAAGAAGGCGGCGCACGTCGCGTCCGAGCCGTTGCAGGCCACGCAGATCGGCGCGGACGAGGGCGGCGCGGTGGGCGACTTCCAATCGCCCTTCACGCTGACCGGCCTCATCGATGAGGTCCGCATCTACCACGCCGCGCTGACCGACAAGCAGATCGCCGAAGCCGCCGGCGGGCAGGAGCCGGCCGCGAACGACGCGCTGGTTCTGTCGCTGTCGTTCGACAAGGGCGCGGCCGACGCGTCGAAGTACAAGCACGCCGGCAAGGTCACCGGCGTCAAAGTCGTCGAAGGACGATTCGGCAAGGCGTTGCAGTTCGCCCCCCGCGGCAACGCGCGTCGGCCGGGCCGGCAGCAGCCCGGTTCGATCGTTCAGCACACGTGGGCGCAGGACGTGCCGCTGATGGTGCAGGCGATGGCGATGGCCGGCGACACGATCTTCATCATGGGCGCGCCCGACTTCATCGACGAGGAAGAGACGTTCAGCCGACTCGCCGCCAACGACGACGCCGTGCTCAAGAAGCTGGAAGAACAAGACCGCGCCCTGAACGGTGAAAAGGGAGCGCTGCTCTGGGCCGTGTCCGCCAAGGACGGCAAGCCGCTGTCGAAAACGACGCTCGACGCCCTACCCGTTTTCGACGGCATGGCCGCCGCGCAAGGCCGTTTGTACGTCGCGACGCGCGACGGGAAGGTCGTTTGTTTGACGGGCGAGTGAATTGATCTCGACATTGTGAACGCGGTCCGATGCTACTCATCCCGCCAGGCATCGACGCAACTTCCGAGAGCCGCAATGTACACCGTCGGCAGGGTATTCGATCTGCTCGATCAGTGGCGGCATCTTCCAGACTATCAACTGGAACGCCGCACCGACATCTTCTTCGCCATCTACCTGCCCGCCTTCCTGAGTCGGCGGTACGGGGTCACCGTCAACCCCTTGCTCGTCCCCGAATTCCCCGTGCATATCGGCACGATCTACCCCCACATCCCGACCAACAGGTCGTTCAAGATCGATTATCTCGCGTTGGCGGACGACCTGTCACGGGCCTGGTTCGTCGAACTGAAAACCGATTCCTCGTCGCGCCGCCCCAAACAGAACGCCTATCTCGAAGCCTCGCAACGCGTCGGCCTGCCCGCGCTGATCGACGGCACAGTCAAGATCGTCGCCGCCACCCGAGCCAAGCACAAGTATTGCCAACTCCTGCGGCTGTTGGAACGGTTGTCTCTTGTCACGTTACCCGACGAACTGGACGACGCGTTGGCCTCACACCATTGGGCTTCGGCGGTCGACGCCTGTCTGCCCCACATTGGCAATTGTTGCCCAACGATGCAGATCGATATTGTTTTTCTTCAGCCTGTTGCGTCAATGTCCGCTGAGATCGGCTTTGATGAGTTTGCCGATTGGATCGCTTACCAATCCGATGAAGCCAGTCGGTTTGCAGAATCACTGCGCGCGTGGACCGCTACGGAGGCGGGGCGGCCGGTAGCAAGTAAACCGGGCGAGTAAAGCGGCCGTTCACGACTCAGACTCTATGCAGGACCGAACTCCCGAATACGGGCTTGGCCATGAATCCGAAGATCCGTGTCAACATCGGCGCCCTATCTGAAAAGAGTCGGCGTTCGTGGAACATCCCGGAGTTCTGGGAAGACATTCACTACCAGTGTCGAGACTGTCGGGCGGAATGTGTCTTCCCCGCGGAGACACAACGTGATTGGTATGAACGCCAGAAACGCTACATCTGGCAACGTCCCAACAGGTGTTTGAAATGCCGCAAAGTGCGGAATCAGAAACGCATCGCCAAGACGATGATGGACGGGCGTCTGGGGGAGTTGAAGAAACACCCCGACGACGAATCAACGATCGCCAATGCCATTCTTGCGATCGTACACCACCACCGGCTGAACAACACCGGCGACCTCCAATTTGCTATTGCGCTTTCTAGACGACTCTCCGAGAACAAGCAAGCCAGCCGCGCCGTGCGTGACGCGACGGACTATTGCGCAACTCACGTCGTTGGCCAAGCAGACAGAAACTCGACGCCCAAGATGGAAGAGGGTTAGAAAGCAATCTGTATGAACGACCCTTCGTTCAACCCGGGCTTCCGCTTCTCACCCTTCGACGCCGTCATCCTCCTGCTCGGCGGCGCGGCGGCTGTGAGCATGTCGTTTCTCGACCCGCACATCGGCCCGGCGGTCGGGTTTGTCGTGTTGCACTTCTTTCTGTTCTGCAACGTCGTGCGGATGTCGCGGCCGTTCGAACTGACGTGGGCCGGCGCGTTCGTGGTCGGCGTTGCGCTGTTCGCGGCCGACGTCGCGGCCTGGCCCGCCGTGTTCGGCGTCTGCCTCGGCCTGACGGTCGTACTGGTCGCGCTTGAGACGCGCCGGCCCTCGTATCATGGTGTGGGTTGGCGAACGTTGAATCCCGAGTTGCCCGAGTGGTGGCGTGCGCGAAAGGCAACACAACCTGAATAGACATAGGGGCGGGACAAGGATTGGCGCCACCCACCACTGACGGGTTGCTCTACACGTTGACGCGCACGTTGCATGCGGTGGGCCGCGCCGAGCCTTGGCCCACCCTACCCTCAACAAACGGCGCTTGGCTATTTAGGATCGACGATCCGGGCGCGCAGGATCAGGACGACTTCGGAGTCGCCCTTCTCCGTCGCTTTGATGCCCGTCGACCCGCTGGTCAACACGACCGCCCCGCCGTCGGGGATGCGTACGCTCGTGCGGAAGGTGACGAGGTCTTGTTGGGGTTTTTCGATTTCGACTTCGCCGGATGTTGCCGGGGCGTTTCCGATCTTGACGCCGGCGGGAACGGTGGACTTGGTCAATTCGAGAGCGGTAGCGACCTGGCTGCGCACGGTGACGATGACACCGGTGCGCGAGTAGTTCGCCGTCGGCTGAACGTCCAGGATAGCGCCCCGCTGAGCGAGGCTCAGGACCGGATCGACACCCGCCGCGTTGGCGTCGGCGTCGGAAAGAAAGGCGGTGTGCTTGACCGAATGCGTCCAGACTCGCTGACCGTCAAACCCAAGCGTCCGGGCTGTACCAACGGCCTTGGCGCCCGCGCCTGGGTTGGCCAATTCGGTTAAGAGTTTGTCGGCCGCCCCCGCGTCCAACACGCGCGACCGACTCGGGCCGAGCAGTTTGTCGAGGGTCGCTGTGGGCAGGACGACCCAACGTGCTTCGGTGGCAACCTGCGTCGTCGCGGCTTTGGCCAATTCCTGGAGCAACTTACCGATCTGCTCGTGCTGCTCGGGAGTGGTCCTCACGATCAGTTGGCCGTTGTACTCACGCAGGGAACTGATCTCGCCGCCGTACGCCGCCCACTCATCCTGCCGACCAACGGTGTCTTGAATCATGGTGATGACGCCTTCGACGCCCTCGGCGCGTGTCAGTCTGTTCTCACCGTCGTCGGACTCGAAGATTGACGGGATACTGAACGGCTCACGCCCGTGAGCGAGGTTGACACCATCGGCGGCATCGATCGACGGCGACCAGAAGTCCGGCTGCTCGGCTGTGAGTGATTGAATCACGTACGACCGCGTCACCACAGACCGCTTCGCCAAACGGCTCCGATGGCCGATGACGACCATGCCCCGCGTGATGTCCCAATCGATGTCGTCAAGTTCATGGGCGTCGCGCAACAGGTCGAGCACGTCGATCACGCGCATCGACGCCGATGACAGCGTGACGGGCAAGTTCGAACGGTCGCCCATGCCGGGATCCACGACCACCGTCAACCCCGTCGCCTCCTGCAACGTCTCGGCCACGCGCGTCAACGGCGTCGCGCGGAACTCGACCTTGATCTTCTTCTCCAGTGCTTCCTTCAACGGCTCGATCTGCGACCTGGCTGGGCGGGCGAATGCGGGGAGGGCCGACACGAGGGCGAGCATCGCGGCGGCCGCCAACGGGAGGCGTGTCGAGGGACGGGTACGGCTGATCAAGAGACACCTCCGGGGTGATTGGTTGCGGTCGGTTGGCGTGGGCGGTTGATCGGGGTCTGCGGACAGACCCGGCTTGGGGGCGCGGGCGGGCGTCCATGGTAATAGACGTATCGGGCGGGGGTTTGTCGGGATTGAGGGTGGGTGTGTGGGATGAAGGTGTGGGGTGGGCGTGCGAGCCGGGCCGTGTCGGCCCGGACAGGCGGGACCTTCCGCGGGGTTATGATGGGCGAGGACACCAAACGAGGTCAGGACGACAAATGGACATGATGATGCGAGACAGGCGGTTGGAGCGTGGGTTGGGCCGGCGCGTGTGGGCGGCGGTGTGTTGGTCCGTCATTCTGGCGTGGGGGGCGGCTGGGGTGGCCGGCGCCAGGCCGCAAGCGTCGGGAGCGGACAGGCCGCCCAATGTCGTGCTGATCATGACGGACGACCAGGGCTGGGGGGACGTGGGCATCCACGGCAACAAGCAACTCGACACGCCCCACCTCGACCGACTCGCCCGCGATGGCGTTCGGCTGAACCACTTCTACGTCAGCCCGGTCTGCGCCCCGACGCGCGCGAGCCTGTTGACCGGCCGATACCACGAGCGCACCGGTGTGTTCGGCGTCACGCGCGGCGAGGAGAACATGTACACCGACGAGGTGACGCTCGCCGAGGTGTTCAAAGCGGCCGGCTACGCGACGGGCTGTTTCGGCAAGTGGCACAACGGCTCGAATTGGCCGCACCACCCCAACGCGCAGGGGTTCGACGAGTTCATCGGCTTCTGCGGCGGGCACTGGAACAACTACTTCGACACCGAGCTGGAACACAACGGCAAGACGTTCCGAAGCAGCGGCTACATCACCGACGTGATCACCGGCGCGGCGACGCGCTTCATCGCCACGAACAAGGACAAGCCATTCTTCTGTTACGTCCCGTACAACGCCCCGCACTCGCCGTGGCAGGTGCCGGACAAGTTTTACGACAAGTACAAGCAGCGCGGTTTGGACAACACGTTGGCCTGTGCATTCGGCATGGTCGAGAACATCGACCACAACGTCGGCGTGCTGCTCAAGCAACTGGATGACCTTGGCGTGGCTGACAACACGATCGTGATCTTCATCACGGACAACGGGCCGAACACAGATCGGTACAACGGCAACATGCGCGGCCGAAAGGGCAGCCCGGACGAGGGCGGCGTGCGTGTGCCGTGTTTCATCCGTTGGCCGAAGGGGATCAAGGGCGGACGCGTGGTCGAGTCGATCACGTCGCACATCGACCTGCTGCCGACGTTGCGCACGCTCTGCGGCATCGACCCGAAGCAGACGCAGACCAAGCCGCTGGACGGTATCGATGTCAGCCCGTTGGTGCTGGGCGAGAAGGTTGACGCGGATTGGCCTAACCGGACGATCTTCAACCGATGGCGCACGCGCGGCTCGGTGCGGACGCAACGCTGGCGGGCGACCCCGACGAAGGGCGGCGTGCCCGGTCAGGGATGGAAGCTTTACGACATGCAAGCCGACCCGGGGCAGACGAAAGATGTGGCGGTGCAGCATCCGGACGTCTTGAAAAAACTGCGCAACGCCTATGTCGAGAACACAACCGACGTGAACCGCATGCGCGGCCGGGACAAGCCCGTCTGGGTCGGGCACGAGAAGTGGCCGACCACCGAGTTGCGTGGCCACGAGGCGCATTTGCGACCGGTCAAGGGCAAGGGCATCAGCTACGTCGGCCGATCCGGCTGGGCCAACGACTGGATCACGAACTGGACGGACAAGAGCGCGCACGCGGTCTGGCCGGTGAAGGTCGTTCGCGAGGGGAACTACCGCGTGTCATTGCTCTACACCTGCCCGCCCAAGGCCGTCGGCAGCGCCGTGTACATCGGGGCGTCGTACGCGTCGGCCGAGCCGGACGTGTCGATCTTTCCCACGACCAAGAAGGTGAAGGTCAACGAGGCGTACGACCCGAAGCACGTGCCCAGCCCCGACCGCGTGCCACGCAAAGAGGTCTACGAAAAGGTGTGGCGAACGCTAAACCTCGGCCAGATCAAATTGCTCCAGGGCGAGGCCGGCATCCACCTGCGCGCGGCCGCCATGCCCAACGGCCGGGCGATCGATGTCAAGGCGGTTCGGATTGAGTGGGTCGGGCCTTAGCGCCTCGGCCGGCAAATCTGTTACATTGCCCTGCCCAACCTGAACCCCACGGAGGTCCACATGACAACCCCGAACCAACCCACCCGTCGCGGCGTGCTCAAGGGCGCCGCCACCGTCGCCGCAGCCGGCGTTGCCGCAACCGTCGTCGGCCCCGGCTGCGCCCACGCCAAACCCGCCAAGGTGCCGCCCAAGGACTTCAAGGTGAGCAAAGGCAACATCAATCAGTCCGTCGTCCACTGGTGTTTCAACATCACCGAGAAGCCTGGGCACAAACCGATGACCGTCGCCGAGTTGGCCGGCCACGCCAAGAAGATGGGCGCCAACTCGATCGAACTGGTCAGCCCCGACAACTTCAAGATGCTGACCAACAACGGCATGACCTGCGCCATCGGCACGGTTGACATCGGCGGCCCTCCGTTCATGAAGGGCTACAACAACCCGCGCTACTGGAAGCTGGTCATGGACGCGACGAAGAAGGCGATCGACGCCGCGGCCGAGCACAAGGTCAAGAGCGTGATCTGCTTCAACGGCTACTCGCAGCGTGACCTGGACGATGCGAACAGCGGCCACATCGGCCGAGAGGAAGGCGCGGACAACTGCGTCAAGGGCCTGAAGCAAGTCATCGGCTACGCGGAGCAGAAGGACGTCACCCTCTGCCTCGAAATGCTCAACACCCGCGACGACTCGCACCCGATGAAGGGCCACCCCGGCTACCAGGGCGACGACGTCGAATACTGCATCGACATCATCGAGCGCGTGGGGTCGAAGCACATGAAACTGCTGTTCGACGTGTATCACGTGCAGATCATGAACGGCGACGTCATCCGTCGCATTCAGCAGCACCACGAGCACATCGGCCACTACCACACGGCCGGCAACCCCGGTCGGCGTGAGCTGGACGACGACCAGGAAATCAATTACCCAGCCGTCATGGAAGCGATCGCCAAGACAAATTACAAGGGGTACGTCGCGCAGGAATTCATCCCGACGTGGGACGACAAGATGGCGGCGCTGCGCCACGCGGTGGCGTTGTGTGACGTTTAAGCGAGAAGCGATTAGCCATTAGCGGTCAGCATTCAGGGTTTAGCCGCGGAGCTTGCTCCGCGCGTTGACGTGCCCACATCACGAGACCACCCATGCTCAACCGACGCGAACTGATCCAGACGACGGCACTCACCGGCGCCGCGGCGCTCGTCGCCACCGGCCCGTCGTCCAACGCCCACGCCCACGACCGGCAGGCCTCACAACCGCCCAAGGACTGGAAGGTCAAGAACGGCCGCATCCGTCAGTCGGTCATGGGCTGGTGTCTCAAGCCGATCGCCGGGCCGGAGCTCGCCAAGCACTGCAAGGCGATGGGCCTGGTCGCGATGGAGGGCATCTCGGCGAAAGACTACCCGGCTGTGCGCAAGCTCGGCCTGGGCATCTCGCTGGTCGGCAGCCACGGTTTCAAGAAAGGCCCGTGCGACTCAGCAAACAAGGACTTTTGCGTCGAGCGGCTGACCAAAGGTATCGACCTGGCGGCCGAGATCGGGAGCCCGAGCGTGATCACCTTCACCGGCATGCGCGCCAAGGGCAAAACCGACGCGCAACAGGACGCCGCCTGCGTCGACGCTTGGAAGGCCGTCATCAAGCACGCCGAATCGAAGAAGATCAACCTCGTTCTCGAACACTTGAATAGCCGCGACGGCTCACACCCGATGAAGGGCCACCCCGGCTATTACGGCGACCACGTCGACCACTGCGTCGACCTGATCAAGAAGGTCGGCTCGCCCAACATGAAGCTGCTGTTCGACGTGTACCATGTGCAGATCATGGACGGCGACGTGATCCGGCGGATCAATCAACACAAGGACGTGATCGGCCACTACCACACGGCCGGCAACCCCGGTCGGGGCGAGCTCGACGCGCACCAGGAGATCAACTACCCGGCCGTGATGCGCGCGATCGTCGCGACGGGCTACAAGGGCTACGTCGCGCAGGAGTTCATCCCGACCTGGGAAGATAAGGTCGCGTCGCTCCGCCACGGCGCGTGGGTGTGTGACGTGTAGCCGCTTGCAACTTAGCGCGATCCCAATCGTCAACGCGGCCGGGTCATGTTTTGATCACCTGGTCAACAGGAGCGGTATACTCTCCGCCCCGTGACACCCGACCGCCCGAACATCCTGTGGCTTTGCACCGACCAGCAGCGGTACGACACCGTCCGCGCGCTGGGCAACGACAAGATCAACACGCCGAACATCGATGCGCTGGTCGCGTCGGGCACGTCGTTTGATCGGGCGTATTGCCAAAGCCCCGTTTGTGCCCCGAGCCGGGCGTCGTTCCTGACCGGGCGGTACCCACGCACGACGGGCTGCCGGCAGAACGGCCAACAGATCAACGCCACCGAACGGCTCGTCCCGCGCATCATGGCCGACCAGGGCTATGCCTGCGGCCTGGCGGGTAAGCTGCACCTGGCCGCGTGTCAAGACCGCGTCGAGACGCGCATCGACGATGGCTACGCCGAGTTTCACTGGTCGCACCACCCCCCGCCGGACTGGGAAGAAAACGCGTACGCACAATGGCTGGCGGCGAAGGGCGTGCGTTGGGACGACATCTACCAACCGCCCGAAGACCCGCGCGAACGACTCGCATTCGCGGGCGCGCCGGCGGAACACCACCAGACGACCTTCTGCGCCGACAAGGCGATCGAGTTCATCAACAAGCAAGCGAGCCGGGCCGTGTCGGCCCGGTCCCCCGGACACCCGTGGCTCTTCAGCTTCAACTGCTTCGACCCGCACCACCCGTTCGACCCGCCCGCGGACTTCTTGTCGAGGTACGACCCAGCCGACATGCCGTTGCCCGCGCGGCGTGTCGATGAATTAACCAACAAGCCGCGCTGGCAGCGCATCGATCACACCGCGTCGCGCGACGGCATCACCGGCTACAACGACGCCGAAATGACCGACGATGATCGCCGGCGTGTCACCGCCGCGTACTACGCGATGGTCGAACTGATCGACCACAACGTCGGCCGCATGGTCGACGCGCTGCGCGAGACGGGCCAACTCGAGAACACGCTAGTCATCTTCATGTCCGACCACGGCGAGATGCTGGGCGACCACGGGTTTTATCTCAAAGGCCCCCACTTCTACGAGTCGGCCGTGCGCGTCCCGCTGGTCGTGTCCTGGCCGGGCCAGGTCAAGGCGGGCCAACGATCCGACGCGCTGGTCGAATTGACCGACTTGGCGCCGACACTGCTCGACGCGGCCGGACTGGACGCGGCCAACGACCGCCAGCGGATGCAAGGGCGATCGCTTTGGCAGATCCTGACCGGCAAGGCCGACCCGACCCGCCACCGCGACGCCGTGTTCAGTGAGTACTACAACGCCTGGTCGCACCGCGGTGAGGCGTACGGGACGATGCTGCGCACCGACGACCACAAGATCGTGGTCTATCACGGCCTGGACGAGGACGACATCAACGGCGAACTGTACGACCTGCGCAGCGACCCGAACGAGTTTGAAAACCTGTGGAACGACCCGGCCCACGGCGAGCTAAAGTCGCGCATGCTAAAGCGATGCTTTGACGCGAGTGTGTTTACGATGGACCCTGCGCCGCAGCGACTGGGGGACTTTTGACATTGTGAAGAGGATTAACGCAAAGTCGCGGAGGCGCGAAGGCGCCGAGTCTAAAAGGGGTTTGAAATCATGACTTCGACTCTAATTGCCCATCCAGTGCTGATCGTATGAATCTGAAATGACGCTCCAACTGTTCGTTTGATCGAATCCAACCCACCCACCTTCGCGCCTCTGCGTCTTCGCGTTCAACCTCTTCCCCCCAAAGACCCAACCATGCCCTTCACCCTCTGCCTAAACACTAGCACGATCAAACCGACCCCGTTGCTCGACAAGGTTCGGCTCACCGCCGAGGCGGGCTTCAAGGGCGTCGAGCTTTGGTTGAACGATATCTACGAGCACGTCGGCCAAGGCGGTGAGGTGCGCGACGTTGAGAAGGCGATCGCCGACCACGGGTTGATCGTGCCGTGCACGATCGCCATGCGTGCGTGGGGCGAGGCGAGCGACCTCGAATACCCGCTCATGCTCGACGAGTGCAAACGCCGCATGGAGTTGGCCGCGCGCATCGGCTCGCCATACATCGTCGCGACACCGCCGCGTGATCCGTTCGACCTCGACGTCATCGCCGCCCGCTACAAAGACCTGCTCGATATCGGGCGCGACGTCGGCATCAAGCCGGTCATGGAATACATCTCGTTCTTCAACTCAGTCACCCGGCTCGACCAGGCGTGGGCGATCGTACAACAAGTGAACGACCCGGACGCGACGATCATCCTCGACGCGTTCCACACTTGGAACAGCGGCGGGTCGTTGGACGACGTGCGTGCGATCCCCGTCGACCGCTTCGCCCACTACCACATCGACGACGGGTTAGCCCAGACGCCCGAGGGCAAGAAGCCCGGCCAGCAGACCGACCCCGACCGGGTCATGCCGGGCGACGGCGTGATCGACTTGGCTGCCGAGATCGCCGTTCTCCGCGAGGGCGGTTACGACGGCACGGTCAGCCTGGAACTGTTCAACCGCGACCTGTGGCAACGGGACCCAGCCGACGTGCTCAAGCTCGGTTTTGAACGCGTCTCAGCCTTGCTTGACTGACGTCGGCATCGAATCGCCAAGGTCGATCGGAAGTCCGATAGTGTGATCGCTGTCCGTATCGCCGGAAACCCTTGTGAAATCCGTCACTATCAGCTATGATCGGCGTCGAGAGACGGGGCGGACCAGGGCTGAATTGGGGGCAGGTTGGGGGGCGGGCCGGGGGCGGACCGGGGCTTGGGGGTAGCACGACGGTTTGGACGATCAGGCTCGGCGGCGCGCCGTTTGGCCGACCGCGACCTTGCAGGTTCGGTGTCCGCGTGTCGGCGGGTGTGCCGATGTTGAAGCCGTGACCACGCCACACAACCAACCCGACATTCGCACACCGCGTCTGCCCGCGTTTCGCGCCACGTCGGTCGGTCCCCGCCCGACGCCACCGCCTACCGCCCCGACAGGAGCGCGACCATGATCATCATCAGCGTCGCCCGCGGCGCCGACGAGGGGCGCGTATTCAAGCTGCCGGAGGACGAGCCGATCCGCATCGGCCGACGCACCGGCGACGTGCCGCTCGACGACACGCGCGTCTCGAAAGACCACGCCGAGATCCGCCTCGAAAACGGCGAGCTGGTCATCGAAGACCTCAACTCGTCCAACGGAACCTACCTCAACCGCCGACTCGTCCGCAAGCCCACGCCGATCAACGACGGCGACCGCATCCGGCTGGGCAGAACGAAGCTCCTGTTCACGACCACGGCCGGCGCGGCCGCGCGTCAGGAAGACGAAGACGCCGCGTTCGACATCAGCGACCTGGCGCAGATCGACGACGAGTCGGAAGGCTCGGCCGTTGAGATGACGGTGGACGCCGAGTCGTCCGACGCGGTCGATCTGGGCGGCGCGCTGGTCAAGATTCAACGGCGACTCGACGCGATTGCCAAACAGAGCGAGTCGGAGGACATCCTCCACGACATCCTTCAGAAGTTAGACGAACGGGCAACAACGCATGTGGACGAGAAGGCGGACGATCGGCTCGACACCGTCGTTCAACAGGTCGAGCGTCTGGCTTCGCAGCCGACGACGCAATCGCTGATCGACGACTTACGTGAAACCCTGCAGACCGAGTTGGCGAAGGTCGCGCCGTCGAGCGAGATGGATGAGGCGACCGCCCAGCGGCTTGACGCGATTGTCGAGTCGATCGAGCAGCACGGGCAGCGGCAGCGTGAACTGGAAGCCAAGATTGCCGAAGCGTTGGAGGCGACGCAGGCGTCGGCCGTTGACCCCAAGACGTTGGCTGACGACATCCGCCAGGCGGTGGCCGACGCATCGCCCGACCTGCAAGGCAAACTCGACGAGTTGGCTGAACGGATCGACGCCGCGCAAGCACCGCGCGACGACGCCAGCCGCCTCGACTCAATCGTTGAACAGGTCGAGTCCCTGTCGTCGGACGAGCGCGACGCCGCGCTGGTCGAACGTATCGTCGCCGCCTTGCCGAAATCCAAGACCGACAAGAAAGTGCGTGATGCGCTGGACGCTTTGCTCAAGAAGGCGGACGCCGAACCGGCGGATGACCCGCGTATCGGGCAGATACTGGAAGCCGTTTCCGCCGACCGGACCGACGATGTCGCCGAGCTGAATGCGACGCTCGACGCGCTGCTCGAAAAAGTGAACGCCGAGCCGGCGGACGACCCGCGCATCGGGCAGATCCTCGAGGCCGTTTCGACGGAACGGACCGATGACATCGCCGAACTGAAAGCAACACTCGACGCGTTACTCGAAAGAGCGAACGCCGCGCCAGCGGACGACCCGCGCATCGGGCAAATTCTCGAAGCCGTTTCCGCCGCGCCGACCGACGACGTCGCCGACTTGAAGACGACGCTCGACGCGGCGCTCGAAAAACTTGACGCCCTCTCGGCCGCGCAGGCGGAGCGCGACGACACGCAGCGCGTGCTCGACGCGATCGCCGCCCTGCCCGAACCGGTGACGGCCGCGCAGATTGAAACCTTGACAGCGAAGCTCGACCTGCTGCAAGCGGCGCAAGAGAACAACGATACCGATCAGCCTGTGATCGAGGCCGTGCGTGAAGCGGGCGAGCAGAGCGCCGCGCGGATCGAGCAGGCCATCCAAGACCTGCGTGAGCAGATCGCGGCTCAGGCCGAAGCCGATGCATCGGCCGAGGACGACGACGCGCAGTCGATGCTGCTCAACAGCGTACTGACGCGCGTCGAACAGTTGGCGTCGCCGCAACACCAGGCGCAACTCGTCGAGGCCGTACGCCAGGCGGTCGAAGCCGAGCAGGCCGGTGACGCGTCGGCCGACGAGATCCGTCAGAAGCTCGACGACCTGATCGAACGCATGCCGGACGACTCAGCCGGTCGCGACGCAAACGACAAACTCGACCTGCTGATCGAGAAAGCGGCGGCCGAGGCGAAGCTGGTCGCCGTCTTCGACGAGCGCATGACCGACCTGCTGGCGAAAGTCGAGCAGTCGTCCGGCGACACGCAACGCGATCAGATCATTGAGGCGGTCCGGCAGGCCGTCGGCGAGCAATTGAATTCACAGGACGACTCGGCTGAACGCGAAGCGGCGTTGGCCGAGCGGCTTGACGCGATACTGGAAGCGGTCACCGCCCCGCCGGCGGAGGCCACGCCCGACCCGCGGATCGACGCGTTGCAGACGACGCTTGCGGACGTGGCCGCCAAACTCGACGCATCGGGCAATCAGCAAGGCCAGACGTCGGGCGAAGGCCTTGCCGCGCTGCTTGCGCCGTTGCGCGAAGCCGTCGAAGCGCTGCAAGCGCAGCAAGGTCAGATCAACGATCGGCTCGCGCAGACCCCCACGCAGGCCAGCCAGGACGAGGCGCTCAAGCGCGTGACTGAAGCGGTCGAAGCGTCAACCACGCTACAAACCGAGTTGCGGAGCAACCCGCCGGCCGACGACCAGACGGCCGAGTTACTTGAGCAGGTGTTGGAGGCCGTCACCGAGCCGAAGACCGAGTCGGCCAACCCCGACCTCGCCGCAAAGCTCGACCAGTTGAACGAACGTTTGCAAAACCTGTCGCCGCCGTCGGCGGACGACTCGAACGGCAAGCAGGCCGAGCGAACGCTCGAGCTCTTGCAGTCCATCCACGACCGCCTCGGCGCGGAGGATCGGCTGGACAACGTGCTCGAAGCGGTCACGTCGCCGCAGGACGAGAAGGTCGCCGAGCGTCTGGCGGCGCTGGAATCGAAATTGGCTGAACTGCCCACGGCTGAGGAACAGCAAGACGCGCTGGCCGATATCGCACAACGTTTGCAATCGAGCGACGCTCCCGCAGATCAGTCGGCGCTGCTCGAACAAATCCGCGACATGGTGGCGCCGAGGGGCGAGAGCAATCTTGAGGCGATGCTGCAACAGGTGCTCGGCGCGGTCAACGACAAGTCGGACGAGTCGGCGACGCGCCACACGCTGCAACAGATCGTCACCGCGTTGCGGACGCAGCAGAAGGTCCAGCGACAGACCTTCGCCGCGCTGGAACAGCTCGCCGACGCGACCGGCACCAAGCTCGACCTGCCGAAACCGAAGTCGACGCAGCTGGATGACGTACCCGAGCCGAGCGAGCCGGCAGCGCCTAGAGCCGCACCGGAATCGTTGGCTGAGTCGGCGCCCGACATGTCGGAGGCCGCGGCGATCGGGTCGATCTTCACGTCATCGCCACAAGACCTGACTCGCTGGCAACGGCTGACGCACCGCGCGCAGCAGCAGCCGATCGCCGCCGCGTTGCTGCTGGTCGGCGTGGTGGCGTTCATCGTCATCATGTACATGGTGATCACCGACACGATGTTCGATCGTTCGGGCGGCGACACGGATGGCGGACTGGCCAACGCCAAGGCGGACGACAAGCAGGACGGCACGGACCCGGACGGCAGGTCGAGAAGTGCGGCCGACCTGCTGAAGGGGATGGGCCAACAGAACGGCTCGCGGACGAACGTCACACCGGTCGGTACAAACCCGGGCGCCGCCGACCTGAGCAGCATCAAACGCGCGGTCTTCATTCTCGACATCTCCGGTCTGGAACCCGCCGACGCGCGGCGTGCGTTGGAGGCGGTTGACGCGCCGCTGATGAAGCTCCAGCCCACGCAGCAGGTCACGTTGATGGTGATCAACGGCGACTCACTGGAAGAAGCGCCGCCGACGGGGCTGAAGGCGGCGTCGGCGGAAGTGCAACGACAGCTACGCCGCTGGGCGGACGGGTACGCCCAGTCTGCACGGGCCGAAGAAGTCGGCAAGCCGAGCGTGGCGATCAATCACGCGACGACGCAGTACGACCCCGACCTGATCTGGATCTTCTCGGCCAATGTCGCGGGTGATCACCCGCGTCAGATGAAACCGGGCGTGTTGCTGGAGTTGCTCGACTACCTGAACGACAGCCGGTCGATCCGCATCAACACGACGCAGTTGTTTAAGATCGATCCGCAAGGCACGCTGCGGAAGATCGCCGACCAGCACGGCGGCGCGTACTCGTTCTACACGCGGCAGGCCGACCAGTCGCCAACGCCGAACGGCGCGACGCAGAGCGGCGCGAACCCGCGGACGCGCATCTGGCTAGACCCGGCGTCGACCGTGGGCGACCAGCTCGACGCCGACCGTTCACGCGACCTGGCTTTGCAGCGCAAGCAACAGCACGGCCCGGAGGACCCGCGCACGCTCGAGGCCGAAGTGCAGTGGGCGGTCGCGCTGCACCGCGAGGGGCAGTTGGCCCAGGCGCAGGCGCTGCTGACGCGCGTGCTGACGACGCTCAACCGTGTGCAGGGCCGATCGCACACGCAGACACTCGACGCCAAACAACACCTGGCGATGGTGCTGTCCGACCTGCGGCGACCGCAAGAGGCCGAACCGCACCTCCGCCAGGTGTTGTCCGTGCATCGCCAACGACTCGGCGACACGCACGACCTGACGTTGATCACGTTCACGATGCTTGGCGAGGTGCTCTCGGCGCAGGGCAAACTGCCGGAGGCTGAACGCTACCTGAGGTCGGTCTACGACGCGCGGCGGCGCGAGGACGGGGCCGATCATCGCAAGACCTTGCTCGCGCAGGTCGCGTTGGCCGACGTGCTAGAAGCACGCGGTGAACTGAAAGACTGCGAGCAGATGCGTCGGGATGTGCTGGATGTCTGGCGTCAGAAGTTTGGCGCAGCCGACCCCGGCACACTCGAACGGTCTCTTGAACTGTCCAAGCTGTTGCGTTTCAAGGTCGGCAAGTTGGCCGAGGCCGACGCGCTGACCACGGCCGTCACCGCCGCGCTGACCCGTTCGGACAACCCGGCCGGCGACCCGGGCCTGCTCGAACGACGCGCAAGCCAACTGAACACCGATTCAAAACACGCCGAGTCGCTGGCGCTGCACGACAGCGCCATCCGGCTGTGCGTCATGGCGTTCGGCGACGATCACCGGCAGACGGCGCGCTGGCGGGGCGCGAAGGCGGAACTGCTCATCGAACTCGATCGCAACGGTGAGGCACGCCGGCTGCTCAAGGATGTGTTGGCCAGCCAGATCAAAGGTGTGGGCGTGCACGCCGAAGACACACAGCGCACGCGGGCCAACCTCGTCAAGCTGTTGCGACACATGGAAGCCCTGCCCGACGCGGCGATGCTGCAACACGACGTGGTCGTCGGCTACCGCGAGACGCGTGGGATCAACGACGAGAAAACGCTCGCCGCCATCGTCGAGTTGGCGGAGCTGTTCACCATGCAGCAGAAGTTGCGACAAGCGCTCGACCTGCACCGTTCGGTCCTGACCGCGCGTCGGCTGTCGCTGGGCGACGGCGACCCGGCCACGCTGGTGTCGATGAACACGGTGGCCGGCCTGCTCTCGCGGCTGGGCAAGCCGGACGAGGCGTTGGCCATGCAGCAGCAGGCCGTTGACGCGGCCGTCGCGGCGCAGGGCGAGGAAGACCCGGCCACGCTCGCGTCGATGCACCTGCTCGGCATCGCTCAACGCGCACAGGGCAAACCCACCGAGGCGCAGGCGACGCTGCAACGCGTGCTCGACCTGCGCATCAAGGTGCTCAAGGAAGACCACGCCGACACGCTGGCGACGCGCGTCGCGCTGGCTTCGGTCCTCAAACAACTGGGCAAGTTCGACGAGGCGACGCCCCACTACCGCAAACTCGTCGAAGCCAAGAGCGAGCAATTGAGCGACACTAATGAAGACACGCTGGCGCTCAAAGTTGACCTGGCGGTCTGCCTGCACCAGACTGCCGACGACGCCGAGGCCCAACCGCTGCTCGAGCAGGTCGTCAGCGTCCGCCGCAACGTGCTGGGCGACCACGACCGCAAGACCCTGTCCGCGTTGAGCACACTGGCCGTCGTGCTGGAAAGCCAGGACAAGCTCAACGAAGCCAAGGCCAAGCGTCAGCTCGTGCACGCGTTGTGCCGCGCTCACCTGGGCGAGCGCGACCCGTGGTCGGTCGCCGCGACGCACCGATACGCGCTCGTGCTCGAGAAGCTCGAACAACAACAGCAGGCCGAACAAATGCTGCGCGAAGCGGTCGTCGGCTACCACGCCGTGGCGACCGGCCAAAACATCGACCCCGAGTTCGTCGCGATGCTGCGCGAGGGCGTCGCCGCCTGCAAACGCGTCCTGGGCAGCACGCACCCCGACACGCTGCGATCGCAGTCGCTGTTGACCACGGTGTTGGAGCAGCGGTGACCCTCGATCAGCCAACACTGCCACATACAATCCATTGATGCCTGCCAAAGCGAGCCAGACGACGGACGTCGACGACGCGCAGCTTGTCGCGTGGCGGGACCGTCTGCAAACGCTCGAACGGTGTCTGGATCAAGCGGCACAGAGCGAGTGGCGATGGGTCTGGAACGTCCGCCGACGCATCGTCGAATACCTGCTTCGACGCTACGGCAGGGAACAGGTCGAAAACGCCGGTATCGACTTGCCCGTCGATGGCGATTCACAGGTAGCCGATTACAACGACGTTTCACCGGAGCCGTACCGCTCGCGCCGACTTGCGTCAGCCAAACAGCTTCAGCGCGACGAGCACGCGTCATTGCGTGACGCGCAGAGCATCCGCCGGACACTCCAACACACCGAGGAAGCCAACCGGGAGCGGTACGACGAGTGGGAGCAGGACACGCAACGGTTGCTCGAAGAACACGCCGCGATCATCGCGGAGTTCCGTAGGCGTGCCGGGCCGGTCTGCATTGCATCCCCTGATTGGCCCGGTCGAAACCCCAAGCCGATTCACCCAACTGCACTCTCGCGTATCCCGCAAGTACTCGCTTTGAGCGTGACCGCGGGGATCGTCCTGTGGCGTTGCACTGTTGCCTACGTGATGGACTCTCTCTCACCTGCGTCGTGGTGGTTTGTCGCCGCATCGATTGTCCTGATCGGACTCATTGTCACGCGTATCCGAATCCAATCGATGCCGGGCACGACGATCCGTGGACCCATCCGTCCCGTCACGCCCCGTGAATTTGGGTACCACGTGGTCTTGGCGATGGTGAACTACACCGCGTCGTTCTGCATTGCTGTCTTGACTGTCTCCGATCTTGTTCGCATTGAATGAGCAATTCGCGCGGCGGGGCAGACCGTCTACGGGCACCGGCCGGATCGCCAATGGCCTGTGCAATGCATCTGTAGTGCGTGCCACTGGCGGCTTGTCCGCCAGTGTGGTTGTCACACAGTCAATGCACCGGCGGACGAGCCGCCTGTGGCACCCGATTCCACGCTACATCTGATTTGAAAACGCGATAACATGGTCGGCCTCGCCCCGCCGGAGCCTCTCATGCGTGACCCGCGTCTGGACAAACTCGCCCGTGTCATTGTGGACTATTCCGTCGGCGTCAAGCCGGGGCAGAACGTCCTGATCAAGGCCGACCCGGTGGCCGTGCCCGCTATCGAGGCGATCTACGAGGCCGTGCTGCGCGCCGGCGGGCACCCCGTCGTGCGCTGCGTGCCCGACTCGCTGAACGACATCTTCTACGAGATCGCCAGCGACGACCAACTCAAGCACGTCAGCCCGATGGCGTTGCACGACATTGAAACCATCGACGTGTCGATCGGCCTGTGGGCCGAGACGAACACGAAGGCCCTTTCGCAGATCGACCCGAAGCGGCAGGGCCTGGCCTCGGCCTCGCGTCAGCCGATCATGAAGGTCTTCATGGAACGCGCGTCGCTCGAGAAGGACGATCCGCGCAAGCTGCACTGGTGCGGCACGCTTTACCCGACTCAGTCCAGCGCGCAGGACGCCGAGATGAGCCTCCGCCAGTACGAAGACTTCGTTTTCAACGCCGGCCACCTCGACAAGGACGACCCCGTGGCCGAGTGGCGGAAGATCGAGGCCCGCCAGCAGCAGGTCGTCGACTACCTCAACGGCAAGAAGCAAGTCCACTTCAAAACGCCCAACGGCACGGACCTGACCGTCAACGTCGAGGGCATGACGTGGATCAACTGCGCCGGGCACGAGAACTTTCCCGACGGCGAGGTGTTCACCGGGCCGAACCTGAACGCGCCGGACG
This sequence comes from Phycisphaeraceae bacterium, assembly GCA_028284155.1. Taxonomy (GTDB): domain Bacteria; phylum Planctomycetota; class Phycisphaerae; order Phycisphaerales; family Phycisphaeraceae; genus JANQSF01. The sequence goes on from JANQSF010000028.1 coordinate 46,300, forward strand.
GCGGGGTGAACGGCGTCGTCAAGTACTCCTTCCCGGCCGTGCACCACGGGCGCGAGGTGCACGACATCGAGTTGACCTTCGAGCGCGGCCGGGTCGTCGACGCCAGGGCGTCGCGGAACCTCGACTTCCTGACCCAGATGCTCGATCAGGACCCCGGGGCGCGGAACCTGGGCGAGATCGCGATCGGCACGAACTACAACATCCAACGCTACAGCAAGAACACGCTGTTCGACGAGAAGATCGGCGGCACGTTCCACGCGGCCGTCGGGGCCGGCTACCCCGAGTCGGGCAACAGCAACGAGTCCGGCCTGCACTGGGACATGGTCTGCGACCTGCGCCCGCCTGAGGGCGGCGCGGCCGGCTCGGGCGGAACGATCACGGTCGACGGCGAGGTCATCAGCCAGGACGGGCGGTTCGTATTCGACGGTTGGCCGGGGCCGACCTGACCCAATCCGCGCGGCGTTGTTTGCTTCCTGACGGCTGATTAGAATCCCCAAGGAACGTCGAGCGTCGTCCGTGATAAACATCACACGGGGGCCCGCACTTGACTGTTCAATGCCCGCAATGCCAGCAGTCTTGCAACGTGCCCGATGATCTGGCCGGCCAGGCGTGCAGGTGCGACTACTGCGGGCATGCCTTCACGCCTGCCAACGGTCCCCACCGGTCGGCCGACGCGCCCGACAAGTATGGCTCCCCGCACCGGTCGTCACGAAAGGTCAGCAACGCCGCGATCACCGCGCTGAATTTCGGCCTGCTCGGCATCCTGTTCGCGCCGCTCGGGTTGATCGCCATCATCTTCGGCGTCATCGCTTTGAAACAGACGGGCGATCCGCAGACGAACAGGGGCGGCGCGGGGCTGGCGATCATCGGTGTGATCTGCGGCGCGCTCGGCCTGCTGGCCGTCCCGTTCCTGGGTCTCTTGCCCGTACTGAGCCATGTGCGACGCAATGCGCACATGAAGACCAACGCGGTGCAGATGCGCGGTATCCAACAAGGTTTGATCACGTTCTGCCCGAGCAACAGAACAGTCACAGGCGACGGCTTCTATCCAGGCCTGAATCGGGACGGAACGCTGAAAGCCCCTTTCGACTGGCCGACGCAGGCCGGTACTTATCGAGCCAACACGGTGAGCGGATGCCAACCGGCCACTCGTTACACCCTTATGTTGAACGCTTCATACTTTACACCCGGGCACATGCTCAACCCGCTGGACGTCGGCCACTCGCTCAACCGAAACGACGACAACGAGACGGGAACGTTTGTTGAAATCTCACCGATCGGCACACCCGGCGCGGGCGGGCCGGACGTCGACACCGTCTTATCGACGAATAACTTTTCGTACGCCATGTTGCAGATCAATAAAGCCGACGAGCACCGCCGCCGGGAATGGGGCGAGACAATCAACCCGCAAGCGAGCGTCCTCGGCGACCGCAACATCGGATCGGCCGCCGCCGCCGGGCGGGCTGAGAGTGTCTGGACAGACGAGGGCTCGGGCGAGTGGGAAGGGACGGTTGTCTTCAACGACGGTTCTACGAAGTTTCTTTCAACGGCGGACTCGGCGGGCAACCTCGCACCGATTGCCCAAAACACTCGCTACAACCAGCAACCGACCAACGCGTTGGACAACCTGTTCGACGAAAGCGCGCCCGGCGAAGTCCCCGGTGCAAACTGCGAGTTGGTCTTTCAGGATTGCACGAGCGACGCGAATCATCACGGCGTGTCGGACGTGATTCAGCCGCCTTGACTGGTGCCCATCGTGCCGAAGAACGGCAAGCCCGGGCCCAGCCTGCCAGACGGATCGCCGTTTCCAGCCGCGGCCATCGTCCGTTATAATCCACCCGTCTCGAACGGCGCGTTCGACGTCGCGTTCTTGTTCTTACGGGGGCTCTCCCATGATCGTTCAATGCCCGCAGTGTCAGAAGTCTTACAACGTGCCTGATGAGCAGGCCGGCAGGCAGGCCAAGTGCGACGCGTGCGGTCAGGTCTTTACGCTTGACACAGAGGCCTCGGCCGGGCGGGTGGACGAACCGAACCCTTACGGCGGGCATGCGGCGGCCGACCAGTCCGGCGGATACGGCGCAGCGCCGCCGACGGCGCAACCCGGCTATGGCGGCGGATCGACTTACGCTCAGCCGGCCGTGCCAGCGCGGACGACCAGCGGCGTGGCGGTCGCCGCGCTGGTCTGCGGGCTGATCGGGATCCTGGTCGCACCGATCGGGTTACTCGCGATCATCCTCGGCATCGTCGCGCTGACGCAGACCGGTAAGGCCGAAAACAATGTGGGCGGCGGCGGCATGGCCGTCGCCGGCATGGTCTGCGGGGCGATCGGACTGGTGCTTGGCGTCGTATTCCTGCTCATCGCCTTGATGCTGCCCGCTCTTGGCACCGCCCGAAACACCGCAAGAAAGATGACTAACAGCACGCAGATGCGCGGCATCCATATGGGGATGGTTACGTTTTCACAAAACAACAGGACATCGACCGGCGACGGGTTTTTTCCAGGCCTCAAGTCGGACGGCAGCACCGTGCCGACGTTCACCTGGCCGAGCGCACAGGGCACTTTCGCTTCGAGTTCGGCCGCCGGCTGCGACCCCGCGACGCGCTACACCGTCATGCTCAATAAGTCGTTTTTCACACCGGAGTACATGCTCAACCCGGTCGACAAGGGCGCGACGGTGAATCGCAGCAACGCAAACGCGACGGGGGTGTTTCAAGAGGTTATGCCGATCGGCTTTCCCGGCGGCGCGGACACGACTGTGTCGTCCAACAACTTCTCGTACGCGATGTTGCAGATCAACGACGCCGACGAAGACCGCCGCAAGGAGTGGTCGGAGACGATCAACTCGCAAGCCATCGTCATGGGCGACCGCAACGTCGGGCCGGCAGCCGGCAGTGGGCAGGCCGAGAGCGTCTGGACCGAGGCGGGGTCGGGCGAGTGGGAAGGGACGGTCGTATTCAACGACGGTTCGACCAACTTCATTTCAGAGATCGACATGAACGGCAACCTCGGCCCGGTCGCGAGCAACACGCGGTACAACCTGCAGCGGACCAACCCGCTGGACAACCTGTTCGACGAATCAGACCAGGGCGAGACGCCGGGGGCCAACTGCGAACTAGTCTTCGCTGATTGCACGAGTGACGCCAACCAGTACGGCGCACCGGACAAGCCGTAGACCGTTCCCCTAAACCGCGCAGTGCTCGACGTAGGGTGGGCCAAGGCTTTGCGCGACCCACCGACCGGCGTCCCGTAGACACGTTCCATCAAACGCTTCATTGGACCGCCCATTGGTGGGCCGCGCCGAGCCTTGGCCCACCCTACCTTCGTGAACGGGACCACCGCGGTCAGACCGGACGCCAACGCAAGCGCAAGCCCGCCCGCCGATCGTTATAATCCGACCGTGCTCATCGAAACCCTCCAACGTCTGATCGACAACCGCACGACCACTGCCGCCGAGATCGCGGAACTGACCGGCGTCGCGCCGTCGACGGTCTACCGGTGGCTCAAGAATCAGAGCGAGCCGGGGTTCAACGCCGTGCGCATCCTGCTGCGTCACCTGCCGGACGAGATCGCGCAGGAGGCGATCGTGACGGCCTTCGTCGCCGGCTCGCAGTGGCAGGTCTCCCGTCTGATGACGGAGCTCGACCTGAACCGTGACGGCAAGATCGACCACGACGACGCGCTGGACGCGTGCATCGAGTCGGTCCACGCGGCCGGCGAGGCGCTGGCCCGCGTCCGCGGCAACGCGACCGAGTCGGCTGACAAACGCCTGCCCAACCTGGAGTTGGTCGACCTGCTGCACCAGGTCGTGAGGCATTGTACGACGGCGCAGCAGATCCTCATGCACCTGAGCGAACGGCGGAAGAAGGCAAGGCCGGTTGGGGAAGATGATGAGTGAAGGGGTGAAGGAGTGAGGTCGTGTATCAGAGGCGGTATGCGCTTCGGTTGCATGACACCCCTTGACCCACTCACCCACAAACCCCCTCATCCCTAACATCCCGCCATGAATATCCTCGTCATCGGCAGCGGCGGGCGCGAGCACGTGCTCGGTTGGAAACTCAAGCAGTCGCCCCAGTGCGAGAAGCTCTACTTCGCGCCGGGCAACGCGGGCACGGCGGGGCTCGGCGAAAACCTGCCCATCAATACCGACACGATCACCACCAAGGTCGTTGACGAGATCGACTACTTCTGCCGGCACAACAGTGTCGGCCTGATCGTCATCGGCCCAGAAGACCCGCTCTCGCAAGGGTTGGCTGACCGCCTGCAGCACGCCAGCCGCGCGGTGTTTGGCCCGACGAAGGAAGCCGCGCAGCTCGAAGCCGACAAGGCGTTTTCCAAACAACTCATGCGCGCCGCCAATGTGCCGACGGCCGAGGCGCGCATCTTCACCGACCTCGGCCCCGCACTGACATTCGTCGAGAATCACGAGACGCCCGTCGTGGTCAAGGCGGCCGGCCTGGCCAAGGGCAAGGGCGTGATCGTTTGCGACGACGCGGAACAGGCGATCGACGCCGTCAAGCTCATCATGAAAGACAAGGCGTTCGGTGAGGCCGGCGCGTCGATCGTCGTCGAGGAACGACTCACCGGTCAGGAATTGAGCGTGCTTGCGCTCGTCGATGGGCAGAACATCTTCGTGCTCGACCCGTCGCAGGATCACAAGCAGGTCGGCGAGGGCGACACCGGGCCGAACACCGGCGGCATGGGCGCGTACTGCCCCACCCCGCTGGTCGACGACGACCTGATGGCGGAGATCGAACGCGAAGTGCTCGTCGGCATAGTCGATGCGCTGCGGCGCGAGGGCATCAAGTACCAGGGCGTGCTGTACGCCGGCCTCATGCTCACGCCCGGCGGGCCGAAGACGCTCGAATTCAACTGCCGGTTCGGCGACCCGGAAGTGCAAGCGCTCATGCCGCGACTGAAGGGTGACCTTGTCGACATCATGGTCGGGACGGCGAACGGCAAGCTCGACGAGGTGAACATCGGCTGGGACGAGCGCTGCTGCTGCTGCGTCGTCATGTGCTCCGGCGGCTACCCCGGCTCGTACCGCAAGGGCTTACCGATCTCCGGGCTCGAGGAAGCCGCGAAGATGGACGACGTGATCGTCTTCCACGCGGGCACGGCCATCGACAAGAAGACCGGCGAGGTCGTGACCAACGGCGGGCGTGTACTCAATGTCTGCGCGCTGGGCGACGACCTGGCCGACGCCCAGCGCAAAGCCAACGCCGCGTGCGACGTGATTCAATTCGAAGGCGCGTTCTATCGCAGCGACATCGGCGGGCGGGTGATGGGTGGGAACAAAGTGTGAAGGATAATGGATGAGGGATGAGGGATGAGGTGAAAAACAACCGTGTGGGCCTGCCCGGACACCGCGAAGCGGGGATCAATCCGGACATCGTCCTTCATCCATTATCGATCATCCTTCACACGTAACAGTCGCCCTACAATCCCCCATGTCCGACCTGCTCACGATCGACTTCGGCGAGCCGATCCCGCTGTTTCCGCTGCCCAACTGCGTGCTGCTGCCGCACGCGACTGTTCCGTTGCACATTTTCGAACAACGCTACCGCGACATGACGCGCGACGCGCTCGATGACCGTCGACTGATCGCGATGGCGACCTTCGAGGGCGACGACTGGAAACACGATTACCAGGGCAAGCCGGACGTTCGGCCGATCGTCTGCATCGGCTACGTCGTGCGTCACCATGAGATGGACGACGGACGATTCAACCTGTTGTTGCAGGGCGTCTGCCGCGCCCGCATGCGTGACGAGATCGCACACGACCCGTACCGACTGGCGCTACTCGAACCGATGGAAACCGACACGCCGATGGAGATCGATATGGACGAGCGGCGCGGCCGACTCGAAACACTGCTCAACGACCCGCTGTTGCAGCAGCTTTCGTCCGTCAGCGCGATCCAGAATTGGCTCAGCGGCGAGATCCCCACGGCCGTGCTTGTCGACCTGGCAGTGATGACGATGTGTGACGACACCGAGACGCGTTACCGCATGCTCAGCGAGACGCGGGCGGGCGCTCGGGCCGACTGGCTCGAAGGCATGCTCGCGCAGACGCGCAAGACGATGCGCATCGCCGACCGGTTCGGCACCGGCCAATCGCCCGACGGGGTCAACCTCAATTGACTGTCAGCCGACTCGACCTCGCGCCGACCGCGTTGATCGTCGGCTGTGGCTACGTCGGCACGCGGCTGGCGGAACGGCTGGTCGACGAGGGCGCGGTCGTTTACGCGACGACGCGCAGCCCGTCGCGCATCGACGCGTTGGCGGCGATCGGTACCCGCCCGCTCGTGCTGCACGCCGAACGACGCAAGTCGTACGAGGAACTCAAGCCCGTCCTGAATGTTGACTCGCTCGATGTCTACTGGCTCGTGCCGCCGGGCCGAAACGTGGACGAACAACCCACACCGCGTCAGGTCGTCATCGACGGGCTGACAAATCTGATAGACGTCCTGCGCGACGCGAACGTGCGACGCATGTTGCTGACCTCGTCGACCGGGGTGTACGGCCAATCCGACGGCGCGGCCATCGATGTCGACACGCCGTCGCAGCCGAACGACCACCGCGGGCAACTTTTGCTCAACGGTGAACAACTGTGGCTCGACGCGGGCGACCACGCGCATGTCGTCCGTCTGGCGGGTCTTTACGGGCCGGGCCGTGTGATCGGCGAAAAGGCGTTACGCGAGGGCCAACCGATCGTCGGCGACGGCGATGCGTATTTGAATCTCATCCACGTCGATGACGCGGCCGACTTGCTCGTTTCGATCATGACCGCGCCGTCGCCCGGCCGCGTCGAATTGGGCTGCGACGGGAGCCCGGTCAAACGGATCGACTACTACAGCGAGGTCGCCCGACGGCTGGGTGTTAATCCGCCGAAGCTGGTCCACGGTGAAGACGTGCTGAAGAAGATGGGCATCGACCCGGCGCGTGTGCGTCGTGCGTCGTCGAAACGGTGTGACCACCGCGTCACATGCGAGCGGACAGGCTGGCAGCCGCGATTTCGGGACTACCGCGACGGGCTGAACGCGATTCTCCGCGAAGCGTCGTCGGCCACCGCGAGACAAGATGCAAGCGAGTAGAATGGCAGTATGAGTGCACGGACGCCTACCGATACCGCTGTTGTGACCGACGACCCCCTCCTGAACGACCTGACCGAGCCGCAGCGTGAGGCCGCGACGCATGTCGACGGGCCGCTGCTGGTGTTGGCCGGCGCGGGGTCGGGCAAGACGCGGACGATCACCCGCCGCATCGCGCACCTGATCCAGCGCGTGGGCGTCGCGCCGTGGAATGTGCTGGCGATCACGTTTACCAACAAAGCGGCGGGCGAGATGCGCGACCGCGTCGCGCAACTGGTCACGGCGGGCCAGGCGCGGGCGACGACGGTGTGCACGTTCCACAGCCTGTGCGCCCGCGTGCTGCGTCGCTACGCCGACGAGGCCGACCTGCCGCCGGGTTTCTCGATCTACGACTCGGGCGACCAGCAGCGTGCGGTCAAGCGCGTGCTCGAACGGCTGGAGATCAGCACGAGCAACTTTCCGCCGAGCAAGGTGCTCGGCACGATCGGCGAGGCCAAACAGAACCTGCTCGACGCCGAGACGTACGCATCGCGCGCAGGCGACTTTTACACGCGCAACGTCGCCAAGATCTACACCGGCTATGAGCGGATGCTGCGTGAGAACAGCGCGCTGGACTTCGAAGACCTGCTGCTGCGCACGGTGTACCTGATGCGCGAGCACGCCGACGTATTGGCTGAGCTTCGCCAGCGGTACCAGTACATCCTGATCGACGAGTACCAGGACACGAACCACGCGCAGTTCCTCATCGCGCACGGCCTTGCGAAAGAGCATCAGAACCTGTGCGCGACGGGCGACCCGGACCAGTCGATCTACCGCTGGCGGGGCGCGGACATCAAGAACATCCTCGACTTCGAGGAGCACTACCCAGACGCCAAGGTCGTTCGGCTGGAGCAGAACTATCGCTCGACGAAGCGGATCTGCGCCGCGGCCGATGCGCTGATCCAAAACAACAAACAGCGCAAGCACAAGACGATGTTCACGGAGAACGAGGCGGGCGCACCGATCCGCGTCGTCACCTGCAACGACGAACGACACGAAGCCCGCGAGGTGATTGAACACTTCCGCGGGTTGCGCGACGAGCACGGGCTGGCGTGGAGCGACATGGCCGTGTTTTACCGCATCAACTCGCTCAGCCGGGTGATGGAGGACGAGTTGCGCGGTGCGTCGATCCCCTACCAGATCGCCCGCGGCACGTCGTTTTACGAGCGGAAGGAGATCAAGGACGCGATCGCGTTCCTGCGCGTCATCGCCAACCCGGCTGACGAAATCAACCTCGTGCGCATCGTGAACACGCCGGCCCGCGGGATCAGCACCAACTCGGTCAAGTCGATGCAGGCCCACTCGGTCATGAATCGCATGCCGATCGAGTTGGTCATGCGTCAGTCGGTCAACGTCAGCGGGCTGAACACGCGGGCGGTCAACGCGATCAACAAGTTCATCGCGATGATCGACCGCTGGCGGGCGATCGCCGGGCTGGACAATGCCGTCGCCGCGCCGGCCGACGCACCCGCCTCGCTGCGCGGGCTGGTCGAGTGCGTGCTGCGCGAGTCCGGGCTGCACGCGCACTACGCGGCCGACAAGGCCGACCCGGACCAGGAACGGCTGGCTAATCTCGGCGAGTTGGTCAGTTCCGCGCAACAGTTCGAACAGGAGTTCGAGGCTGAGCTTGCGTACGACGACATCCCGGAGCAAGACCGCGTGTCGTACGGCGGCGCGACGCCGCTCGCTGAGAAGCTGCTGGCATTCCTCGAACGGGTCAGCCTCGTCAGCGATGTCGACGCGGTGGACAACTCAGAAGGCGCTGTCACGCTGATGACGTTGCACGCGGCGAAGGGCCTGGAGTTCGGCGCGGTCGCCATGCTCGGTGTCGAAGACGGCCTGCTCCCCCACGAGCGCGCCAACGACAGCCGGGCCGAGTTGGAAGAGGAACGCCGGCTCTGCTTCGTCGGCATCACACGCGCCATGCGCTTCCTCACGATGAGTCACGCGCAATTCCGCACGGTGTTCGGCCGAACGATGCCCACGATCCCCAGCCGCTTCTTCGACGAGTTGCCGCAGGACGACCTGAATCGCATCCGAGCTGAGGGCGACGACGACGCGTGGTCGCCCAGCGCGGCGCGCGGCGGCGGGTCGTTTGCGCAGCCCGGCGCGAAGCTGGCGCAGCGTTCGTCGTCATACGACGCGCCGAAGCAGTCGCCCTTCTCGCCCGGCATGCTGGTGCGTCACGACAAGTTCGGGCTGGGCCGCGTTTTGACCGTCCGCAGCGGGTCGGGCGGCACGCGGGTGCAGGTGCAGTTCAACACGGCCGGCACGAAAACACTCGTGCAGGAATATGCCAAACTTGAGATCGTTGAGTTATGACGACGCGGGCGGGTCGTCTGACGGGGCGATGTCTTCGACCGGCGGGCGCTCATGCGGCACGGCAGGCGGCGCGGCTTCGCCGACGTTCGCCCGGCCCTCCGCCGCGACCTCGTTCTGCCACTGGCCGAGGATGATCATCTTCTGCCAGATCTTGCGCGACAGGCCGGTCGTCAGGTTCTCGATCGAATCGATCGCGTCGAGCACTACGGCGTCGTGAACGCCCTGCGAGTAGATGCCCGCGACCTTGCCCAGCAGCGCGAGCAGTTCGCTGCAGTAGTCGAGATACCGGCTCAACTCGAACGGCGACAGGTTGTCCGTCGGAGACGAGGCCGTGCGCTTGTGCGGGCGCAGGACGCGCTCCGGGTCTTTCGTGAGCTGGTGCATGTCGATGATGTGCGACAGCTCGCGCAGGTCTTCGATTTCGGTCAGCATCTTCTTACGCTTCATCCGGTTCTCGACCGTGATGAGGAAGATGATGGCGGCGCCGATGAAGACGCTGGCGCTGATCCCCGCTTCGACGCCCTGCACCGCGTCCCAGCCCGTGTTCAATTCGAACGATCCATCGAGCAAAACCGCCACGGACGCCGCGACGACCGAAATCAGCAGCAGCAGCAGTATCGCAACGCCCAACCGCAAGAGGATGTTCGGCCGACGTGCCGTTTGGGATCGGGACTGCGCCTTGTCCGCAACCTTGTGCACCTGCAACGACACCTGCGACAGCCCCGAATCCGGAAACCGCTCGGCGATCCGGCGGTTCAGCCGATCGATGGTCTTGATGATCTTTTGTGCGTCCAGGTGCGGGAGCATGGTGCGGGGAGTTTAGCGAAACTCACGCCCGCTGTGTACCGCGCCGTTGGAGCGTATGCCTGTACAACCCCCTCTCCCCGTGGGAGAGGGTTGGGATGAGGGTTGCGCGCGACGACGTCGCCGCCGACAAGTGATGCACCGGCTGCGCGAACCCTCACCCGGCGGCGAAGCCGCCGACCTCTCCCAACGGGAGAGGTTGCGCAGAAGATCTCACATGAGATTGGGGATCGGCGCACCGGCGTCGATCGCCGCGTACACGTCGCGCGGGATGTCCTGCCGCAAGCGCAGCTCGCCCAGGTCGAACAGCGTGTGCATGACGGTGGCCAGCACTTGCCTGGTCGATACCGGGTCTTTCTTCGGTACGCTGGCCGTGCGGTCCGACTCGCCGATGACCTGACCCATGTTCAGCCCGCCGCCGGAGAACGCGAGCGTACAGAGGTTGCCCCAGTGGTCGCGGCCGCCCTTTTTGTTGATCTTGGGCGTTCGGCCGAACTCGCCGGTGACGACCAACAAGACCTTCTCGCTCAGCCCGCGCGCGGCGAGGTCTTCGATGAACGCGCTAACGGCCTTATCCACGGCCGGGCCGAGCAGCGGCATGCCGTCGTCGACGCCGAACGCATTGCCGTGCATGTCCCAACCCGCGCTGGTCACCGTAACAAAACCCGCGCCGTACTCGACCAGTCGGCGGGCCATGAGCATCTGCTTACCCAGCGACACGGGCGATTGTCGGAGCAGGTTCTTGTTCTTCTTTTTGTAAAGCCACTTGGGGATGTCGAACTCCGACGTGTCGTACCGCGCGACGGTCGCCTTGTCTTCCTTCGACAGGTTGAATGCGTCGGCCACGCCGCCGAGGATCACATCCACGGCCTGCTGCTGGAATCGGTCGGCCCCGTCGAGCGCGCCGGTCTGGTCGATCTCGCGCTTGATGCCGTCGAGTTTCTTGAGCAGTGACTTGCGGTCGCCGAGCCGGTTCTGCGCGACGCGCAGCTTCATGTTCTCGATCACCTGCCCGCCGCTGCTGGGGTCGAACGCCTTGAACGCAGGCGGCAGGTCGCCGATCTGCGTCACGCGGTCGGCCGGGCCGCCGATGGTCTTGTACTTCTTCGCGTCGATCGCGGGCGGGCGGACGATGCTGTGCAGTGGCAGGCCGGTTTTCGGGTTGCTGATGCCGACGACACGTGAATAGAGCGAGCCCATACAGGCGCCGGTCGCGTTGCCGCCGGAGGCCACGTGGTGCGACGCCGACGCGTGGCTGCCGTTGCCGTGGCGGTACGAACGCACGACGGCGAGTTTGTCGGCCATGCCGGCCAATCGTTTGAAGTGGCTGCCGAACGTCACGCCCGGCAGGTTCGTCTTCACCTCGCCGAACATCGCGCGGTATTCCGACGGCGCGGTCATCTTCGGGTCGAACGTCTCGATGTGCGTCGGCCCGCCCTGCAGGAACAGGACGACGACGGCCTTGTCTTTCACGCCGATACCGAGCTCCGAAGCGTGAGCCTTCGTTGCGAGCAAGCCGGGCAACGTCATGCCGCCCAGACCGAGCGCCCCGACCTGCAACATCTCCCGCCGCGTATGCCCTTCGCAATCCTTGCTCTGGCCGCCGGTTAGCAATGTCAGCATGTTGAGGCTCCTGCGGGGTCTATCGGTCTATTGGCCGATGGGCGGCCAAGGTTTCGGCGCATGCGCGTCCCGAGCGACGCGGCTGAATGGGCGGTTACTCGCTCGCCTTGGCCTTCTCCCGCGCGATCCAGCCGTTGACGTTCTCCTCCAGCACGTCGAGCGGGACGGCCCCGCTGAGCAGCACGACGTCGTGGAGGGCCTTGATGTCGAACTGGTCGCCCAGTTCTTTTGTCGCGCGAGCGCGCAACTCGGTGATCTTGAGTTGGCCAATCTTGTAAGCGAGCGCCTGACCCGGCCAGGCGATGTAGCGGTCGATCTCGTTGGTGATGTCGAGTTCGCTCTTGGCCGCGTAGCTCTTGAAGTAGTCGATCGCCTGCTGACGTGTCCACTTCTTGTGGTGGATACCGGTGTCAACGACGAGCCGGATCGCCCGCCACATCTCGTATGTCAGTTGGCCGAACTTGGAGTACGGGTCTTCATAGAGCCCAAGCTCCTGCCCGATCGTCTCGCAGTACAACGCCCAGCCCTCGACGTACGCGGTGTAGCCGCCGTGCCGCCGGAAGTTGGGCAGGGCGCCCTGTTCCATCGCGAGGGCGATCTGGAAGTGATGGCCGGGCACGGCCTCATGTAACGACAGCGCTTCCATCTCATACTTCGGGCGTGTCTCGGGCTTGTACAGGTTGACGAAGTAGTATCCCGCGCGCGACCCGTCGGCCGCGGGCGGCTGGTAGTAGGCCGTCGTCGTGTCCGGCGCGATGTGCATCGGGATCGGCACGACGCCGTACGGCGTGCGCGGCAGCGTGCGGAACAACTTGACCATGGCCGGGTCGATGCGTTTGCACAGCGCGCGGTACGCCGCCAACAGGTCGTCGCCGTTCTGGTAGTAGTACCGCTTGTCGGTGCGCAGGTGAGTCAGGAACGCCTCGAACGACCCCTTGAACTCGACCTGCTTGATGACGTCGTCCATCTCCTTGCGGATGCGGGCGACCTCAGCCAGGCCGATCTCGTGCACCTCGTCCGGCGTCAGCGTCGTCGAGGTGTGGAAGCCCACCTGCGCCGCGTACATCTTGTCGCCGTCGGGCCACTGCCAGACGCCCGCCTTCTCCGAAGCGCCGGGCAGGTAGTTGGCCTCAAAGAAGTCGAGCAGCTTCTTGTACGACGGAACGACCTGGTCGCGGATGGCCGTTTGGGCGCGGGTCGAAAGTCGCTCGGCGTCGGCCTGCGACACGGCTTCGGGAAGCCGCTGGAATGGCGAGTAGTACAGGCTCTTGGACGGGTCGTCCACGATGTGCGACTGGATCTGCTTCGGCAACCGCTGCATGACCACACGCGCGTGCACACGCCCCTCGGCGATGCCCTGCCGCAGCAGCGCGATCGTTTGATCCATGTAGCCGTCGAACGACTCGAGGCGGGCGACCCAGTCTTCGTAGTCCTTCACGGTCGTAAATCGGAGTCGCTCCGCAAGCGTGTTCGTCGTTTGAATCCCCCACCGGTGGTCGAGCGGGACGAGCCGCCACTTGAACGGGTACAGCTCGATCCGCCGCTGGATCATGCGTTTGAATAGGCGCAGGTTGAGCAGGTCGGCGTCAGCCAGCGTGGCTGTGTTGATCGCGTTCGCCCGTTCGAGCGCCGCCTTGTCCGCCGCGTGGCTGCGCTCGAACGCCTCGGCTGACAGGTCCGGCCACTTGTCGTTGAACCGACGATCACCCAGGCTCGAGGCGAACGTCGGCGCCTCGCGCATCTGGCGGTCCCACTCGTCGGCCAACAGTTGCTTCAGGTCGTCGGTCGCATCGGCCAGCACGGGCGTCGCGACAGCGCACAACCCCATGCAACACAACCCCACACGGACTAGCCAAGCGTCAATTCGCATGCGTGCCTCGGATACAGATCAAATGCCCGGCCGTGCGGATGAACATGTCGCCGCCCGCGATGGCAGGCGTCGAACGACACGTCTCGCCCAGGTCATTGACGGCCAGCGGCTTGTACGTGTTCCCCGCCTCGATCACAACGATCTGGCCGCGGTCGGCGGCGCAAAAAATGCGACCCGAAGCGGCGACAGGCGACCCGTAAAACTTGCCGCCGTCGTTCTCCGCCCGACCTGACCAGACGGTCTTGCCGATCTTGACCTCGACACAGGTGATGATGCCCGGGTCGCTCCAAAGGTAAGCTCGGTCGCCGAGCACAAGCACCGTCGGCACATGCGGCACGGCCTTCTCGATCCGCCAGGTCTCAGCCATCGGCGCGCCCGACTTGCCGGTCGGTCGCAGGGCGACGACGTGCTTGTCTTTGGTCACGAATCCACACGTGCCGATGACGATGTCGCCGGCCACGACGGGCGAGCCGATCGCGCGCTCCTTGTCCGGCTTGCCGAATACGTCCAGTTCCCAAACGACCTTGCCGGTGCGCGGCTCGACGCCGGTGATGCCGTGCTGCCAGTTCGTGAAAACCAGCACGGGCGGAAGGCCGTTGGGTTGATAGACAACGGGCGTCGAGTACGTCAGTCGCAGGCTCTTGCGCGGGATGCGCCAGCGTGTTTTTCCGGTTGACTTGTCCACGGCGATGAGTGAGCTGTCGCCGTCCTGATCGTTCGGCAGGATGACCATGTCCTCGTAGACGATCGGTGACACGCCGAACGCGTGCCCGCCCTTGACCGGGCCGAGGTCGCGCTGCCAGCGCTCGTTGCCCTCGTGATCGAGCGCGACCAGCGTCAGTCGTTTGGTCGAACCCCAAGCGCAATAGACGCCTGCCGCATCCACGGCCGGCGTGCTCGTCGCGAAGCTGTTGAACTTGTGCTTACGGTGCGACGCGGCGTCGAAGCGTTTGACCCACCGCGTCTTGCCCGTCGCGGCGTCGATGCTGATGATCAGCCGCTGAGCGCCGTCCTTCGACGCACCGTTGAGATAGACCTTGCCCTTGTACACAACCGGCGAGCCGTGTCCTTCGTCGCCGGGCAACGCGACCTTCCAGCGGTAGTCGGCGTCGGTCCACTTGGCGGGGATCGCGGCGTTGGACACGCCGGCGCCGTTCGGACCACGGAAGCGTGGCCAATCGTCGGCTGTCGCAGCCCTCGCATAACTCAGCAGGCATGCGATCAGCACAACGGATGTAATCCGGGTCCTCGAAACGACCTGGAATGTGGCGTTTGTGTCGTGCTTGCGATCATTCATCGTTCGCGCCCTCCAACGGCCTCTCGACGATCAAGTAGTCCTCAACGACCTTGCCTTTGACCAGGTGCTCGTCGACGATGCGCTTCAGCACGGGCGGGTCGCAGGAGTGATACCACGCGCCTTCGGGATAAACCACGGCGATCGGCCCGGCCTTGCAGATGCGCAGGCAGTCGGCCTTGGTGCGGAAGACGCCGCCGTCGCCGTCAAGTTTGAGTTCTTTCAAACGCGACTTGAGGTACTGCCACGCTTCGAGGGAACGGGCGCGGCCGCAGCACTCGGGCTTGTTCTGGTCGCAGCAGAGAAAGATGTGCCGCTCGGTCTTGGGGATGCCCAGTTTCTTGGCCTTGCGGCGGAGCTTTTCGGCCTTTTCAGATGGAGACTTCGATGACATGCTCCCAGTGTATCAAGCGACCTCGACCGACGCCGCGGCACGCGGATTGGCTGACCCACCCCTATCATCCGCCGCATGGCCGACCCCACGCCGCAATCCGACCGCCCCACCGCGCTCGACCTGAAGAAGGATCGGGGGCTGACCGTCACGTGGGCGGACGGGCGGGTCAGCTACTACCCGATCGGGTATCTGCGGCGCTCGTCGCCCTCGGCCGACGAGCGGCAACTGCGCGAACAGATGGCCAAAGACCCGCTGACCGTTCTGCCGACCAACGTGGCCGAGGCGATGAACAAACCCGTGGTCGCCGTCGACGCGGAACTGGTCGGCAACTACGCGATCAAGATCCGGTTCAGCGACGGGCACGACACGGGGCTGTACAGTTGGTCGTACCTGCGACAGATCGACCGGGGGGACCGGCCGCCCAACCCGTCGTCGTGAGGAGTTTTCGTTGGCAACGCTCCCCCTGACGACCGACGCCGGCGCGACGATCGAACTCGACGACGCGCGCCCTTTTCTCCTGAACGTGGCCGTCGAATCCGACGACATCGACGCGCAAGGGCACGTCAACAACGCCGTGTACCCGCGCTGGATGGACGCGGCCGCGTACGCCCACTCCGACTCGGTCGGATACGACTGGGACAAGTACCAGTCGATGGGCGCGGCGTTCGTGGTGCGGCGGCATGAGATCGACTACTTGTCGCCCGCGTTCGCGGACGACCGGATCGTCGTCGCGACCTGGCCGGGCGGGATGAGGCGGTTCACGGCGTTACGCTATCATCAGATCGTTCGGCTGACCGACGGCCAGACGCTCGCGCGGGCGAAGACGACGTGGGTTTACCTCGACTTGGAAACAGGTCGGCCGCGGCGGATGCCGGACGAGATGATCGCCGCGTTCGAGCCTCGCGATTGAGGCGGATGTCTGAGTAATCCGATGGACCGTCTATGCAACTGCTGATCTTCCGACACGGCATCGCCGAACCGACCGGCCCCGATGGGACCGACGCCTCGCGACGACTCACCGAGGAAGGGGTCGAGCGCACTCGGCGGGCGGCCGTGGGGCTGGCGTCGATCGCGGATCGGCCGGACGTCGTGCTGACCAGCCCGCTGGTCCGCGCGGTGCAAACGTCCGAGATCGTCGGACGGGTGTTCAACCGCCCGCCGACGGTCATGCAGGAGTTGGCGTACGGCCCGGCCCGCGCAGTGATCGAACGGCTCAAACGACGCGAGGAGCAGATCGTCATGATCGTCGGCCACGAACCGACGCTCAGCGGGATCATCCGCACACTCTGCGGCGGTCGCGACGAGGGGTCGTTCGTCGTGATGAAAAAAGCGGGCTGCGCGCTGGTCGACACGCCGATCTCCGATCCGGAAGCGATCGGCGAATCACGACTGCTCTGGTTGACCACGTCGAAAGTGCTGCGCCGGTTGGCGCGGTAGGCTGCTTACAACAACGAGCACGGTGGGACAAAGCGCGACGCAGGGTGGCTGTGAATAAGCGAAGCGTTTCACGGGCTGGATGTCCAACACCGTGAAACGCTTCGCTTATTCACAGCCACTCACATTTGATGCGCGTCAGTTTGACGGCGCAGCCGCGGGCCGCGGTGCGGTGATGCTGGCGGCGGCACCGCGAGTCTTGAAGTTGGTCAGTGCGTCGGACTGGGCCTTGGAAATATTGGCGACGAGTTTAATCCGTGACCCGCTCGCTTGACCGGTATCGGCATGTGCCTGCAAACCATTCAAGGCCTGCTTCTCCGCTGCCAATACCGTTTGCAGGGCGGCCAATTGGGTTGCAACCGCGGGCGGCAAGCCGCCGACCTCTGCCTCGTTCTGAACGAGGTACTGAAGCGTTGAGCCAAAGACGGCCGCCGCCTCGATGTGGCTCTGGCGGATACTCGCCTCCGTGACGGTGATCTCGTTCAGCGCGGCGATGATCCAATCCGTTTCACGATCAGGTAGCCCTGCTGTGCCCTTGGCCGCCTCAAGGTGTTCACGGGCCGACGCCAATTCCGCCAGCGCCTTCGTGTACGGCGCGACGACGTCGTTTGTGTAGGTCGCGGCCAGGGCGGCCACGCGTTTGTCGATGTCGGCCTTGCCCGACCTCAGGCTGGGTACGAACTTCTCAAGACCGGCCTTAAGCGCGTTCACGTCGCCGCTACCGCCGGCGGACACGACGAGCGTGGCCATGTACTGGAGCGTTTCGGCGTCGGCGTCGCTGCCGGACATGAGGTACTTCTGCGCCTTGTCCAGACGGGCCAACCGCGTTTCGACGGCCGTTCTGCCCTGCGTAAACGCCGTGACCTTCTCGCCCAGCAGTTTGATCTGTAACTCGAGGTCGTCGATCTCCTCGTTGAGGCGGTCGACCTTGCTCTGGGTCGTTTCGATCTGCGTGTCGTGCTGAGCGGCTTCGGCGCCGGCTTCACGGATGGCCTTGACGAAGGTCGCCTGGCTTTGCTCACGCAACGCCTTGCGTTTAGCGAGGTCCTCTTCGTCGCGCACCGCGTCCGACTCCTTCTGTGACTGGGCGATCAGGTCGCTGGTCTTTTGAGCGGCCGCGTCGCGCTGCGTCGTGAGCGTCTGAATCTGCTGAACGCCGGCGTCGCGGTCGGCCGTCAGCATGCCGAGCTTCGTGCGCGCGGCGTTCAACGCGGTCTCAGCCTGTTCGAGGTCGGACTGCACGGCGTCGCGGGATGCGATCGTGTTCTGTGTCTCGTTCTTGACGCGCTCGAGCGTCGAGGCGGTGCGCGTCACGTCGATGAAGCGCGAAAACAGACGCGTCGCCTGGTCCGACAGGCGGGCCGCGGCCGTCGTCCCGGCGTCGAAGTCCTGCTGCGCGACGGTCAGGTGCAGACGGGCGCGAATCTTGCGAGCGGCGGCTTCGAGTCGGCCGCGGTTGGTCTTGTCGTCGTCCGTCGATTCCGGACCAGGAGCTGCCGACTTGATGAACGTATCGAGCGCAGCCGCCGCATCGGTGAGCTTCTTCGCCTCGTAACCGGCTCGGTCGATTCGGCCGGACTCCGTGTCGAGCGACTGGTCCGACTGGATAAACTCGTCGTCGACCCATCGGCGGTTGATCTCGGCCACCTTCTCCATGGCCTGGTCGTACTCGGCTTGCAGATTGTCGTATTCGACACCGGCCTCGTCCTTGCAACCGGTCAGCACGGCGACGCCGGCAAGGGTCAGGCAGACAGCGAGGGTCGGCAGGCAGTGACGCACGGGGCAGCTCCTGTGATGCGGGCGGAGGGCGAAGCGGGCGGCGAGGCCCACGCCCTACGCGTGCGGTGGGGACGATCCGAGGCATGCCGGAGCCGTTGGGCGGCTATCCGGGCGATGCTCCAGAGCCGGGCAGCATAACCCAAGTCGGGGTAAAAGGAAAGCGCGCCTACGGGGCGGGTTTGCCATGTCATCCCGGCGCAGGTGGCGGTTCAGGCCGGGCCGGGGCCGCGTCGTCGGTTGGCGGGTCGGTCGCGGGGTCGGGACGTCGCGGCCCGTCATCGCTACCGGCCGCCGGTTCGTCGCCATCCGGGGGCGGGGGCGGCGAGGCCGACTTGGCGGGCGACTTGTAGCGGATCACGTCGTGGTAGCGCGGCATGGGCGCGTACAGGTCTCGGCTGATCCAATCGACCAGCCCCTGATACGTCGGCGAGCGGTCGCCCCGCTGCAGGGCCGGGTTGGCTGACCAGCCCGCGACCTTCGGGTGAGGCGACGCCGCGAGGACGCGAGGCAGGCCGTATTGCAACAGCAGCGAACGGTGCGGCGAGCTGCGGTCGATCAGGTAGCCGTTCTTCGACTCGGCGGTGTTGAGCAGGTAGAAGTTGGTGTAGACCGTCGCATCGCCGTTGATGTCGTCGCGCAGCAGGGCAAGGCCGCCCGCGCCGCCCGTCTGCCCATGGCAGCCGGCCGAGCCGCAATAGTTGACGACGTACGTCCTGTTGAATCGGATGCGGAACGTCCGCAGGCCGACGGGGTCGCCGCGCACCACCGCCCTGCCCCACAAGTCGCGGTCCTGCACTTTGAACAGCAGGTCGAGTTTTTCGAAGCCCTGCTTGCGAAGCAACGACCGCCGGGCAGCCAGCCCCTTGGGCACGAGCGGGTTGTCGCCGTGCTTGGCGAACAGTTCGTTCACGACGTCAACCGGCACTTCGACACGCGGCTTCTGCCGATCGACGAAGTCGTACTCCAACAGGCGGATCCAGTTGATGTCTTTGTCGGTCAGCCGATCGGTGCGCGTGCGCTTCGGCCGAGGCGGCGGCGACTCAGAAGAGTGGCCCTGCCGCGCCGCCTTGTCCTTGGCGACCTTGGCTTCGTGGGCGAGCCACGCGTTGGCCGCGTCCTGCAACGTCTTGGCGTCCGAATGGTTCGGCCGAACGCGCAGGATGTCGGCGCACGCCTCGACGCAGAGCTTGTAAGCCCTCTTATTGAACACCCACTTGGCCAACTCCATCCGCTCAGCGATGTCGTTCGGCGCCAGCCGCGCAGCACGCTGGCGGTAGACCTCTTCCACCGGCCGCTCGACCCGCATCTCCCGGATCACGTCCCGCGAGATGGGGGTGTCGATCCCGGCGATGCGCACGACGATCGAGTCTGCTTTCTGCTGAATGAGTTCGCCGGTGATCGTTCGGCCGGTCTTGTAGATGACGGTGACGTTGGTGGCGTGGGCGAGCGGAGTAGCGACGCAAACGAAGACGATCGCCACTGCCGCAAGTCGAAGTGCGAAGTGACGATTAGGCATCGGTTAGGCTCCCAAGATCGAAACTCGCAGCGCATAGACAGTTGACGCTTGATTATAGCGGCCCGGATTTCGGCCTCTCCGGCCGCGCAAGTATTCGATCGATCGACTAGCCCGCGGGAGCCGTCGTCACTCATCCTCATCAGCACCACCGCACAGCAAATCCTGCGCGAGGGTGATGAGTCGTTCCAGACGCACGGGCTTGAGCATGTAGCCGTCGACGCCGAGACGTTCAGCGTATTGCTGGTGGCGTTTGCCCTCATTGGCGGTGACCATCACGACGCGTGGGGGCGACTCGAGAGTCTTGATCTTTTCGAGGACCAGGAACCCGCTGCGCTTGGGCAGCATCATGTCGAGCACGACCATTTCCGGCGCGTCTTCGGTGCAGATGCGCACCGCCGCGTTGCCGTCGCCGCAGGTCTGTGTCAGGGCGCCCTCAGCCTGCAACGCCTGGTCGATACTGGCGCGGACCTCGGGGTCGTCGTCAACGATGAGGATCTTCTTGCCGTCCAGACGCAGTTCGGTGGCGGGGTCGGTGACCATGTTCGGCTTCCGGTGCGG
>JANQSF010000074.1 GCA_028284155.1 Phycisphaeraceae bacterium
CCGGCCGTCGTCCGACGACCGCATCGTGGCACCTGCGGGTACAATCGCGCCGCCCCTGCCCGCCTGACCTGGGAGGCCGACCATGTCGCGCTTGATCCGTTTGACCGTCCGGTTGTCGCTCGTGCTGGGTTGCGCGGTCCACGTGTCGGCCGAAGCGCCGCCGCAGTTGCCGGGCACGAAGCCGCTCAAGCTCGAGGGCGACATCGCGTCGCACATGATCGACGGGATCGACAAGTTTCTGATGCGGAAGTTGGCAGAGTCGGAGGCGCGTCGTGCCAGGCGTTTGAACAATGAATTCATCCTTAATCGTGAAGCGGTCAAGAAGCTGCCATTTCATGGCCATGACCTGAAGACCATCATCGGTGTCGTCGATCCGCGCGTTCCCTTCGACGCGCCGGAACTCGTCGCGACGACTGATCGGCCGGCTTTGGTTGCGCGCGGTGTAGGTTTCGATGTCTACGCGATCCGCTGGCCTGTGCTGTATGACCCGCAGCCGGACCGCAAGATCGTGTCGATCCATGGCGAAGGGCTGTTGCTCCTGCCTCGTGGGAAGAAGCCGGTCGGCGATGTCGTCGCCATCCCGCACTGCGACCACACGCCCGAGCAGATCGTCGGCCTCGCGCCAGGCTTGCCGCCGGAGTCACAGTATGCGCGGCGGTTGGCCGAGGGCGGTTGCCGCGTCGTTGTGCCGACGCTGATTAACCGTGACGACTACATCAAGAACTTAACGCACCGCGAGTACATCTATCGCAGCGCTTTTGAACTGGGGCGACACATCATCGGTTATGAGGTGCAGAAGGTGTTGGCGGCAATCGATTGGCTGGACAAGACCAGCCAGGGCAGACGCCTCGCCACGATGGGCTACGGGGACGGTGCAATGATCGCCATGTACGCGGCTGCGCTCGAGCAGCGGATCGACCTGCTGAGTATCAGCGGGTACCTGTCAACGAGGGAACGCGTTTGGGCCGAGCCGATTGACCGCAACGTGTTTGGGCGACTATTGCGATACGGTGATTACGAGTTGGCGCAAGATGTCCAACTGATCGCCGAACACGCGCCGTCACCGACACGGACGTTCAATGGCGGCCGTGGCGCACCGTATGAGATTGTCGATGTGACGAAGGAACAACATAAACACATTCCGTGGATACGGTGGGGCCAATTCGCAATTCTGGATGTGCATAAGTTCACGGATGATATCCCCTACGTGGATCCTTTTACTTGTCGTTCCGATGACGTGATTATCGGTCTCACCAGCGACAATCCAGTCGTCGGGATTCCCGTTCCGAAGCGATTCAAGGGTTTTCAGGAACTGCCAGCCCTGCCCGATGACGTCAAGCCGGCCAAACTCCCGCCGCTTGGTCAGCCGCCCAAATGGCTCACCCAGCCCGTCGACACGAAAGCGCGTCACGCGCGTCAGTTCAACGAGATGGACCGCCACAATCAGGCCCTGCTGCGCGAGTCGGAAGTTAAGCGCGCGGCGTTCATGAAACGCCTTTACGACGCCGTGCCCAGAGGTATTGACGCATACAACAAGGTCGCGGCCGATTACCGACGCGTCTTCCGAGAAGAAGTGATTGGTGCGCATCGGTTCAACACAGGGAGTTTCAACGCCCGTTCCCGCCTCGACGCCGAGACAGACCAGTGGACGCGTTACGAGGTCGTGCTCGACGTGTTCCCGGATGTCATCGCGTATGGCCTGCTAATCGTGCCGAAGGACATCAAGGACGGCGAGCGCCGCCCCGTCGTGGTTTGTCAACACGGGCTGGAAGGTCGGCCGCAGGACGTGATTGGTGAGAAGAGCCACCACTACTACAAGGCGTTCGCAACGACGTTGGCGGAGCGCGGGTTCGTCACGTTCGCGCCGCAGAATATCTACATCTTCAAGGACCGATTCCGCGTGTTGCAGCGTAAGGCCAATCCGCTGGGCATGACGCTGTTCTCGATCATGGTCCCGCAGCACCAGCAGATCACCGAGTGGCTCAAGACCCAACCGTTTGTTGACGGCAAGCGCATCGGTTTCTACGGCTTGTCGTATGGCGGCAAGAGCGCGATGCGCATCCCGCCATTGGTTGACAACTACTGCCTGTCGATCTGCTCAGCCGACTTCAACGAGTGGGTATGGAAGAACGCGTCGACCTCGACGTTCGCCAAGCGTTACACGTACGCGAACAAGGGCGAATACGAGATCTTCGAGTGGGACCTCGGCTCGACGTTCAACTACGCGGAGATGGCGGCGCTGATCGCGCCTCGGCCGTTCATGGTCGAACGCGGGCACGACGACGGCGTCGCGCCGGACGAGACGGTCGCCTACGAGTACGCAAAAGTGCGCCGCCTGTACGCGAAGCTCGGTATCCCCGATCGTACGCGGATCGAATACTTCAACGGCCCGCACGCGATCAACGGCGTCGGGACGTTCGAGTTCCTGCACAAACACCTGGATTGGCCCGCGCCCAAGCGCAAAGAGTGATGCGCGCCCCTTCAGCCCCGGGCTTTGCCCGGGGATCGGTCAACCTCAACGCCAACGCGCACCGCAAATCGCCGAGTAATAGCACGACGATCCGACTCCGGTCCCCGGCCAAAGGCCGGGGCTGAAGGGCATGACTTTCGTTTTGGCGTGCAACCTTGAATGGCGGACGCGATCGAGCACGTGCGTCAACTGTTCGACGGGCGTCGCCGTCTTCGGCGTCGTTTCTTGCTTGGGGCGCCAGTGTTCCCGCCGTCGCGTGCGGGCTTGGCTCGGCCGTCTTTCTTCTTGGCGTTTCCCTTGCTCGCCATCGGGTGCGACTTGCCGCGCGGCTTGCGCCCGGCGGATCGGCCCTGTTTCTTTTGACCTCCCGATCGCCCGCGTCCGTTACCGTTGTCGCCACCGCCGCCGGTTTTAATCTCGGGCGTTGGGAACGTGAGGTTCCAGTGGTCGGAGCCGACGGGTATTTCCATGCGGATGAACTTCTGGATCGCGGCCAGGTGCGTGACCTCTTCGGTGTCGCAGAACGACAGGGCCACGCCCGTCGCGCCCGCGCGGGCCGTTCGGCCGATGCGGTGGACGTGGCTTTCCGGGTCGCGGGCGATGTCGTAGTTGATTACGTGCGACACGCCATCGACGTCGATCCCGCGTGACGCGACGTCCGTCGCGATCAGCAGCGGCGTTCTGCCCGACTTGAAGTTGTTCAATGCACGGGTGCGCGCGTTCTGGCTTTTGTCACCGTGAATGGCTTCACCCTGCACGCCCGCCTTGCGCAGTTGTCGAACGACCTTTTCCGCACCGTAGCGCGTACGCGTGAAGACGATCGCCCGGTCGATGCCGTGATAATCGACCAGCTTCGCCAGCAGTTCGGTCTTCTTGGCGCGGGTCACAAAGTAGACCGCCTGCTTGATCCCCTCGGCCGTCGGCTTCTGCGGCGCGAGGCGGACGGTGACGGGGTCGTTCAGCAGTGACTTGGCGAGTTGGTCGATTTCGGGCGGGATCGTCGCGGAAAAAAGCAGCGTCTGTTTGCGGTCGGGCAGCATCTTTATGACGCGCTTGATGTCGTGGATGAAGCCCATGTCGAGCATGCGGTCGGCCTCGTCGAGGACGAAGCTGTTGACGCGTGACAGATCGATGTGGCCCTGGTTGCACAGGTCGAGCAGTCGGCCGGGCGTTGCGACGAGGATATCGACTCCGCGTCGAAGCGCGTCGACCTGCGGGTTTTGGCCGACGCCGCCGAACACAACGGTCGCGCGCAGCTTGAGGTTTCGGCCGTACGTCTTGAAGCTGTCCATGATCTGCGAGGCGAGTTCGCGCGTCGGGCTGAGCACGAGGCAGCGCGGCGTGCGCTTGCCGTTCTTGCCCGTGCGTGGCGGGCCGGCCTCGTTCAAGCGGTGCAGCAGCGGCAGGGCGAACGCGGCGGTCTTACCCGTGCCGGTCTGCGCGCAGCCGAGCACATCGCGTCCGTCGAGCACGCTGCGGATGGTGGCTTCCTGGATCGGTGTCGGCGTGGTGTAGCCCTCCGCGGCGACGGCGCGCAGGATGGGGTCGGCCAGCCCGAATTGGTCAAAAGTCAACATGATGGAATGGATCGGCGATATCGGGGTTGAGGCGGGAGAAGGATGCGGGGGCGTGCGTCGCGCGACGCATGGGTGGGGTGTCATGGTATGCGCGAAGAGACAGGGTAGGTTGATTCTGTGGAGTTATCCCGCGGAAGGACCGTGGACGGGCCACACACGGGCTTTGGGGCGAGGGTGGGACGGTGTGCGATCGGCCTGCGCGTAAACAAAGCGTTTCACGGTGTCGTGCGGCACCGTGAGACGCTTTGCATGTCGATCAGCAAGTTGTGATCGGGCTTCCGCCTTTGGCTCAGAACGCCTGGCGTTCGCCGTCTCGCTGCTTGGGCTGCGGGCGGAATGGGTTGTTGGGGTTGATCTGAATGTTGACCCTGGCCTGACGCTCAAGCCGTTCGAGCTTTTGACGCAGTTCGGCAGGGACCTTGGCGCGTTCCGCGTCGGTATTGACGGGCCCTTCGAACAGGACCTTGCCGGCTTTGTCTTTGGCTTTCAGCGTCTTGTGACCGTTCTCGTTCTTGACCTCGAGCGTGTGCGTGCCATCGGAGTAGACCGCGGTCGAGACGGCCTGGTGTGCGCCGCCGGGGCCAGCTTGAAGATTGAGACGGAGCCTTTGCTGGTTCAGGCCATGCTGTCGCATTGCCTCTTCGACCTGTTTCTGAATGCGCTGTCGCAGCGCCTCGACGTCGATATCTCCCTGCGGGTTGGGCGCGACCTTGAGGTCGAGGCCGTCGATCTGCATGCGCAACCGTTTGCGCAGTTCATCGAGGTGTTTGCGCGTCGTTTCCAGATCTTGTCCGAAGGGGTCGCGTGGCCCGACCGGCATGACGCGCACGCTGGCCTTCTTCGCGAGGTTCAGCTTCTTGACCTTGGTTTTGATGTCATCGGGCACGGCATTGAACTGCTTCTCGGTCGAAATCTCGCCGTCGAAGACGACCTTGCCAGTCTTGTCGTGGACCTTGAGGAACTTCTTGTCGTTGACGACTTTGAGCGTGATCTTGTGTTCGTTGTCCTGATAGGAGGCCACCGACTCGTTCTGGTTCGCTCGGGGCAGTTTGCCTTGGCGCATCAGCTCTTCGCGGACCCTGTTGAGCAGCCGGTCCGGATGGGGCATCGAAGGTCGCAACGTATGGCGGATGATCGCAGGATTGGCCTGCGCAACGGGCATGTCGCGTTCATCGACTTTGACGCCGACCTCTTTCGACTCGCCGCCGGTGATGACGGTCAGTCGGGCGGAGTCGCCCTTCTTGTGTTGTTGCATCAGCGTGCGCAACTGTTCGTGATTGACGAGCAGTTGATCGCCGAGCTTGTGCAGCACGTCGTGCTTCTTGATGCCGGCCTTGGCGGCGGGCGAGTCGGGCAGGGTTTGTACGACGAGCAGGCCGACACCGGCGGGCAGTTTGAGCTGCGCGGACATTTCGGCTGACAGCGGGCCGGTGACGACGCCGATGTAACGGGCCTTCTGCGTTATGAGCTTCAGCGTGGCGGTCTTGACGGGTTTGGGCGCGCTGACGACCTCGCGCTGAACGACGATCGGTCGCGCGACAGATGGTTTGGCTTGGCCTTGAGGCGTGGCCTGCTGGATCACGATGACCTTGGGGCGTTCCACTTCGGTCTCGACCTCGATGTCGACAGCGTGCGCGGAAGTGGCGGCGAGAAGGGGCAGTGCGATCAGGCAGGCGGCGATGCGGCGGGTCATGGCGTTGTCTCCTGAATTGCGAGGGCGTTTTGAATGGCTGGCTTTGCGTTTGGGGGGCTGCGATTGGTGTGCTGATCCGGGGCGTCGGAGAGCCGCGGCTTCTGTTGATGAATCACCGGTTTTGCCCATGATTCAATTTGGTCACTGCACGTCGAGTGGGACGAGCACGACATCTTGTCTGGGGTAGGTGAACTCCATGCGGACGTTCTGCTCTTCGTCGATGAGCTTCACGTGTTCGACGGTCTGTTCGATGAAGCCGGCCGCGGGTGTCTGGTCGTCAACCATCACGACGCCGCCGGGCGCCAGCGACGAGGTGGTGTACTCGATGCGAACGGGGTCGAAGGCAAACGCCGCACCGGTGTCGGGCGGGTCGCTTGGGGATTGGGTCGTTGTCGCGTTTGGGTTGTAGAGCGCGACGATTGCCGTGATGGCTAGCAGCGCCGCCATGGGCGCACCAAGGCCGACCCAGATGCCGATGCGCAGACGACGCACCGTCTGGGCGATCGGGTCGGTCGTCGTCGGCGGATCCTGCTGTGCGACCGCGCCGAACACGCGCTGGTCGAGCTTGGCCGAGGGCTTCTCGAGCGGCAGTTGACGCAGCAGGTTTTCCAGGTCGTCGTGCGGCATGGGTTCGTGGGCTGTCAGTGTCTCTTCATCGGGTGCCACACTTTGACTTTGCAAAGTGTGTGGTCTCACGTGGTTGCGCCGTCCGTGTGTCGGCACACATTGCCGAGCCAAAGTGTCGCACCCTCAAAACAACAAGGCGGGCTGAGCAGTCGGCTGGTATGTCAATGCAGTTCGGTCAGGTGTTCCTTGAGTTTGTCGAGTGAGCGGCGGTATCGGCTGGTGATCGTGCCGAGCGGTTCGTCCAACGCTTGAGCGATCTGGTCGAACGTCAGGCCGGCGTAGAGCCGCATGACCAGTGTCTGTCGGGCGGGGTCGGGCAGTTGCTCGATGGCGTTGCGGACCAGGCGTTGTCGTTCTTCGTCGAGCACGTCGTCATCGGGTCGGTCCGGGTCTTGCGTGGGCAGGTAGCCGTTGTAGATCGACTTGGCCAACTTGCCTCGCGTCGTGCCGCGGCGGAGTTCGTCGGTCGCGGCGTTGCGGACAGCCGCGTACGTGTACGCGACGGGGTCGCCGGTCGGCGGCGCTTCAAGCCGGCACAGCCGGGTGAACGCTTCGTGCACGGCGTCCTCAGCCCGGTCGCGGTCGCGTGTGATCGACAACGCGAATGTGAACAGGCCTTGCCGATGCTCGCGGTAAATCCGATCAAGGGTCGTACGCACCGTGGTTCCAACCGTCCTGTGAGATTCACGTGCGTGGGTGGGCGGTTTGCGCATGACAGCGCGAAAAACTTGCCTTGCAGAAGCGCCAAGCCACCAGCGGCTGGGGATTATTGGGCCAGGGCGACGGCGATGGCGTCGTGGATCTGTTTTTCCAGGTGCGGGTCGCGGCGCACGGCCTGCCAAAACGGTCCGGTGACACCGCGTTGTCGCAATTCGGCCGGCACGGTGCGGAGGTTGGCCAGCGTGCGGTGGCCGGCCGTCGAGCCGCTGAGGTGGCGTCGTGGGTCGTGCAGACGCTCGATGATCGCCTCGACACGGAGGGTGTAGCTCGCTGCCGGGCCGATGAGGGCTGGACCAGCCGGCGCCGGCGAGGGCGTGTCCGGCTGATCCGCGTTCGTGTCGTTTTTGTTTTGCCCCTTCTCATTGGGCGGTGTGGTCGAGATGTTGCCTGGTTCAAGTGTGACGCGCACGACGCGGCGTTGGTCGTTGAAGGTGCTTTCGATGGCCTGGCCGAGCGTGCTGTTCGAGTCGTCCCAGACTTCGACGACGGTTGGCGCGCCGCGTGGGCGGGTCGTGATCACGCCGTAGCGGTAGTCCTGTCGGTCGATACGGAACCGCTTGGCACGCAGCGCCTCGACGGCGGCGTTGAACGTCCGCTCGTAGTCGGCCGCGGCGATCGTGGGCGTGAGGTCAGTCTGTTCGGGCTGGTTCGCGCAACCGAACGACGCCAGCAGGACGGGGACGAGATACATCGCCGTGAGTCGCGACGCTCGACGTTGCGGTTGTATCGTTGTGGACATGCCGACAGTCTAAGGTGAGTGGCGGCAGATGCAAGACACCCACGCCCGCTCAGGCGCCCACGCATTGCCATGCGTGGGTTTCGCGTACACTCACTTGCTCGCAGTCGTTTGCGTCTTCGCGCTGCCCCTGCGTGATTCGAGCCAGTCGAAGACGATCGGTTCGGCTGCCAGCGAGTTGCCGGATTGGCCGCGGTTGCGCTGCTTGGCTTTGAGCACCTGGTTGACGAACTCGGCGACGCTCACGTTGCGCGACTCGAGCATGGCCAGGAACTGCGACTCGCTGAGCGGCTTGCGGAACAGATAGGCCGGCATGGCCACGAGTCGGCCGCCTCGTTGGCGCGAACTTGACGTCCGGGAACGGGAGCCCGAACCGTCGGTCCCGACGATGGCGATCTGCGGGCCCTGCTTCGGCCGATCGCCCGTCCACTGGCCGCCTGCCTTGACCCGCGCGGTCGGGAAACCTTTGACCACGACCGGGCCTTTGAACGAGTCGTCTGACTGGATTTTGACCAGTTGCTCCTTGGCTTCGTAGCTCTCGGCGATGCGCTTGAGCAGGTCTTCGCGGGCGCGTACAGCCAACTCGTATTCACGTTCAGCCCGTCGTTCCTTTTCGCGCTGGTAGCGGTCGTAAGCGGCACGCGACCGCGAGTCACCCCCGCGGTATCGGTTGGACGATCGGCTGGTGACGTTGCGCTTGCGGATCTGCGGAACCTTGGCCAAGTCACGTTTCTTGTCCTCGGCCACCTGCTTCGAATCGATCAATTGGATGTTGCTGATGATCATTTCATCCGGGCCGACGACCTTGTCGACCTTGGCTGAGGTGATATAGCCATACTCGCCAGCCTTGATCTCCATGATCGACTCGGCCGCGAGTTTGGCGTCGTCACGGTCGGGCGCGATCTCTCTGGTCTTGATCAGGTTGCCCGAACGGATCTTCTGCACCTGCGTCGCGCGCGACATGAGTTGGCTGACGGTGACGTGTCGGCTGCTCGGGTAGCGGGCGTCGTATGTCGCACACGTGTAAAACTCATTGCCGACCTGCGCGGTGCGCATCGCGTAGAGCCGCCAATGGATCCGCCACAGCGCGGCGATGCGCTTGGGGTCTTTCTCGATCGCGTCGGCTGGGATCAGGCCGACCTGTTCGTCGGTCACGGTGCTGGGCGTGTTGTCCGCCGCCAGGTCGGGCTGCTTGTCCTCGGGCTTGGCGTCCGGCTTGTCCGGTGTCTTGCCCGGCGTGGGCTTGAGCAGGTCGCCGTCGGTCAACTCGGCGGGCAGCCCCGACTGAGCCAGGACCGTTTGTCCCGCCATCAAGGCGAACGCGGCGACAAGGCAGATGAGAACAGGTCGATTTAGATGCAACATGGCAAGCCCTCGGCGGTGCGAGTCATATTTCGAGGATCGGGCATTATAGGGGGCGGCTTTGGAGCCCCGCTTGCGGTACGCTGAGGCGGCTCCACGAAGCCCGACGCATTCCACCCCAGACCCATTGCATCGACCATGGCTGAGGATAGCCCATTTGTCTCCCGTGGCGGCCTGAAACTGGCCGCGGCGCTCGACGCGTTCGAGATCAACCCGGTCGGCCGAGCCTGTGCCGACCTGGGGACGAACGTGGGCGGCTTCACCGACTGCCTGCTGCAACGCGGGGCGGGCCAGGTTTACGCCGTGGACACCGGGTATGGCACGCTCGACTGGCGGCTGCGCAACGACGAGCGCGTGACCGTCCTCGAACGCACCAACGCGATGCACTTTGACCCGGGCGACTTGGAGTCGTTTAACCCCGTTTCCCTCGTCGTGATCGACCTGGGCTGGACGCCGCAACGACACGCCGTTCCGGCGGCGCTGCGCTGGCTCGATACGGACGACCCAACTGCGCGCATTGTCACGCTCATCAAGCCGCAGTACGAAGCGCCACACGACGGTGACGCGCGCGGCAAGCGACGTGCGCGCGCGCTCGACGACGACACAGCGCAGCGCGTTTGTGACGACGTGCTGGCGACGCTGCCCGAGTTGGGCGTGCGCTTGTTGGGCTGTATCAGGTCGCCGGTGCGCGGCGGCGGGTCGCGCAGCGGGAAGGGGAACGTCGAGTTTCTCGCGCAGCTTGCGATCAAGTAGCGCGTGCGGGATCCAGGTCACTCGTTCGGTGGGTCGAGCAGTTCGTCATTCGGTTGCGATTCGTCGATGGGCGGGTCGACCGACTCAAGTTGGCCGTTCTCGCGGATGATCGGCGAATCATCAGATGCAGGCGCTTTTTCCATACCTCGCTGTGTCGTTTGAGGCGCTGGATTGGCCGGTGCGGGCGCCTTGGCCATCCAGCCGTAGCCGAAGACACCGGCGCACACACACCCAAACAGCACAGCCCCCGCCGCGACCAGCGCGACGATCAACGCAGGCTGACCGCCTTGGCCTGTCTTACCGATGCCCGCTTCGCGCAGGTCGGCCCCGCACTCCGGGCAACTCAAGGTCGTCGCGCCCCTGACGGGATAACCGCACGCCCCGCAAGCCATCATGTTGTGTTCGGCCGTGGTTCTGCGGAGCAGTAGCCAAACGACCACCGCCGCGACTACGGCTGCGCCGATCAACACGAGAATGATGAGCCAACCTGTGGGTGCGACAGACATTGAGGTCAGTATAGAAGGGCCATGAGGCGACAGGGCGATTGAGTTTGCGGCTATTTGGAAGTCGAGGTTCGGCGTGACAAACGTCGATAGATGAAGACCGCGCCGGCCAACCAGACCAACACCCATACCGAGATGACGACGGCAACTCCCCACGGGGCGGGGTGACCCCCGCTGGAACTGCCCGAGCCCTGCTGGGCGAACAATGGCAGGTTGGCGTTTTCGATGCCCGTCAACGGGCCGTTGCGCACGATCGTGTGCAGGTCGTCGATCTCACCCTGGCGGTCCGGTTGGCTTGTGTCGGACATGATCCCCGTTGATTCAAGCCACTGTGTCAACACGGCCTCGTCGACCTTGGCTCTCGCCTCGACAATCGCGCCGCTCGCGTCCTGATAGCGGTAAGCCGTGTCGTTCAGATCGATGTCCAGCCGGGCCGCGCTGCCTTGTTCAGTGAAGACCTTGATGGACAGGTTGTTGGGTGGGACTTTGTTCGGCCAACGGCCCTCCCACGGCCAGAGCGTTTGCTTGCCCGCCGATGACACGTCAATCGTCTGAATGATCGTGGGCGGGTTGGTTTCATTGCCCGTGTACTTGCGGTGGGCGTAGCTGGCGTTTTCGGTCCGTGTGTAGACATTGGGCACGAGGAACGCGATGGCCAAACTCGCGCCGATCATCCCGGGCAACAGTTGAATGACCGACCAGAGGACCACGCCACCGATCGGTCCGATGCCGCGGCGCATGTTCGGCGTGAGGATACCGACCTCGCGCAGGTCGGCCCCGCACTCGGGGCAGGACAGCTGAGACAGACCGCGCACGTTGTAGCCGCACGCCCCGCACGACGGGTCGGCGTGAGAGCCCGGCCCGCGTCGGCCGCGAGCGATCAGGACCACCGCCACAAACACAGCCGCGACGAAGACCAGACCGAGCAGAAGGAAGATAACGCCGCCAAACAACATGGTCGTTATGGTAACCGTCGCGCCGGCTGAGCCAGTATTTCCAAACCGCGTCTTGCGCGCGGGTTCGGCTACGGTACACTCTGGCCTCTCTGCTCCGTCCTGTGATCTGATTCATGCCTGTCCGTGTCACCCCCATCGACCTGAACGTCCTGAACATGCGGACGCGCATGCCGTTCAAATACGGCATTGCCACGCTGACGGCCTTGCCGCACCTGTTCGTGCGGCTCGAACTCGACATCGACGGCGAGCGGCAGTGGGGTGTCGCGTCGGACGGCCTGCCGCCCAAGTGGTTCACAAAGGTCCCCGAGGCCGACCCGATCGACGAGATCGACGGCATGCTCGCGGTGATCCGCTCGGCCTGCGACCACGCGCTGGCGGTTGGAGAGGCGACGACCGTGTTCGACCTGTGGCGTGAGGTTTACGAACGCCAGTCCGACCAGTGGTCTAGCGACCCCTCGACACCTCCGTTGCTCTTCGGCCTGGGCGTGAGCCTGGTCGAACGCGCCGTGATTGACGCGGCCTGTCGGGCTTCGGGTAACTCGCTCGACCAGATGATGCGCGCAGGTCAGTTCGGCTTTGACGCCAGTGCGATCCACGACGAATTGTCCGGCCGGGGCGTCAACGACTTGTTGCCCCGGTCGCCGCGGACCGTCATCGTTGCCCGCCACACCGTCGGACTGGCCGACCCGCTGACGGACGGTGAGATACCGCCCGGCGAACGGCTGGAGGACGGGTTGCCGCAGTCGCTCGAAGCCTGCATCGCCGCGTACGGCCTGACCCATTTGAAGATCAAACTGGTCGGCGACCCGGTCAATGACATCGAACGGTTGAGGGCAATTGCGCGCGTGGCTGAACCCGTCGGCGACCGGCTGCGCTTCACACTCGACGGGAACGAGCAGTACCGCGACGTCGAGCCGTTTGCACAGGTGTGGAACACGTTGTTTCAAGAGCCGACGCTTGAGTCGTTCATGCGCGGGCTGCTTTT
Organism: Phycisphaeraceae bacterium; assembly: GCA_028284155.1. Taxonomy (GTDB): domain Bacteria; phylum Planctomycetota; class Phycisphaerae; order Phycisphaerales; family Phycisphaeraceae; genus JANQSF01. Next base: position 12,383 of record JANQSF010000074.1, read on the forward strand.
CGTTGAGCAGCCGTTCCAGCGTGACGTGGCGCTCAGCGACGCGTTGGGCACGGCGTTGCGCGCCTGGGGTGACCGCCCGTCGATGATTATCGACGAGTCGGACGGCACGCTCGACGCCGCACGCCGCGCGCTCGGCCTGGGTTATGCGGGTACGAGTCACAAGAACTGCAAGGGCGTGTTCAAGGGGATCGCCAACGCCTGCCTGCTCGAACTCCGCCGACGGCAACACGCCGACAAGACGTTTATCCTTAGCGGCGAGGACCTGGCCAACGTCGGCCCGGTCGCCCTGCTGCAAGACTTGAACGTCGCGGCGACTCTCGGTATCGAGCACGTCGAGCGCAATGGGCATCACTACTTCAAGGGCCTGTCGATGTATCCGGACGACGTGCAGTCGGCTGTGCTCAAGGCGCACCCCGACCTCTACCGCCGACACGAGCAGGGCTACGCGACGGTACGTATTGAACAAGGCAAGATGGGTATCGAGTCTGTCCGGAACGGCCCGCTTGGCCCGGCGTTCGACTTCGATACGACGCGGTTCACGCCGTTGGATGAGTGGACGGCCAACTCACTGACCAGCGAATCATGACCGACGCGCAACCCCAACCCGCTTCGCCTGACTATCACGACCTGCCCGTCAAGGCGCACGTCGAGGTGGACCGATTCTGCGAGGGCTGTGGTTACAACCTGCACGCCCAGCCCGTCCGCGAAGACGATCGGCTGACTTTGTTGATCGTGCGTTGTCCGGAGTGTGGTCGGTTTCACGCGGCGGCCGACCAGACGCTGGCGCGTCGCGTTTGGCTGCGGCGGTTCGGTGTGGTGTTGATCGGGTTTTGGGGCCTGTTGGTCGTGGCCGTGTATCTGCTGTTGCAACTGGCGTTGTTCGGGATCGGCATGGCGGTGAGTGAACACGCGACGTGGTGGTTTGTCCGTCGCCCCCGATACGCCATGCAGTATGGTTGGCACGAGACGCAGGTGCATGAGCCGAGCCAGTTCTTCGAGTTTGTCGTGCCGACCTTCTTTGCGGCGCTAGGCGCGATGGCGATCGGCGCGTTGTGCACGGCCGCAGCGACGGTGTTCATGCCTCATTGGCGACGAGTCGGCTACACGGCGCTTGCGCCGATCGGGCCGGTGCTCGCCGCTTGCGGATACTGCATGGTCCTGGCGAGCTACCTCGATCGTCCATACACCGATCTGTCGGTGACAGGCGTGGTGCTGGCGTTCGCCCTATTCGCCCTGGCGTTGATCTCCGGGCTGCTGGGGGCGTTGCTCGGCCGACCGTTCGCCCGGCTTGCCGCGAGTATCGTTCTGCCCCGCCGGTTGCGTGTCATGTTCTCTTATCTCTGGGTTGTCGATGGCTTGACGCCGCCCGAGCCGAAGACCGTTGTTCAGGACGCGGGATAGGCGTGCAACCATCGCGCGGGCATGCATCAGAACGACTTTCGTTTTGGTTGCCGAGAATCATGAACGCTCCGCGCTGGAAAGCGCGGTGCGCGGCTGAATCTGTGGCGGCGGGGCGTGCGGGGAGAGGCGGCGCACCGCCGACTCGACCTGCTCAGCCACGGCGTCCCAGCCGCGGCGGCGGTTGGGCAGGTGATCAAAGTGAATGGGTTGGCCGATGCGGACGGTGATCGCCGCGGGCCAAGGGAGCGCTGCGCCGGCCGGCATCGATTCGTAAGCGCCTTCGATATGGCAGGGCACGACGGGCGCCTGCGTGCCCGCCACCAACAGGCCGAGCCCGGAGAGGAACGGCCCCATCCGCCCGTCACGGGCGCGCGTCCCTTCGGGGTAGAGGATGTATGGCTGTCCGTCGTCTTCCAGAGCGCTGCGCAACTCGCCCAGCGCGTGTCGGCCGCTGCGTTCACGACTCACCGGCACGGCACGCATGACACGCGCCGCCAACGTTGCCATGGGGTGCCGGCTGAAGAACGTGTCCTCTGCCGCAATGGGTCGTACGCGTTTTCGCAGTTTGCGAGGCAGAGCGGCCGCCAGAGCAATGGTGTCCAAGTGGCTGGTGTGGTTCGACACCATGACAAACGGGCCTTGGCTGGGCAGGTGCTCTTTGCCCTCGAATCGCAGACGGTGCCACGTGGCCAGGTAGGTCCGCAGCACCGGCCACCACGGCAACTTCGCCGCGACGTCAAAGATTCGGCCGCGTCGGCCCGGCTTAGCCAAAGTAGGGCCGGCCGGCGTTGGAGTTGTCTGGGGCGACTGACTCATGGTGCGCGTGGAACCTCTGAACGACGTGGACCCATCGAGCAAACGATGCTCACCCGCAAGGGGAATATTAACACAATTCGAGCCAATCGCCCACCACGACCGAGTGATTAGCGTTCCGGGGTATCTGACTCGGTTCACGCGGGCAGCGGCGTGACAACAACGGGGGCGTGTCGATGTCACCGCAGGTCGTTGGCTCCGGCTTTCGCCGTATCGCTCCCGGCCTTCACCACAAGCGACGCGCGGCGAAATCTGGGCGGCGTTCCGGGCGCGAATCGTTGACCTGTGGTCGCTGGCGGACTCTAATGCTTTCACGCAACCGCCCCGGCCAAGCCCGTCGGCGGCGCATGCGGGGCGTAGCTCAGCTTGGTAGAGCGCGGTCTTTGGGTGGCCGAGGTCGCTGGTTCAAATCCAGTCGCCCCGACTTTGTGCAGAGTCAAGCCCTTCGGCGTATACGTCGAAGGGCTTTGTGTTTGTTGGGGTAAGGTCCGATATGTCCAACGGTGAATCGGACAGACCAAGTCGGTCAAACACCGCGCCGTCCGGCCGGCGCGACCATGCGCATCCGTCGAACAGTGGCATCGGGTTCGTTCTGAAGGTCAGTCCAACTTCTTGACCCGCACGTTTCGCACCTCCAGCACTTGCCCGTGGTCCTGGATGCTGATCATGCCGACCTCGGGGCGGTCCTTCATCGGGCCATCGTTCAGCATGACGTCTTGCACCTGTTCGCCGTTGAGCACGACGGTGAGTCGGTGGTCTTTCACGGTCACGCGCATGCGGTTCCAGTGACCCGCGGGGATCGACATGTTGTGCGTCGGCCCGGTGGTTCGGATGATGCCGCCGTGGTCGTGGTGGCCGAGCTTCTTCTGCTGGTTAAATGAGTCGAGAATCTGCACCTCGATGCCCTTGCCGACCGGGTCCTGCTTCGTCGCGATCCGGAAGTGGAACCCGCTGTTGCCGCCCTTGCCGAACCGGTATTCGACGTTGGCGGTGAAGTTCTTGTACGTTCCGTCGAGCCACAGGTAGGCGTCGTACCGTTTCCAGCCCTTTTCACCCGGTCGCGGCGCGAGTTTGAGGCTGCCGTCTTTCTGCGGTTCCCAATTGCCTGTCGTGGACAGGCCGGCGCCGAGCTTCATCTCTTTCATGTTCGCGAACAAAGGCTCGTCGATCTGGTAGGCCGTGACCTTGTTGTCAACCATGCGCGGCAGCAGGAGTAGGCCCTTCTCGGCGAGGTAGGCGATGTCGGCCGTGCCCCTGCCCAGCGAGACGATCGCCTTGGCCTTGCCTTCGGGCGAGACGCGATAGACCTTGCCGGCCGGCCAGTCGCTGACCAGGTAGCCGCCCCGGCCGTCCACCTCCAGACCGTCCAGTGCGCCGACCGGCTCGGCCGCGACGAGCGACATCGCCTTGGTGCGCAGGTCGATCGCGTGCATCTGTCGGCCGTTGCCTTTGCCGAAGCTGTGGACGAGCAGTCGCGTGCCGCTGACCAATAAACCGTTGGGTTTGTTCACCAGGTCGCTGCCGGCAAAGACCGTCAGCTTGCCATCTTTCAGTTCGTAGACCTTGCTGTCGGCCATGTCCGAAACAAACACGCGCCCGTCGAGACCGGCAGCGACGTCGTTCAGAAAGATGGCGCCCTTCGCTTCGACGTCGAGCACTTTCTTGCCGTTGCTGATGTTAAAACCGACCAGCCGGTCGATATCGCTGACGTACAGCACGCCGTTGACACTGCGCATCCCCTTGGGCGCGTGCAGGCCGTCAGCCCACTTGGCCTTGAGCACCTTCCCGTCAACACTGAGTTGCGTGATGTACCCGTTGCCGTCCTTATCCAACGGCTTGCCGTTGACGTTGGAGACAAACAACGTGTCCGTCGCCGCGTCGTGGTAGACGCACTCGGGGTTCTTGAACCCGTCCAACTCCCAGGCGACCTTGGGGTTCGCGCCGTGATGGTCGGCTCGCGCGACATTTGCCCAGCAGAGCAATGCGATGAGGTGGAGTGCGGCACAAGAGTGAACAAGCAAGCGCGAGAAGTGATGACGTTTCACGGGTGGTGTCCTTGCAAGAGAGTTTGCTACTCGGTCCGGTTACGGGCGACCGCGCGGGCCGTCCGATGCGGGGAACAGTGTAACGGATGGTCGAACAGGGCCATTCCGCAGCGCGCCGCCGGTATCGCGACGGTGGGGTCGGATCGGGACAGCGGTCGTCTATAATCGGCCGCGTCGCTATATGCGGCGACATTGAGGATCGGGCGGCGAGGGCCGTGTCTTTATGCAGATCACGCGGACACTCATCCTGACCTGCCTCGCGGCCGTCGCGTTCAGCGCGTCCGTGCGGGCCGGCATCGATTACGACCGTGACATCCGTCCGATCCTGTCACAGAAGTGCTTCCACTGCCATGGGCCCGACGCCGAGTCGCGCAAGGCGAACCTCCGGCTGGACACGCGTGACGGCTACCTCGCGGAGATCGACGGCGTCCGCGCGGTCGTGCCGGGCAAGCCGCAATCGAGCGAGTTGTATCGACGCATCACGACCGGCGACGACCACGAACGCATGCCGCCGCGCAAGTCGAAACTGTCATTGACTAAACGTGAGATTGATCTGTTGCGACAATGGATCGAGCAGGGCGCGGCGTGGTCGGAACATTGGTCGCTGCGCAAACTGGTCAGGCCAACCGTGCCGAAGGTCGACGCCGCGGGGCGGGCATGGTCGCGTAACGCCGTCGACCGGTTTGTCTGGGCGCGATTGGCAGAGCGTGGGTTAACCCCCTCGTCCGAGTCGGACAAGCGGACGCTGATTCGCCGGGTCACGTTCAACCTGATCGGTCTGCCGCCGACGCCGGAAGAGGTCGACGCGTTCCTGGCAGACCAATCGCACGACGCGTACGAGCGCGTGGTGGATCGGTTGCTCGCCAGCCCGCGATACGGCGAGCGTTGGGCGCGGCACTGGATGGACCTGGTGCATTACGCCGACACGCACGGGCACGACGAAGACGCGATCCGCGAACACGCCTGGCCGTATCGCGACTACCTGATCGACTCGTTCAACAGCGACAAGCCGTACGCGCGGTTCGTGCAGGATCAGATCGCCGGTGACGTGCTGTTTCCGGATGACCCGCAAGGTGTCGTCGCCGTCGGCATGCTCGCGGCAGGACCGTGGGACGAAAGCTCTCAGATGGGGATCAAGGACGGCACAACCGACAAGATCGTCGCGCAATACCTCGAACGCGACGACATGATCGCGACGGTCATGAACACTTTCGTCAGCATGACCGTCCACTGCGCACGCTGCCACCACCACAAGTTCGACCCGATCTCGATTGAGGACTATTACAGCTTGCAAGCCGTATTCGCGGGTGTGGATCGCACGGATCGTCCTTACGACCGCGACGCCGAAACGATCCGCAAACGGCGGGAGTTGTTGCGTGAGCAAGCGGAACTGGAACGCGGCAACACTCCGCGCGCCGGCTTATTGAGCGCGGATGTTCAGAAACGCGTCGCCGTGTGGGAACAGCGCTTTCGCGCGACGGGCGGTGACTGGCGGGTCGTCCGCCCCGCTTCAGTGACGTCCACAGGCAACGCCACGGCAACGAAGCTGGACGACGGTTCGATCCTGTTCGCAGGTGATCGGCCGGACAAGGACACCTACACGATCATGACGCGCGTCACGAGCGAACGCGTTACGGCTGTTCGGCTCGAAGTGTTGACCGACGACCGTCTTCCGCAGAATGGGCCGGGTCGGCAGGACAACGGCAACTTGCACCTGTCGGAGTTCAAGCTGTTGGTCAACGGCCAACGGGTCGCGTTGCACAAGCCGGTCGCCGACTTCAATCAGGGCGGGTGGACGATCGCGCACGCGCTGGACGGGAATCTCAAGTCGGCCTGGGGCATCTTTCCGCAGGTTGGCCAATCGCATGAAGCGGTCTTTGAACTGAAGGAACCGGTCGACGCGTCCGCGGGCGTGACCCTGACGTTCGTTCTGGAACAACTGCACGGCGGGGGTCATCTGATCGGCCGACCGCGCATGTCGGTCACCGGCGCGGTCAAGCCCAGGCTGGGCGTGGGCGTTCACGCGGCGATCAGTGACATCCTGCAGGTCGATGCAAGCAAGCGAAAGGATGCGCAGAAGGCGGCGCTCGCGCTGCACCTGCTCAAGTCGGAGAACGCCGCCGCAATCGCCGCGCTGCCCAAACCGTCGCGGGTCTACTCGATCGCCAGTGACTTCAAGCGCAACGGCAACTTCGTGCCGGCCAAGGCGCCACGCCCCATCCACGTGTTGCGTCGCGGCAATGTGCTGACGCCGATCAAACCGGCGACACCGGGCGCGTTGTCGTGTGTCGAGGGTGTCGAGTCGCGGTTCACGATCCGTGACCACCAGAGCGAAGGTGAACGCCGCGCGGCGTTGGGGCGTTGGGTCAGCGACCGCGACAACGTGCTGACCTGGCGATCGATCGTCAACCGCGTGTGGCATTACCACTTCGGGCGGGGCATCGTCGCCACGCCGAGCGACTTCGGCCGAAACGGCAGTCCGCCGACACATCCACAACTGCTCGACTGGCTCGCGGTGACGTTTCGCGAAAGTGGCGGGTCATTGAAACGGCTTCACCGACTCATCGTCACCAGCGCGACCTACCGGCAGTCGTCGCAACACAACGCGAAGTACGCCGCGGTCGACCGCGACAACCACTTCCTCTGGCGGATGAACCGCCGGCGGCTTGACGCCGAGTCGATGCGCGACGCCGTGCTGGCGATGTCCGGCCGAATGATCCTCAAGATGGGCGGGCCGTCCGATCGGCTGTTCGTCACCGGCAAGGGCGTGCACGTTACGCCGACGGTCGATTACGACAAGGTCGACATTGACGGCGACCACGCCCGGCGGCGCAGCGTGTACCGGTTCATCTTCCGCACCGTGCCCGACCCGCTGATGGAGGCGTTGGATTGCCCCGACGCGTCGCAGTTCACACCGAAGCGCGTCGCGTCGGTGACGCCGTTGCAGGCGTTGGCGATGCTGAACAACCGCTTCGTCGTGCGCTATTGCGAACACATGGCAAAACAGATCGAGACCGAGTACGAGAATCGCCCCGCGCAGGTGCGCCGGCTATTCATGCTGGCGTACGGCCGCCCGCCGACAGACAAGGAGTCACGCGCCGTCGCGGCATACGCGGATCGACACGGCTTCGCGAACACGTGTCGCGTGATCGTCAACAGCAACGAATTCGCCTTTGTGAATTAGCTTTCGTCGGCAACGGCCATTTGGCTCCGACGTAGGGTGGGCACTGCCCACCACAGAGCACGGCAACGCAACGACGAGCATGGTGGGCAGTGCCCACTCTACAGACTGATGAACAACACACGAAGACAGTTCCTGACCGACACAGGTGCCGGATTCGGCGCGCTGGCTTGTGCGCACCTGTTGGCCAACGATGCGCAGGCGACGCCCCGCACACTCGAGAACGGCCTCCACCACCCCGCCAAGGTCAAACGCGTGGTCCAACTGTTCATGAACGGCGGCGCAAGCCCCATGGACACGTTCGACCCGAAGCCGGCGCTCACAAAGCTGCACGGCCAAAAGTTCGACCCCGGCGGCGGACAGAAGGTCGAGTCGGTGACCGGCTCGCCCGGCTTCAAGGTCTTGAAGAGCCCGTTCGCGTTCAAGCAGCACGGCCAATGCGGGAGGTGGGTCAGCAGCGTTTTCCCGCGCGTCGCCGGCGTCGTCGACGACCTGACGTTTCTCATGTCGATGGTGTCCAAGAGCAACGTGCATGGGCTGGCCAGCTACATGCAGAACACCGGTTTCACGATGCCCGGCTTCCCGTGCATGGGCGCGTGGATTTCGTATGCGCTCGGCCGAATCAGCGACGAACTGCCCGCGTTCGTGGTCATGCCCGACGCGAAGGGGCTGCCTTACAACAACCAGGGCAATTTCACGGCCGGCTTCCTGCCCGCCCAACACCAGGGCACACTGGTCAAGGCGTCGGCGCCGAACCCGATCGCGCACCTGCACCCGCCGCGCGACGCCAACTTCATCACGCCGCAAGGTGAGCAGGCCGGCCGATCGCTGCTCGACCAGCTCAACCGCGACCACGCCGCGCGTCATCCCGGCGACAGCCGGCTCGAAGCGCGCATGGCGTCATACGAGTTGGCCGCCCGCATGCAACTTTCAGCGCCGAGCCTGTTCGACCTGAAGGGCGAGAGCGCGGCGACGAGGCAGCTTTACGGGCTTGACGACAAGGTCACCGGCGACTTCGGCCGACGCTGTCTGCTCGCCCGCCGCATGCTCGAGCGCGGTGTGCGGTTTGTGCAGGTCTGGAGCGGTCCCGGCGGGCCGGCCAACAACTGGGACAACCACGGCAACATCCACAAGGAATTGCCGTACATCGCCAATCAGGTCGACCGCCCGATCGCCGCGCTGATCCGCGACCTGAAGGCGCGCGGCATGCTCGAAGACACCCTCGTCGTCTGGACGACAGAGTTCGGCCGAATGCCGTTCAGCCAGGGCACGGCCGGCCGCGACCACAACGGCGGCACGTTCGTCACTTGGCTCGCCGGCGGCGGACTGAAGCCGGGCGTCGCGTTCGGCCAAAGCGATGAGTGGGGATGGAAGGCCGTCGAACCGATCTGGTGCTACGACCTGCACGCGACCATCCTGCACCTGATGGGCATCGATCACACACGGCTGACATTCAGGCACAACGGGATCGATCGCAGGCTGACCGATGTGCACGGGCACGTGTTATATGACGTTCTCGCTTAATGATTATCGGCGTTACGTGCTTGTATCCGTCACCGCTCAAGCTCGGCCAGTTCTTTGAGCGTCCACGGCCTCTCTCGATTGCTGGTTGCGCGGCGTAAGGCCTTGACCTGCTCTTTTGTGATCGGGCCGGCTTCATTGCCCCATGCGTAGCGGATGAATGAGAGCAACTCGGCGAGGCGGTCGTCGCGGATGATGCCGAATGTCTGCGCGGGTGCCATGACGCCCGCCTCGTAGGTCTTGCCGTCGACCGGGCCGGCTAGGCCGTGCAGCAGAATAAGGATGAGCTTGTCCGGGTCGCCGAGGACGCGCTTGGAGCCGACCAGCGGCGGGGCGAGTGCGTTCTTCAAACCGGCGACGGCGACGCCCCGGCCGTTGGCACCATGGCAGCTCACGCAGTTGTGATAGAACAACCGCTCGCCGCGCACGACCAGGTCGCGGTGGGCCTTCGGCATGTCCTTGGGCAGTTTCATGCCGCGGTCCCATTGCTCAATGCCGCCCGTCCACGCCTTGGCGGCGGCAACACGCTGGGCCGGGTCGCGCACGGATTTGAACGCCGAGCCATCGCGGATGGCCTGAATCAGCGGGCCGTCGTGTTTCCAGAGCGCGATCAGGCCAGCCAAACGAACGCCCTCATGGGCGATGTGGTGCACGATCGCCTTTTCCATCACGGCAGTCGCTTCGGGCTGTTTCGAGTACGCCAGCGACAGCACGAGTTGCTTGGCGACTTCGCCGTCTTGATCGTCGGCCATGGGAGCTAGATCTTGGATGATGTCTGCTTCGTCTTGCGCGATCAACGGCTCGCTGATCTTGATCGCCGCGGCGCGGATGCGCGCGTCGCGGTCCTGGTAGGCGTCGCGCAGCAGGTTGCGCGTTACACGTCCAATGCCTTCGAGCGTCCATAGCGCGTGCAAGCGCCCAAGCGGGTTGTCGGTGTAACGCACCATGTCTTCAAGCAGCGGCGTGACTTTGTCGCGTTCAGATGCGGGTCGCAGGACGATCAGTTTCTGAGCCGTATCGCGCCACCAGCCGTTGGGGTGTTGCAGGTGGCGGAGCAGATGTTCGGCCGGCTCGTTCAGCATGCGCGGTGGACCGAACGGGTGGCCTGGCTGGTGGTCGCGGTGTCGGATGCGCCAGATCCGGCCATGCATGTTGTTGTCAGCAAGGCCGGACTCGCGGATGAACTTACGCGGCCCTTCACTGAGCCAGGGTGCGTCCTGAATGATGCCGCGGTACATATCCACGACGTAGAGGCAGCCGTCTGGGCCCGTCGCCGTATTGACCGGGCGGAAGTTCACATCAGGGGAGAGCATGAACTCGTCGGCGAAGTAGGCATTCTCGAGCATGAGTTTGCCGTTGACGTTTCGGACGACCGCGCGGCGGACGGCGTGGATGGTCGGGTCGCAAACGAAGTAATTGCCGTAGACATCGTGTGGCAACGCATGGCCACGGAAGACCGACTGCCCACACGCCGAAGTGAACCGTTTGTATTCAGCCGCAGCGCCGCCACGGTCGTTGATCGGACACAGATTGCGCACGTCCATGAAGTCCGGGTCATAGGGTAGGCCAAGCGTGAGTGGCTCCGGCGAAGGCGGGATCGCGTGCCCGCGTTGGCTGATCAACTGCCAATAACGGCGCGGCATTTGGATGGACTGGGCCGGTTGGCTGTTGCTTGAAAAGAACACGCGACCGACGTCGTCGTGCGTCACGCCCCATTGCGCCCAATTGCCGTGCAACTTCTGGTCACGCCAGACGCCATCGGTGTATCGGTACCGACGGTGCCCGTAGCTGACGTAGATCCAATTATCGAGATTCCAATCCAGCCCGCTGTCCTGGTGCTCGACTGACTTGTTGGTCGAGTGCTCGAAGCCGTCATACAGCTTCCTTTTCTCGTCGGCGACCCCGTCATCATCGGTGTCGCGGTAGGTGTAAACGTCGGTCGTGTCGGTCTCGACAATGGCGATGCGGTCGTCAAGCGGCAAGATCATGCGCGGCAGGTTGAGGTTGTCGACGAACACGGTCGCGCGGTCCATGACGCCGTCGCCGTCGGTGTCCGTGAGGCGCTTGACGCGGCCATTGCGGAGCGTCTTGGTGCCCGTGCCTTTCTCGTCCTGCATGTAGCTCCGCATTTCTGCGACGTACATCGCGCCGTTGCCATCCCACACCACGAGCACGGGCTCCTGCACCATCGGCTCGCTGGCAACCAATTCGGCGACGTAACCAACGGGTAACTGGAACGAGCTGCGTTCCTGCTCGGGCGTGAGCATCGCCGCGACGGCCTTGGATTTAACGGCTTGCCAACTCGCCCTTGCCCCCTTGGCGGGGTCCGACTTGTTGTCGCTTTTCGACCAAACGACCATGTGCGGCGGTTTGATCGCCGCTTTGTCCACCCCTGGAAACGACTCGGGCTTACCCAGCGTCACAACCCCGGTCGCCGCGTACTCGACGCTTCGCGCGAACGTCGTTTGGAACCCGACGCAATACAAACTGTCCCAGTCGGTCTGGCCACGCCAGTGATGGCCGAGCGATGAGACGATCACACGGCCTTTCCCGTATCGCGTCTCCCAGATGATCGGTTCGTGCAGTCCCGTGCCGCGCTGCTTTGGGTCGGCGAATGCGCTGGCGAGGACTGTCAACCGGTTGGCCGGCCCTCGCATGTGGTGGTACAGCTCGTCCTTCGCGTGCATCCAACGCCTGGGCAGGCCGCGCATGATCGGGTGGTCGGGGGCGCGGGTGTCGATCGCGAACGCGTGCTTGCTGCCGTGGCCGGAGTTTTGATCGGCGCAGCAGGCGAACGGCTTGCCCGTCTTCGGGTCGATCTTCAGACATCGGCCGAAGCCACCCTTTCGCCATCCCATGCCGATGATGTCATTGAACGCACCCCAATCGCGAAACGCATTGTTGGCCGCGTGGATCACGACCACCCCGCCACCCCCTTCGACGTAGCGGACGAACGCTTCCTGCATCGCGTTCGACCAATTTGCACCGTTGTAGTTCAGCACGACCACATCGTGGGCGGCAAAGTCCGGCGACCACGCCTGCCAGGTTTGACCGAATCGTTCACCGTCGGCTTTGCGAAGCGCATCGAAGCGCGCTTTGGCTTGCTGAAACTGCTTCAACTGCTCATCGCTGGTGTCACGCGGTGCGCGGAGCCCGCGGAATAGACGGGACTGCGGCGCCGAGCTGATTGTTACCGAAAAACGACCTGTCTGCCGCAGGGTCGCGCATAGCGCATCGGTCGTGATGCGCCAGTCGTGATTATTGCGACCGTCGATGACGAGAACCTTGAGTCGGCCCTCGTCGGCACGGGCTTGTGATGCCGCAATCACCGACAACAAGCCCAAGGCTAGAACGACGCTCGGTACAAACCGCATAAATCAAGTCTCCGTCAGACGATCGCCGTACAACACTCTTGCCCCTGACCCCGATCGATCCTTGGTGTTGCTGCGGGCGTGTGGTGCTTGTCAACTATCGGCTTATCGCAAAGAGGTGTTGCGACCCGCGGATGAAGAGCGTGTTGTCCGAGATCGCCGGTGTGGCCATGATCGGTTCGCCGATGTTGTTGCGGGCCAGTGTCTTGAGTTCACCGCCGGCTTGCAGAACGACGACCTCACCGTCCTCGCTGGGCAGATAGAGCCGACCGTCCGCGGCGACGGGCGACGCACTGAATCCGTTGCTTGTGCCGTCAAGCCGCTCGATGAACGCTTCTTGTCCGGTTTGCAAGTCGTAGCAGGCGACGATGCCGCTGTTGCCCAGCGTGTACACACGGCCCTGGTAGATCAACGGCGTGGGCATGTACGGGCCGCGACGGGTCTTGCTCCAGGCCACGAACTTGTTTGCGGTCTCACCCGAATCGAGCGTGATGTCACCCTTGGCGCCACGTCGGATCGCGAAGATCGGCCGTTCGGGCGATCGTCCGCTCGCCACGACGATGAAATTGTCGCCGTACACCGGCGTCGGGGCGGTGATCTTCGAACTGCCGCCCAGCCGCCAATGCTCTCGGCCGGTCATAGGGTCGTACCCGCGGATGTAGTTCGAGCCGTTCGTAACGAGTTCGTCGCGATCCGGCCCACGTACGATGGTCGGTGTGCCCCAAGATGGCAGCTCGTCTCGCTGGGTATTCCAAACGGTCTTGCCCGTCTTCAGGTCGATCGCGCGGATGAACGACTGCTTTTGCGTGTCGCATTGAATGATCACCATGTTGCGGTAGATGATCGGCGAACTGGCCGAACCCCACTCATACTGCGGCGCGTTGTAAGCGCCAACGTCGAGTCGGCCCAGGTCGTGCTTCCAAAGCAGGTCGCCGTCGATCGTGTAAGCGAACAGTCCCTGCGAACCGAACATCGCCACGACATGCTTGCCGTCCGTCGCCGGTGTGGCGTTGGCGTAGGTCGCCTTGATGTGTCGTTTGTCGATCGGTTTGCCTTGCGCGGCCGTCCGCGTCCAGAGCGTCTTACCCGTCCGCTTGTCGATGCAGACGACGTTCCATGTGTGAACGGATCGGTCTTCCGACGCTTTGCCGGAGCCGTATAGGCCGGGCTGAAACGAAGCCTTTTTGTCCTGACTGACCGCGGTCGTCAGGAACAGCTTGTCGCCCCAGATCACGGGGCTTGAATGGGCCAAGCCCGGGATCGGCACTCTGTAGCGGACATTCAGCCCCGTCTTGGCGTCCCATCGCAAAGGCAGGTCCTGCCCGTCGGCAACCCCCGACGCATACGACCCGCGAAACGACGGCCAATGCTCGGTTTGAGTCGAAGCGGCAGTCGCCAACTTCGCCGTCTTGCCGCCCGAATGAATCTTCACCGACGCGAGCATCTTGCGCAGCGTCGGCCAAATCTTGTGCTTCTTGACCTGCGGCGACGCGGCCGTCGCCAGGTAGCTGCCGCCGAGCGACGCGCGACCGGCCTTCAACTCGAAGTGCAACGCCTGAGGCTTGCCGGTCGTAAACGGCTCGATCCAGTGAAGCGTCGCCTCATACTTGCCCGGCTCTTTGCGGACCGGTTTGATGTCGAGCTTGAACCCCTTGGTCTCGATCGGCGGATCACGCCGCTTGCCCACCGCCGCTGCCAGGCCGCGGTAATACTTGAGCAGTTCCGATTGGATCCGTTTCTGGTCGAGCGGCTTTTCGTTGGGGAAGTAGAAAACCAGCGCGTACGAGAAGAAGTCCTCTTGGTCGGCCTTGAACATCCCCGGCGCGAACCGGATCTCCTCGATGCCCTTGACGGTCATATCACGCGCGAAGCCGGGCGGAAGTTTGATCGTCTCGCCGCGCCAGCCGGGGCGTTCTTCAAACGTAATCTTGATCGCGTCGTCCTGGCCAATGGTGGCGGGTACAAGCGCCATGCAAACCAACGCGGCGAGGCATCTTTGAATCAGTGCTGGCTTCATGATTTAGAGGCCTTTCCGTAGTTTATGGGCACTTTCTGCGTCAGGCAGCAATGCCCAGACGCGACTGCCTGGATTCGGGCTAATCGACCGATGGCGTATCATACCGAACCACGCCGCACATCCCCCTGAGCGGCGTTCGTGGTTCAGCGACTCATTCCCCGCGCGAGGTTTCGACGTGCCCATTACCCGACGAGCGTTTCTGCGAGCCCACGGCGCGGCGATGGCGCTGCCGTTTCTGCCCTCGGTCGCCCTGGGCGCGGCCGGCCCGGTGAAGCCGGACAAGAAGCTGGTGATGATGTACGTTCCGAACGGGATGGTCCGCAGGGCGTTTTTCCCGGGCGAAGAAAACGAGGAATTGCCCGGTTTTATCGGCGGCTTCAACGCCGACAAGATCAAAGACAAGAAACGCATCGTAAACAAGCCCGGCGTCTACCCGATCCAGTTGACGCCGACGCTGCGGCCGCTGGCCAAGCTGACCAACGACGTGACGCTCGTGACCGGGCTCGATCGAACGTACAAGAATGGCCAGGACGTCCACGCGCAGGGCGCGTCGTGTTACCTGACCAGTGTGTCGCCCGAGCAGGCGGCTGACAAGGGCATGCGATACCCAAACGGCCGATCGCTGGATCAGGTCATCGGCGACAAGGTCGGACACAAGACGATCTTCAAGACACTGGAGATCAGTTGCAACGGCTTCAAAGCGCCGAAGGAAGACATCTACTTCGACAACATCTCGTGGTACGGCCCCGGCCGAATCGCGCCATCGATCAAGAACCCGCGCAAGCTGTATCAACGCCTGTTCATGGCTGACAGCTACCGCCAGCATGTCGGTGACGTGACCGACCTGATCCTGGCCGACGCCAAAGACCTGTCCGGCAAGCTCGACGCGCACGACCGGCGAACGATGGACGAGTTCATGCACATGGTCCGCGCGGTCGAGGTGCGGATCGACAAGCTCGAGCAGCGGCTCAAGGGCGCGTCGATCAAGGAGCCGACCGACGCCGACCTGCCGCGCGGTGAGTACATCCAACTCATGGGCGACATGATGATCCTCGCCCTGCAGATGGGCATCACGAACATCTGCACGTTCATGGTCGGCCCGGAGCGTTGGGATGCGCCGCTCATGTACGAGGGCGTGTTCCCCAAGCCCGTGCAGCACCACAACATGACGCACAACCAGAAGGGCGACGGCTGGAAAGAACTGCAGAAGATCGACGCGTTCCACATGCGGCAGTACGCCTACATCCTCTCGCGCATGAAGCAGGTCAAAGAAGCCGACGGGTCGTCGCTGCTGGATAACGCGGTCGTCACGTACGGCGCAGGGCTGGGCGACGGCGCGACGCACCAGTACTTCGACCTGCCGCTGATCGTGTCGGGTCGAGCACAGGGCGCGATCAAGCAGGGGCGGTTCGTCCAGTGCAAGAGCGGCACGCTCAACTCGAACATGTGGCTGACGGTCGCCAAATTGATGGGGCTGGAGACCGAGCAATACGCGGACAGCACCGGCCTGATCTCGGAACTTTGGGCATGACGATGCGACGCATGCTTGGCGCGACCGGGAGACCTCACGCTACTGGACGAATGACCATTGCGCTGTGCGCGATTGTTGCGTTGATGGCCGGCCAGGCATTTGCAGCCAACGCCGGTTTCGATTCGGTCCTTCGACCCGCGCTCAAGCAACACTGCGTCAAGTGCCACGGCGACCAGAAGGTCAAGGGCAAGGTCAACCTGTTCGAGATCAAGCGCGGCGATCAGTTGTTGGCCAAGCCCGACCTGATCAAGGACATGGTCGAAGCGCTCGACGCCCGTGACATGCCGCCGGTCACCGAGCCGAAGCTAGACGACAAGAAGCGCGACGCGATGGTCAAGACGCTGCGCGCGATGCTCCGGCAGGCCGTCGCGGGCAAGCAGGCAGAGCGCGTCCGTGTCCGCCGCTTGAACCGTTTCCAATACAACAACTCGATCCGCGACTTGTTCCGACTCAACCGGGACGTCTTTCAACTGTCTGAAAAGTTGATGACCCGGCAGTCGAATTACGTGTCATCGGGTGCAGGTCGCATGCCGGACAACGTGCTGGCCACCAGCAGGTCGTTGGAGAAGACCGGCGGGATGCGCGGGGTCGAGCCGTTCCCCAAAGACCTGCGTGCGCAGCACGGCTTCGACAACCAGGCCGACCAACTCACGCTCTCGCCTTTGCTGCTAGAAGCGTTTCTACGTCTGGCCGTGTCGATTGTGGACAGCCCTGACTTCAACCAAGACAACGTCGGCGTTTGGAACGACCTGTTCGCGCCGCCGTCCAAAGACGCGGACATCAAGCGTGTGTTTGAGTCGCGTCTGCGACCGTTCCTGGTCAAGACGTTCCGCGGCCCGGTCGACGACGCCACGCTGCGGCGATATGTCGCGTTCGGCCTGGCAAAGATGAGGCAGGGGCTGACGTTCACGCAGAGCATGAAGAAGGCCGTGTCGGCCGTGCTCTCGTCACCCAAGTTCCTGTATCGCGTCTCGGGCACGCACGGCCCGCAGTACGAGTTGGCCTCGCGTCTGTCGTTTTTCCTGTGGGGCAGTTGCCCGGACGACGAGTTGCTGGCCTTGGCTGAACGCGGCGAGTTGGCCAAGCGTGACGTGATCGGAAGAACCGTCGACCGCATGTTGGCCGACCCGAAAGTCGAGCGGTTTCTCGACGCGTTCCCGTCGCAGTGGATGCAGTTGGAGACACTGTTCGGCGCCGCGCCGGACCCGATGCTGTCGGAATACTACAGGCTGGACAAGGAACGACCTGCCAGCGTGCAGATGGTGCTCGAGCCGTTGCTGCTGTTCGACGCGGTGTTCGTCGAGGATCGGCCGATCGTTGAGTTGATCAAGCCGTCGTTCGCCTATCGCAGCGACTTCCTTTCGGATTGGTACACGACCGACCTTCAGCCTCCGAAGTTCGACGTCGAAGGGGTTCTGGCGGTCAATAGGCAGAACGATGCGCGTCGCGCATCGCTACAAGGCACCATTCGCGACCGTCAAGCCAAGGTCGAGGCGATCGTCAAGCCGGTTCGTGAGCGCTTGTTGGCTGAACGTAAGCAGGCGTTCGAGCGCGACGGCAGAAAGCCGGTCGATCTGAAACCATTGGCGGCGTGGGAGTTCGATGGCGACCTGAAGGCTTCGGTCGGGAACCTCGACCTCAAGGCGCACGGCAAGGTCACGTTCGAGAATGGCATGGTCGTGTTGAAACGGGCGTTTCTGCAGAGCACGCCGTTGCAGATCGACCTCAAAGCCAAGTCGATGGAAGTCTGGATCGCGCTCGACGACGTCGCGCAGCGCGGCGGCGGGGCGATGACGGTCCAGGGGCCGGGCGACTTTTTCGACTCGATCGTGCTGGGCGAGCGGAAGCCGCGTCACTGGATTTCGGGCAGCAACGGGTTTTCGCGCACGCTCGACTTCCCGGAGTCGACGCCCGAGAGCGCGCAGAAAGACGCGCGGTTGCACCTGGTCATGGTCTACGACGAGGATGGCACGACGCGCCTTTACCGCAACGGCATGCCATACGGCAAACCGTTTCGCAAGGGGCGGGCGGTGTTCCCCAAGGGTAAGACATCGATCCTTTTCGGGCTGCGACACCTGCCGGCTGGCGGCAACAAATACCTGAGTGTCCGGATCGATCGCGCCCGTCTGTATGACCGGGCGCTGACCGCCGAAGAGGTCGCCGCGTCGGCTGGCAACGCACACTTGTATGTATCGAATGACGACCTGCGTAACGCGCTCACGCCGGAGCAGCGTGCCGAGTCGGACAAGTTGGCCGAAGGCATCAAGGCCGACGAGGCCGCGCTGAAGAACGTGCCGGGACCGATCGACCCGAACAAGCGAAAACAGGAGTTGCGCAAACGGTTCGAGAACGACCTGATCGCGAAGGTACGGTCGAACCGTTTTAATCGGGTCACGCTGGACGACCCGCGGTATGGCGGTGTGATCACCAACGCGGCGATGTTGACGATGACGTCGTCGCCCAAGCGGACACTGCCGATTGCACGCGGGGCGTGGATCATTGAGGTCGTGCTGAACGACCCGCCGCCGCCGCCGCCGAACGACGTACCGCCGTTGAACGAGGATAGCGGGCCCAAGAACCTGACGATTCGTGAGCGATTTGCGGAGCATCGGTCGAACCCGGACTGTGCGGGCTGCCATTCGCGGATCGATCCGCTCGGGTTCGCGATGGAGAACTACGACGTGACCGGCCGGTGGCGTGACAAGTATGCCAACGGTCGGGACGTCGATGCCAGCGGCAAGCTGATGAAGAAGCACGACTTCGCCGGCGCGGTCGAGTTCAAGTCGGCGCTCGTCAAGGAGCGACGACGCTTTGCCACGGCCTTCACCGCTCACCTGCTGCGTTTCGCCCTGGCCCGCGAACTGGGCCCGGCCGACTCACTTGCGGTTGAAAAGATCGTCGAGAGCACGTCACGAAACGACCACCGCTTGCGCGGCATCATCCGGCAGGTCGTCTTCAGTGAGCCATTTCTGCGAAAGTAATGACGGGACGAGTGCGCTCAACGTGCGCAGCGTGTCCTGAAGAGCCTGCTGCCAAACGGTTTGCAAGGCTGCCTGCCATGTGTCGTCTTGGGCTCAGGTTCCCCGCTTGACGACGCGTCGAGATGCGATTAGCCTCAGCCCCGGTTCGGTGTGGAACACGGTGGGTAACCGACCGGATGGCCAAAGAAAACACTCATTCCGCGGTGGCGATCGACGAGTTTTACGCGTCGGAAGATGATCGCTTTCTCGAGGCGTTTCGCGGCATGCGGGGGCATCAGCGATTGGCCGCGTTCGCGGACCGTTGGAAGCGGGACCCGCGCCCTTGGGCCCGGCAGCAGATCTTTGCCTATCTCGACCTGCCGATGGATTGCCGTGACCATCAGCCGGTCGTCAAACGACTATTCAAACACGCCGAGGAGTCGAAGGACGACGCGTTGATGGGCGCGTTCCTGCGCGCATTCGATCGGCTTGTTCAGCCCAAGCGCGTGACGCGCTGGCGGTACGACTGGCAGACACGGCAAAGCTGGCAGGAAGAGTCCCTGCATCGGCCGCGCAACACCGTGCCGCTGAAAGACCACGTGCTGTACACCGACTGGCAGGGTCGTCAGCACAAGTGGCCTGTCAAGGTGCCGAAAGGCGCGAGGCTGTTCTCGTACCGAACACGGTACTACCTGCGGCGTCGGGCTTGGCGCTACTTCCGACACATGGGTTATCAGCGGCCGGACGACTACACCGCCGCCGTTGCGGACGCCCTGGCTGGCTATACCGATGACGACCTGAATGCGGGCGAGTTGATCCTCGAATGTTGGGGGTTGATGCACGCCTGTTTCCATCATCACAACGCGGTCGAACACGGCGCAACTCGCTTTACCGTTGCCGAAGGCCGAAACCTGGGCGACCTGACGCCCGCGCCGCGATTCCCCGAGTTGTGGAATCAGCAGGCGGGTTGTGCCGCGTTGATGCGGCTGTTGACCGACGCGCGCAGCCGGATGCTCCGCGTCTGGTCGATCCAGATGTTGCGGGCCGACCACCTCGAACGATTGAGCAAGCTGCCCCCGGAGGAGTTGCTCAAGCTCCTCGACCACCACGACGACGAGGTGCAACAGTTCGCCTCGGAACTGCTCGAACAGTTGTCCGGCCTGGAGACGCTGCCGGTCAGCCTGTGGTTGCGATTGCTTGAAACAGAGAATCCCATTGCGTTGAGCGCGATATGTGACCTGATGGGGCGGCATGTCTCGGCTGAGCGGCTGGAGTTGGCTGACTGCATCGCGCTGGCGAAGGCGGAAGCGACGCCGGTGGCGCGGATGGGCTTGGAGTATTTGAAGCAACGCCGCATCGCGTCGGCTGAGGATCGCGAGGCGATTTGCGCGGTCGCGGAAGGCCAATGCGAAGCCATTGGCCGAGAACTGGCGCAGTGGGCGCTCGGCATCGTCGGTCGCGGCGAGGTGTACGACGTGGACGTCGTTGTCCGATTCTTTGACAGTTTGTTGCTCTCCGTGCGCCAAGGCGCTTGGGATTGGCTTGTATCGGAGTCGGACGGTCAGCCGACGCCCGGCTACCACGACGCCGCGTTGTGGTCCCGGTTGATCGAGACGCCGTTCGACGACGTGCGGATGAAGTTGGTCGACCTGTTGCAGCAGCGCGCGTTTGCTTTCCAAGCGGCGGGTCGGGGTGACAAGGTCTCGGCTGCGCTGCCCGGCGCGCCGAACGCCGACCTGTCCGCGGTCTGGTCGGCAGTGTTGCTGGGCGTGCATCGCGGCGGTCGGCAGAAGGTCAAGGCGTTACGGCAGATCAGCGAGGCGATCCGGCAAGCCCCGGGCAGAGCTGACGTGCTATTGCCAGTGCTCGCAGTCGCGATCCGATCCGTTCGGCCGGGCGAGGCGGGACACGGCTTGGCGGCGCTCGTCGGTGCCGTCGAAGCGCATCCGGAACTGGCGGCGTTGGTCGCGCGACACCTGCCCGAACTCGACCTGTCGCCCGCGGCGAAAGGGGGTGCCGGATGAAAGTCACGATGGCCTACCTCGGCCGAAGCGGCATGGTCGGTGGCGGCGGTGGGGCGCAAGCGTTGAGCCTCGCGCCCAACCTGTCTCGCGAGCCGGTTGCGTTCGACGCGCCGTTGCTCCAGCCGTTGCGTTTTCGCGAGGCGATCTCCGCCTTGCACGACGTGGTGATCAACGACCTGCGCTTCAAGCCGCGTGACAAGACCGCGTACGAGCAGTGGAAGAAGGACGAGGCGGAGCGGTTGGGTGCGCTGCGCCGCGCGACGCACAAGCAGGCGAAGGACGAAATCCTTGCCAAGCGGGCCGACGTGCCCAAAGACCTTGAGCGTGTTTACAAACAGAAGCTACGGACGTACTGGTCGGCCCGTCAGCGCTACTCAAACTATTTGCTCAGGCATGACATGGAGCTTTGGCGGAAGCTCATGCCCTGCGACCCGGTCATCACCGTCGCTAACGACGTGGTGTTCTTCGAGTGTTTCTCGGCCGACGAATCGAGTTACGGCTGCCTGACCGTGAACCGCGACGACGGTTTCGGCGCCGGCGACGGTGTGCAACTCGGCACGACGAATGTGGACTACTCGTGGGACCTGTACAACAACTTTCAAACGTTGCGTTCGTACCGCGAGACGCGGTTCAAGGTTGACCCGGCGGGGTTCGAGGTCGCCACCGAAGGCAACAGCGACTACCGCGAAGAAAAGATCGACCTGCCCCAGTCGTGGCTGCGCGGGTTCATGCAGGTGCAGCAGGCAATGTCGTTGCCGGCCACGCGCGTCTCGCTCACACGCGAGGCGGTCTACTCGCTGTTGGTCTGGCTCAAACGCCACCGCGCCAAGACCAGCCCGCGCGCAGTACGGTTCGAGTTGTTGCCCGGCCAAACGCCACGCCTCGTGCTCGAGCCGTGGGAAAAGGCGATCGACGTCCACGGTGTGACGTACGACGGGCCGCCGACCGAGCCGATCCGCGTGTGGGGCCGACAGCGTCTGCTCGTGCTGGCGCGGTTGCTGCCACTGGTCGATTCGTTCGACGTGCATCTGTTGGGGACGGGCTTGCCGCACTTCTGGGTCGCGCGCATGGGCGAGATGCGCCTGACGCTGGGGCTTAGCGGTTGGACGACCAACGACTGGACTCGCGGGTCGTCATTAGACCTAGTGCTGCCGCCGGCTGAGCCGTCCGAGTCGTGCGTGACGCGCATCGCCGACTTGTTGCGTGATGAGCGATCGATGACTTTCGATGCGGTTGCCAGCCGGGCCGACGCCGACCCGGCCGAAGCGTTGGCAGCGCTCGGCCGTTTGGCGCACAGTGGGCAGGTCATTCGCGACCTGACGGACAACGTCTACCGGTACCGGCAGATCATGCCGCGCGCCCTGGGCGAGGCGGAGATCGGGCCCGAGTCGTCGGAACTGGTCGGTGCCAAAGACCTGCTGCGGCGAGGCAGGGCGAAGATTACGGGTGACGAAACGCTGTCGCGCGGCGCACGCCTTGTCACGGGCAAGGTCGACAATCAAGAACCCGAAGTCCTGATCGACGGCGACGGGCGGATCAAGCGGGGCAAGTGCAAGTGCAGTCATTACTACCAGTTCGGCCTGCGGGCCGGGCCGTGTCGTCACATGATCGCCCTGCACCGACAAGCCGTCGGTGTGCAGACGTCAGTCGATCGCGACACCGGCGCGATGAACAGTTGGTTTGAACGTATGAAAGCCCGGATGAAGAGCTGACACCAGGAGACTTTCGTGACTTGATCCAGCGCGGGTGCGTGTTGTCGGTCTGAGCCTTTTCTGCGGCGAACCGCCGCGGTTGAGATTGACCACCCATGCATCCCCAGGCCCGTTGTTCGTCTGGCCGGGACGCCTATCGGTGGCCCGGCCGTGACAACCCAAGGGTTGCCTGGCCACCGATAGGCGTCCCGGCCTTGGTGAACGGACCTGGTCCGAGGCCTGAAGTCAGGCCGGCGACCGCACCCCGCTGGTTTTTTTGACCCATACTTCGGAGACATTGACCCGGTCTTGAATTGGAATGGGGCGCAGCGCGCCAACGCTGAGCCTGTTCTGCGGCGAACCGCCGCGGTTGAGATTGACCACCCATGCGTCCCCAAGCCCGTTGTTCGTTTGGCCACCGACGGTACTGTCCGCGCGGGCCAAGCCAACCCAAGGGTTTCCCAGCGGACAGTACCGTCGGTGGCCTTGGTGAACGGACTTGGTCCGAGGCTTGAAGTCAGCAGACCGCTCGCCCCATTCCATTTAACAGTCCGCGCAAGTGTTCGATGACGAAGCCTTCCCGATGAGCGTTTGGCGATTCATAGTCCGATTGTTTGGTGGCACGCCCCACGTCGGCGGCGACCGATGCCCGCGTTGTGGCTTTTCCTACAAGTGGGACGGTCGGCGGTGTGAGCATTGTGGTTACCCCGGTCAACTGCGAGCCGACAATGTGCGTCGGCAGATGGCGGCCGACGGCTTGTCCGTGGCTCGGCCGACCGCCGCGCCGCCGGTGACGAGCGCCGCGTCACCGCCCCAGCCCGCGCCGCCGCCGCGCAAGGTGTCGCTGGAAGGATTGGACCTGGGGCAGTTCGCACCGATGACCGACGCCGAGGCGTTCGCGCAGGCCGGCGGGCAGAACTTCATGTGGGGCAACCCGTGGTTCGGCCGACGCGACCTGATTCCGCCGACGTCGGACAAGCGCACGCTGTTGATCGATCGCGCGATGGTCGGGCATGGCATGATCACGCCCGAGGAATTGGTTGAGATCCACGACGTTGGGCAGCAGATGGACAAGGTTCGACCGGACCTGCTGCACGCGTCACACATTGCCGACCAGGCTGTGCAGGCCGACCGCGAAGCGCGCGAGGAACTCAAGCGGCAGAAGAAGGCCGAAGCGGCTGAACGCAAACGCCAGCATGCCGAGGCCGTCGCGCGACGCAAGGCGACGGACATCGTCTTCCTCGGCCGAGGCGTTTCGGGAGGGTTGGCTGACCGCCGTGCCAACGTCGAGCGTTTGCAGCAGAACGGCCTGCCCGTGATGGCGACGCCCGCCGACGTGGCGGAGGCGCTCGAGTTGGCCGTGCCTCGTTTGCGCTGGTTGGCGTATCACAACGACGCGGCGACGCGCACGCACTACGTCACTTTCACCGTTCCAAAACGTTCGGGCGGCACGCGGCAACTGGCCGCGCCGCACCGCGACCTGGCCGCGGCGCAGCGGTGGGTCTTGGACAACGTTCTGGCCAAGGCGCAGCCGCACACCGCGGCGCACGGGTTCGTCGCCGGTCGAAGCACGGTCACGAATGCGATGCCGCACGTCAACCGCGCCATCGTCGTGAACATGGACCTCAAAGACTTCTTCCCGACCGTCACGTTCCCGCGTGTCAAGGGCGTGTTCCAGTGGCTCGGCTACTCGCCGGCAGTGGCGACCGTGTTCGCGCTGCTGTGCACCGAGTCGCCGCGGCGAACGGTCACCTACGCGGGTCAATCGTTTCAGGTGGCGACCGGTCCGCGCGCGTTGCCGCAGGGTGCTTGCACAAGCCCGGCGTTGAGCAACCTTGTGAGCCGACGTCTGGACTCGCGGCTGACCGGCATCGCCGAGAAGCTTGGCTGGTCGTACACGCGCTACGCGGATGACCTGACGTTTTCGAATACCGACGCGGAAAGCGATCGGCAGGTCGGTTACCTCATGGCCCGAATCCGGCACATCGTGCAGGACGAGGGCTTCGCGGTGAACGCGAAGAAGTCGCGCGTTCTGCGCCGCAGCACCCGGCAGTCGGTGACAGGCGTGGTGGTCAACGATCGGCCGGGCGTGTCGCGGCAGGTCGTTCGGCGGATGCGCGCGATCCTGCACCGTGCGAAGTTCGAGGGGTTGGCCGCGCAAAACCGCGAAGGTCGGCCGCATTTCGAGTCGTGGGTCCGCGGCATGATCGCCTACATCCAGATGGTCAATCCGCAACAGGGACGGCCGTTGGCCGAGGCCTTGGCGTCACTCGACGGCTGATCGGGCTGAGCGGGCCGGGACTCCCGTTCGCCTTGCCGGCCCATTGGCCCACCGCTACACTCGCGGTCATGCACAGCGCGCCGGCGACGGGCCGCCCGATATGGCTCCCGATGCCCGCCGCACGCCACGGAGTGACGTGTTTTGCGGTTTGAGTTGATCGATCGGGTGGTCGAGCAGGCAGATGATCGGCTGGTGGCGGTCAAGAACGTCACGCTGGCTGAGGAGTATCTGGCTGAGCACTTCCCGTCGTTCCCGGTGTTGCCGGGGGTGCTCGTGCTGGAGACGATGGTGCAGGCCGGTCGTCGGCTGGTCGCCGAGGTCGCGGCCGAGTCGCTTGGGCCGAACACGCCGCTCATTTTGGAGCAGGCGCGTAATGTGAGGTACAGCGGGATGGTTCGGCCGGGCCAAGCGTTGACCGTTGAGGTGACGCTTCGGTCGGTTGAGAACGACGCGGCCGGCCAACCCGTGGCCTTCGAATTGGCCGGCGTCGGCAAGGTCGGTGACGGCTCGGTTTGCCAGGGACGGTTCAGGCTTTCGGCCTTGCCCCACGGTTCGTGATGAACGGATTCACGCAACGACTTATATAAGGACGCAACATGGCAGCGACGCAGGAAGAAGTATTCGGCAAGGTGCAAGAGGTCCTCGAAGACGCGCTGGGCGTGGACAACGACGAGGTGACGATGGAGGCCAAGCTCTCCGACGACCTGGGCGCTGAGTCGATCGACTACCTCGACATCGCGTTCCGACTCGAGAAGGCGTTCGACATCAAGATCGAGCAAACCGAACTGATGCCGGAAGACGTGCTGAACAACGGCGAGTACGTGCAGGACGGCAAGGTGACCGACGCGGGCATGGACGCGCTGCGGCAACGCCTGCCGTTCGCCGACCTGTCCGACTTCGACGGCAGCCGCGACGTCAACGCGTTCCGCGACGTGTTCACCGTGGAGGTGCTGGTCAAGTTCGTGCAGGCGAAGCTTGAAGCGGCTTGATTTTGAGAAGGGCAGCGAGCCGGGCCGTGTCGGCCCGGATACCCCATGCGTTGGATCTGGATCGACCGCATCCTCGAACTTGAAAAGGGCGAACGCTGCGTCTCGGTCAAGAACGTGTCGTTGGCTGAGGATGTTCTGCACGACCACTTCCCGGCCGAGGGCGACCGACCGGCCACGCCGGTCATGCCCAACCCTTTGATCATCGAAGGCATGGCCCAGACGGCCGGCATCATGGTCGGCCACGCACGCGACTTTGCGGAGAAGGTCATTCTTGCCAAGATCGGCAAGGCGGCGTTCACCGCCGCCGCCCGCCCAGGCGACCAGTTGCGCTTCACCGCGGAGATGGAGCGCATCGACGAGAGCGGCGCGTCCACCGTCGGCGTCGTCGAACGCGTCGACCCGGCGGACGGCTCGAAACACCCGTTGGCCACGATCGACCTGATGTTCAGTCATATCGACCGCAACATGAGCGGCTTGTCTTTCCCCGAACACAACTTTGTGTTCACCGACCAGTTCATGGACCTGCTGCGCGAAAGCGGCTTCGAAACACCTTGCCTCGACGGGTAGCGAGGTTGCTGGACAGTCTTGGGGTGCCACACGATCGAGCGGGTCATACCGCCTTAACGATCAGTTGTGTTTCCATCGTGCTCGTAACGCCCGTCCCGCGGAAACTGCCGGTGATCGGCGCGGCCAGCGCCGGGTCGTGCGCGGCGGCGAGCGTGATGTGGTCGTCGGTGACAGCCAAGCCGGACGTCGGGTCAAATCCCCGCCAACCGCCGCCGGGCAGATAGACCTCAGCCCAGGCGTGCAGTTCGTGCCCGTCCGCCTCGTCGCCGCCGAACTGATAGCCGCTGACAAACCGCGCCGCCAGGCTCATTCGGCGGCACAACGCCATGAACAAGACAGCGACGTCACGGCATGCGCCCTGTTTGGATTCAAGCGTCCGCAACGGCGCGTTTGGCGGGCCTGCTTCTCGGATTTCAATCTCGATCGATTCGTAAAGATGGCGGTTCAACGTTGTCAGGAACGAAGTGGTGTGACGCCCCACGCCGTCGGCGATCTGTTCGCCAAGTCGGCTGACCGCGTCATCTTCCGTGCCGTGGGGATCCATGCAGGGTGTTAGCGCTTCCACCATCTTCGGTGTGTACGTCACCGGCAGCGTGACCGCATCGGGGTTGAGCAGGTAGTCGAAAGGATTGGGACGATGTGTTTCGACATCGCACGACGCCTCGATACGCAATGACTCGGTCGTGCCCTCGAACCAGGCGCGGGTGACCGTATTGTCCCACGCATCGACGATCGTTGACTCGCCGGCCGGCGGCGGGTCGAAACTGACCGCATGGTCCTGCAGCGTCTGCTCGTGGTTCGACACCGGTCGAAGCCGCACGGTGTGCGGTTCGACGAATGCCGGCCCGCTGTACCGGTAGTGCGTCACGTGTTGAATCTGGAACCGCATCGGCTCAGACCGTAGAAGGCGTGATGCGACGTTGTTGACTGGGCAGCATTTCCAGCAGTTGATTGACCCAGTTGGAGGGTAATTCGTTGATCCGTCGCCGCAATTGCTCTTGCCACCAGTCGGACGTGCTTGTCAGGTCGGACGCCTCCAGCCGGTGTTCGACCGTCTGGAACGAGTCACGTTCATACAGGACGACATCGATTGGAAAGTCAACATCCGCGGCGCTGATTCTGGTCGAATCGAACGCGAGGCAGCCGACCTTCAGCGCGAAGCTGAGCGAGTCGGAAAAGTGCAGTGTGCGGTCGAGCACGGGCTTGCCGTAACCCGTCGCACCGATGATGGTGTAAGGCGTGCCGGGCGCGACCTCAACCCAGTTGGCTTCGGGGTAGATCAGGTAGAGCTTCGGTTCCTGATCGTGTTCGCACTGCCCGCCGATGATCGTGTGGATATTGAACTTCAGGCCACCTTCGACGATCGACGCGCGGTCCTCCTCCGCGACGCGACGTACCTGTTTGGCGAACAGATTCACGACCTTGTAAAGCCGGTCGTGCGTCGCCTGATCGTCTTCCATGATCTCGTCAAAATACGTCAGCGCCTTGTCACGGATCGAACGCAGCCCGGAGGTCATCAGGAACACCGACGACCGGGGACGGTCGTAGATGCGGACCTTCTTGGCCATGATGCATTCGGAACCGGACGTGACGCGGGTGTCGGCGATGCCGACCAGCCCGTCTTCGACACGCATCCCCAAACAGAACGTCATTGGTATTGCCCTTGGCTGGTCATCATGTCGCGGCCGCGCGTCTCGGCGGCGGCGTCACGGATCGACCGCATCGCAAAGAACGTGTCGCGGATCGCGATGCCGCAGCGGTTCAATCGGACTTGGAACTGGTCGATGAACTCGTGCAGCCCGCTGGCGATGATATCATCCGCGTCGCCGTACGCCATCTCCGACTGCAGCGCGCCGAGTTGGCGTTCAGCCGGGTTCTGGAACGTGCCCAGGGGCGAGCCGGTGATCAGGTGCAGCGACTCGTTCGCCTTGGTCAGGCAGAAAGCCACGGCCCGCGGGAACTGACGGTCCAGCAGGAGGAACTGAACGACCCGGTTGGGGGCGATTCGACCGTGGCGCTGGCGGTACATCTCGAACGCGCTGGCCGAACGCAGCAACGCCGCCCACTGCAGGTTGTCGTAGGGCGAGCCGACGTCCGCAATGTCCGGCAGCAGGATGAAATACTTGACGTCGAGGATGCGGGTCGTTTTGTCTGCCCGTTCCAGCAGCCGACCGAGACGCATGAACTGCCAGCCCGCGCCGTGCGTCATGGTCGTGTCCGTCACTCCGGCGAACATGGCGCTGCCCGCACGGATGCTCTCGAAGAACTCGTGCGGCGCGTCGTAGTTGCGCGGGGCGCGGGCGACGTCCTCGACCTGCAGGTAGACCTTGTTTAACTGCGTCCACATGTCGGTCGAGATGATCTCGCGCACCGACCGCGCGTTCTCGCGGGCCGCGCGCAGGCTTGCACGGATCGAGTTGGGGTTCTCCGTGTCGAACGTGAGGAAATGGATAACGTTCTCGCGCGAAGCCGAGTCGTACCGTTTCTTGAATGCCTTGTTGTCGCCGGTCACCACGACCAGCGGTTCCCACTGCTCGTTGGCGCCGACCGGCAGGTCGAGCAGGAGGTGGTGGTTGACATCCATGAATCGCGCGACGTTGTCGGCCCGCTCGATGTACCGGCTCATCCAGTAGAGCGCGTTGGCGACTCGGCTGAGCATCAGGCGTCACTCCCCAACGTCTCGTAGACGGCTGGCGGGTCGTTCGGCGGCGTCGTGCGTTGGCCGACGACCCACGTGTCTTTGCTGCCGCCGCCCTGCGACGAGTTGACCACGAGCGAGCCCTTCCGCAGCGCGACGCGCGTCAGGCCGCCGGGCAACACCGAGATCTGCTGGCCATACAGGATGTAAGGCCGAAGATCGACGTGTCGGCCTTCGAGTTGGCCGTCGATCAACGTCGGCACGCGCGACAGTGACAGCGTCGGCTGAGCGATGTAGTTGCGCGGGTTGGCCTGGATCAGGCCGGCGAACTCCTCGCACTGTGCCTTGGTCGATTTCGGCCCGACCAGCATGCCATACCCGCCCGACTCGTTCGCGGGCTTGACGACCATTTTGTCGAGGTTGGCCAGCACGTGCGCCCTCGACTTGTCGTCACCGCAGATATAGGTCGGCACGTTCGGGATGATCGCGTCTTCGCCGAGGTAGTACTTGATCATGTCGGGGACGAAAGCGTAGATAACCTTGTCGTCGGCCACGCCCGTGCCCGGCGCGTTCGCCAGCGCGACCCGGCCGGCCGTGTACGCCTCGAAGATGCCCGGCACGCCAAGCATCGAATCCTTGCGAAAGACCGTCGGGTCGAGGAATTCGTCGTCCAAGCGGCGGTAGATCACGTCGACACGGTGGAAACCGGTCGTCGTCCGCATGTAGACGTAACCGTCTGAAACGACCAGATCGCGCCCCTCGACCAGTTCGACGCCCATCTGTTGAGCCAGGAACGAGTGCTCGAAGTAGGCGGAGTTGTAAACGCCCGGCGTCAGCACGGCGACGGTCGGCGTCGGCACGTGCGGCACGAGGTGCTGCAGCATCTCCAGCATGTGCAGCGGGTAGTTGTCAACCGGCTCGATTTGCAGCCGCTGAAACAGTTGCGGGAACGTCTGCTTCATGATCTGCCGGTTTTCGAGCACGTACGACACGCCCGACGGGCAGCGCAGGTTGTCCTCCAGGACATAAACACACCCATCGCCGTCACGGACCAGGTCGGTCCCGGTCACGTGGCACCACACGCCCTGAGGCGGGTCCATGCCGACACATTCCTTTCGGAAGCATTTGCACGACTGGATCAGGTTTTCGGGGACGACGCCGTCCTTGACGATGGCCTGGTCGTGGTAGATGTCCTCGAGGAAGAGATTCAGCGCGTAGATGCGCTGGCGGAGCCCGCGCTCGATCCGCGCCCACTCGTCCGCATGGATGACGCGGGGGATCAGGTCGAACGGGAAGATGCGTTCAGACCCTTCGTTGTCGCCGTAGACGTTGAAGGTGATGCCGAGTTGGAGCAGGGCACGCTCGGCTGCGTCCTGCCGCCGCTGGAGTTCGCCCGTCTCCAGGCGATCGATCCGGTCAGCCAACTGTTCCGTCCCCGGGCGGGGGCTGAGGTCGGCGCTGAACATCTCGTCGTGAAAGTCTTCAACTGCGTAGGAGGATATGAGTTGCGAGGACATGTCTCTCACTGTCTGCGGAGCCTCTTAGATGTAGTCTACTCGCTCTTACGACGGTGTGTGACTGCAATTCGCGTACCGGCCGCAGACTATTTGCCCCAGTCGCGCCACCCCCGGTTTTCGGCCAGCAAACCGCAACGAACAGTTACAATGACCTGGTTCAGCCGTTCCGTGTCGTCTGCCGGTCTTTCAGGGCGCCTGGGAACTATCTATGCACGGAAACGTCCGAATGACGGTATATTGGGCAGTCGTCCGACCTGTCCGCGGGCTGGCCGCGGGGTGTCGGAGTCTTTGATTGTGACTGCTGATCGATTGTCCGGCTGAATCTCGTGCGCGAATCGCCATGCGTCAACGACGCCTTCAACTTGGCTGCGCAGTGCTCTTGCTGCTGTCTGTTTGTTCGGCCAGCGTCGGGCAGGACAAAGCGATCGACTTTGACGCCGCTTTGGGGACGGTGCCGGCAGATGTGAAGTCACCGCAACGGTATGCACTGGTCATCGGGGCGAACGACTACGTCGACGAGCAGATTCCGGACCTGGCCGCGTGTGAGAACGACGCCAAGGCGTTGCACGCATTGCTGGTCGATCCCAAGATCGGCCTGTTCCCGCGCGACAACGTCAAGGTGCTGACGGGCAAGCAGGTCACGAAGCGCAACATCATCGATGCGCTCGACCAGCTTGCGCGACGGGCTGGGCCTGACGACCTGGTGCTGATTTTTTTCTCAGGTCACGGCGCGACGGACAATCGTTCGCGGGCGTATTGGGTCATGCACGACACCGAGGTATCGAAGCTGCGCGCCACCGCGCTGCCCGAGTCGGACGTGACCGAGCTGATCGGCGAGATCCGCACGAAACGCCTGGTGACGTTCATCGACGCGTGTTATTCCGCGTCGACGGCGAATGTGTCGCAGGCCAAGGCGTTGATCGAACTGGGCAAGGTCTACCCGAAGTTTGAAGGGGAGGGTCGTGTTGCGATTACGGCCAGCCGGGGCGACCAGCTTTCGGTGGTGATCCGCGACAAGCAACACCCGGGTTTCGGGTATTCGGCGTTTGCGTGGCACCTGCTCGGCGCGCTGCGTGGCGAGGCGGACGTGAATGCCGACGGCGTGATCACGGTGGACGAGACGTGGGCGTACGTCAAAGACCGTACGGAGCGGACGAGCCGGCTGCAAGGTGGTTTGCAACAGCCCCAACTGAAGGGCCAACTTGGCAGCCGGTTCCTGCTGACGGTCGACGCCGAACGACTGATCCGCGCAGCGCGGGAGAGCGAAGCCGAACGGAAATTGCGAGCGTTGCGGTTGGCCGGCCTCAAGACGATGGCGTTGTCGGGGGCCGTCTCGGTCGAGCACTACAAGCTCGGCGTGCGCCTGCTGAATGCCCGTGTCGAAACGCTCGACAAGTACGACAAGCAACGCTTGGCTGAATTTGTCGCCGTTTTCGAGGGCAGGATCAAACCGAACAAGCTCTCGCGCGCCCTGGCGCTGATCGATGCCGTCGCGCCCAAACGAAGCGCGGCACCAAACAGCCCGCTCCGCCCGACGACGCCCGACCCGCCGATCGCGCCCAAGCCCAAGGGGCGGTGGATTGACCCGGGCAAGTATGAGCCGCCGGATGTCAAGGTCGGCTATCAACACAGCGTCGTTGTGACGTTTGACGAGCCTTATGACCACTGGGTGTTGGGCGGCACGGGGCGGTATATGGTCTTCCAGTTCAAGAAGTCCAAGAAGCTCGGCGTCATCGATCTGACGACGGCGAAGACCGTTTACACGCTGAATGATGTCCCGGGCGAAGCCCTCTACGCCGCCGGCGCGAAGCACATTGTGATCGTCTTGCCGACTCAGCGTCTGGTCAATCTTTACAGCATCGAGACGGGCGAGCACTTGAAGGTCGCGCCTTTGACTTGCAAGGGAACGCCGCATCGGGTGTTGCTCGGTTCAAACAGCGACGGCCCCGCCTTGATCGCGGCAAGGGACGTTCAGTTGATCGACCTGAAGACGCTGGAGCCAATTGAATCACGTAAAGAAGGGTTGATCGGCGCGGCGGGTCGGTATGGGTACCACCTCAGCGTGTCGGCGGACGGCAGGACGTTTGGCGGTGTTCTTGAAGGACTGGGTCCGGTCGCTTATGACTACATGTGCATCACCGGAGACACGACGCGCCGTGCACAGTTTGGAAGTGTGACCCATCGGATTCGCTGGGCGCAGCCCTCGGCTGACGGCAGTCTGCTGTTCCTGCCCGAGTCGTCGCTTGTGACCGGCCATCCGCGCGCGACAAGAGCGGAAGACGTTGGCAAGGCACGGCTGTTCCCGACGGTCGATCCCGCGTTCTTCATCGCCGTGCGGTTTGTCCCGGTCGAAGGAGAGCCGGGTCGGAACGGGTCGGAGTTTGAGGTTTACACCACGGCCGACCGCCGGCCGATCGGCACGCTGCTCTACAAGGGCGACATGGCGCCGTCGAGTCACAGCAACACGCGCGCGCGGGCGGCGAAGGAACGCGCGTTGATGCACGACACGAGGCAGCGTTTCCACTACATCCCCTGGGCAGACCTGATTGTCACGTTGCGCAATGACAACCGCAAGATCCATCTGACCAGATTTGACCTGCTCGACCTGTACAAACAGAGTGGGACGGACTATCTGTGGATCGTCTCCAGTCCACCCCTGCGCGTCCGTCCCGGCGCATCACTGGATTATCAGATCAAGGTCAAATCGTCGTCCGGCGGCGTTGTGTATGAGCTGAGCCGCGGGCCGGCGGGGATGAAAGTCAGCCCCAACGGCCGACTCACCTGGGATGTGCCACAAGGACTCGCGGAAGACAAGGTTCGCGTTTTAGTTTGGATCAAAGACAACTCGGGTAAGGGCGTGTTCCACAACTTCGAGGTCGACATCGACAAGCCGAAGGTCGAGCCGCCGAGCCGGGACGAAAAGCCGTCCGCGTCTCAAGGCGCGAACAGGCCCGA
Organism: Phycisphaeraceae bacterium; assembly: GCA_028284155.1. Classification (GTDB taxonomy): domain Bacteria; phylum Planctomycetota; class Phycisphaerae; order Phycisphaerales; family Phycisphaeraceae; genus JANQSF01. The sequence continues at coordinate 45,885 of JANQSF010000074.1, forward strand.
TGCAACAGGGACGGCGCGCTTGCCCGTACAGCCCGCTGCGCCAAGCCGGAATGGACCCATTTCACCTTCTCCGAAAGACAACAATCTTGACATTCACATCAAACCGATGGGTGCGATTCGGCCCACGCAGGTTGACCCGCAGTTCAACATCCCGCGCCCCGACCTCGCGGCTCGGCCGGGTGCGCGGCTGACTCGTCACAACAATGCGTGGGCCGTGGTGCGTGTCTTCAACCGCGGCAAACGGGATATCAAACGGTTGCGGCTTCGTATCGAGACGCAACTGCCCGGCGGCCCGAGGCAGTCGCAGTTGATTGACCCGTTGCTGGGTCTGGGCAAGTTAAAGGCGAACGGCGGGGCGACGCAGTTCGAGGTCAACTTCAAGGACGCGCCCGCCAACGCGCCGGCCACCGGCACGGTCGTTTTGCGGACGAGCGTCACGGACATTGAGTACGCGGACTGATTTCTCCAATGACCCGAAGTGGGGCTGCACGGCCATGAGAACGTCAACCTGGACACGCCCGGTGATTGGACTGGTCGTGTTGTCGCTGATCGGCTTGACCGGCTGCGAAGACGACGCGCCACAATCGAGGCGCGCAAAGCCGGCCGGGCACGGCGGTGAACCGTCCGTGCCGGTGCAGCCCATGTTCGACAAGACCGGTGTCCACCTGTTGGACGCATTGAACAAGCCAAGGGGATTCAGGCTCGTGTTGCGCACGGGCGAAGGGCAAAGCCAATACGTCGAGGGTGAAGGGGTCAGCTTCGAGGCGACAGTGAACCGGCAGTGCTACGTCACCCTTCTGCTCGTGGACAGTGCCGGCGAGATGCGGCTGCTCTACCCCAATCGATGGGAAACAACGGGGCTGCTGAACCCGGGCAAAACGGCGACTGTCCCGCCGGCCAAGCTGCACTTCAAGTTCCCGATCAGTTCGCCGCATGGCGAGTTGCGCGTCCGGGCGATCGCGACGGCCACGCCGCTGACACTGGTCGGTATCGACGAGACGCGCATCCTCGATGAAGGGCTTGTCGACTTAGGCAACGTCAACGACATTGCCGACGCCCCTTCCAAACGGCTTACCAGCGGCGACCTTGCGGACCTGTTCAGGTCGGATTACTGGGTGACGGCCGACCTGAAGATTACAACGCGGGCCGTGCCGGACATCACAAGCGACGCCAACGAAAAACTGCTCGCGCTGTGGAATAAGCTGGACACGGGCGGCACGAAGTCGATTGGGCAACCGGCGCGCATCACCCGGCCGCTGCGTCGCCCGAAGGACGAGCCGGCCCCGGTGGGTCTGATCGTTTACTACAACGACCAGGAAACGGTGACCAAGGCGATCGGCGCCGCGGGCGGTCGGCCGCTCGGCCCGCCCGGCTCGTTGTTGGCCACAGCGCGTGTCGTTGATCTGATCGAGCCGGGCACCAAGACGCTCGACGCGAAGGCTGCGCTCGACCAACGGATCCGACAGCTTGAGTCCGACCCGTCGGTCAAGGCGGTCGTGCCGAACTATCGGCGGTACCTGTTCAGTTCGGTCCCGAAGACCCGGCTTCAGCCGGTGCAGTGGGCCTTGCACAACCCGCACAACCCCAAGTTCGACATCGGTTGGCAGAAGGCGGCTGATCGGATCGCCTCGATCAAACCCGTGACGGTCGGCGTGGTCGACCAGGGGCTGGTGACGACCGACGCCCGCCTCAAAGCCTTGGCTTGGACGAACACGAAAGAGAAGCCGGGCAACGGCGTGGACGACGACTACAACGGGTATGTCGACGACGTGCACGGATTCAACATCGTGGACGACTCCGGCGTGTTGTTCGATCCGAAGGTGACGGACAATCACGGGTCGTTCGTCAGTTCGATCATCGCGGGTCGGTCCACCGGCGGGTCGGACGACGTGATCGGGATCGCGCCGGGTGCGCAGATCATTACGGGCGTCGCGATCAACGAAGAGGGCTACGCGACCGACGCGGACATCCTTCGGGCGGTCGCGTACGTCGTGCAGGCCGGTGCGAAGGTCGTCAATCTCAGCCTCGGCGGTTACACGACTCAGGAGCAGTTGGAGAAGTACGTCAACGCGCACAGTTGGTTCCTCGACGCGCTGGAGCGCAAGGGCATCATCCTGGTGTGCGCGGCGGGCAACGAGTTCACCGACAACGACTGGCTTCCTAGCGTGCCGGCCAACATCCCCAAGCCGAACATCATCAGCGTCTGCGCCATCGACGCCGACGGCGCATTGGCCAGGTATCAGGACTATCAGGGTCTTTGGCGGCCTTACTCGAACTACGGCAAGAAGACGGTGCACATCGGCGCCCCGGGTTCGTTGATGCTCGGCATCCCGACGAAGGGGCAACAGGCGTTGAACAACGGCACGTCGTTCGCCGCGCCGGTGGTGACCGCCACGCTCGCGCTGGTGTGGGGGCAGAACCCGACGTGGGACTACCGCACGGTGATCCGGGCTGTCATGGAAACGGCGAGCCCGTCGCCCTATCTCAAAGACCGTTGTAAGACGGGCGGCGTGGTCAACATCGACGCCGCACTTCGCTGGCGACCTTAGAGCACGTTCAGATCATGTGTGGCGGGTGCCACGATGCGGTCGTCGGCCGAAGGCCGGCGGCAGCGTCGCGTCGGCGGCGAGTGTGCGACCCAAACCCCGTCCGCGGCTGACATCACACTGCCTGCGGCTACGCCTTGGGCCGTGTGATGGCACCCGGATGACGCCACGCTTGGATTGAAGATGCTCTAGCGGTGATAGCCGGTCAGTGCGTTGCGCGGAGCGCAGCTCAAGATGCTGCGCGGAGGCACCAAGCGTGGTGTCTACCGCGAGCCGGCTGACAAGGCAGGCAAGCGGCCGACCACGGCCGAGGAAGAACGTTCGCACAACGAGCCCGGCCGAACGTTTGACTCAAATGTCGGCCGTGAGATTGCAAGAACTACATAGCGTGTCTTGAGATCACATCGGGTTTCAAGTGCATCGCGTCGCCGGCTTGCCCGATCACCGGGAGACGCGAGTACACTTCAAGTGATTGAATTGAATGATGTTGTGTTGTGCATGGCGAGCCACAAGCCTTGTGTTGCAAGCGTCTGCCGGGTTGTTCAATTCATTTCTGAGATTTAGTCTCAATTTCTGGATTTTGTCTTGACAGGCAATTGAGACTCGGTATCATCTACGCCAGTCAAGGGATCAGGTCCGGCCGGTCTGACGCCTTGGCGACCCCCGCGGCCTCGCCGCGCGTTGGCGCTCGACTGGTGTTGAGCGTTGTCTCGAATTCATGTTGTTCTAAGGAGGCTCTTGCCATGTTGGTTGTTTCACCGAGTCATCGCCGCCGCAGCGGTCTGACCCTGATCGAACTGGTGGTCGTGCTGTTTATCGTGGCCGTTCTGGCTGGTCTGATCATCCCGATTACCGGCTGGGTCCGCCGCTCGGCCAACTACGCTGCGCTGGCCAGCAACCAGGCTGAGACCGGGTCGAACCTGGAGTTCTACCGGACGACGTTTGGGAACAACGGTTATCCCGAACGACTCGATTCACTGGTTCTGAATACCGGTGGCTCAGTGCCGGCCTACATGAACAGTGAACTCGTCGCGATGCTCAATGTGGCAGCGCTGAACGCCGATCAGGCGGCCTGCCTCACCCTTGGCGGCGGTGCCGCGTGGGAAGTTATGGACCACGATGTGGACCCGAGCGCAGGCGAGCAGGGCAACCCCGGCAACGCAGCCATTCACGAACGCGCTCTGGCTGATGGCGAAGAGGTCGCCTTTGTGGATACCACGACCGGCAACGGTCTGGACCTTGCGAACGAGATCTATCCGGACGGCATCCCGGCCGACGTGTCGCTGGTCGCATTCGGGGTCGGGCCGTCCAACGCCGCGATCGGCCAGACGATGCAGACGGTTCCGATCGATACCCGCGTCGACAACTCCGAGGTGTACGGCCGATTCATCGCCGTGTTCGCCGTCTACTCGCCGCGCGAAGGTCGGCGTGCCCAACTTAAGGCCGTGTTGAGCGCACGCGGCCGTAGTCACAACAGCAGCCTGTCAGAATTCTGGCAGAGCACGAACCCTGAATAATCCAGCGATTCGGACAAGCAACGTTGACGGAACAACACACACCTGCCCTCGAACGGGGGCAGGTGTGCTTGCATCGGGCAGAGGCGGTGAGGAAGTGGCCTGGAGCCGTTGAATTCAAGGATCAGTTGACGGTCAATGATAATTTATTATCATTAAGAGTGGCAAAGTGGCTGGCTCATGAGACGCAACGCGGGATTAACGCTGGTGGAGCTGGTGGTCGTCCTGACCATCGTCGCTGTCCTTGCGGGCCTTGTGGTCGGTCTGTTTTCCGGCATTCAGATCGGCGCGGCCGGGCAGGAGAAGTCGCCGCAGCAAGTCGCAACGGAAGCGACCTTGCTTGAAGTCCGAAACGCGATCATGGGGACGCCAAGCGACCCGGGATACTTTCAGCACGTCGGGCAGAACGCGGCGCTGCTTCCTCGCGAAATGGCTGACTTGTTTTCGCCGCCGGCGTTCTTGCCGGGTGACTTTGACCAGTTTGATCCCGAAACCGGGCTGGGCTGGCGGGGGCCTTACTTGCAAGCCTCGACCGGTGTGTTTGACGATCACGACGGGGCCTTCGCGGGCTACGGCGTCGAGGGCGAGCCGACACTCATCGACGGGTGGGGTCGGCCGATCGTGATTCAGTTGCCGGACGTGTCGGCCGGTGAGACAGACGAAGAGTTGCTTCACATCCGCCTGGTGTCGGCCGGCGAAGACGGTGTGTTGCAAACGCCGCTCGACGAGTTGATGCCGCAAGGGTCGCAGACAGCCGACGGGGCGAACCCGAATCAACGTGGTGACGACATTGTCGTGTTTCTGCGCGTGACGGATACGCAGCCATGAGTCCCTGCACGCAACAACCCGCGCGTTGGTTGCGCGTCGGTGTTCCACCGGCGACGCACTCGCGCGTGCGCGGATTGACGCTGGTCGAGTTGGTCGTCGTGCTCACGATCCTGGTGGTGCTGGCAACGGTGGCGTTGACGTCGATCACGGGCCGTGTGGATCAGCAGCGATACGAAGGGACACGCCGAACGCTGGACCACGTGCGCGACGCGGTGGTCGGCGATGGGCAAACGCGGCAGGCTGACGGGACGCCCGTGCTCAGCGGGTTCATCGTTGACATGAACCGCCTGCCGGTGGCGACGGTTGACGCGGACGACGCGTCGCTGGTGACGCTGTCGGAGCTGTGGTTCCCGCCGGCGGGTGTGGCATTGTTCGCGCTGCGCGACGGGTTGGACGCGAGCATCGCCGCGGCTGACCAGGACCCGAACCCGGGCATCCGTGTGCCCTGCGGTTGGCGGGGCCCTTACCTGCGGCTGCCGACCGGGTCGGACGTGCTGCGCGACAGTTTCGGCAAGCGGCTGGTCTCGCCGGCCGACGCGGCGACGGAAGACGACGGCGAGAACTACGCGCACCTTCGTCAGATCGACGACACGCCGGCCGAGGAAGGCGACACGGTCGCGATCATCCGCAGCCTCGGCGCCAACCGGTTACGTGACGCGCTCGACGTGGACTACGACGAAGACCTGGAAGTTGTGATCGACCCGTTGTCTTATCGGGTCGATCGGATTGTGGTCAACGTGACCGTGCGTTACGACTCGGCTCGGCCATACGACGAAGACGACCGGTTATTCGTGCGGATGTATGAACCCGACCCGGCGACCGGCCTGGTCCGCGCGGTTCGCGTGCAGCGGCCGGTCGGCTCGACCACAACGTTGATCGAGATTCCCGACGGTGGGCTTGACGACATGGGGGGCGACCTGGTTGGCAGCGTGGTCGTGCAGGCGACGTTTGTCACCGACCCGGACGACAGTTCCGCCAATGCACCCGAGACCAACTTCGGCTCGCGTGTGATCCGCGCCTACATCGGTCGAGACGACGACGGCAACAACACGCTCGACGACGACCTGACACCGCCGACGACGACTTCTTCGAACGGTCGGCCGGACGTGTTCGGGGTCAGCGACCCTTACTACCTCATGGCCCAGCCGGGGCTGAACGTTGTCAACCTGACGGTTGACGTGACCACCGAAGACCCGCAGACGCTGCCCGAAGGTTAAGTGCATGGCCCGCCCGACGACTACGCTGCTGTTGATTACCCGCGACCGGCTTTGCCGCGCGGACTTTGTCGTCGGCAGAGGGGCGCGGCTGACGTCGTTCCACGCGCGGCCGCGGCCGATCGAGATCGACTCACTCGTGTCGGCCGTCGACAGCCTGGTGGTCAGCAGCAAGTTGGGCAAGCGGGTCTGGGTGTTGACCAGCGACCTGTGGACGCAGACGTTGCAGATGTCGCACGGCCGAACGTCGGGCATCAGCGAGTCGGAGTTGGCCGGCGCGTTGGCCTTCGAGGCGGAGGCGATGTCCGGCGTCAGCGCGTTTGAGTCGGCCGTCGGTTTTCGTAAGGTGGCGGGCGAGGCCGGGCAGCAGACGTATTGGGTCACGCAAGGCACGCAGGGCGATGTGGGACAGATCGAGCAGATCGTCGACCGCCACGGCGGCGCCTTGCAGGGTTTGTTGCACCCTGCCGGCCTGCCGCTTCACGTCGCTCGTGAAAGCGGCGAAGCCAAACGCGGCGGTGCGTGGCGACGGGTCGAGCTTTGGCCTGACGCGGTAGTTTGTGCGAGCGCGGATGCTGGGGGCAACGGGGGTGCCGGGTCGTTTGCCGACGTCCGTGTGATCAACGCCGACCCGAGTTCGACCCAGTGGGAACTGGAAGTCGACGAGTGGAGACAGGGCTTGTCGCTTGAGGGACACGGGTCTGTGTTGCTGGGTTGTGACTTAGTCGCGCAGACGCCGGCTGCGGAAACCGTTCTCGACTTGCGGCAGGACGAAGACGCTTCGTCCTGGTTGACCGCGTGGGCTGAGCACTTGGCCGGCACGCCGACCGTTCCGACAATCGCGCCGCCGCCGAAGCAGCTTACGACGCAGTCACGCGTGGTCATCGCCGCCTGTCTGGCGGCCGCGTGTTTGGTCGGTTGCATGGCATTGCAGATGACCATGATCCGGACGAATGACGACCTTGATAAGCGACTGGCGGCATTGAAAGCGCCGGCCGACCAGATCAAGGCCGACAAGAAACAAACCGACGCCGCGCGCAAGAAAGCTCGGGAGTTGAAGACGCAGGCCGACGCCTTGCAGGACAAGTTGCGGGCGTTCGATGACGCGGTCGGAACACAGCGCACGCGCCACGCCGCGCTGCTCGAGGCGTTGGCGGCGCACCGGCCGGGCGACCTCGTGGTGGACCAGATCGAAGACCAACAAGGCGCGGTGAGAATGACGGGGTCGTGCCTGACGCCCGAATTGGCGAACCAACTCGCCGAGGCGCTGCAGGCGGGGTTGGCGGACAAGGGATGGACGGTCACGCCGGCCGCCAAGCGCGCGAACCTGACGGCGAGCAACGGCGGGCCTTGGTCGTTCGAATTGACCTTGCGTCCGGCGCGCGTCGTCTTGCTGGAAGCGGCGGAAAAACGCAAGTCGTCTGGCCACGCACCATCGGTGGCGGCCAAGGCGGGGAGGGCCCGGTGATGACCCTCTCCAATCGCGAGAAGTGGCTGCTGACCCTGCTGCCGGCCTTTGTGATCCTCGCCGTGGCGGGCTGGTTCTTCATCCGCCCGGTCAGTGAGCAGAACAAGAAGGCGCAGGATCAGTTGGCCGAGATGACATCGGGTCAACAGTCGGCCGGGCATTTGGCGCAGTCCAGGCGCGAACTGGCTGAGGCCCGGCGCGCGGTCGACGCGGAACAGTCGCGACTCGATTCACTGCGGTCGGAGCTTCGACAGAAGCAGGCGGTCTGGTCGGGTCGCAAGAACATCGTCGCGTCGACCGATCTGGTCGACTTGCTGACGCGGCACCGATTGGTGCTGGTCGAAGAGTCTGATGTGTCGCCGGCGGAATTAGCGCTGTCGAACACGATGCGGTCGGTCATGAATCAGTTGTCGGACGGCGACGCAAACCGGTACCGTCAGATGCGCATCGTCGGCAGTTACGCGAACGTGCTGGCCGCGCTGACCGAGTTGAGCGAGTCGTCGATCGCGTGCATCCCATTGCGGTTGTCGATGGACCGCGCCAACCCGCAGGTGTCGGCCCGGGGCTGGACGCTGGTCGTTTGGATCTGAGTTGGAGTTGCAACCGCACATGACGCTCGACGCAAGACATTCTGACCCTTCGCAATCGCCCGGCGCGGCGCTGGAAGACCTGCTGCGGCTGTGTGTGGCCAGCGACGCGTCCGACCTGCACTTGGCGCCGGATCACGCACCCTACCTGCGCATCCACGGTCAACTCGCGCCGGCTGAGGGTCAGCCGCCGATTGACGCGATGGCGATCGACCGGATGGCGACGTCGCTGATCGCCCCGCGCGACCTGCACGACATCCATGAAACGGGTTCGTTGGACGGCGCGGTGTCAGGTAAAGACGGAGCGCGGTTCCGTTACAACATCTTCAGGAGACAGGGCGAGACGTCGATCGCCATCCGACGGTTGGAGGACGAGTTCCAGACGCTTGCGCAATTGGGTTTGCCTGAGAGTCTGTACGAATTGTGCGACCTGCACGACGGGCTTGTGCTCGTCGCCGGGCCGACCGGTGCGGGCAAGAGCACGACGTTGGCGACGCTGATCGACCGGATCAATCAGACGCGCGCCAGTCACATCGTGACGATCGAAGACCCGATCGAGTATGTGCACACGACGAACAAGAGCCTGATCAATCAGCGGCAGGTCGGCGCGGACGCCAGCGGCTTTTACGAAGCGCTGGTCGCCGCGTTGCGGCAGGACCCGGACGTCATCCTGGTCGGCGAGATCCGCGAGCTGAACACGATCCGCACGGCCATCACCGCGGCCGAGACGGGGCACCTCGTGTTCGCGACCGTTCACGCGGGCGACTGCGTCGGGTCGGTCGAGCGATTGGTGTCGGTCTTCCCGGCTGACGAGCAAGACGGCATCCGTCGGCAGTTGTCGCTTGTCTTGCGTGCGATCGTCGCGCAGCACCTGCTGGTCGCTGACGGCTCGGCGGCGGAGCGTTCTTCCGAGGACGGCCGTCGGCCGCGCGTCGTGGCAAGTGAGGTGCTGCGCGTCAACCCCGCCATCGCCAACCTGATCGCGCTGGGCAAGAGCAACCAGATCTATTCGAGCATGGAGTCGGGCAGCGCCTTCGGCATGCAGACAATGGAGCAGGACCTGGCCCGGCTGTGGGTCGAGGGTCAGCTCAGCGAGACGGCCGCCGCGGCGGTTTGTCGCAACCCGGCCGTGATGCGCGACCGCGCGGCCGTCATGCGGCGCAAGACCGGCGGGCGAGCCGCGGGGGCCAGGGCATGAATTTCAACCCCGCGACGACGCCGACCGACGCACCAGCCGTGCTGGACATGGACGAGGTGCGCATCGACCCCGCTTATGCGCTGCGCGTCCCGCCCAACCTGGCGATGCGTCGCCAGATGCTGCCGATCGCGTCGATGGACGGCTGCGTGCTCGTCGCGTGCGCCAACGCGAACGACGCGTCCGGGTTGCGCGCGGTCCAGCGTCATCTGCAATCACCCGTCCGGGCGGAGCCTGCTGAACCGGAGTCGCTGCGTCGCGCTCTGGGCAATGTCTACGGCGGATTGGAACGGTCCGGCGGCGCGGCGGTGCGCAGTCAGTCGATCGATCGGCGGGCCGCGTCGATCGATCTCGAACCGGACACGGCCGTCGACGTGGCGGACGAGTTGCTGTACGCGGCGATCATCCGCCGAGCGTCCGACATCCACATCGACCCGAGTGACGAGGGCGTACGCGTTCGGTTACGCGTCGATGGCGAACTCGAGGAATACCGCGAGTTTCCTCGCTCCGTGCACAGTCAGTTGATTAGTCGGATCAAAGTACTCAGTGGACTGGACATCGCCGAGAAGCGTGTGCCGCAGGACGGCGGGTTCCGTCATGCAACGGGGCAGTCGGGCGCGGCCTACGACATCCGTGTCGCGACGCTGCCGACCAAACATGGCGAGCGGATGACGCTGCGTCTGTTGGCCTTGCAAACCGAGTCGTTGACACTCGAACGGCTGGGGATGAACGCGACGCACCTGGAGCAGTTCAGCGATGCGATCCGCAAGCCGCATGGCCTCATCCTGCTTACCGGCCCGACCGGCAGCGGCAAGACGACGACGCTTTACTCCGCTATCCGCGCCATCATGGGCGACCGCGCGTTGAACATCGTGACGATCGAAGACCCGATCGAGTACGACATGCCGGGCGTCGCGCAGGTCGAAGTGGACACGGCCGACAAGGTGAACTTCACGAAAGCCCTGCGCAGTACGCTGCGCCACGACCCGGATGTGGTGATGATCGGCGAGATCCGTGACGCGGAGACTGCCGACGTCGCCATCAAGGCGGCGCTGACCGGCCACCTCGTATTCAGCACGCTCCACACCAACTCCGCGGCCGGCGCGGTCACGCGACTGATCGACATGGGCGTGCCACGTTACCTGGTCGCTGCGACACTCCGCGTGGCTGTTGCGCAGCGGCTGGTCAAGCGGCTGTGCGACCGGTGCAAGAAGCAGGTCACATTGACCGACGCGCAGGCGGCGAGCCTGCATCGGCCGAACGAGGCGGGCCAGCCGGTCTGGGAACCGAGCGGCTGTGTCTACTGCGCGAACCGCGGCCGAGTCGGACGGTTGGCGATCTTCGAGATGCTCACGCTCAACGAGGCGTGGTCGAAGCGGATCGCGGCCGGCATGGACGAGGCCGAAATCGTGGAGCAGATGCGCAAGCAACAGGAGCCGTTCCTGGTCGACGACGCGGCCCGGAAGATGTTCGACGGAATTACGACTTACCAGGACGTCATGTCGGCGATCACCGTGTGGTGAGCAGCCGAATTCGTTGATTCAAGACCGGAATCACCACGGATGACACGGATTGCACGGATAGAAGAAGTATGTGTCGCGCTGGTCGTGTCAATTCAACCTCGCCTTGCGTGGGGATTGAAACACAGAGAATCGACTTGCTGCTGTTATCCGTGCCCATCCGTGTCATCCGTGGTTGTTCTCCGCGGTCGACTTAGCGAAGCTCTGATCGCGCACCTAACCCACAATTAGACAGACGCAGACGATGCCGAACTTTCGATTCAGAGCCAAAGACGCGACCGGCCGAACGCAGGCCGGCGCCACTGACGCGCCGTCGGCCGCCGCCTTGGCGGACGACCTGCGCGGTCGCGGTTGGCTCATCCTCGAAATCGCGCAGCAGGCTGGTCAGAACCGTACGCCACGCACGTTTTACATCCGCAGTGTGCGTTCGATCGACGTCGAAGTGTCACTGCAACAGATCGCGTCGATGCTGCGCGGCGGCGTGACGCTGTTGGCGGCGTTGCAGACCGTCATCCGCCAAGCGCCGCGGCGGGCGATGGCCGCGGCCTGGCAGGGCGTGAGCGAGGACGTGCAGGAGGGTTCCAGCCTCGCCGACGCGATGGCGGACCGACGCTGCTTCAGCCAACTCGTCGTTCAACTCGTGCGCATCGGCGAGCAGACCGGCACGCTCGAACAGGTGCTCGACCGCGCCGCACGCACGCTTGAGTCGCGCCGCATCCTCAAAGCCAATGCGCTGACCGCGCTCACCTACCCGATGCTCGTGCTCGCGGCCGCCATGGGCGTCACCTCGTTCATGATTCTGTACCTCATCCCGCAACTCGAAACCTTCCTTGAATCGCTCGGCAGGACGCTGCCGCCGACAACTCAGTTCTTGCTCGACGTTTCGCACGTCGTCAATACCTACTGGATCCAGGCTTTGATCCTGATCGTCACGCTCATCGTCGGTTTCATCGCGTTCTATCGCTGGCCTCAGGGGCGGGCGATGGTGGACCATGCGCTGCTGCGCATCCCGGTCATCGGGCGCATTCTGCGCCTTTCGGGCACGGCCGGCTTCTCCAAGGCGATGGGCGTATTGATCAGCAGCGGCATCACCATCCTCGAAAGCCTGCGCACCGCCGAGGGGCTGATGATGAACCATCGCCTGTCGTCGACGGTCGCCCTGGCGCGGCAGGCCGTGCTGAACGGCGGCAGTTTGGCTGAGCCCTTGTCGCGCCCCGGTGCGTTCATGCCGATGCTCGGCGGGATGGTCGAGGTGGGCGAGACGGCTGGCTCGCTGGAAGACTCGTTTGATGAAGTCGCCTCATTCCACGAGCACCAACTGCAGTCGGCCATCAAACGACTCAGTGTGATCATCGAGCCGGCCATCGTGGTGGTCGTTGGCGGCATTGTCGGGTTCGTGTACGTCTCTTTTTTTCAAGCCCTTTACGCAGGAGCAGCGGGATGACTCACCGCGCGCGATGGATGGCATTCAGCCTCATCGTCACTTGCACGACGTTCGCATGGTCGGCGCCGGCGCAGGACGACGCCAAGCCCGCGCCGACCACGCCGCCGACGGACACGCAACCGGCGCCTGCGCCCAAGTCGGCGAAGCCTAGCGACCCGACGGTCCCGAGCGACCCGTTGCGCGCCGCCCTGAACGCCGCGCAAAACGACACGGATAACCCGCGGCCGAGACAACGCCCCACGATCCCGCGGGTGTCGCTGAAAGCGCTGATCGTCGTGACCGGCAAGCCGGCCGTCGGCCTCATCGAAATTGATGAACGTCTGTACACCGTGCGCGACAACGACGCGGTCGTGCTGGGCGACGGACGCACGATCGACATCCGACGTGTCGATGCCGGTGGCGTGCATCTGCACATGCAGCAACTGAACCAGACACTCATCATTCGTTGAAACGAGCAACCATGAAGCTGTTGAAGCCACATCAAGCCCATGACGCGATCGCGCGTGCCGCGCTGTGTTGCGCGACGTTTGTGCTTGCGTTCACCTGCCTGGAGGCAGTCGCGCAAGACGCGGCCGAGGATCAACCCAAAGCCGCGGCCGCGCCGCAGAATACGACCAGGTTGGAGGTCATCGAGTTCCGCCAACTGCGGCTGGACGAGGCGATGCGCATCCTATCGCAGCAGGCGGGACTAAAGATCGTCCCGTCGTCGAAAGCCGCGGCCGTGCCCATCTCGCTCTATCTCCAGGACGTCGCGCCGGCCGACGCGATCGAGGCGATGTGCAAAGCGCACGGCCTCTGGTATCGCCAGGACCCGGCGACGGGCATCTACCGCATCCACACGGTCGAGGAATACCAGCGCGACCTGACCGCCTTCCGCGACGAGCAGTCGCAGGTTTTCACGCTGCTGTACCCGAACGCGGTCGACATCGCACACGCGATCAGCGACCTGTACGGCGACCGCGTCGTGCTCGGCCTGGGGGCTGACGAACAGGACGAGTTTGATGAGTTGGAGCAACGGTTCGATCGGTTCGACCTGCTCGATGAGCGCAGCGAAGGGTTGGGGACCTTCAACTCCGAGTTCGGCAGCGCGGCCTCGCGGTTTGGTAGCTCGTCCTCTCGGTTCAACGATTCGAATTCCAGAGACCGCTTCGACCGACGGCGCAACCGCACGTCGGGCTTGTCCGACCTGGCAGAGTTGCATCGGCAGCGCGAGGCGTTGCAACGTCAGGAGTTGGACGCCCTGACAGCCGAACAGATTCAGGCGCTCGAAGCCGCCGCGGCGCAGGGTGATGCGATCGACCGTAGCAGGATCGACCAGATCCTCGCGCAGCGACGCGCGTTGATCCACGTCACGGTGTTGCGTCGGCAGAACCGCATCGTCATCCGCACCAGCGATGAGCGGATCATGGAGGAGTTGAGCGGACTGGTGCGCAAACTCGACGTGCCGACGCCGATGGTGCTGCTCGAGGTGAAGGTGTTGTCGATCCTGCTGGGCGATGGGTTCGATTCCGCGTTCGACTTTTCCTTCCAGGCCGGCGAGGCGTCGGGCAGTTTCAGTACAGGTGAGATTGGTTCACCACCGGCTGGCAGTTTCTTGCCCGGCGGCACGGGGCTGATTAGCCCGGAGGCCGCGATCATCCAGTACGTCGGCAATCAGTTCCAGGCCAGGCTTCAATTGCTTGAATCAGAGAATCGCGTGACGCGATTGGCAACACCGCTGATCCTCACCGCGAACAACGAAGTCAGCCGAATCTTCGCCGGCGACACGGTCCCGATCGTCGTCGGATTCTCCGAGCCCGAAACAATCGTCACGGAGGGCGGCAGCATCACCATCCCGGGCAGTCCGGAGACGGAACTGCGCGACGTGGGCACGTCGCTGCTGATTACGCCGAACATCAACGCCGACCGCACAGTGACCCTGCGCATCCTCCAGGAGACGTCGGAGGTCATCCCCGACGGCGCGACGATCCCCGTGCCAACCGGCAACGGCTCGATCAATGAACAGTCCATCGACACGGTCCGACGCCGCGCGCTGACGGGGACGATTGTCGCCAAAGACGGCGTGTCTGCGGCGGTGAGTGGGTTGATTGAAGAGTCGATCTCCAGCAGTGAGGACAAGTTCCCCGTGCTGGGAGACATCCCAATCATCGACCTGCTGTTCAAGCGCGTCTCGACCGATCAGGAGCGGCGTGAACTGGTCATCCTGATTCGCCCCTATGTCATGACGACGCCGGCCGAGGCCGAGGGTATTAGCGAGCAACTGCTCAACGAGTTGAGCATCCACCCCACAGCCGGTCACAAGCGCGGCACGCTGGACACGTTCAGCCCGGACGACGTGCCGCGCAGCGACGAGCCGACGGGCGACTTGCACAAGAGATTCCGATTCCACAGTGTTCCCGGTGACCGAGAATAATGCATTCCAACCGATCCAAATTTGCAACAACGAATGGACACTGGGTCGTCCTGTGCCTGGTCATGGCTTGCCAATTGGCTTTGCTGGCCGGCTGTCAATCGCCAACCGACTCAGCCGGCAAAGACAAGGCGGACGCACAACCGCAAAAGACAGCGCCGGTGCGCCGCGTGAAGGTCGGCGCGGACGGCGCTGTCCTGGGCGACGCCTCGCAGCGGGCCATGACGGTCGCGACGTTTACGCAGCGCGTCGATCGGCTGCTCGTAAGTGGGCGGAGCGAGTCCGCGCGGTTGCTGGTCCGGACCTACCCCGACCTGGCGCAGGAGTTGCTCCGCGGCTCGGGTGGGCAGGGTGCGGGGAACACGACCGTTCAATTCATCGCGGACGCTTACGACAGGCAGATGCTGGCCGCGGATGCTTCGGCGCGGTGGTCGGCCGCGGTGCGCGGCGGCGGTTCGAGCGGCGACCTGACTCACGCCCGTCGCGTCATCATGGATTACCTTCAGAGAGGTCAATTCGACGACGCTGCCGATGTGTCCGTCCCTGCGGAGACGGCCGGCCTCAACCGTCATCTTGCCGCCGACGCTTGGCACTTGTCCGGTGTGGCGGCGTTGTTGGCCAACCGTCGGCCGAAGGCCGCCGAGGCGTTCTCGCGCGCAGCCGAGTTGATTCGGGACACGGACGCGTATCACGCCGCGCTGATACTCCTGCTGCTTAGCGAGACGCACGATCGGCTTGGTGATTCCGCTGCGGCTGTGCGCGTGTGGGAAGAGGCGGTGACACTGGCCGCCGCGGCCACCGTTGACAATCAGCCCGCTCCGGACCCGGGTCTTTGGCGAAGGGCAAACAGGGTCAAGCCCGCCGGCGCGCGTTGGCCGAACGAGGCAGTCGGTCGGTTTGCACAACTTGTGCCCGGCTACGTCGGACAAGCCGAAGACTCAGCCACGACGTCGCGCGTCACCGAGCAGATCGGCAACTGGCGTTTGGAACGACGCGAACCGCAGGCAGCGCTCGTGGCGTTTCGCGGTGCGCAGCGGTTTGCGAGGCGCTCAATCGATCTGGATCGCCTGCACCTGGCGCAATGCCGAGCGCTCATCCAGTTGGGCCAGTCGTCAACGGCTTCAGTCAGTCTGCAACGCCTGACGAAGAGCCGCCACACGCACATCAAGCAGTCCGCGTTGGCGCTGCTGGGCGTCATCGAACTGCGTCGCGCCAACGCCGTCACCGGCCTCAGCCTGCTCCGCAAGGCCGTCGAGTCCAGCGGTGAGGAACAGTGGCAAGGCCGAGCCGACGCATCAGCCGACCTGGGCCTTGCTTACCTGATGACGGGCGACGAAACCCGCGGTTTGCAGTGGTTGCATGACGCACAAACACAGTTCCGTTCAGCCAATCAAACGGCCAAGCTTCTGCGCAGTCTTGAGAATGAATTCGCCTACTTCGAGTCGAAGGGGAACGACAAGGCAGCGGAGGGTGTGCGTCAGAAAGTAACCGCAATCGAGCACGGCGGCGGTTAGTCATCCGACGCCCCAACCGAGTGGCGGCGGTAGACAAGGCGGGCATGATGGAGCCGCATGTCTTTGCAGAAGCGGATGCACCGATCGCGCGAAGCCTCATTGCGCGATCATGAACGACGATGTGGGGGTCGGTGTGTAGTAGGTGAAGGGGTGAGCGAGGAGATGCGAGTCCCCGGCCTCGATGTTCTCGTTTCGAGGGCAAGGGCTTGCTTTACCCAGCGCGATTAGATTATCGCCAAGACTCGTTAAGTGGGAGACCACAACAAGGGCGTATCGCCGATTTCAACACGTTCACGTTGGTCTATAACAGCAATTCAGAGATAAAAGTCGCGGTAAACAAGTCGGCGGCATGGATCGGACATCGTCGCGACGCGTTGCCTCATCGACCATTGTCGTTCGCAGTTGCCTGCTCCAACACGGCTTTGGCTTCAGCCACTATTCGACGCCGATCTTCGTTTTCAAGCGCAGCCCGTAGCTGGTTGTTCTCGCCACGACTGAGTTGTCCGGGGTCCTCAGCGTCTTTACCCGTGAGCGCCTTGAGCAAATCTGCGTTGGACCATTGATCGCTACGCTGTGTCGGCAGCATCACCGTATTGCCAAATCGAACACTCCGTTGGATGTCCCCCATGGGGTTCCGCCCCCACGCGTAGCGGTAGTGCACGGGCTTCTCTACCAAAGGGCTCTTCAACACAAGAACGGTCTTGTCATATTGCACTTTCCGACCACTCTTACCAATCACCTTGTGCATCACTTCGGCGGGTTGGAACTTCATGTCTTCGCCGGCAATGGCAAAGCCGGAAAGTCCCGTGCCATCACTGTTGTCGCCAACCGCTTCACTAAAAGTCAGTTCGATCGCGCCGTCTTCCGCCTGCATCTTTTTGATCGTGGGCGGGAGCCAGTGCAGGCCGTTGCCTTTGCCGTATTGCGAAACCAGTGCCCAGATAGCGGCCCGTTCGCCGGCAGGAATCTTGACGCGCGGATGGTAGTTGGAGTGGCGTAGATCGTAGGTGCTGACAAAGCCGATATTCTTGTCGCCGGCGTTGTAAAACTCGAGGAACGACTGATATTGAGCTTCGCGAATGCGCGCACCAATGTCCTTGAGGTGGACAAGAAAGCTGTCGTGCGTTTGCTGCTGGCCAGCGGTGCACTGGCTCAGAATGCAGAACGGCATCGCCTCGTCCTTGAAGGCTTGACGCCAGGCACGAATCATTTCGGGAAAGACGGCCCGATACATCTTGGCGCCTCGAACGCCCTGGAAACAGTTGTTGTAGCCTTGATGGAAGATGGCGCCTTTGACCGCAAAGCCGGCGATCGGCGAAATGACGCTGCTGTAGCAGTTGCCCGGAATCTTGTGCGTGGCTGAGGGGCCGGGATTCGGCGTCGTCGGCCGCTTCATCTTGGAAGTATCCTTCCCCTCTTTCTTCATTTGCGCGACGCGTGCTTCAAACTTGGCGATCTGTTTCTTCAGATCTGCTTCCGGGCTGTAAGCAGCCAGTTGTTCATCAGCAGCGGTCAACCGCGCCTTGACTTCGGGAGAGTCCAGTTTTCGGAGTCGCGCGAGCGGCGTCCACGCTTCCACGGTCGTGCCGCCGCGGGAGGTATTGACGATCCCGATGGGCACTTGAGTAGCCATGTGGATGCGACGCGCCATGATGTAGCCGATGGCTGACATACTGCCCACCGTTTCCGGCGAACAGATTCGCCAATCACCCTCATACTGTTCCTCACGCGTGATACGACTGAACCCCTCAGCGCGGGGAAAGTCGGCCTTGAGTTCCGGCCCGAAGATCTTCGGAATGGTCAGCATGCGGATGTTGGGAAAGTTCGCCGACGCGACCTCTAGGTTGCCCTCGTTTACCCCACCGATTCCCCACTGCATGTTGCTTTGGCCACCCAACACCCAAACGTCACCGATCAGGACGTTTTCGAGAGTCACTTTATCGCCTTTGGCCTCGATGGTCATCAACGCCGGTTTTGCGCTGGCTTCCATGGCGGGTAGCGTTGCCTTCCACAGACGATCCCTGCCTGCGACGCCGGTGACGGTGTTGCCGGCGAACGTGACGGTGACCTTGTCGCCCGGTGTGGACCAACCCCACACATCCACAGGCTTATCACGTTGGATAACCATGTTGCTCTGGAACAGGCTGTGAATGCGAAAACCGTGGCTCGTGGAGTTGTTCGAATCCGCTTGGATCGACGGACTCAACGAGCAACTGACAGTAAGACCGAAAACCAGAACAAGTATTCGCACAATGCTTCTCCAACATGGCCGGGCGGGGCGGCAATCATCTGCTTTAACCTCTTAATACGCTGTTGACCGTGCCGGTACTATCTGCAAATGACTCTTGTGGCACGCCCAACCGATCAAGCATCGTCGCGTACAAGTTGGTCAAGGGAACGTCGTTGTTGAACTTCAGGTATTGACCCTGCTTGAAGCCCATACTCTCTCCGCCGGACATGATGAGCGGCAGATCGAGCGGCGAGTGCGTCGAGCTGCCGTTGCTGCTGCCGTAGAACGACAGCGTGTTGTCCAACATGGTGCCCGCACCCTCCTTGGTGCTCTTGAGACGATTCAGGAAGCCCGCGTAAAGCCCGGTGATGTGCTGGAGGTATGCGCCGTAATGGGCGGCCCCGTCATCCTTCCTCATGCTGTGGGCCAATCCATGCTGTGCCTGCTTCATGCCCATTCGCAGTGCCAATTGGGCGCTCGATCCACCGGCGTCCTGATTGCCGATCTGAAAGGTCGCGGCCTGGGTCATGTTCGTCTGAAGCGCCAGGAACAGCAGATCAAACATGGACTGAAGATACTCTTTTGGGGACTCCAGCGTCGCGTCCAGTGACAGCTTCGACGGGTCCACCTCCGGCAGCTCTTTTCCAAGCCAAGCCTCCTGCTTCTGAATGCGCTTCTCCAAGTCGCGGATGGAAGATAGATACTCGTCGAGCTTGGCTTGGTCTTGCTTGCCAACCTGAGCGCTCAGCTTTTTGGAGCTCTCCTGCACGCGATCGAGAATGCTGGTCTTTCGCTTCAGTTCTGTGACCAGTTTCTTTTGTGCGGCGGCCGAGAACATCTGGTCAAAAATGATCCGGACGATCCTTTGCGCGGGGATTGCCGAGCCATCGCGTCTGTAAGACAGCGTGTTGGAACGCCCCGGGGAACCAATTCCCCCGTCCGTACCGAGAACCAAGGATGCGAAACGCGTGTCCTTGCCATACTTCTCAGCCACGACTTGATCCACCGAGACCGAGTTCTTGCCCCCTCGAATGTCAGCCGGCGTACCCGTCAGGAACCCGTCGGCGGAGTTATGCCCACCCATGTTCCGGCCGTGGGACAACCCATGAAAGACCGTCACGCGGTTCTTCAGCCCGGTCAGAGGCTTCATGATCTCGCCGAAGCGATAGGAGCCGTCCTTCACTTCCTTGGGGGTCCAGTTCCAGTGTGCTTGCGGATGGCCTTCGGGCATCGTCGGCGCACCAAAGGGAAAATAGATCGCACAGAATCGCTTCTTGGCCGCCAGGGCTTCACTGCCCTTTGCCCACGCCATCGCATCGAGCCAGGGAAGGGCGATGGCGGCGCCGATTCCTTGAAGGACGGTGCGGCGGTCAATCTGCCATGACTTGGACTTCATTGCGGCTGCCTTCCTACTTCGTCTGGAACAGATCGCAGTGGACAATCGCCTCCACGAGACTGGCCAACTTGTATTCGTTTGCTTTGAATTGCTTGGTCAATGCCTGAACTGTTTGATCATCGGAGAACTCGAGCGATCGGCCCAGCGCATAGGCCAGCAGTCGCCTGACGATGTTTTCCGCGAACTCGTCTTTCTTGTGCTTGAGCAAGTACGCCTTGAGGTCGTCGAGCCCCGTGATCCTGGTTGAATCGGGCAGCACCGTGCTCGCATCCGCGGCCACATAACGATAAGGAAGATTCTCCTGCACACGCTTGGTTGCCGTTCTTTCCATGTTGATCACATGTCTCTTGTACTCTTCCGGGGAGACCGTGAAGTGCGGATGAGATGAGTTCATCCCACGCGTGTCGGCTCTGACGACGGCAACCCCGTAGAACTGTTTTTCCAGCGTCTTGGGATCCAGTGGCTTTCCGGCGTGATTCTTTTTGACGTGCGCGAACCACTCGTTCTTCTGTAGGAATCCGTCGCCATTGGTGTCGATTCGTTTGAACGAGATCTCCGGGGCCTCCCTCTTCGCATTGGCCAGCCGCTTGGTCAGTTCCTCCTGATCCAGCTTTCGAACCTTGGTGCGGAACGCGCCGACGGCGTCGTAGTTTTCAAACGCCACACCAAAAGGATCGATCTTTTGATGGCAGTTGGCACACGACTCCTTCTCGACGTGGACCGCGAGCTGCTGCTTCAGGCTCAGCTTGTCGAAGCCTTCGATGGTCTGGTCGAAAGCCACATCGGCCGGCGGCTCCGGCGGCGGGTTGCCCAGGATCTTGTCCACCAGCCAGACGCCACGATTTACGGCGTGGGAGTCTTCTCCGTCGGAGTTGGCCAGATGAATGCTGGCGTGCGCAAGAATGCCGCCACGATGGAGAACACGCTTATCTTTCCCTCTTCCTTTCCCCGCTGCTTTCTTGAGGTCGACCTTCCTGAACGCCGGGGAGCCCGGCCTTATTCTCGGTCCCCCGTAATGTCGTTCTAAGCGTTCGCTGAGGAACGTAAAGTCCGAATCGATGAAGTTCAGGGCGCTGAGGTTCTGGTCGAGCACATGCCCAAAGAAGTACTGCGTCTCCTTCTTCATGTCTCCGATGAGCGCGTCGTCGAAGCCCGGATAAATCTCGGGGCTGACCGCGATGGTGTTCATGCGATCCAGCCCCAACCATTGCGACGAGAATTGCTCGACGAAACGTCGGGAGCGATCGTCTTTCAGTAGACGCCGGACCTCCGTCCGCAAGGCGTCCGGCGACGCGATGCTTCCCTGGTTGGCCAATCGGAAAAGATTCTCGTCGGGCTTACTGGACCAGAGGAAATAGGAAAGGCGGCTTGCCAATTCGTGGGGGCTGAGATTTTCGCGCTTGCCCGCCTGTCCCTTTCGTTCCACGAGGTACAGGAAGTCGGCAGACACCAACACCTGGGTCAGACAGTCCTTGATGGCATCGACGAAGGAAGCATTCTTGCGAGCGCTTTGATAGATGCTATACAGCTCGTCCACTTCTTGCTTCGTGACGGAGCGGCGCCAGGCCCGCGCCATAAAGCTCTCAAGGATCTCGCGGGCGTAGTCGGCCTCGTTCTGTTCGTTCTTGGAAGCAATGAAGATTTGCTGGTGAGATTTCGGCGGCCATGACTCGTAGTAAGGCCCCTTGGCGGTCATCGACGCCACGCGCATGCTCTTCGACAGTCCCCGCAGGTTGAATACGTACTCGTCGAATGGATGATTGTCACGCACCGGAGGGTAGAGTTCGATCTTCGGAATCCGATACTGCAAGTGAACGAGGTCGCCAATCTTCGACACCAAAGGATCGACCGCTACTCTTTCAGCTTCAAAGCTAATGCGGTTCACTACCTTCACCGAGAGCCGAACGCCTGCTTCCAGGGACAGTCGCGTGCTGATACGCTCAAATTCCTCATCGCTGATGCCGCTGATGACGATGTCAACGACCACGGGGCCACTCTTGGGGTGGTCCTTCCAATACAGCGTCCGGTCAGATCCCTTTTGAACGAGTACCTGTTTGCCGGAACGCGTCGTCAGGGTCTTCACGTCCTTGAAGTCAATGGTCTTCAGCTTGGGCTGATCGCCTGGATAGATGGCTTCGTCCAAAGCCCGCGTGGCGGCTTCAATGTAATTATCGATTTGCATCGAAGAGATGCCCATGTAGAAGCCGTTGTTCTTGAAACCGTCTTCGGAAAGAGGGTCGGGCGGAAAATCTTTCGACCAGTTCTCATTGAGTGCCAACAAGTCATTGAGCGTGTTGTTGTATTCGTAGTTTGTCAGGCGGCGCAGCACCACCTTGCCGCCCGTGCTACGACGCCTTGACGCCGCCTCCTTGAACGCGTGGGTGAGATACGCAATCACCTCTTTTCGCTCAGTATCGCTCGGCTGGTTCTTGCCCTGCGGAGGCATCTCACCTTTGTTCAACGCGTCGAGCACGTCATGCCAATCCTCGGCATGCGGGCCAATGATCAGATCCTGACTTAGATTGGCCAGCCTCAAGCCGCCCTTGGGTTTATTCGGACCGTGGCATGAAACGCAATACGTTGTCAAGAATCGATTGACCTTATCGGGAAATGAGTGTGCGGCGACCTGGTCCTCTGACTCTGTCCTGTCCGCCAACACGACCGGTGCCGTGAGAGCCAAGGCGAACAATACGCACAGGAAACGCGAGGCTCTGGGTTGCATCGTTAACAGTTCCTGGCCTTGCTCGATCCTGTGGCTGGAATCTCTGGGTAATTCTGGGCGGCCTACATCCCTTGGCATGACCGTGCCAAGGGATCACGACCTCAATAGCGTCTCAAACTGGCGCCCGCAATTGACGAGCCTGGATTTAACTCTGGGTAGTGGTCGCGTCGGCCGAGTCCCTGAGGAGCACGAAGTGTAAAAGGCACGATGTCGTGATACAGGCATAGCCATCTAGTATATACGCATAGGTATTCCTCAAGTCACTGGAGGTCATGCAGATCAGCCTGGGGGACATCGGGCTCGGTGGGTGTGTTAGAAAGGCGTAGTCAATAGTAATGGTAATTGGGCTGGTTTGTGCTCACGCCTCGCAAGCGAGCAGTTGTGCTTGCCCGGTGTTGGTGACCCGTGAAACTTGTTCAACGCAGGCCAATCGACGCGCCGTTACATCGTGACCTTCACTTGTGCCAGGATGCCCGCCTTTACTGTCCTCGTTCTCTGAATCGAGTGTCCCTATTCAGGGATTTGTGCGCGCGCCAAAAACCGTGCACCAGTAGATCGTGCCGGCCTCGTTCCGGGCGATGCCGAATCCCACCAGCTTGAACCGTTTTTCAAGAATGTTCTTCCGATGGCTCGGCGAGCCCATCCACGTCGCCACGACTTCTTCCGCGCCGGTCTGTCCGAACGCGACATTCTCCCCCAAGCCCATCCAACCCCTGACACCGACGCGTTCGATATACGAGCTTCCGTTCTCGCCCGTATGGCTCATCGTGTTTTCGCGGGCCATCCACGCTGCGTGCCGCTGGGCGACCGCTTCAAGGTGCGCATCTATCCGCAACGACGGCGCACTCTTGCCATGGGACCTTCGGGCGATATTGTGCTGCTCGAGCAACTGTGCGCGTAGGCCGAGGTCCTGCCGGGAGAATGTCGCACTCGACGTGTTCGGATCGCCATACGAGACACGCGGGCTCGACTGGCACCCCATGACGAGCAGGCAAATCCCGCAAAGACCAAAGATGCAAGCAGCGAGTCTCGACATAACAACCTCGTTGACTGCGGTCGTCGACGTGTACGGCCGACTATCGCGATGTCGTCAGTTCGACCTCATGCCCGACGCCGACGACCTGGATTACAAGAGCATAGACTTACCTGACCGGCGATCCGTCCCGCACTAGACCGCCTGCCGCGCCCAACGCATTCATCACGCACATACGACTCGAATTGCTGGTTCATATGCGGTGCCCGTCCTGCAACGCCGCCGATCCCAGGGAGGTATGGCCACGACGCGTGGAGGCATGGGTCGTATTGAAAGACAAAGCTGACGGAATCGATTCTGTGTGAAACGGATTGAATCCGGCACGTGCTACTTAGGACAGGGTAGTGGATAGACGAGGATCGGGCAGCAGAGGAAGCCGGTCGTCTCTTCGCTAGGGGCGGCGGGAGCGAACGCACCGATCGCGCCGTTCCTCGTTGCGCGATCCTGAGCGGCAATATGCGGGTCGGTGCGAAGAAGGTGAAAGGGTGAGCGAGGGGATTCGAACCCCCGACCCCCTGGACCACAACCAGGTGCTCTAACCAACTGAGCTACGCTCACCGTGGGGTGTTGGACGCCGCCGGTCGGGTGGGGCGGGCCGGGGGAAGGTTAGGGACGGATCGAAGGGGTGTCAATGGGGTGTGGGTGGAAGCGTGGATGTCGTGGGGGGGGTCGCGCTGGGTTGCAAACGGTGGGGAGCGGTCGCGCTAAGCCGCAAGCGGCGGGGAAGCTGTGGGACGGCGGGGTCAGTTGCTTGCGTTGGTGGGGGTGAAGCCGAGGCAGTCGCGGGCGAGTTGGGCGACGGCGGGGTCGTCGTGGTTGGCGGCCTGTTGGAGTGTGTCGTGGGCGTACTGGATTTCGTCGGCCAACGTGCAGCAGATCTGGACGGCGCGGTAGGCGTTTTCGGGTGTGCCGTGCTCGACCTGGCCGCGACACCAGCGGGCCCACATCCACTGCTGCCAACGCCAGGGCTTGTGTCGCGGCGGGGCTTTGTGGTAGCGGTCGAACACGCGCGGGTAGGCGAAGCCGTCCGGCTCGCCGAGGATCAGCAGCAGGACGGTCGTCGGCACGCACGCGGTCTTGATCGACTCGGGCGTGCGTTGGTAGCGGGCGACAGTCAGGTCGATGTTGATCGGTGCGAAGATGAGCGTCAGCCCGAGCAGCACGATTGCGAATCGAGCGACGCCGCGTTTGCGCTTCGAGGCAAGGATCAGCAGACCGCCAATGAGTGCGACGGCGGCGATGATGGCTGTGTAGGCGGTGGAACTGAGTGCGAGTGTGGTCACGGGGTGATGTGGGTTGGATGTGGGGTCGGGGGGAAGGGGGGAGCGCTAAGCCGCAAGCGGCTGGGGAGTAGTGTTGGGTGGCAGTTTAGTGGTCTGGTTTGGGTTTGCTGATGGTGTGTGGCGATGTTTCCGCGTTGGCCTGCTCCACCGCTTTGTCGTCCAGTTTCTGCGCGTACCGCATCAACTCGTGTTCGAGGTCGCGCAGTTGGTTCGCTTTGGCTTTGAGTCGTTTGCGGTAGCGGTTCATGCGGTCGCGTCGGCGGTTGATGGCATCGTCCTCAGCCTTCGTTTGGACGATTTGGGCTGACATCGACTCGAACCGGTCGGTCATCTGTTGCAGGTCGTCGATGAGACGTTGGCGTTGCTCGGTGAGTGCCTGCACGCGTTCCGTCAACTCCGTTGACGAGGTTTCGAGTTCGGCCACGCGTGACTCGGCGTCGGTGCGTTTGCGCTCCCACGCCTGTTGGTCGCTGGCGAGCGCATCCTCGGCTGACGCGACAGCCTTGGCGCGTTGCTCCAATTCGGTTTCGCGTCGTGACAGGTCGGCGGTCTGGCGTCGTTGCTGGGTGCGCGCCTCAGCCAGCGCGTGTGACCGTTCGTTCAGGTCGTCGCGCAGGCGGTCGAGCGCTGCGCGGTCGGTCTCGATCTGTTCAGCCTTTTCGCGCAGCTCGCGTTCGTGCTCGGCTGACGCGTCGCGGAGCCGCTTCTGGTGCGCGGCCAACTCTTCGGCCAGTCGTTCTTTGTGCTCTGCCTGTTCCGCTTCGAGCTGCGCCTGGCTTTCGGCTACGGCCAACTCCGCCTGCGCGATATCGTCGCGCTGACTGCGCAGGTCGCTGGCCTGCTGTTCGACCTCCTCGCGCTGCTGGTCGACAGCCCGCAGCGTCGTCTCCAGCCGTTTCTGTTCACGTCGGACAACACGCAGCTTCTGCTCGTACTCTGCCCGCTTGGCTTCGGTCTGCGACGCGCGCTCGCGGGCCCGCTTGGCCTTCTGAGCGATGTAGGCAGACTCCTGCTCCAACTCAGCCCAGCGGGTTTCCATCGTGGCCAGTTTTTCGGTCAGCTCTTCACGCAGGCGTTGGACCTGACGCTGTTGGGACTGGTACTCGGCCGAGTCGACGGAATCGGCTGCGGGTTCCGCGCCGTCGGTCGGCTGCGCAGCGGACGGGGTGTTTGGGTCGGCCTCGACCGCTTCCGCGTCGTCCCGGGTTTTGGCGGTGGAGTTGCGCATGCGACCTTCCCGATGGCGTGGTTCAGCCACGCGGGGGGATTGTATGGGGTTCCGGAGACGAAGTCGGGGGAGAGTCGCGCTAAGCCGCAAGCGGCCGGGGCGGGTTGTGGGTGACCTGTAACGACCGGGTGCAAACTGGCAATTTCGATCTCGGGTGCGGTGCGGTTATCCTGTACCGTTCGTTGCAGGCCGCGACCCGCATGGGCAGGTCGGCCGTACCTCTGAATCGTCCTTCCTTTATAGATACGGAGATTTCCGACATGAGTCATGTTCGACACCGTCTGGTCGCCTTGCTGACGCTGGCGATGGTCCTTTTTATCGGGCTGCCGCACGCAGCGGCTCAGCAGGAGGCGAAGCAGAAGCAGCCGCCCAAGGGGTACAAGTCGTTGTTCAACGGCAAGGACCTTTCGGGTTGGCGAGGCCTGGTCAAGAACGTCCACGCCGACGCGCAGATGAGCAAGGAAGACCTGTCCAAGGCGCAGGCCGCGGCCAACGAGCGGATGAAGCAACACTGGAAGGTCGTGGACGGTGTGCTGGTATTCGACGGCAAGGGCAAGAACCTGTGCACGGGCCGCGACTACGCCGACTTCGACATCTACATCGACTGGAAGATCCCGAAGCACGCCGACTCCGGCATTTACGTGCGCGGCCAGCCGCAGGTGCAGATCTGGGACCCGGCTAACCCAGGTCAGTTCCGGCATGGCAATCAGAAAGGCTCGGGCGGTCTGTGGAACAACAGGTTGCCGAACAACGGCAAAGACCCGCTGGTCAAGGCGGACAACCCGATCGGCGAGTGGAACACGTTCCGCATCCGCATGATCGGTTTGAAGATCAGCATTTGGCTGAACGGCAAACTGATCATCGACAATGCGACGCTGGAAAACTACTGGCAGCGCGGCCAGCCGGGGCCAATCATCGGGCCGATTGAGCTGCAGAACCACGGCAACACGCTTTACTTCAACAACATCTACATCCGTGAATTGGTCAAGCCGCAAGAGGCGATGAAGATCGAAGCGGCGATCGCGAGCAAGACGCGCGTCACACCGAAAAAGAAGCACAAAGTGCTCGCGTTCATGCGGGCTGCGGGCTTCAAGC
Source organism: Phycisphaeraceae bacterium (assembly GCA_028284155.1). Taxonomy (GTDB): domain Bacteria; phylum Planctomycetota; class Phycisphaerae; order Phycisphaerales; family Phycisphaeraceae; genus JANQSF01. The sequence continues at coordinate 73,112 of JANQSF010000074.1, forward strand.
ACTCGTCGATCCCGCACGGCGCGCGCGCCGTCGAAACGATGGGCCGAAAGACCGGGGCCTGGGAAACGATCATCAGCGACGACATCGCGATGTTCACCAAGGAAAACCTCGAGCAGTTCGACGCCGTCGTGCTGTGCAACACGACGGGCACCTGGCTGCACCCCAATGCGTTGGACATGAAGAAGTTGGCCAAGGACGGCGAAGACGCGAAGGCGTTGCGCGCCCGCCTGCAAGCCAACTTCCTGTCGTGGATCGAGGCCGGCGGCGGCGTCGCGGGCTTCCACTCGGCGTCCGACGCGTTCTACAACAATTGGCCTGCGTTCGGCAAGGCGATCATCGGCGGCTACTTCGCCGGTCACCCGTGGCATGAGAAGGTCGGCATCAAACTCGACGAGCCGAACCACCCGTTGCTGAAGGTGTTCGAGGGCAAGGATTTTGAGATCACCGACGAGATCTACCAGTTCCGCGACCCGTACTCGCGCGACAACCTGCGTGTGCTGCTCTCGCTCGACGTCAACAAGACTAACATGAAGAAGGGCGGCATCAAGCGGACGGACGGCGACTTCGCCGTCGCGTGGGTGAAGGAGCAGGGCAAGGGCCGAATCTTCTATTCGAGCCTCGGCCACCGCAACGAGATTTATTGGAACCCGACGATCATGCAGTTCTACATGGACGGCATCCAGTACGCGTTGCGCGACCTCGACGCCGACGCGACGCCGAGCAGCAAGGTGAAGTCGGCGGCAGTTCCGGCGGAGAAGCCGACGGATGCCATCGATCGGTTTGTTCTCGCGAAACTGGCGGAGTCGAACATCAGTGCGGACCTGCCCGCCCGGAAGCGCCCCGCGCTCAACCTGGTGGACGGCGTGACCCGTGACGAAGTGATCGCTTTCTTAAACAAGGACAAAGGCGACGACGCGAGCAAGACGTCCGGTTGGCGTGCCCTGTTCGACGGCTCGGATCTCAACGCGTGGATGTTCAAGAAGGACGGCTGGAAGATCGAAGAAGGCGTGATGGCGCTTCAGCCACGCGGCGGCTACATCTGGACGAAGGACAAGTTTGAAAACTTCGTGCTCGAAGGCGAGTTCAAGATGGCCAAGGGTTGCAACAGCGGCATCTTCTTCCGCACCAACCCGAAGAACCCGGTGCAGGGCGGCTTCGAAGTCCAGGTGATGGACACGGCCCATCAGAAGAAACCCGGCAAACACTCAGCCGGCTCGTTGTACGACGCGATGGCCCCGAAGGTAAACGCCGTCAAGCCGGCCGGCGAGTGGAACAAATTCACGCTCACCTGCGACGGTCCGAAGATCAAGTTCGTGTTGAACGGCAAGGAAACGTTTAACGTGAATATCGACGACTGGAAAGAGGGCAATAAAAACCCGGACGGGTCGAAGAACAAGTTCAAGACACCGCTGAAGGACATCGAGCGCAACAACCACATCGGCTTCCAGGATCATGGCAAGCCGGTGTACTTCCGGAACGTCCGGATCAAGGTGTTGAAAAAGTGACGACCGAAGCCCACGGATTACAATCCGTGGGTGTCTCTTCGATATAACACCTTTTCCGCGCAGCACAAAACGTCACCGGCGGTTTGCCGGTGACGTTTTTCTTTTGCTCAGTTTTGCTTGGAGCGTATCGAGTCGAAGTGCGTGAGCTTACCAGCGATCGCGGCCACCACCGCCACCGCCGCCGCCGCCGCGGTATCCGCCGCCACCGCCACCACCGCCGCGGTATCCACCGCCGCCGCCGCCACGATTTTCACGCGGGCGGGCTTCGTTGACGGTCAGCGTTCGGCCGTCAAACTCAGTGCCGTTCACCGCTTCGATCGCGGCCTGCCCTTCGGAATCGTTCGACATGGTGACGAACGCGAATCCGCGCGGCCGACCGGTCTCCCGATCGGTGATCACCGCCACCTCATCGACCTGTCCGTAGTTGGAGAACAGTCCTTCAAGCTGCTCTTCGGTGGTTTGAAAGTTCATGTTACCGACATAGATCTTCATCGCTGACTCTCTGACACGTGGGGGGCATCCACGACCGAACCGATCGAGTCGAGGCGAAACCCACCAGGGGAACGTCGGCCACCGCGGCCGAACTTGCAGCATCAGCATAGCCGATCGAATTGGCAAAGTCACCTGGCGCAGGTCGCCCAAATCGTGGGTCGTGGGATGCTTCGAGCGGGGTATATGTCTCGTGCCACGGCCGTGTCGGCCGTGTGGTGCATCAAGGGCGATCCGCACGGCCGATACGGCCGTGGCACGAAATTGAGTCGCCGCAGTGAACCGCGACCCAATCGCGGTTTGCACCCCGGGTTGAAAGGCGCACTCTTACGGCCGCGCCCGATACAATGCCCCGCCCCATGAACGCCACGCGACTGATCCTGCGCAGCTTGGCCTTTTACTGGCGAACGCATCTGGGCGTTGTGCTGGGCTCGGCCGTCGCCTCGGCCGTCATCGTCGGCGCGCTGGTCGTCGGTGACTCGGTCAAGCAGAGCCTGCACGACGCGGCACTGCTGCGGCTGGGCGAGACCCGCCTGTCCATGGCCACGGGCGACCGATTCTTCACGACCCGGTTAATGGATGCGTTGGCGGACGACGTCGGCGCTGACGTTGCGCCTGTGCTCACGCTCGATGGCGTTGCGCGACTGCCCAACACGCAACGACGTGTGCCCGTGCGTGTGCACGGCGTGGACGACCGGTTCTGGAAGCTCGGCCGAACGGCCCCGCCGATCGGCGCCGACGCTGAGGAGGTCGTCGCGATCAGCGAGCGAGTTCGGGTGCAGTTGGGCATGACATTGGGGCAGGCCTATGGGTCGGGTGACGCGTCCCGACTGTTGATCGATGTTGTCAAGCCCAGCGCGTTGTCGCGCGACATGGCGATCAGTGATGACAAGGACAACGCGCTGCGGGTCTCGCCGAACGTCTCGGCCGTGATCGGCGACGATCAGTTTGCGCAGTTCAGCCTCGTGTCGGGACAGTCGGCCGCGCTCAACGTGTTCGTGCCGCTGCGCTGGTTGCAGGAAGAGGTCGAGTTGGAAGGCCGGGTCAATACCGCGCTGGTCGGCCCGACCACGAGCGGTGACGACGTGTCGGCCGACGCGGCTAACGAGGCTTTGGCGAAACACTGGTCGTTGGAGGACGCGCGCGTGATTGTGCGCGCGTTAGACGACCGCGGTGTGATCGACCTGAGCACGCCGCGCATCTTTATTGATCGACCTGTCGCGGAAGCGGCGGCCCGCGGCGGCGCGTCGCAGCAGATTTTGACCTACTTCGTGCGTCGCGTTGAGACCGAAGACGGTCGAGCGTTCACGCCGTATGCGATAGTGGCCGCGCACCAGAAACCGGACAAGGCCGACGGCGCGACGAGTCGTCAGCCATTGCCGCCCGACATGCGCGACGATCAAATCGTCATCGTGCAAGACGTGGCCGATACGCTCGGGGTCGGTCTTGGCGACAAGCTGACATTGCATTACGACGTGATGGCGGTCGGCAGAGCGATGGAGCCGGCGCACGCGACGTTTTCCATTGCGGCGATCGTGCCGACCGAGTCGCCCGGTGGTGACCGCGAGCTGATGCCCGACCTGCCGGGATTGAAAGACGCCGACACGCCGTTGCAGTGGCAGGCCCCGCGTGAGTTGGGCATCGACCCGGGCGTGATCCGCATGCACCCGGAGGTCGAGCAATACTGGGAGCAACACC
>JANQSF010000088.1 GCA_028284155.1 Phycisphaeraceae bacterium
GAGTTCATCCCGCGCATCAGCCGGGCACAGTCGATGGACGTGCTGTCAAGCCAGGCGAACATCGCCGGGTATCGCGCGGTCATCCTCGCCTCCGAGCACGCGCCGAAGATGTTCCCGATGATGATCACCGCCGCGGGCACGATCGCGCCGGCTCGGGTGTTCATCCTCGGCGCGGGCGTCGCCGGGTTGCAGGCCATCGCGACGGCCAAACGACTCGGCGCGATTGTCGAGGCGTACGACATCCGACCCGAAGTGAAAGAGCAGATTCAGAGTCTTGGCGCGAGGTTTGCCGACCTGGGCGGCCCCAAGACAGACGGCTCAGCCGAGGGCGGCTACGCGCGCGAGTTGACCGACGAAGAGAAACTGAAGCAGGCCGAGGCGATGCAGCGTTACATCACCAACGCCGACTGCGTGATCACGACCGCGGCGGTGTTCGGCAAAGCGCCGCCGATGCTCATCCCCGCAGACGTCGTGGCGAAGATGCGACCCGGCGCGGTGATCATCGACCTTGCGGCCGACCCCGACGCCGGGCGGGGCAACTGCGAACTGACCGAGCCGGGCAAACGCTACACGACCGAGACCGGCGTCGTGATCGACGGCCCGACCGACCTGCCGTCGCAGGCAGCCGTGCATGCGAGCCAGGTCTACGCCGCGAACATGCAGGCCTTCCTCGACGAGATCGTCGTCGACGTCAAAGACGACGAGGGTAAGTCGACCGGCGTCGAGTTGAAACTGAACATGGAAGACGAGATACAGGTGGGCGCGTCCATCACGCACGGCGGCGAAGTCGTAAATGAACGCGTCAAGGCCGCGTTGGAGTCAACGTGAAATGTCGAAAGTCGAAAGTCAAATGTCGAAAGAATGACAAAGCACGAAAGACGGAGTGCGTTAATACACGATCCCGACTCACGCCTTCGTCATTCGACATTTGAATTTCGACATTCGACACCCGGCATTTGACCTTCGACCTTGGAGCGCAGCGACCATGGACCCCTTCATCACCAGCCTCGTCGTCTTCGTCCTGGCGATCTTCATCGGCTTTGAGCTGATTACGAAGGTCCCATCGACGCTGCACACGCCGCTGATGAGCGGCAGCAACGCGATCAGCGGCATCACGATCGTCGGCGCAATGCTCTGCTCGTACAGCGAGTCGTTGGGTTCGTTGGCCGTCATCCTCGCCGTCGCGGCCGTGGTGTTCGCGACGATCAACGTCGTCGGCGGCTACGTCGTGACGAACCGGATGTTGCAGATGTTCAGAAAGAAATAGCCACGAAGGGACCGAGGGACCAAGCCACCGAGTGCTTGAGTCCGCAGCCCCTCGGTGGCTTGATGGCTTGATCCCTTGGTCCCTATATCACCCATGCTCACACTCGCCCTTTCAAAAGCCGACTACCTCAACCTCGCCTACCTCGGCGCGGCCGTGTTGTTCATCTTCGGCCTCAAGCTGCTGTCGAGCGTCAAGACCGCGCCGAAGGGCAACATGGTTTCGGCGCTGGGCATGTTGGTCGCCTGTGTGGTGACACTGTTTTACGTCACCGGCGCGACGGCGATCAGCCTCGCGTGGATCGGCGGCGCGATGGCGCTGGGCGCGGTGATCGGCCTGACACTGGCGCTCAAAGTGCAGATGACGGGCATGCCGCAGATGGTCGCCCTGCTCAACGGGTTCGGCGGCATCGCGTCGTTGCTCGTGGCCATTGCCGACTATCTGCGAACGGGCGCATTCGACGAGCCGATCTGGCGATGGGACGGGCTTGCCGCGACCGGCTTGGCCGTCCTCATCGGCGGCGTCACGTTTACCGGCAGCCTCGTCGCGTTCGGCAAGCTGCAAGGCCTGAAGATCACGCCCGGCAGGCCAATCCAGTTCCCGGGTCAGAAGGCTGTCATCGCGTTGATGATCCTCGGTTGCCTCGCGCTGACGGGCGTGCTCATCGCAGAGCCGGAATCGGCGTGGGCGGTGTGGGCCATCGTCGGCGTGTCGATGCTGCTGGGCATCCTACTGGTCGTCGGCATCGGCGGCGCGGACATGCCCGTCGTCATCTCGCTGCTCAACAGCTACTCCGGCATCGCCGCGTCGATGGCCGGCTTCGTGCTGGGCAACCAGGCGCTCATCATCACCGGCGCGCTCGTCGGCGCGTCCGGCATCATCCTGACCCAAATCATGTGTAAGGCCATGAACCGTTCGTTGCTGAACGTCCTGTTCGGCGGCGTAGGAGCCACGGGCGGCAGCCCGTCGGCCGGCCCCGGAGGAGGACAGACGCAACAGCGCGTCCGCGACATGACCGCCGAGGACGTGGCGATCCAACTCGAAGCGGCGGGCCTGGTCATCATCGTGCCCGGCTACGGCATGGCCGTCGCGCAGGCGCAGCACGCCGTGGCCGAACTGGGCGAACTGCTTGAGTCGCGCGGCATCGCCGTCCGCTACGCGATCCACCCCGTCGCCGGCCGAATGCCCGGCCACATGAACGTCCTGTTGGCTGAGGCGAACGTGCCTTACGAAGCGCTGCTCGACCTCGAACAGGTCAACCCCGAGTTCGAGCAGGCCGGCGTCGCGCTGGTCATCGGCGCCAACGACGTGACCAACCCGGCCGCGCGGCACGACACCGGTTCGCCCATCTACGGCATGCCGATCCTCGACGTCGACAAGGCCCGCAGCGTCGTCGTGATCAAACGCTCGATGCGCAGCGGTTTCGCCGGCGTTGAAAACGAGCTGTACTTCATGCCCAACTGCGGCATGCTGTTCGGCGATGCCAAGGCCATGACCCAGGCCCTCGTCAACGCCGTCGAAGACATGTGACCTGTCTGCTTGAAGGCCCGGCCCGCCACTCCCCCGCCGCTTGCGGCTTAGCGCTCCCCTCCTCGGCCCTTCAACCCACCCGGCATCGATCGCGTCCCGTCCCGTAGCTCTTCTCGCGTCAACCCGTCATTCGACCGACATAACATTATCCAGACCGATCTCGCCCCCGGAAGTGCTCACGCCTCCAGAATCGCCATCGCCCCGGAGAAGACCATGCGACGCCTGCCCGTTCTCATCCTGACAATCTTGATCAGCCTCACGTTTATCGGGTGTGGCGACGACCCCGCGAGCAAGACCAAGACCGACGACAAGAAAGACGCCAAGGCGGATACCGATACGTCGAAGGCGAAGCAGGACGGCAAGGCCGACGACGATAAGAAGGTCGACAACGCCAAGGCTGACGACGGCAAAGCCGACGACAAGAAGGACGCCAAACCGGACAATGGCAACGGCAGCCAAACGAACACCAACCACAACACGACATCGACGAACAACGGCAATTCGTCGACGCCCGAGGTCAAGGCGGACAATACGACGGCCGGCACGGCGACCGACGCCGCCTCGACCGTCAAGCCGTTGCCCGTCGGCAGCGGCGTGCCCAATGTGCCGGTGCTGACGTCCGGTGGTACGCGCGTCGGCCTGGTCGACGTCGTGGGCACCGCCCCGACCGTGCTGGTCTTTTACCGCGGCGGCTGGTGCCCGATCTGCAACAGGCACTTGAAGGAGTTGGTGCTATCGCACGCCGAGCTCAAGACAGCCGGCTACCAACTCGTGGCGATCAGCGTCGATGCACCGGTCAACGCCGAGGCCACGGTCCTAGGACACAACCTGCCCTACCTCGTCCTGGCCGACCCCGAAGCCGAGGCGACCAAGGCGTTCGGCCTGGCATTCAAGGTCGACGACGAAACCGTCACCGCGCTGGCCAAGCGCAACATGGACCTCGAAGCCGCCAGCGGCCAAACGCACCACATCCTCCCCGTCCCGGCTGTCTTCATCATCCGCGACCGCGAGATCAAGTTCCGCCACTTCGACCCCAACTACGCCAAACGCCTCGACGCACAAAGAATCATCGACGAAGCCAAAATCGCCGCCGTCGCCGAGTAACAGGCCGCTTGCGGCTTAGCGCGACTCCTCCAACACAATTCGTCATGTCCCAAATCCTCCTTCTCGAAGACGACCGTCATCGTCAGAGGGAGTTCGAATCGGCCGTGGCCTCGATCGATTGCACGATCGAATTAATGACGTGGCGTAACGCGTACCGAATGTGCGACGATCTGGAAAGCGTTGTCGCCACCGCAGCACTCATCTCGCTCGATCACGACCTGTACCCGTGGCAGCCCGATGAAGACGATCCCGGTGACGGCCTGCTGGTGGTCGGCAAACTGATCAACAGACAACCCAATTGCCCGGTCATGGTTCATTCAAGCAATGTCGATCGCGCCCGCATCATGGTCGCACGGCTGCGCGAAGCGAAATGGCAAGTCGCACGCGTCGCACCGATCGGTCAAGACTGGATTGAAGACGACTGGAAGCCCGTTTGCGCTTCGCTCTTGAGTGCGTGACTCACATCCCACACGCACCGCGCGGGTCCCCGCACCGGCCACACCCCGGCGGGGGCTCAAACGACTCGCCCTTCCCGCTCGACACGGCCACCACGCTGTGGGCCCGGCTCGTCTGGTCCGACCCACAGGCCTCGCACGCGATCGGCGCGTCGGCGTCGGCGATGCGGCGCAGCGCCTCGGTCACTTTCCCACACGACTCGCAGGTGTACTCATAAACAGGCATGTCTTGAACTCCCTAACTGGCATCGCCCGGCGATTGCGTTAGATTCTACGCACGACTACCCAATCCCGATCGACGCCCCCCACTCCCGTTCAACAACGCGGCCGAAGGCCCGCTTTCCCCGGGCTTTCTCCGCAACGAACCACCCAAAGCGAACACCATGCCCAAAAAGAAAACACGCCGCAAAGTCAAACCCCGATCGCGAACCGACGCGTCGCCCGCCGGCCTCGACACCGACAAGTTCGAGCACGTCCACCAAATCGGCGGCATCCAGACGGCAACCCTCGACGCCACACCAAACGGCGGTCAAGGAAGCCGCGTCGCGCTGGTCAACACCGGCGCCGGCCTGCGCTTCACCGTCGCGCTCGACCGCGGCGGCGACATCGTCGAGGCGTCGTACAACCAGCACTCACTGGCGTACCTGACACCCAACGGCTACAAGCCGCCGTCGCCCGCCTACAACCAGGGCATCGAGTGGCTCACCGGTTGGCCCGGCGGGCTGGTCACGTCGTGCGGCCCGCACTACTTCGGCCCGCCGCGCACAGAAGACGGCCACACGTTCGGCCTGCACGGCCGACACTCGAACACGCCCGCTTCCGTCGAGATGCTGCTCAACCCCGACCCGCACGCAGGCCGACACGAGATGCTGCTGTCGATGGTCATCCGCGACGCGCGCATGTTCGGACCCGTCCTCGAAGTGCGTCGACAAATCCAATGCAAACTCGGCGTGCCGCAGTTCGTCCTGTTCGATCAGGTCACCAACCGCGGCAACGAACGCGTCGCGCATAACTGGCTTTACCACGTCAACCTCGGCTACCCGCTGGTCGACGCCGGCGCGCAACTCGTCTATCGAGGGGCCATGCAGCAAGTTGGAAAAGAGAAACAACCCTCAGCCGCCGCGCTCAACCGCGCCAAGCGCATCCCGCAACCCAAGGCCGAACACGCCGGCACGGGCGAAGACCTCTACTTCATCGACCCCAAGACCGACCGCAACGGCCTCTGCCACGTCGGCCTGCTCAACCGCAAGCTCAGCCTCGCGCTCGAGCTCGAATACGACAAGACCGCCCTGCCCCGGCTGGCCAACTGGCAACACTTCGGCCCGCGCGGCAGCTACGTCACCGGCGTCGAGCCGTTCAGCGGCTCGCTGCTGGGCAAAGACAACGACGACCACCCGCTCGCCGCCCAGTGGCTCGCACCCGGCGAGTCGAAACACTACCGCGTCACCTTCAAGGTCCACGCCGACCGCGCGTCCGTCGCGGCGTTCGCGAAGCAGGACGGCAAGGTGACGCCGTGGTCGTGAGCGACGCCGGACGGCGATGGCGTCACACGGCTACATCGTTACAATCCCTCCCATGACACGCACCCGCCCCCACACGTCACGGAAGACACTCGGCGTCGCCCTGCTGCTGGCCTTGCTGGCCGGCGGCTGCGTCGAACGCACGGTCTCGATCACGTCGGAGCCGCCCGGCGCGGTCGTTTGGCTGAACGATGAAGAGGTCGGCCGAACACCGGTGGTCGTGCCGTTTACGTTCCACGGCGTTTACGACGTCCGCCTCGAACGCGAGGGCCATCGGCCGCTATGGACCAAGGCCAAGACGAACGAGCACTGGTGGGAACTGCCGGGCCCCGACCTCGTGGCCGAGGCCATCCCCGATGGCAAGAGCGAGACGAAGTGGCATTTCACGCTCGAGCCCGACACCGGCGTCGATCCCGACGCGCTGGTCGATCGGGCCAAACAACTGCGCGACGAGTCCACACCGAAGCCGACGACCCTGCCGCCCGACAACGGCGCAGCCGATGACGACACGGACGCCGATCCGAAAGCAGGCGACACGGACACGGCGACAGACGACAACTCGCCCAGCAAGACCGACTAGCGCGGGCGAGACTACAACAATTTCATGTCAATGCGTCTGGGCTACTTGATCGGCGAGTAGTCCGTCGGCGTCAGGAATTCCTTCTCAACCTTCGACACGATCGGCCCGTCCTTTCGCGACGCCTTGAAGGCGCCCTTCCAATCCGGGTCGGCCAGGAACGCTTTCCACGCCTTATCTCGGTGGGCCCTGTCCTTGTAAGCCAGGATGTACACGAGCGTGTTCTTGGCCCGGTCGCCTTCCGTCGGCGTCCAGTAGCCGACCAGTTCCATGCCCTGCTTCCGGAACAGCTTGTTCGTGTGATCACGGAACCGTTTGTGCAGGTCGTCGAGTTTGCCTTCGTGTGTGGTGTACGTCCGGATCTCGAAGAACCGATTGGCCTTCTCCGCCTTGTCGTCGGCCGCGCGCGTCGTGTAGCCGAGGCTAAACGCGCCGGCGATGAGAGCGATGGCGATCACAGGGGCGACAGATTTGCAAAACATGTCGGTGGCTCCAGGTTAAAGTGGTGAGCAGTGCCCGCCGCTCGCGGCTTAGCGCGGGGGGCGGCGGCAATCCATAAACGCTTGTTTAAACGCGCTAAGCCGCAAGCGGCTCACGGGTTTTCCAACGGCCCGATCTTACGGGTGAACTTCACGCCGGTCGTGCGGTTCGTGTTGTCGGCACGTGTGCGGCGTGTCGGCGGGAAGTCTTTCGTGCCCTTGATCCACGCGTCGAGCATCGCGTCGAGTTCGCGCTGCTGCGTCGCGTAATTCGGGTCGTTCGCCAGGTTCTTCGTCTCGTGCGGGTCGCGTTTGAGGTCGTAAAACTCGACGGCCGGCCGAGGGACCTGCAACGTGCGCTGCTGCGCGGGCGTCAGCTTGCCCGCGGCCTTCGCTTCGAGCAGTGACTTCCAAGACGGGCAACTGCTCGTGTCGGCCGGGTTGCCGTAAGGCTTGTCGATGTACGCGTTACGGATCAGCTTATATCGGGCTGTGCGGACACAACGGATGTGTTCGTCGCAGTTGTGCCAGTTACGCTCACCGAACACGGCTGCGCGCCCGGACCGCGTCGGATCCTTCAAGACGGGCAACATGCTCTGCCCCTGCATGTCGCTGGGCACGTCGAGGCCGGCCGCATCGAGGAACGTCGGCGCCAGGTCGATCACACTGGCCATGCCGGTATGCACCTGCCCGCCCTTGATGACCTTCGGCCAACTCACGACCATCGGCGTGCCGATGCCGCTGTCGTACACCGTGCCCTTCGCGCCGGGGAACGGCATGCCGTTGTCACCGATGAAGACGATCAGCGTGTTGTTGAACTTGTTCCGCTTCTTGAGCGCGGCGACCATCTTCCCGATGTTCAGGTCCATCCGCGAGATTTCGTCGTAGTAAAGGGCAAGGTCCGCCCGCGTCTCGGGCGTATCAACGAGGTAAGGCGGCACGGTCACCTTGGCCGGGTCGTGCGGCGGGTCGACCGCACCGGGCCGGTAAGGCCGATGCGCGTCGGAGAAACCGACCCACATGAAAAACGGCGTGTCGCCCGCGGCGTCGACAAACTTGCCGAAGTCGTCGATGTTCTTCGAGTACCAGTCGAACTGCCGCATCCCCTGCGCACCGTAGTGTGTCTTGCGCATGTGGCCGTTGAAGTAACCCTTGCCGCGCTTCAGGTACGTCGTCACGAACAGCTCGTCCTTCGGCAACGGCATGTGCAGGTCTTCCGCCCCCGTCGCGTGCGGGTACTTGCCCGTGAGGATACTGATGCGCGATGGGCTGCACGAGCTCGTCGTCAGGAACGCGCGCGTGAACTTGAGCCCGCCGGTCGCCAGCGCGTCGATGTTCGGCGTGCGGATGCCTTTGTCGCCGTAGCAGCCGTACGTCCGCCAATCGATGTCGTCGCCGATGAAGACGACGATGTTGGGGGGTGCGAGTTTGTCGGCCCCGGGGGCGGTGTCGGCGGCGGAGGCGGGTGGGTTGAATGAACAGACAAGTAGGAATACAGCGACGGCTATGAATGCGCGACGTAAGGCGAGAGGCAATCGCTCGATCCAATGAAAACGAGAAGAGTCGGTGCCCTGCCGGGCGGGCCTGCTCAAGCGCCGCAGCGGCTTGGCGCTCCGCTGCAAAGGAACGGCTGCGCCGTAAAGACCACATGAGTTGGGGGCCGCTCGCCGCCGCTCCCCCAAACCCCCGCGGCTCTCCCGCGGAAGGGCTTCTTGGGCCACGGCACTTTGAACGGAGATTGCAAAGCCCGACTTCCGGGGGCGGCCGGGGGGTTTGGGGGCTGGCCGCACAAGGCCCCCCTCTCCGGGGGTCGCCCGAGCATTAGGCGTGAGCGGCGACTTGTTGCCCGTCGAGGGCGAAACACTTTGACTCACACGCGCGCACTCCGAGCCAATCCGGCGATTGAGGATGCCCGCACGGCGAGTGCATCGCCTCTTCTGTTTCACTGCCAAGTCAGAACTCTCCGTAACGAACACGCTCATGGTTTTGCTCCTGACTCTGTCTTCTTTTTGTTGTTCTTCTTGACCTTCTTGTCCGACTTCTTTTCTTTGACCATCACCGGCACGTTGTCCTTTGGCAGCCACTTGGCCAACTCACGTTTGACCTTGGCGTACTTCGCGACGCCCGCGACGTTTGTCCACTCCTCCGGGTCGTTGCGGTGGTCGTACAACTCCTCCGAGCCGTCGGCGTAGCGGATGTAACGGAAGTGCTTCGACCGCAGCGCGTGGTTGTTTCGGCCGTGCGTCGTCAGCGCGGGTCGGTCCCACTTGGCGTTCGCGTCGGCGAGCAACGGCGTGAGACTTTGACCTTGCAGTGCTTTGTTCGGCTTCAACCCGCACAGGTCGATCAGTGTGGGGTAGATGTCCGTCAGCGAGACGGGCGTGTCCACGCGCGTCCCCGGTTTTGTCCCGGCCACCAACTTGTCACTTAGACCTTTTGGCACGACCCAGATCATCGGCGTGCGCGTCGTGTTCTCCCACAGGGCGAACTTCCGCCAGTGCTGTTTCTCGCCCAGGTTCCAGCCGTGGTCGGTCCACAGGACGATGATCGTGTGGTCGGCCTTGCCGCTGGCGTCGAGCCCGTCGAGCACTCGGCCGACCTGCGCATCGGTGAAACGCACCGACGCGAGATACGCCTGCACCGCTCGGTGCCACTGGTTTGCCTTCGTCACGCGCGCATGATCGCCCTGCGGCCGAGCCATCTTGACGCCGGCCGGCGGCACGTCGTCCAGGTCGTTCTTCAACACCTTCGGCAACTGCACGCCGTCCAGCGGCAGGTCGTTGAAATACTTGCGCGGCACGAACCACGGCAGGTGTGGTCGATAGAAGCCGCAGGCCAGAAACGTCGGCTTGTTGATCTCCTGCGTGAGCTTGCCGATGACCCAGTCGGCCACCTGCACGTCGCCCATGTCGGCGTCCTTCGCGTCGATCGGCCCCCAATCAAAATGACGTGTGTTCGGCAATGTGTTCAACGGCTTGTTCGGCGGCGAGGGGTCGGGCGGACGTTGTTGGTTTTTGGCCGGCCAATAGTTGTCCCACGACGCGGGGTCGGGGTATGCGCCGTGGTAGATCTTGCCGCTGCCAATCGCGCGGTAGCCGTGGGCCATGAAGTGCTGCGGAATCGTCACCGCGTTCTTGAGCACCGGGCTTTGTCGCCAGGGGTTGGGGTTGAGGTAAACGCCCGACGTCGACGGCAGGATGCCCGTCATCAGGGCGGCCCGCGACGGGTTGCAGGCCGGCGCGGCGCAGTACGCGCGCGTGAACAACACACCACGCTTGGCCAGCCGATCGATGTTCGGCGTGTGCGCCTGCGGGTGACCGTCCAGGACGCCGACCCAGTCGTTCAGGTCGTCGATGGCGATGAACAGGACGTTGGGTTTGACGTCGGCTGCGCGGGCAGGTGCTGTGAATGTGGCTACAAGAACACAAGCGAGCGACAGGCTCACAACCCGCAGTGAACGGTTCAACGATTTGAGCATGAGACGACCCTCGTATGTCAACCGCGCACGACGAACGCGTCGCGCGGCGGTTGCATAGCGTACCAGACACGGCGATGGTCAACGCCTCACGTGCTATCTGATGCGAGCGGGGGTGACGCACCTGATTGGCATATACAAGTAGGACCAGGCTTTGTCCGAAACGTCACCGGCCCACCCGTAGGGTGCGCTTCAGCGCACTAAGGCCGCGGGGAATCCGTCCGCTCATCGTGGTGCGCAAAAGCGTCTCCTACTCTTCGGACGAAGACCGACAGGTTTGGAGGGGCGATCCCCTGCTGGACCGACCCTTCCGGAATTCGCCCGCGCCTGAGGCGCGTGTGGCGCGGGACGGGTTATCGCGGGCGAAACACGCATGCGTCCCGGCGCCAATTCCGAGCCACTCTGGCGACTGAAGAGGCCCGTCCGGCAGGACACCGCCTCGACTCGTCATCCACGCGATCTGTACGGAGCAACGAGGGCGACACGTCCCGGCACGCTTGAGGCCGCGGCCGTCCGTCGAAAGCCGATCACTTCTCGCGCTTCAATTGTTCCAACACCCACCGCGCCGCGGCGATGGCGTCGTCTGGGCCGGCCTTGAGATCCAACGCCTTGTCCGCGCCTTCCAGCCCATACACCGATCGCGCAATGCCATAGAACTCTCGGAGGGGGTCGTCGATGACGTGCTGATTGACTCCATTGACAACGCCGCGAACACGGATCGGCGTCGGAGCGATGGCCGCGACCAACGCCTCAACATCCCCATCGAACACCATGCCCGGCTTGACCGCGTCGTGAGGGACGTGCACAAAGGGCTTACTCAGAATCGAACGCAGATTCGCCAGACCGCCGTTGACGTAAACCGCCTTCACCTTGCTGCGCAGTTTGCGCGACCGCGCCGGATCAATCGATGCCGCACCAAACGCGTTGGCCTGCAACAGCGCCAGCGTCGCGCCGGCCGGCTCGCTACCGTGCGGCTGACTGACACGCAACGGCACGCGCGTATTCACGTCACTTGCGTTGACCGGCGCGGTCGAGTCGCCCCACAGCACCACACGTCGCATCCCCTTCGTTTCAAGGTACTGACACAGAGCGAACACATCGCGGAACTGCTCGCCACAGACCGACGTCCCAAGCATCATCGCGCCGGCTGAAAGCGACGTGCTCCAACTGCCCCGCTCGCGGTCGCGGCCGGGCCGAGTTTCGCCCGTGCCTGTCGTATCGATCAGGGCGACGGCCGCGCCGCCGTCCAGCAGCGTCGCGATTGCTTGAGCGCGGGCATGCAGCAACGCCTCTTTCCCAGCCTGCGCGAGCATGAGCACAACGGGTGTATCCGGCGCGCCGGACATACTCGGCCGAAAGATGAGCACGGGCAGCGGCACGCCGACGCGGTCGAGGACGACCTGCTGGATGGTTCGGCCGCCATCGCCGAGCGGCTTGGCGGCGTCCTCCCGCCGCACGCGATAGCGAGGCTCGTCAAGCACGGGCGCGGTCGGAATGTCGGGCCAACCGCCGAGTGTCATGCTGCATCGCAACGTCCGCGGCATGTTGTTCAACTGGAAATGAATCACCTGCGTCCGCTTGCGGATCGCAGCCCGCGCCACCTCCCGCATCGGCTTCGCCCCAAGCTCGATCGCCACGTCGTCCGTCATGCAAACCAAATCCGCATACGGCCGACGGTTGCTGTACTCCTCCGCCCTGATACCCAGCCACTTCTCAAACTGCGGGTGGATGTGCTTGCGATGCGCCTTGCCGATGTTGTTGCAGTGCGACGCCTCCCTGGACGACAACCGAACGCCGCCCCAGCCGTGCGCTGAGGCGAGTTTGTCGCGCTTGCCGTAGAACTCGCCCCAGATCTTCTGAAACCGTTTCCAAACCGGGTCGCGGTCCTTGTCCCACGCGAACTCGTGCGCGTAGATCAGCGCCCGCGGCGCGATCGACGCGACGATCTCCCACGGCAGGAAGCGATCGACGTCGCCCGCGGAGTGCGCAATGTTCCGCGTCGACTCCCAACTGCCGCTGCCCGCGTAGTTGAAGGCCAACTCGGCATCATCCGGCAGCGGGAACTTCGTCTCCGGCTGCGGTCCGCCGTAGTTGAAAATGACCGCCGCGTCGATCCGTTCGTCGAGCGCAGCCGTGACCGCGGCCGGGTCGCCGCCGCCCGCGACGCTGCCGAGGATCGCGACGCGCTTCGGGTCCACGGCCGTCTGCTGAAACAGCAGGTCGATCCCGCGCATGTTGTCCCACGCCATCCAGCCGATCAGCGAGTCACCGATCAGGTGCAACTGCATGCCCGTGTTGTATCGGAAGTAGTAGTCCTGCCGACTCACGCGGAACGGCTTGTCGTAATCGTCCACCGACTTGAACGGGTGCTGCCGTCGCTCGCCGTGGCCGAGTTGGTCGGGAACGAGCACGTAACAACCCGCGCGGGCCCAGGTCATGCCCATGTCCTGCAATTCGCCCTGCCACTTGGGGTTGTGGTGGCTGTGCACGATGAGGATCGCGGGCGCGGACATGAGCTTCGACGGCAGCGGGTCGGGAACGTACAGGTTGGCTGTCACCAGCAGGCCCGGCCGACTCTCGTACACGACGTTCCTGATCTTGAAGCCGTCGCCGTCCATCGTCTTCGTGACGCGGTAGCGCAGTTGCTTCGGCGGTTCGGGGAAACGCGCGATGCGCTTGCGCATCGACGCGAGCCGCTTGGCGCGGAACGCTTCCCAGTCGGCCTTGGTCTCGACCGCCCGCCACTCGTGCGTCGACGCATGGTTGGCACGCGTCAGACCTTTGCGGACATACTCATGCAACGCCCGTTGGTGTTTCCTGCGCGACTCCTCGTCCTGCGGCAGGACGTTCGGATCGAGCTTGCGCAATTGCTCGGCGAGTTTGGCGACGTCGGCCCGGGCGGGTCCAATCGACAGGCATCCAAGCAATGCGGCTACACTGACGAATCCGGTGAGCAATCTGACACGACGATGGGTGTGTGTGGGACGATGCATGAGTCATCCGTCCGAGTGTTCGAAGAGCGAGTCAAGAAAACGTTGTGCAGGCAAAGCCCGCGGACGGCTGTCCGCGGGCGTTACTCAAGTATCAACACACTTCACTGCCCACCCAACGCCGCCCCGTCCGTGTGCACCAGCTTCCCCGCGACAAACGTGCGGTGTACTTTCGTTTTCAGGATGTCGTCCACCGGGCAGGTGAGCACATCGCGGTCGATCACGATCAGGTCAGCGTGCTTGCCGACCTCCAGTGAACCGGCCACCTTGTCCAGGAACAGGATATGTGCGTTGTTGGTCGTGTAGAAACGGATCGCCTGTTCACGTGAGAGCGCCTCCTCCGGGTGGAAACGTTGGCCGCCGTAATCGCGCGGGCGGCGGGTGATGGTCGTCCACATGCCCAGCCAGGGGTTGTACGGGTTGACCGCGCGCATCGAGCCGATCTTCTGCATGTGGTCGCTGCCGCCGCCGGCGATCGCGCCGTGCTCGAAGATCGTTTTGAGCGGTTGGAAGTAGCGCAGGCGTTCGTTGCTGAACTGCTTGGACAACGTCCTGACATCGAGATAGAGCCACGCGGGCTGAATGTCGGCCACGACGCCGAGTTCAGCCATGCGTTGAATCGCCTCGGCGCTCATGAAGTTGCTGTGCGTGATGCACGGCCGCGTGTGACGCACCTGCAAGTCTTTCGATACAGCCGCGTACGCGTCGAGCAGCGTGTGCACCGCGCCGTCGCCGACCGAGTGGGCTGTGAATTGCAGGCCGTGCTCGACGGCTGTGCGGACGATCGGCTCGAGCTTGTCGGGCTGAACGAACAGCAGGCCGCGGTACTTCGGGTCCTTGATCGCGTAAATCTGACTCACGCCCCACGGCTTGCGCATGTACGCGCTGCCGGTGAGCATCCCGCCGTCGAGAAACACCTTGACGCCCACGACGCGGAGCATGTCGCTGGCCTTCTCGTTGCCCATGGCCAGCGCGTGCTGGGCGACCTTGCGGATGTTGTGCTGCACGACCTCGACCTTTCCGCCCGTGCCGACGTGACGCGAAACGGCCACGCGCAGCGGCAGGTCGCCGTTGTCGTGCATGCGCTGGTAACGATCGACGGCCGACGAACTGCCCGCGCGGTCGGCGATCGCGGTCAGGCCGACGGCGTTGTAGTCCTTGAACAGCGTCAGCAATTGGCGGTAACGGTCCTGCTCAGCCGCGGTCTTGCCCGACTTGGGCGCGACGTATTTCACATATCCGCGCAGGTTCCGCAGGATGCCCGTCGGCTCACCCGTCTGCGGGTCACGTTCGATGTAACCCGACTCCCCTTCGCGCGGCTTGAAGTCCTTGTCGATCCCGCTCAGTTTCAACGCGAGCGAATTCAGCGACGCGTCCGGACCCGTGCGGAAAAACACCGGGTTTAACGGGGCGACCTTGTCCAGTTCCTGCCGCGTCGGGTAACGACGTTCGTCCAGCCGTGTAACAAAGACCTGGCTGACAAAGACCCACTCACCGTCGTCGAGCACGTCGGCCCGCGACTTGATGTACTTCAGCACGTCGTCAATCGACTGCATCGACGGGATGCGGTGGTCGAACTCGTGCATCGCCGCGCCGGTCGGGTGCGTGTGCGAGTCCATTAGGCCGGGCAGCACGGTCTTGCCGTGTAGGTTGACGAGCTTCGTCTGGTCGCCCTTGAGTTTCAGGACGGCCTCGTTCGACCCGACCCGCACGACCTTGCCGTCGCGGATGGCCACCGCCTGGCGGACGGAAAAGTCAGCGTCGACGGTGACGACCTTGCCGTTGTGGAAGATCAGGTCGGCCTGTTGCGCGTGCGCGGCGGTTGTGATGAGGCAGAGGATGAACGCGAAGGCGCAGAGGCGCGAAGACGCGAAGTAGTGGAGAGAGTTGGGATGGCGTTGGGTTGGCATGGGGTGATCTCGCGTGGAGGCGAATCGTGTGCGATCAAGCACTTCAGCCCCGGGCTTTGCCCGGGGACCGGTCGAGGACGGCGATGCGCTGCGGAAGGTTGTCATGGATTTGGATGCGTTAACGGCTGCCGATCCCCGGCCGGAGGACGGGGCTGAAGGCGAGCGGGCACGCTCCATCGCCCCGCGCGACCCAATCTGCCTCGTCCTCGTCCCACCCCTCCTCTCCCTCTTCGCGACTCCGCGTCTCCGCGCCTTCGCGCCTTCGCGTTCAACCTCCGCCGACGCTACGTCACAAACGGAAACAACCGCGCCCGCGCGACATCGTCCAGTGGCGACGCGTACTCGCTGATCTCGAACGCCTCGCAATACTCGATCGCCCGTCCGCGTTGCTCGCCGAACGCCGCGATCAGGTCGTCGCGAAAGTGGTCCGCACGTGGCTTGATCTTCTCGTCGTACCACGCGCGCAGCCAATTCATCCGGCCCGCTTCATCGTCTGCGGGGGGCACTTCGTCGAGAACACCTTCGTTGTACGGAAGCCACTCAAACACTTGCGACTTGTGACACGCGAGCATCTTCACGACCGTCTCGACCTGTTCGGACACGTCGAGGATCACGTCGGCCTGCAACCGTGTCGGCTTCGTGAACAGGTCGGGCAGATAGCCCACCACCGGGTCGCGCTTCAGGATCGGCACGTCGGGCAGGACGTTCGGCACAGTGACCATGTACGACGCGTCCTGCACCGCCTGCCCGACCGCGCGGTGATCGGGGTGGTAGTCGTTCAAACGGTGCGTCAATACCAGGTCGGGCGCAAAGGTGCGCAGCTCGCGGATGACCGCCTCGCGCACGTCGAGCGTTGGCTGAAGCGTGCCGTCGTGGAAGCCCCACGTCACGTACTCAGCCCCGATCACGGCACCGGACGCGGCGGCCTCTGGCCGACGGATCGCCGCCAGTTCAGCCCCGCCCAGTTCGTGGTGACCGGCGTCGCCATTGGTCACGCTGACCATCTTGACCGTGTAATCGAGCGACCGATACATCGCGCACAGCCCGCCCGCGTGATACTCCGCGTCGTCCGGGTGGGCGCCGAGAATGAGCAGGCGTGGCGGCTTGTCGGACATACGTCGGTCCCGGTTGCGTCGTGCGGTAACGCCGTGACCCGCGCAGTATACAGCCCGCCGTCGCACAACATGGGCAAGTCGAAGTCGGCGGAGTAAAGTGCCCGTTGACCATGAACACCGACTCGACACAACCAGACGCCCCGCGCACCGCGCTCGTCCTGGGCGGTGGGTTGGCCGGCATCGCCGCGGCGGTCCGGCTGGCCGACGCGGGTGTGCGTGTCACGCTGATCGAGTCGAAGAACCGGCTCGGTGGGCGTGCGACGAGTTTTGTCGATGCGCAGTCCGGCCAGGTGCTCGACAACTGCCAGCACGTGCTGATGGGCTGCTGTACCAACCTGCTCGACTTGTACGATCGGCTGGGCGTGACCGGCTGCATCGAGTGGCACGACCGATTCAACTTCATCGACGCGGCCGGCCGACACGACGTGCTTAAGGGCGACCGGCTGCCGTCGCCGATGCACCTGGGGCGATCATTGATGGGTTTCACGTCTCTGTCGATGCGCGACAAGCTCGGCATCGTGCGGGCGATGTATGCGATGATGCGGCTCGGCCCGGGCGGTCGCGCCGCGTGGCACGACAAATCGTTCGGCGACTGGCTGCGTCAACACAAGCAGACGCCCAACGCCATCGAGAAGTTCTGGGGCAACGTCATCGTCAGCGCGTTGAACGAACAGGTCGACGACGCCGCAGCCGACTACGCGCTGCAGGTCTTTCAGGACGGCTTCCTCGCGCACCGCGACGCGTTCCGCATGGGGTTGGCCTCGACCCCGCTGGTCGAGTTGTACGACGCGGCGCAGGGTGTGATTGAGAACGCCAACGGCCGTGTGCTCATGCCCGCCACGGTCAAGTCGATCGAGTTCGACGGGGCGCGTATCGCCGGCGTGACACTCGGCGACGGCCAGTCCCATTCGGCCGACCATTACATCAATGCACTGCCATTCGAGCGATTATCGCGCGTGATCGACGACGCCATGCGCAATGCCGACGAACGCCTGCGCATTCCTGACAACCTCCAACACAGCCCGATCCTCGGCATCCATCTCTGGCTCAAGCGCAGCGACGCCGACGACGACGCCCAAGCCGTCATGCCCCTTCCGCACGTCGCACTGACGCAGTCGCCGTTGCACTGGGTGTTCAATAAAGGCTACGACGAAACACACGACGCGCAGCACCTGCACGGCGTGATTAGCGCCGCATACGACCTGGTCGATCAGTCAGCCGAGTCGATCATCGACATGGCCACGGCCGAGATCAAGAACGCCCTGCCGTCGACACGCAGCGCCAGCGTCGTTCACGCACGGGTCATCAAGGAGAAGTTGGCGACCTTCGCCTGCCGGGCGGGCGTCGATGCGCACCGCCCCGCCGCGGCCGGCGCGATCGACAACCTGTTCCTGGCCGGCGACTGGTGCCGATCCGGTTGGCCGGCCACGATGGAAGGGGCCGTCCGCAGCGGCTACCTCGCCGCCGCGGCCGCGCAGGGGCAGGACGCCTCCGCAGCCCTGTGCAACGACCTGCCGCGCAGCCGGCTTTGCCGCTGGCTGGCAAAGGGGTGACCACCCGGGCTACAATGTACGCGTTCGGACTGTCTGCCCGGAGTTCTCCCATGCACCGCCTATTGATCGCCGCCACGGTTTTGGCCGTGGGCCTGTCAACATTGCAACCCGCCTTGGCCGCGTCCAAGACGCGCTTCAAGCCGACAACCCAGCAGGTCAAGCAACTGCACAAGGTCGTCACGGCCATCGCGCTCGAGGCGGTTGAGTCGTGGAAACAGGAGAAGGGTTGGCCGCGCAAGACGCCGACCTTTGCGCAAGACCATCCTTCGATCCAGATTGAACACGATCTGCTGGTGCACGCGCTGTCGCACCGGCTCCACCCGCACGCGGCGATCGACGGGTACGTCAAACAACAACTGCTCAGCTTCAAACTCGACCCCCGGAAGTTGTCCGAGGACAAGCCGAGCATTGGTCGGCTGGTGGGCGGGATGCCGCTGATCATTGCGCAGCCGGACGACTCGCGCATCAGCCAGGCCGCGCGGACGGGCGGCAGCTCGACCGGCGGCGCGGCGGCCTATTTCTTTTCAGGTCGTCAGATCGCGTTTGTCAGTGACCTGACCCCCATACCGGGCGCGGCCGGTTTCGATCCGACGTTAAGTGTCGCGCAGGCCGGCGTCGTGCTCGAAATCACGGACGCGGCCGTGCAACGCAACGACCGCTACATCACCGCGACGCTCCGCGCCGGCAACGCCCGACTCGAAAGCCTGCGCACGCTGATTCAGCGGCTCAACCGCGGGACGATCGGCTACCGCAACGACCTGATGAAGACGATCCCGCAGCCCGGCGGCCTGCGGGTCGCGGCGATGCTGACCGATGTCGAGCAGCGCGTCCGAGCGGCCGAGCCCTCGCGGGCCGACGCCTTCGCGAGCCTGGCGGACGAGACGCGGCACCTCAACGACAGCGGCTCGGCCAGCAAAGCCGTCCGCCGCCGGCTGGCAGCCGACGCCCGCAAGCTCAACAAGGCCTACGCCATCGTGCTCGACCGCTACGCGGCCCGGTCCGGCCAAATCGTGCCCATCCGCTCGACCGTGAGGCTCGATCAGGCCAGCCTGGAGCATTTGCTGGTCGCCCTGCGATAACGATTCACGCAAACCGAGGCTCCTGTCTCGTGCCACGGCCGTGTCGGCCGTGCGATTCATCGGGGGTGTTTCGCACGGCCGACACGGCCGTGGCACGAATGTGAACACCAAAGTGGACCGGCACCCGCCCTGCGTTGACGCGCATCGCTCGATTTGGGAGGCTACTATTGGGTATCGCCTCCTCACGGGTGAAAGCGTATGCCAGTTCAACGTCACGTCCGCCCCGCTCGACCGGCCTTCTCGCTGATCGAGATGTTGGTCGTCGTGTCGCTCATCATGATCCTGATCGCGCTGATTGTGCCCGGCCTGCGCGAAGTCCGCCGCGGCGCGATGGGCGGTGTGTGCGTTTCGAACATGCACCAGATCCGCCAGTCGATGTACGGCATCAAGGGCATCCACCAACATCAGGGCATCCCGTCGGCCGGTACGTGGGTCGGCGCGGTCGGCTCACAGGGCGGGGCCGACGCATTGGTTTGCCCACTGGATGAGGACGTCTTCTCGGCCTCGGGCGGCCAGTCGGGCTTCGACGACATGGTGCTCGTGCAGTGGGACCACAGCGGCCACCCGGACAACGGCCACATCACCGAAACGACGATCCCCGACATCATCGCCGGCGGCAGCCTGAACGACCCGCAGGTCTCGTGGTTCCGTAACGACGGGCTGCATCGCGGCAGCCAACTGAACGGCGAGGCCGAGTTCATGTCCGCCGTCGGCGTCAGCGACTGGTCGGAATTGCCCGACGGCGTGATCGCCGTATCGGTCGACTGGTCCGGCCGATTCACGATCGATCTGAACAACCGGATCATCAAGGTCTATCACAAGTGGACGGGGGACCCGCAGGGCGGCGGCAGCCGACACTTCATATACGACGCCAACGGCGAGGTCGCCGAGATCGGCGGCGGGCGGCACACGCACACCAATGGCACGGCGCACCAGGGCTACGACCCGCCGCTGGAGATCCCCGCGAACGGCTCGGCCGTGAGCTATGGCATGAACAGCCAGATCGTCCCGAAACAATTGCGAGGCGATCAAATCCTGCTGCTCGATTACGAGAAGTCGATCGTCGAGGTCGGGGCTGACGGCTACGCGATCGACGACTTCGACGAGTTCTTCGCCCCGCGTCACAGCGGCCGGGCGCACGTCATGTTTGTTGACGACCGGATCGAGTCACTCAGTCAGGCCGAGTTGGAGGTCGATCAGGAACCGTGGGTGGCTGACCCGTCCGTGTTGACGCCCTGACCGTTTGAGGATGCAATCGCACGGATGAGTACCAACGCAAAACGCATCTTGGCCGGGGTCCTGGCCGTGGTTGCGCTCTACCTGGTCGTCCGCATGTTCAACACGGGGCCGGACGTCGCAAGTCTGGCTGAATCGAGTGACCCCGAAGATCGACTTGAAGCGGCTGTTCAGATCGCCGACGGCGCGGCCGCGGCCGACAGCCTGCTTTCACAACTCTCCGCCGACGAGAACGAGGCCGTTGCGATTCAGGCTATCAACGTGCTCGGCCGACGCAAGAGCGAGAAGAGTCGGCTGACGCTGACCCAATTGATCGACCGCTCCAAGCAGCCGAAGGTTCGCGGCGCGGCCGCGGCGGCGCTGGGTCATCACGAGAAGGCCGACCCGCAGATCCTCGTGCGTCTGCTGGACAAGAACAAAACCGATCGTACGACCCGCGCCGGCGCCGCCAAGGGCCTAGCGCGGCTGGCGATGCACGGCCGAAAGGAAACCGCGCCCGTTCTCCTGCGCGCCCTGAGCCACGAAGACGCCGAAGTCCGCGCCTGGGCCATTCAGGGCATTTACAACCTGAGCAAGCAGAAGTTCCCCGGCTACGACGCAAGTAAGCCCGGCCACGAACAGGCCATCGTGATCAACTTCATCCAACGCAAGCTGCGCGAGGGTGGGTTGCTTCCGTGAGTCATCGTTGCGGCGGCGGGTGGCTGTGAATAAGCGAAGCGTTTCACGGATTGGTTATCCAACACCGTGAAACGCTTCGCTCATTCACAGCCACACCATTGCAAGCCGAATTCCGTCACTCAACTGCGACGCGCCGTCGCGGGTCGTTTCGGCGCGGGGCAACAGTCGACGGGACACACATCGTGACTCGCGCCCATCGCGCCAAGCGCCGGCCGATCGGCCGCGTCCGTCATGCGTTCGACGACCAGTTCGCGCACCATCTCGATAAAGCGCGGATGCGACCCGACCGTCGCGGCGCGGGCCATGTTCAAACCAATCTCATCAGCCACCTCGCGCGCTTCCGTGTCCAGGTCGTGGATCACCTCCATGTGGTCGCTCACAAACCCGATGGGCACGACAACAACGTCAGCCACACCCTCCACGTGCAGGTCGCGCAGCGCGTCGCAGACGTCCGGTTCCAGCCAAGGGACATGCGGCGGGCCGCTGCGGCTTTGATAGACGAGCGACCACGGGTTGTCGGGGAACGACTCGGCCACGAGGCGACACGACTCGGTCAACTGCGGCACGTAGTTGCTCGAATCCGCCATCGACAGCGGGATGCTGTGCGCGGTGAACAGCAGGTGTGCCGCATCGCGGCGGTCGTCTGCGACCTGTCGCAGCGCGTCGCGCACGCGGCTGGCTGACGCCTCGATGAATCCGGGGTGGTTGAAAAAGACCCGCAGCTTGTGGATGGTCGGCGCCGCGTCGCCGACGGCGGCGCGGGCGTCGTCCATGTTCTGACGGTACTGCCGGCAGCCCGAGAAACAACTGTGCGCGGCGGTGACGAAGGCGTACACATCGGTCACGCCGTCGTCGGCCATGCGCCGCATCGTGTCGTTGATGAACGGTTCGGAGTTGCGATTACCAAAGTAGACCGGCAGGTCGGGACCGACCTCGGCGAGGCGCGTTTTGAGCGCGGCGATCAATGCGCGGTTCTGCGCGTTGATCGGGCTGACGCCGCCGTGCTCGTAGTAATGTTCCGCCACGTCGAGCAACCGCTCACGCGGCACGCTCCGGCCGCGCGTCACGCGTTCGAGAAACGGCATCACCTCATCGCGCCCTTCCGGGCCACCGAACGACATGATCAGGATGGCTTGCTTCTTGGGCATCGTGGCGAACACTCGCGGGGCGCGCGTCGCAAGCGACGCGGCTAAACGTTGCGGGCGGACATCTCGTGCACGGCGTCGACCAGCATCGCCGCATGCTCCGGAGGGACCGTAGGCAGGATGCCGTGACCCAGATTGAAAATATGGCCCGGCCGACCCTCGGCCTTGTCGAGCACTTCCTTGGCGCGTTCGCGGATGACGTTCGGCGACGCGTGCAGCGCGATCGGATCGAGGTTGCCCATGACCGGCGTGTCGTGGCCGAGCGACGCCCACGCGTCGGCCAAATCCACCCGCCAATCCAGGCCGATCACGTCGCCGCCGGACGCCTTGACCAGTGGCAACAAGGCGGGGTTGCCCGTCGCGAAATTGATCACCGGCGTGTCGGGGTGCTTGGCCTTGATCCCATCGATCAACCGTTTCGTGTGCGGCATGACAAACCGTTTGTAATCGTCAGGCCCGAGCGCCCCGGCCCACGAGTCGAACACCTGCAGCGCGTCGGCCCCCGCCTCGACCTGCGCGTTCATGTAGTCGATCTGCAGCGTGACCAGCTTGTCCATCAACGCTTCCCACGTACGCGGGTCGCGGAACATCATCGTCTTGCTGTGCCGGTAGTTCGACGACTTGCCGCCCTCGACCACGTACGAAGCCGTCGTAAACGGCGCGCCGCAAAAGCCGATCAAGGCAATGTCAGGCCGAAGCGCGCGGCGGGTTTTACGCAACGCCTCGTACACGTAGTCCAGTTCACGCGCGTCGCCTTCTCGCACTCGATCGAAATCGCCCCGTTCCCGCACCGGGTTATCAATGACCGGCCCCTCCCCCTTAAGGTATTCGAGGTTGAACCCCATCGGCTCGACGACGACGAGGATGTCACTGAAGATGATCGCCGCGTCAACGCCCAGCCGATCGACGGCCATCAGCGTCACCTCGGCCGCGAGGTCGGGTGTGTAGCACAACTCCTTGATCGTGACGCTGCCTCTAATCTCCCGATAGGCCCGTTGGTATCGGCCGGCCTGCCGCATGAGCCAAACGGGCGTATACGGCACAGGCTCGCGCCGACAGGCTTTCATAAAGACCGAGTCTGCGATGGTCGGCTTACTCTGCGCGGCGTCGCCCGCGCCCGACCACAACATGTCGACTCGACGCCAGTCATTCGTGTTGACCCCATTCGCGTGCGCGATGCGCTTTTTCGCGAGCAGGTCAACACTCCGCCGTGCCAACTCGCGCACGAACGGTGTCATGTGCGGCGTGTCCGGTTCGTAGTCCACGGTCAGCCCGTGCCCGCGCACCGTCTCGGCCGCGACGGGCCCGACCGCGCCGATGCCGACCTGTTTGAACGCCCCGCGTAGATCGTCGGCCTTGCCGTCCTGCTCGGCGACCTGAAACACGTGATCGACCTGCGTCGCGCTGGTCACCAGCGCAAACCCCACGTCGCCGGCGATGATCCGGTCGATCGCGTCGCGCAGCGGCGACAGGTCGTCGGGCAGCACCCAGCGGTAGATCGGCACGGGCGTGACATCGGCCCCGCGATGCCGCAGGGCGTCGAGCAGGTCGGTGTTGCTTCGGCCATACTCCTGCACGGCAACGCGTTTGTCCGCGGCGGACGCGTGCTCGTCGACCACCTTCAGTAAGTCCTGCCAGGTGTTCGGTTCGGGCACGACGTGCGTGGGTTTGAGGCCGACCTCGCGCAGCGCGGCAACCGGCTTGGGGCCGCGCGCGACCGTAGTGACGCGGCCGAGCGCAGCGACGAACGCGTCGCGTTTGCCGGCCGCGTCGGCGACACCGACCAGCATGCGTGTGCCGACGCCGGTCAGCAGCACGACCGTGTCGAACGCGTTGTCAATCAGGGCATCGACAAATACGCTGGCTTCGTCGTGCGAGTCGAGCGGCGCTTCACCCATAGAGGGCGCGCTGATCGGCTCGCCGCCGAACCGCCGGATTAACTCCGCCATGGTCTTAGCGTGACGGCTTTCGAACGAGACGACGGATTGACCTGCGAAGTCGGCGGGCATGCGGACACAATAGGTCGCCCTGCCCGTTTCGCCGCGTTGACGACACTGACCCGTCTAGCCGCGTCGCTCGCGACGCGCTTTCAGGCGCGGGCGTGGTGCAGATTATCGTGGGCGTTCAACTCGCAGCCGCGCACGTCGCAAGCGACGCGGCTGAATGCTAAATCGCGCACGCGTCGCCGGCGTAGAGAATGCGTATGGCGTTCGTCACGCCGGGCGTGCCGATTGGCTCGCCGGCGACGAGCACGAACGGGTCGCCGGTCTTGAGCCAGCCCTGCTCCAGCAGCAGCGCGTCCACCGCTTCGGCGAACGACGCGACACTGTCGGGCTTGGGCATCATGACGGGG
>JANQSF010000114.1 GCA_028284155.1 Phycisphaeraceae bacterium
GCATGAAGTCTGGGTTGATGCTAGCAATTATGCTGTGGGTGCAACGCTGGTTCAGGAAGTTTCAGGGTCATCGGGTCACCGAACGAACGCGAGTTTGTAAAACCATTGGTCGACGGGTTGTCGAAGCACGGCGTCGCAGTCGCGCCGCAAACGACTGTCGGGCAGATGATGTCGCTGATCGCCAAGTCGAGCCTCTTCATCGGAAACGACTCCGCCCCTCTGCACATCGCCGTCGGATTCGACCGACCGCTGGTCGCGTTGTTCGGCCCGACGGACCCGGCGCGCGTCGGGCCGTTCCGCCGCGACGACGCCGTTATCCGCCCCGCGTCGGCCGCGTCGATGACGCGCATCGGCGACTACCGCAAGCGCCCGAACGACCAGTCGCTGATAGCGCAGATCACCGTCGACCAGGTCTGGGCCAAGATCGAGGAACAACTCCAGCCGCTTGCGGCTTAGCGCTTCCCCCTGAATCCGCTCGCTGCCTTAGCTAAATCCCTCGGACACCCCGCACACAAATCGCTACGATGGCCAACCATGTCCCACCCACTTGGCAGTTTCTGTCTCGTCCTGCACGGCCACCTGCCGTACGTGCTCAACCACGGTGTTTGGCCGCACGGCGAAGACTGGCTGTACGAGGCCGCGGCTGAGACGTACCTGCCCATCCTCGCGATGGTCGATGAGTGCGTCTTTTTCGACGCGACGCCGAAGATCACGATGGGCCTGACGCCCGTCCTGCTCGAACAGCTCACCCACCCGCACTTCAAGGAAGGCTTCGAGCACTACCTGGACGACCGGATCGAACGTGCCCGCAGCGACCGGGCCGAGTTCGAACGGCTCGGCAACGGGCACATGGCGTTCCTCGCGACCCGTTGGGAGCAGTGGTTCAGCCAACGGCTCGAGCAGTTTCAACAAATGGGGCGCGACATCCCCGGCGCATTCGCTGAGCGCGCCAAGCGCGGCCTGGTCGAAATACTCACGTCGAACGCGACGCACGGGTATATGCCGCTGCTGCTGGAGGACGCGTCGATCCGCGGGCAGATCCGGGCCGGGCTCGCGTCGAGCCAGCGCATCCTCGGCTTCCGACCCAAGGGCATGTGGCTGCCCGAGTGCGCCTACCGGCCGACCGGCCCGTGGACGCCGCCGATCGTTTGGGCGGGCAGCGACCGACGCGTCGGTATTGAACACCTCGTCGCCGACGAAGGCATCACGCACTTCTTCGTCGAGAACCACCTGATCGAAGAAGCACGCAGCGAGTACGTCCGCAACGGCGACGACTGGCACAAGGTCGATTGGGACGAGGCGCAGAAGTATCCCGCACGCGGCTGGCGAGACGTGCACGAGCCGCACGGCGTGAACTCCGACGGCAACGGCCCGATGCGCTGCTCCGCCTTCGCGCGCGACCCGCGCGTGTGCGAGCAGGTCTGGTCCGGGTCGATCGGCTACCCGGCCGCGGGCGAGTACCTCGAGTTCCACAAGAAGTGGGGCGAACGCCGCGGCCTGCGCTATTGGAAGGTCACCGGCAACAAGGTCGACCTCGGCGACAAGCACCTCTACTACCCGGACGACCTGCCGGGCCGACTGCATGAACACGCGCATCACTTCGTCAACAGCGTCAAGGACCAGTTGTGTGCCTACCGCGACAAGACCGGTCGACCGGGCGTGGTCACCGCGTGTTTCGACGCGGAGTTGTTCGGCCACTGGTGGTTTGAAGGCCCGCAGTTCCTGCGCGACGTGCTGCTGGCGATGAACGCCGACCCCGAGATCGACGTCTGCACCACGGCTGAGTACCTCGAACGACACCCGCCGGACAAGACCGTCGCCATGCCCGAGGGTTCGTGGGGCGAGGAAGGCGACCACCGCGTCTGGACGAACGACCAGGTCGACTGGATGTGGCAGATCGAATACCGCTGCGAAGCGACGTTCGGCAAACTCACGTACAACCTGCCGTGGCGTGAAGACGAACAGGTCCGGCAGATGCTCGAAAAGTGCGGTCGAGAACTACTGCTCATGCAGGCCAGCGATTGGCCGTTCGTCATCCGACGCGGGCAGGCCGTCGACTACGGCATCAAGCGTTTCATGCAGCACGTCGCCCGGTTCGAGTGCCTGGCCGACATCGCCGAAAAACTGGCCGAAGACTCGGCCTACCTCAACCGACTCAGCGAGGTCGAAAAGTTCGAGGTCCAGGACGCCGATATCCACGACATCATCTTCCCCGAAATCAACCTGAACTGGTGGAACGTTTAGGGCCGCTTGCGGCCCGGCTCCCAACAGCCGCTTGCGGCTTAGCGCCGGCTCCCAAAAGGCGAACCGGATCGACCTGACGCGCCACCCGCGCAGGCCATGACAATCACCCCGTCGCACAGCGCCATGGACAAACGCCGACTCATCCGCGTGTTGGCCGACGACGCTTACCCTACGGATTTCAACATCGATCTCGGTCAGGCCAACAGTGACCTGACCAAACGCCGGCTCACGACGCACTACCGGCTACCCAAGTATCGCCAATTCAACATCCACGCGCTGACGCTCGACCGCGGCTTCGGTTTCGACCTGCTGCATATGTTCAACGCCGTGCCGGTGCGTTCGTGGAAGCCGTTCCTGGTCACGTTCGAAAGCGCCCTGCCGCGCGTCTGGGAACTGAAGAACCCGACGCATCGCAAGATGTTCGACCGCCTGACGCGCAAGCTCTGTTCGGAC
Source organism: Phycisphaeraceae bacterium (assembly GCA_028284155.1). Classification (GTDB taxonomy): domain Bacteria; phylum Planctomycetota; class Phycisphaerae; order Phycisphaerales; family Phycisphaeraceae; genus JANQSF01. Next base: position 2,698 of record JANQSF010000114.1, read on the forward strand.
AAGTGCCGTGCGCTCTTGGCTCTGAGCCGGTACGCCCTGCGTGATTTCGCGCAGCAGCATCAAGGTGAGCCCTATTTCGACAGCCTGTGGCAGAAAACGCGGCTGGTCTACCCGTCGGTCAAGGAGTCGCCCGCGCTCGACGTGCCGATGACGGACGACCTGCGTGTGTTCTTTGTCGGCCGCGACTATATGCGCAAGGGCATGCCGATCATCACCCGCGCACACAAACGGCTAGTTGCCAACGGCGTGCCCATCCGCACCACGATTGTGTCCAGCCTGCGCTGGTTGGCTGACGACTACATCGGCCCCGGTGAGGGCTACAACATCGACGCTGAACGCGCCCTGCTCGATCAGCCCGGCATCGAGCATCACGAAAGCCTACCCAACGAAGACGTGATGCAACGTGTCGCGGCGTCGCACTTCAGTCTGCTGCCGACCATGCACGACACGTTCGGCTACTCCGTGCTCGAATCGTTTTCACGCGCGACGCCCGTCATCGGCACGGACACGTGCGCTCTGCCCGAGTTGATCGAGCACGGCCGAAGCGGTTACCTGTTGCCGTTCGAGAACGACTCGGTGTTCCGGCATTGGTCAGCCATCAAGGGCCGTTGGGCCGACGGGTACAACGATCGGTTCCGCGACACCGTCGAGGCGGCGGCAGAGTCGTTGGCCGACGTGTTGCAGGACGTTTGGGAACGGCGAGGTGAGTACGGCGCCCTACGTGAGGGTGCGTTGGCACGCTGCCGGTCCCACTTCGACCGTGAGCAACACAGGCGGGTGCTGGAGGCCGTTTACGACCATGTCGCCTCGCCCGGGTCGAGGCCGCTGCCGGGATTGACGATAGAGTCGTTGGAGTCGGCCCAACCATTGGACGGATCCGCGTTGTAGCGCGGGTGGCCGACCGGATTCGGAGTGTTGCTCGATGGGCGCCATCTGGGACAAGATCCGCTTTTCACGCTTCGGCGGCGTCGCGGAGGAGTGGTCCAAGCTGTTCTGGGACAAGGCGCGCAAGATCGAGTCGGCGGACAACCTCGACCTGTTCCGTTTGCTCCGCTATGTCCTTCGGCATGACTCGGGGGCGATCGACATCGGCGCTTATCGAGGCGAGGTGTTGCGACGATTCATCGGGCGGGCGCCGGACGGGACGCACCACGCGTTCGAGCCCGTCCCGCATTTGGCCGACGAGTTAGCGGAGCGCTTTCCGACGGCGAAGATTCACCGCTGCGCCCTGTCGGACGAGCAGGGGACGAGTATGTTCTATCACGTCGACGGTTGGGCGTGCGTCAGCAGCCTGAATGAAGACCGAACGCGATCGGTCGCGGGTTCTGATCGACAGATCAAGGCCATCGAGACGCCTGTCGAACGCCTCGACGACGTCATCCCCGACGACCAGCGGATCGATTTCATCAAGGTCGACGTAGAAGGCCTGACGCTCAACGTTATCCGCGGCGGGCGTCAGATCATCGAGCGGTGTCGGCCGATGCTCGTGTTCGAGTACATGTCGGTGGACGATAAGTTCACGGAAACGGAGCCGGCTGACTACTACAACCTGTTGGTCGACGACCTGAAGTACACGCTGTTTACGATCGCCGGCAGCGGTCCGTTGTCGCTTGACCGATTCGTCGATGAGGTCAAACGTGGTGACACGTGGAACTTCCTTGCCCGTGACTTCTAAACGATCTGCGGGAGGCTGACCCTGCGAATCCTGCTGGCCACATCGAACCCGCACAAACTCGACGAGATCAACGCGGTCATCGACCAGTTGCGACGCGAAAGCGACCCGGCGGTCGACATCGTCACACTGGACGCGCTGGACGTCGAGATCGACGAGCCTGTCGAGGATCAGCCGACCTTTGAGGGGAACGCCGTGCTCAAAGCGCGTCACTACGCGCAGGCGTCGGGCATGACCTGTCTGGCGGACGACAGCGGGCTGGAAGTCGACGCGTTGGGCGGCGAGCCGGGCGTGCGCAGCGCGCGATACGCGGGCGTGGCAGGGGGGCGCGACGTTGCCGACCCCGCCAACAACGCGCTGCTGCTGGAACGGTTGGGCGAAATGCCGACCGAACAACGCACAGCCCGGTTCGTGTGCGTCATGGCGTTGGCTGAACCGTCAGGCGAGGTGTTGGCGACTGAACGCGGCACGATCGAAGGGCGCATCATTGGGCCGAACGAGGCTTCGCGCGGCAAAAACGGATTTGGATACGACCCGCTTTTCGTCGTGCCCGAACTGGGCAAGACATCGGCAGAGCTTTCGGCGGAACACAAGAACCGCATCAGCCACCGCGGCGCGGCGTCGCGTTTGATGTACGAGCGGTTGCGGGAAATCGCTTCGACCTGAGACTCAGGTCAATCTTCAACGGCTTGCGTCAGCGGGTCGTTGAACGCGATGCCGTTGCGTTCGAGCAGCGTACCGGTGGCCTGGTAGAAGCGGGAGATGGCGTTGTTGTAATCGACCAACGCCTGAATCTCAGCCAACTCGGTGACCGCCAATTCGCCCTCACGTCGGAGTTTGCGGTCGACGAAGTCGGGGGACAGGGCGATGCCGCCGCGGATCTGCGCGCGGATAGCCCGGATGTTTTCAGCCGCGGCGAGCCGGGCGGCGCGCGTCGCGTCGATGATGCGGTACGCGTTGACGACGCTTCGGAGCGTGTCCTTCACGTCAAGCACGACCTGCTGCGCAGCCCGTTGGTACGCGATGACCGACGCCTGGCTCTCCCGGCGGCGTTGTTCCCAAAAGGCTTGCGGACCGCGGTTGCCGATGGGCACCTCGAACTGGGCCGCGACGATGTAGTCGACGAAGTCGGCTTCGAGCACGGTGTCGTACGCGTCGCCGATGCCGTCCGAACCGATGCCGTTGATCCGGACGGTGGTCGAGAGGTTGAGTTGCGGCAGCCGCTGGTTGTCTGCGACGCGTTCGCGGATGGCGGCGTCTTTGATTTCGAGCAACGCCCGCTGCAACTCGGGTCGGTGGCGGAGGGCCGTCGTGATCGCATCGAGCAGGTTGTACTTCATCGCCGCGTCCGGCGCGTCGTCCAGCGGCAGGATCAACTCTTCGCCGGAGACGGGCAGTTCCGGTGCGTTGATAAGCCGCTTGAGCGCGTCCGACGCGAGTCGCAACTCGTTCTGCGCCCGGATCAACTCGGCCCGGCGCGATTCCAGGAAGCTGTTGGCCTCGGCCAGGTCAACCGGTGTGGCGTCGATGTCAATGCGGGCCTTGATCACGTCGCGGTCACGCACGGTCACGCGGCGCAGCCGTTGCTGAATCAGGACGCGGTACTTGGCCAGGATGAGCCTCCAATAGGCCGACTCGGTGTCGGCTGTGATCTGAAGCATTCGCGTGCGCAGGTCTTCGACTGCTTCGAGGCGGGCATTCTTCGACAGTTCGATCTGCGCGGTGACCACGTCTTCGCCAAAGTTGCGCAGCAACGGCTGAACGTAACTGAACGAGAGGCTCGCGTCGCGGAACTCGCGCACGTCGAAGATAGACGGGTCGCGGAACTGTCGGCCGAACTGCGTCTGCATGACGAACTGGCCACCGATCGTCGTGTTCTTGCGGATACCGGTTGTGAACTGTCGGTTGTCGGTCTGCGTCGAGCCGAAGCCGGAGAAGGCCGTGTCGGGCTGTGGCGTGTCGAGTTTGCTGAAGTCGGCGTTGGCGAAGAAGATCGCGTCGAAGACGGCCTCGGCCTGCGTGACCTGCGTGTCGCTGATCGCGGGGAGCAGGCGGGCGAGTTGGATATCCAGGTTGTTGCGCACAGCCAGCCGCACGGCCCGCTCGAGTGTCATCGCGACCTTTGGCGACTCCAGCGAGTCGATCTCGCGATCGAGTTCCGCGATCTGCTGTTTGAGTTCCGCGATCCTGGCTTTGTCGGCGTCGGCGGGCTCGTTCCCGTTCGATTTCTGCTCGATCTCGTAGATGGCGTTGCGGAATCGGTCGCGGCGTTCATACACCGTTTCAGTCTTCTCCTTATTCTTATCCTTTTGATCGATGTATTTGTAGGTTTTGGCGGCCGGATTCCGACCAAGCAGATCGAGGCCGACGTCGACGTGCGTGCCCTCGTAAGACTTCCACCCGCCGATGCGGAGGGCTTCCGCATATCGATTGGGAAACTCTTTCAACTCGGCCTCGACGTCGCTTGGCACGTGGGGCGTCTCGTGGATACCGCCGTTGGCGGCGGACTCCAGGAACGCCCGGTGCTGCAACATGACCCGCTCGCGCAGGGCGTCCGCCTGTGAGCGTTTCATGGGGCTGTCACAGCCGGCGGACAACGTCAGGGCTGCGAGAATCACCGCCAACGCCGCCCGTGATAAAGGTCGTGTTCTCATGGTCGGGGAATATAAGGTCCGGCTGAACGGCAGTCAATCAATCCGCCGGGGCCAGGTTCGACGCTCGGGCGGGCATGTGAGGCCTATCAGCGCTAGAATGCTTGCTGTACGGGTACTGTGGCGCGCAGGTCCCGATAATGACGCACAAGTAAGGAGTTGCCCATGGCCCGCGCCATGACGATGACCGAGAAGATCTTCGCCGCCCACTCGGGCAAGGCTGATGTCGCGCCCGGTGAGAATGTGTGGGTCGGTTGCGACGTGCTCATGACCCACGACGTCTGCGGCCCCGGCACGATCGGCATCTTCAAAAAAGAGTTCGGCGACGACGCCAAGGTCTGGGACAACACGCGCATCCCGATCATCCCCGACCACTACATCTTCACCGCCGACGGCAAGTGTCACCGCAACGTCCAGATCCTCCGCGACTTCGTCAAGGAGCAGGGCATCAAGTATTACTACGACCCCGACTTCCTCGACACCGACGAAGCCTCGGGCATGCCCAACCCGTACCGCGACCCGACCAAGACCAAATACAAGGGCGTCTGCCACAAAGCCCTGCCCGAGGAAGGCCACTGCCGCCCCGGCGAGATCCTGCTCGGCACCGACAGCCACACCTGCACCGCCGGCGCGTTCGGCCAATTCGCCTCCGGCGTCGGCAACACCGACGCCGCCTTCACCATGGGCACCGGCAAGACCTGGCTGAAGGTCCCGCCCACCATGAAGTTCACGTTCCACGGTGAAATCCCGCCGTACCTCACCGCCAAAGACCTCATCCTCGCGGTCATCGGCCAAATCAGCGTCAGCGGCGCGACCTACAAAACCATGTACTTCGCCGGCGAAGGCGTCGCCAGCCTCACCCTCGAAGACCGTATGACATTGACTAACATGGCGATCGAAGCCGGCGGCAAGAACGGCGTCTGCGACGTTGACGAAAAAACACTCGACTATGTGCGCGCCCGCTCCAACCGCCCCGACTGGACCGTCTACGAAGACGACCCCGGCGCCGAGTATTGCTACGAACACGAATGGGACCTCGGCACGCTCGAGCCGCTCGTCGCCAAGCCACACAGCCCGGACAACAAAGACCTCGCCCGCAACTGCGAGGACGTGAAGATCGACCGCGCCTACATCGGCTCCTGCACCGGCGGCAAGATCACCGACATGATCATGGCCGCCGCCATCCTACAAGGCCAACAGGTCAAGATCCCCACCTTCGTCGTCCCCGGCTCGACCGAGGTCCACGCCGACATGCTCCGCCTCAACGTTCAGGGCGAGCCCGTGGACGACGGCGAAAAGAACATCTACGACACGCTCGTCGACGCCGGCTGCACACTCGGCGCCTCAAGCTGCGCCGCCTGCCTCGGCGGCCCGAAGGACACGTTCGGCCGGTTGAACGACCCCATTAACTGTATCAGCACGACCAACCGCAACTTCCCCGGCCGAATGGGCCACAAGGAAGCCGGCGTCTACCTCGCGTCCCCGCTGACCGCCGCCGCCACCGCCCTGACCGGCCACGTCATCGACCCCCGCGAATACGTCAGCGAACCCATCGCCACCGGCACCGCCGGCGTGGCGTAGGCCGCTTGTAGTTGATCGAAGTATTCTCGGGTGCCACTTGTAGGGTGGGCTGAGGCTCGGCAAAGCCCACCATCGGCCGTGGGTTGGACCCGTCGTGTCAAGGTTTCATTTGATCGCCCATCGGTGGGCCTCGCAGAGCCTCGGCACCACCCTACCTCTGAAACAGCGCATCCCGGCTCAGCACGAGCATCAACCGTGGGCTTGACCGTCTATTACGAATACCGATTGCGAGGCGGCGTCGATGCCGCGCGTCGGTTCATCCACGACCTGCATCGCTTCGCCGAGTCGATCGGTTTCGACGACATTCATGGGCCGCGGGAGGTCAGACCCCCCGATACCGATGCTTGCCCGAATCCCGTTGTTAGCGAACCGGACGCTGTCAAGTGGTTCGATCTTGCGGGTACGTACTACGTCGAAAAGAACATCGACGAAGCCGACCTCGTGGTCGTGCCGGTTAGCCCGAAGCACGTGATCAGGTTTGGCGTGCGAGACGATGGGGCGGAAACAGCCTTGCTAGGGTTGGCGACGTATCCGCAGGTGGTGAACAATGAACACGAAGGCGTCGAACATGTCTTCGAGACGGATTTGTCTGGTTGCTACGCCTGGCGTTCGTTTTGCAAGACACAGTACGCCAGTCTCCCACGCCACGGCGGTGAATCCAACTTCCTCCGAGCCCATCTCAATCTCGTCCGCGTGCTCGACCACGCACGCGAATTGGGAGCGGACGTGACCGTCCGTGATGACAGCGACTACTGGGTTCATCGCGACACCGATCGCCTGCTCGAATCGGTCCGTGATTGGAATAGAATGATCGCCTCATTCACAGGCGCGTTCAAGGATGCGATGGGTGACGATCGCCGCGACGGCCTGGTCGCACCGATACTCGAACACGACGCATTTGAGCATCTGGAGGCCGAGGGGCTGGACGCCATCGAACGATTGCGAAATCCGGATGGCGACGCCCAACCGGACTAAACCGACCGTTCCGCGTCGCCCCCATTTGTCTTTGGAACCGAACCCATGTCCACCCGCTCCCAAATCCTCATCTGGCTCATCCCACCCCTGTTCGCCCTCGCCGCCTTCTGCTTCTACGGCTTCCTCGCCACCTACGAACCGCCCGGTTGGCCCACACTGCGCATCGTCTACGCGGCCGGTGTTGTGTTTTGTCTTGTTGGAGTCGTTGCGACCGGCGTTTGGGCGCGCAGGGTCAAGTCGTAACGGTGCGCGGCAGCCAAATCAACAAGAACTACATCACCAACCAGTTCGATTACATCAGCGAATCGATCAAGAACTAATTGTCCAGCGTGTTATAGTCCGCTTGTGGTTTATCAAACCGCTCACTATTACCACTGGCGGCTCGTCCACCGGCGGCGCTCGGTGTGATGATCGGGGTACTTGCTTTGACAGAATCAGGTGAAGCTCAGCCACCACGGCTTGGTGAATCGCAGTTGTTCCGTTACCTCGCCGGATGTCAGCGTATCCTCGTCTGCGGTGCGGGTGGGGGGTGCGATGTCTACTGCGCGCTGCCGATTTACCTCGCCCTGAAAGCGCGTGGACACCACGTCCACTTGGGTAATCTGTCGTTTGTAGAGCTTTCGAAGACGGACGCCGAGCGTCTCGATGTTTCGCTTTATAAGGTTGCCGCCTCGTCGCGTGCACCGACGGATTACTTCCCAGAATCGATCCTTTCGCGATGGTTTGTCGAGCGTGGTGAGGAGGTCCCAGTTTACGCACTCGCAAGAACGGGCGTCGCACCGCTGTGCGACGCCTACAAGACTCTGGTCGATCATCTCAAGCCTGACGCAATTGTCTTGGTAGACGGTGGTACAGATGCGCTGATGCGGGGAGATGAGTTTCACCTTGCCACACCCGAGGAGGATGTCGCCAGCATCATCGCGGTATCCGAAACCGGAGTTGCACGCCAAGCGCTTGCCTGCACCGCGTTCGGTGTCGATGCATACCACGGCATTTGCCACGCCCACTTCTTGGAGAACATGGCGTATTTCATGAAGACGGGCGGATATCTCGGTGTCTTCAGTGCCGATCCCAATATGGCCGAATCGCTGGCATTCGTTGATGCGGTGAAACACTTGGAGTCGGCCATGCCGGCCCGGGCAAGCATCGTGAATTCCTCAGTCCTCTCCGCGATCGAGGGCGACTACGGAGACCACCACCGCATCCACCGTACAGCCGGCAGCAAACTCTGGATCAACCCACTGATGTCACTCTATTGGGCGTTTAAATTGGAACATGTTGCCAAGCGCATTCTTTACACAGATCAGGTACGAGACACGCAGACTTGGACGGACATGCGCGCTCAGATCGGTGGCTTCAGGCAGTCATTGACCGATCGTCGTGAGTTCGAAGACATTCCGGTGTGAGGTAAACACCTGTGACAATACTTCATAGCGCTAAGCCGCAAGCGGCTTGGTGGGGTGGGCCGCTTGCGGCTTAGCGCGACGTACTTGTTTGTCTCACGTGCCGGTATCGACATTGGTTGCGGTTTGTTACAGTGAGTGTCGCACATTCTTTTCTCAACACGGGGTAACCGACATGTCCACGACACTGACGATCCGCGACGAGTCGACGTCGGGTGAAACCACGCATGAATTGACACTGGATTTTCTCACTGAACGGATCACCGTACGCGAGTTGATCCGCAGCCGTGTCTTCCAAGAGGTCAAAGACTACAACGCGAAGCAGGCTGACACATTTCACGGTCTGGTACAACCGTCGGAAGCAGAAAAAACACTCAATGGCTATCGCATGAAAAAGTGGCGGATGATCGACTGGGAGAAGCAGTTTGATGCGGCTGTCGCTGCATTCGAAAAGAGCCAGATTCTGGTGTTGGTCAACGACACGCAGGTTGATGACATTGGTGCGGAGATCGAGGTTGCAACCGACACGTTGATCACGTTCTTGCGTTTGACACCGTTGGTAGGGGGATGAACATGGCTGACAAGAAGAAGGTCAAGATCATCCCCTTCGACCCGAAGGGGACCGAAGACCCCGAATTGGCCGAACTCGTCGAGAAGGTGATTGACAAACTCCAAGCTGCGCATCACCCCTACTACGCCGTGACAGCCAGTGCTATCTCTCAAGTTGACGGCGGAGCTGAGTTGATGAAGAAGGATGCGGAGTGGAATCGGCGTGGCTTGCTTGCCACGGCGTCTTGCTTGCGACACTGGCAGGCCGAGCAACAGCGCATCGCGGAGGAGGTCGGCGAGAACGCTGCGTGGAACCTTCAGCATCTTGTTGTTGGAGGCGAAGCCTTGAGCCGTCGCTTGTGGCAGGCAAACAACCTCTTTAGTGTGTTTGCACGCCGAAAGTTGCCCCTTGCAGAAGGCGAGTTGCTTTCGCTTATTCAAGATGCATTCGGAAGCCACTACGAAGGTCTGCCCGCGGGTCCGGTGATTAAGTTGGCAGGCGATGTCGCCAAGTCGGGGCCGCTTGGCGAACCCGTCATCAAGGCTCTGCACGACCTGAACAAGCGAATCAACAATACCTATGACGCGAAGAAGTTGCAGGGCAGGATTAGCCAGTTGGTTGCGCGTGATGGCGACAGCAACGGCGACGATGCCGATGCCGCCGTACCCCCCGCTTCGACGCCAACGCCAACGTGGGCCGGCCGAAGGAATGTGCTTGTTGATCTCAAGGTCAAGCTCAAGCTGATGTCTAAAGAAGAGGCGAGTGAGATCGAAACGACAGAACTCAGACCAGACCAATTCAAACAGCGTGCGGACACGCCGCTGAAGACGGAACACAAGCTCATCAGTGAGCACCTCGTGTCCTGTCCAGATTCTGTCCGATACTGGGACACAGTGCTGAAAGACACGCACGTTGGTTGCCAAATCATTGGAAGCAATCCTGCCGAGCGAGGGGCGGTGTTTCTCGCCGCGTGTGAACGCGCAGCCTCAGTGGTGATGAGCGGATCGGACGACGAGGTGAATTACGCCGTTCAGGTTTTGCTCCTACGTCTCAATAGTCAGATTCTCAGCCTCGGTGTTGAGTTGGATCGAGACGGATTGTTTGACAGCCTCCTGTTCCTCAGCGCCGTCGGACAGTTTGATATCGACGCGGCGCAGCCGCTGATCGATCAATTGGAGCCGATGCTCAAGAAAGATGACCTCACAGAGGGTGAACGCTATGTGCTCCATCGCTTGCGCACCCGTTCGATCTCAGCGCCGCCGATGGGTAGTCCCTCCCCGGGCGTATCCAAACTCTGTCAGATGCTTGGTGATTCGGACGGCCTTTGGCTTGTCCCCGGTGAATCCTGGGCGGACCGGGCGCACAGCGACCTGAGCAAGATGTCCGCGAAGGCGCGCACGGCGTGGTGCAAGGTCTTGCGTGCAGCCGTCACGGCCGACTCGGCGAAACCGTCCAAGAAGTGGCTCAAAGATGCCGCCGCCGCCCGCAAGGGGATCGGCCCAAGGAAGTTCATTGAGCAAGCGACCCCCTGGCTGGCCGCCGTTTCCAAGGGAGGTTCAATAATCACCTTCAACTCATACGGCGGCTCCCACCCCGATCTGATCAACGATGGCAACAGCAATATCTTGCGAGGCCTCGTTTGGATGCTGAGCGCTGTGCCCACGGCGCCCCTGGCACGAACGCTCGCAGACCTGCTTGTTACGGCGATCAAGAAGGTGCCCGGTGTCGGGCCGCGCGCGGTGAAGGTCGCCAACGCCTGTGTGTGGGCGTTGGGCGAACTGGCCGGCAACAAGGATGACACGATCCGCGACGCGGCCCTCGCGCAACTTGCGCGCCTCAAGGCGCGTGTCACCTTCAAGACAACGCTTAAGGCCATCGAGAAGGCTCTGGACAAAGCGGCCGAGGCCGCTGGCATGAGTCGCGACGAGTTGGAGGAACTCGGCGTGCCCGCCTTCGGATTTGAAGCGGGGGTGTTGCGCAACGAGTTGGGGAGTGCCCAGGTCACGCTCAGCGTTCAGGGCAACCGTGTCGTCACCCAATGGATCAACGACAAGGGGAAAGTGGTCAAGTCGCCGCCCGCGGCGGTCAAGCGTGAATACAAAGACGACGTCAAAGAACTTAAGCAGTTTGCCAAGGATGCCGAGGGTATTCTTGCCGCCGGACGGGCGCGACTGGACACCATCTTTCTCGCACAGAAAACGTGGACGCTGGAAGATTGCCGCGAACGCTATCTCGATCACGGCTTGTTGAGCACGATCGTTCGCCGACTGATCTGGCTCGTCGATGACACGGCTGTCATGTTTGAAGGTGATAACGCTCATAATGCCGACGGCGAACCGGTCGAGTTGGGCAAGACGGCAGAGATTCAATTGTGGCACCCTGTCGGTCGGGCAGAATCGGAGGTCTTAGCTTGGCGGCAACGCCTTGAAGACCAGCAAATCACTCAGCCGTTCAAACAGGCCCACCGAGAAGTCTACCTGCTCACCGACGCGGAGCGCAACACGCAAACCTACTCGAACCGCTTTGCCGCACACATACTCAAGCAACACCAGTTCAATGCTTTGTGTGGCGCACGGGGTTGGCGAAACCAACTCCGCCTCATGGTGGATGACGCCTACGAGCCGGCCAACAAGCCATTGCACGCCTTCGGTCTGCGGGCGGAATACTGGGTGGAAGGTGCGGGCGATGATTACGGCACTGATACTACCGAAGCCGGCACATACCTCTATCTGGCTACCGATCAGGTTCGCTTTTATCGTACGGACGCCGCACCAAACTACGCTCATGCCAGTGGCGGCTCCTATGAGATCAATGCCGAGGGGCCAGGCACCGACAATGTCAACGAGCCTCTGCCGCTTGAAGACGTGCCGCCTTTGGTCCTCAGCGAAATCCTTCGCGATGTCGATCTTTTCGTCGGCGTTGCCAGCGTGGGAAACGACCCGGCGTGGCAGGACGGCGGACCGGAAGGCCGCTACCGCGATTACTGGCATTCGTACTCGTTCGGCGACTTGTCCGGGACAGCCAAGACCCGCAAGACTCTGCTGGAACGACTCATTCCTCGGCTAAAGGTCGCCGACCGATGTCACTTCGACGATAAGTTCCTCGTCGTTCAAGGCGACAAACGAACCTATAAGATTCATCTCGGGTCCGGCAACATTCTCATGGAACCTAACGCCCAGTACCTGTGCATTGTCCCCAATTCATCAATGGAACGCACTGTTGAGGATAAGGTGTTCCTGCCCTTTGAAGGGGATCGAACCTTGTCCATCATTCTCAGCAAGGCGTTCTTGCTGGCCGAAGATGCAAAGATCACAGATCGAACGATACTGAGTCAGATTGCTCGGTGAACACCACCTCGCCACATCGCTGATCGGTGTGATTCCGGCCGCTTGCGGCTTAGCGCGACTCATTTGTGCGCACACCCTGTGTCCCGCGTCCCCGTGTGAACCCCGCACGGAGACGCATCATGAACGACCTCGATCGCAACCTGCTCGACGCGTGGCATCGCGTGATGGAACGGTGTCAGTCTGACTCGATGGAGGCGTTGCGGCGTTGGCAGCGATCGCGTCAAAACACCATTCTGAGGCCGCCACGGGCGTGGTGTTTGGCTATCCGGGCGGCCGACACGCGCATCGGAGAAGGGGTTGGGGCGTGGGTCGAGCCGGGTGGGGTTGAGTATCCTGACGAGCACGAGGTGGTGCTGACGGGCGAGTCGGTGCGCGCGTTGTGCGCACCGGTTGCGCTGGATTGGCCGGGAATCTCTTTACGCGAGGCGACGGCGAAGTTGGGGCGGACGCGGGACGCGATCCGCGACTGGATGCCCGTTCGGCCGGGCAAGACGCGGGCCGAACGTTCAGCCCGTCAGCCGCGCCGTTGGGAACTGGTCTCGTCATCGAAAGCGCCGTTGAGTGTCCGTTACGAGCACCCGCATTGTCACGGTCACGCGGGTGTCGATGTGGCGGTGGTGTGGACGCGTCGGCCGATCGATCCGAACGCGACCCAGGGCGAGCCGCCGCACCCGGTCTGGGGTTCGATGTGGGAGTCGATGTTTGAGCGCGTGCCGGACCACTTCGAGGTCACGTTGCGACGCGTGCCGCGGTTTCGTCGTCGGGCCGGCCGACGGCTGTTTCATGGGTGGGATTGGCTGTGTCCCGGCCGAATCGATACGCTGACGAAAGTCCCTGTCGGGTGCGGCCGACGCTGCCGCCGGTTGTTCTTGTCGTTGCCCGTATGCACGATCGGTCGGTGGTTCGGTTCGGGGGAAGGGGTTGAGGTGGGAGAACAAGAGTCGGCCGACGGTGGGGAAGCGCTAAGCCGCAAGCGGCTGGGGCTGGTGGGGCGGTGGTTTCCGGGGTTGGACGATCCGTTGGCGGGACAGCGGTCGTTCGCGTGCCGGCGGTGTTGGCGGGTGAACAAGCTGTACCTGTATGACTACAAGGGTTGGAACGAGTTCGTGACCTACATCAGTGGCGGGCTGTTGTTCGGCCACGAGGTCGATCGGCCGACATGGGTGAAGTATGAACGGAAGCGGCCGAAGTGTGCCCGGCCGAGGCGACGGATCGTTGAGGTGGTTAATGAAGAAGCGCTAACCCGCAAGCGGCAGGCAGGGGGGTAGTCCGCTCGCGGCTTAGCGCGGCTCGTGTGTGCGCGCTCCTTGTGCCACCCACCCCCTTATGAATCTTACACGGAGACGCACCACGAACGACCTCGATCGCAAGCTGCTCGACGGTTGCAGCGTGTGATGCAGTGGTGTCATTCTGAAAATCGATGCTGTGCGGAACGCGCTTGCGTGCATGCCCGGTGTTCTTTGTCGTGATTGAATCCGACGTGCTCAATCGAGCGAAAGCTCTCTTGCAAGACCGAATCATCCTGTTAGTTGGAGTACGTGCTGTGCTGATGAAATCTGACTATTTCGTACTGGCGTCTGTCGTTCTGTCATTGACCCTTTCGATTTGGCTCTGGTTTTCCGGCTACAAGGAAGCCGGCCAATTTGTTGGACTGTGGGTTCCGTCCATCATCGGCATGGGCATATATATCAAAATCGCACTTCGCAGAAAGGCTTTGAAATGAGTGATGGCGGCATCTTTGTTTTTGGTGTATTTGCTATGGCCCTGCTCGCCGGCGGCATCGTTTTCACGATCATCGAGTTCAACAGGATGTGAACGCCCGCTGCGTTTGCTCATCACGAAGGCGTGACGGATGCCAGGGGTAAAACGGTGTGAATGCCCAGGATCGCATTCTCGTTGTTGGCGCGGGCATCAGTGGCCTGGCTTGCGCTGACCGGCTTCGTGACTTGGGGTGTCGGGTAACCGTCGTTGACCGCGGCCGAGGGCCGGGTGGTCGGATGGCAACGCGAACGATTGGTGACGCACGATTCAACCACGGCGCTCAATACTTCACGGCTCGTTCAGACGCTTTTCGGGATGAAGTGAATGCGTGGGTCGAAGCCGGGCTGGTACGTAAATGGACGGGTCGAGTCGTTCGGATCGCACGTCAACAGATTGAGTCGTGTGACGACGGGCGGGAGCTTTACGTCGGTGTCGGCGGCATGAGCGCAGTGCCCAAGCACCTGGTGAAGGGGCTTGACTACCACTCAGGAAAAACGATTGCACGCGCGGAGCGGGGCAACTCGCTCTGGTCGTTGTTTGACGACCGAGGCCGTCTTTTCGGTCAGGCGGAGTCGCTGGTACTGGCGATGCCGGCGCCGCAGGCGATCGCGTTGCTCGGCGAAGCGGACGATGTTGCCCGCCGTTTGGAAGACGTCGAGATGGACCCGACATGGGCGCTGATGATCACGCGGGCCACGCCGCAACAGATCCCATTCGACGCGGCACACATTGAGCACGACGCGGTGGCCTGGATGATGCGGTCGGTCGAGGGCGAGAACTCCTGGGTCGTTCACGCGACCCACGCTTGGTCGCGGAAGAATCTGACGCGCGACCCGCGGTCTGCCGCCTATGCACTCTTGGCGTATGTGAGTGATGCGACTGGATTAGACTTTGCGCGTTCGGGAGCGGTGCAAGCACACCGATGGCGATTCGCGATCCCGACCGAAGCGCGGCCCTTCGAACCCCCTGTAGTTGTGGATAGTGAGCGCAGGCTAGCCTTGTGCGGCGATTGGTGCGTCCGCGGCCGGGTTGAAAGCGCTTATCAAAGCGGCGTGGCAGCGGCAGATGCCATTGCGCGTGTGACCTTGTCGGATTGACTGAACGGCTAGTCCGCCTGTCCGCCACGTCTGCCCCGGACGCGCCAACACCGCAACAGTCGAGAAGTAGTGATCGCGTGCCCTGGAACCAGCAGCCGCTTGCGGCTTAGCGCGGGTCAGCCGTGTCATCGCGCGCGTCCTCCCCATCGGCCTGATCGTCTTCACCCGACGGGTCATCCGAACCGGGGTCCTGGGTCTCCCGCCGGTCGTTTTCATCACCATCGACTCCATTCCCGTCTCTGTCCCCCTCATCAATCGGAACCCACTCGCCCCAGTCTTCGTCTTCCTCTCCTTCATCGTCTTGATAGCCGCTTTCGTCGCCCGCGTCCGGGTCGGCCTTCTTCTGATACGCGCCGATGATTTGAGCCTTGGCGGCCTCGAACTCGTCGTCGGTCAGTTGGCCTTCGCGGTGGAGTCGGCGGAGTTCGCCGAGCGTGAACGGCGCGGTCTCTTCTTCGTCTTGATTCGTCTTGCCGGTGAGCTTGGCGTACAGGCGGTAGGCGAAGATGCACGCGAGGATCAGGCCGATGATGATGACGATGAACCAGCCGATCACCTCGAACCGGTCGCGCGCGCCGAAGAGGAGCTTCTCCGGCTCGTCGGCGGGCGTCTGGGCGAGCATGGTGAACAGCGTCGTCATGTCGTTTGTCAGCCGAACAGTCGGTCAGGAGTGATAGCGATCTCGATAATGAAAAAGCGTTTCACAGCATCGGTGTGCCGTGAAACGCTTCGCTTATTCACAGGCACCCGCATCGGCGATCCGATTCAACGGATCATGCGGTGAACCGTTTGTCGCGTCAATCATCGCCCTTGTCGTCGTCGCCTTGGTCGTCCTTCTTGGCGGCGGCCTTCTTCTTGCTGCTCTTTTTCTTCTTCGGTTCCGACTCGCTCTTCTCAGCCTTCGGCTCGTCGTCCTTCACGGCCTTGCCGTCGGCGTCGACGTCGGTCACGTTGGCGTTGTCGATGATCTGGTCGAGCGTCTTCTGGTCACGCAGGTAGACGTAGAGCTGATCGATCTGACCCGAACGGAACATCTCCTGGCGCAGCTTCTCGGGGCGTCGGCCCTGCTGCACAGCCATCATCGCGATTCGGCCGTTCAGCTCGTTTTGTGTCACGTCGATGTCGAGCTGTTTGGCGGCCTTCTCGAGGATGAAGTACTGCTTCAGGCCGGTCTTTGCGTCGTCGGCCGTCTGCTCGCGCATCTCGGCGACGGACTGCTCGATCTCCTCCTGGCTCGCGCCGCGGTAGGCCATGTCCATGGCGGAGCGGTGCAGCAGGCGGGCCGTCTGGTCGTTGGTCATGTTCTCCGGCAGGTCGAACTCGACTTTGCCCATGAGGTAGGTCGTGACCTGCTCGTGCATGTCGAGGCGTTGCTCGCGCAGCTTCTGGTCTTCGACGATGCGGCGGACGGTGTCGCGCAGGTCGTCGACCGACTCCATGCCGTACGACTCAGCCAACTCCTCGGGCGACGACTTGGTCATGCGCTCGATCTTGTCGATCCGCACGGCGATGGTGATCGGCTTGTCCTTGATGCGGTCGTCTTCGTGGCCGGCCGGGCCGGTCATCTCGATCTTCACTTCGTCGCCGATCGACTTGCCGACGAACTGCTTGACCATGTCGGGGATGACGATGCCGGTGACGTGCCCCTTGCCGTCTTCGGACTTCTCCGGCACGTAGATGAACGCGGTGGGGTGGTGGACGATCTCGACGACGCCGTCCTTGACCTCGTCCTCTTCCTCGTCGCCGGTCGGTTGGCCGGTCACGCGCACGTCGCCGGCCAGGTAGTCGCCCTGTTCGACCTTGCCGTCGGCCACGTCGTCGAAGTCGCCCTGCTGTCGGCAGGCGCGGTCGATCTCGGTGTTGACGTCTTCGTCGGTCATCGTGAACGCCTTGCGATTCACGTCAAGGCCGTCCAGTTCCGGCAGGTCGAATGCGGGGACCACCTCGATCTCGACCTTGAACGTGAACGGGCCTTCCTCGGGCAGTTCGATGTCCTCTTCGTCGAGGATCTCAGGTCGGCCGACCACGTCGATCGATTCGTCATCGATCGCTTGCTGGTAGGCCTCGCCGATGAGTTGGCCCTTGACCTCGTCGCGGATGCTCGACCCGAAGCGTTTTTCGATGAGCCGCTTGGGCGCTCGGCCGCGGCGGAAGCCGGGGATGACGGCCTCGTCCTGCAGCTTCTCGTAGTTGTCGCCGATCAGGTCTTCGATGCGGCTTTGCGGCAGCTCGATCGTCAGCCGTTTGCGCACCGAGCTGAGGTCTTCGACGGTGACGGTTTGCTCCGGCTTTTCTTCGTCGTCACCGTCTTCGCCTTCCGTGTCGGCCGCGTCGACGGCTTCGTCTTCGGGTTTGTCCTCGACGGCGACGGCCTGCTCGTCCTGCGCGGCGTCCGTCGTTTCGGGTGAGTCGGTGGATTCGTCCTGGGGCTTGTCACTGTCCGCCATGGGAATGCTCCTGCGTTTGAGTTGTCGGTGGGGCGTGCGGAGAAGAAGAAGGTCGTTCGGCGAGGCAGGGGAACGTGAATGCCGACGACCACCACTGCCGACCAACGCCTGGCGCCGCCCGCACGGCGACGCCGATACCTCGACAGGGCGGGTGGATTATGGGGCGCGCGGGGGTTGGGGTCAAATCACGGGGGGCGCGGTGCGATTGGTTGTGGAGCGCGCAGGGTGAACGATCGGGGCGCGCTAAGCCGCAAGCGGCGGGGGGTCAGGGCGCGGCCGATTCCTCAGCGGCGGCTTCGGCGACGTCGCCTTCGGAGGCCGCGGCCTGGTCCACTTCCTTCTTGGGGTGGAACGCGACGGCGAAGATGAGCAGGATGACACCGGCCATCCCAGCCATCGGCCACCAGAGTTTGGGCCAATGTTCGAGCGACGCCGGCGTGTTGCTTGGAATGTCGCCGAACGCCCGCCCCGCCAGTTCCTGGGTGACCATCGCGCCGATGAACAGCCCGAGCCCCTGCGTAAAGAAGACGAGCATGCCCTGCGCCTGGCCGCGGATGTCCTTCGAGGTGCTCTTGTCGACATACACCATGCCTGTGACAAAGAAGAAGTCGTAGCAAATGCCGTGCAGAAGAATTCCGAGCATCACGAGCGAAACCAAGTCCTGCGACGCGCCGAACGCGAACAGGACATAGCGCAACACCCACGCCGCCACGCCGATGAGGATCATCAGCTTGATCCCCAGCTTGCGGAAGAAGAACGGCATCATGAACATCATCGCCGCTTCGACCCACGTGCCGACGTTCTTCCAAATCGCGATGTTTTTCATTTCCATCGCATACATCTGCTGCTGGAGGCTTGCGTAGTACGCCGCCAACGGGATGCACACGAGGAACGAGCAGACAATGAACGTGAGGAACGAGATATTTTTCATCTCCTTCCACGCGTCCAGGAAGAACAGGTCGCGCACGTTGACCGGTTGCCCTCGCTTCGGCGCGGGCGTCCGTGGCAATGTGAAACAGTAAAGACCAAGAACGATGGCCGCGCTCCCGCCCAAGGTGAACTGGACGGACTGCGTCTCACCGGGGATCTCCGTTCCATCGGCCAGCTTCTTGATAAAGAACAGCGACAGGACGAGCCCGCCCACGATCCACCCGATCGTGCCCCACATGCGGATGAGCGGGAAGTTTTCTTGCGTGGGCAGATGGGCAAACGAGAGTCCCGCTGTCAACGCCAGCGTTGGCATGTAGCAGATCATGTGAGCGAGGATGACATAGTTGAATAGCGAACCTTTGTCCCAAGTCATGCCGAGCCACTTGACTTCTTCGGCGAGCACCTTCCCGTCGGGGCTTGTGCTCGTCGCCGTTCCTTCCAGCCCGCCGACGACGGGAAGGAGCAGCATGAACGCGCCGGCCAGCAAGAAAAGGACTGCCAACACACGCTCCGTATTGAAAAACCGGTCGGCGATCAGCCCGGTAATGAACGGCGCGATAATCGCCCCCAGCGGGCCGGCGGTGTACGCGTAGAAACGCACGTCACCCATGCCGTTTTCCATCATGTAGAGGCTGACCGTCAGATACCACGCCCCCCAGATAAAGAACTGGACGAACATCATGATCGACAGGCGGGTCGAAACAAACGACGGCGCAAGTTTGGTATCGGTCATCGTGCGGGAACCTGGGTCGGGGTAAGGCCGTCGGCCGGGGTGTCAGATCGGCTATTAGACCGCACCCCGCCGCGACACGCAATCCCCCCTCCCCCAGCCGCTTGCGGCTTAGCGCGAGTCCTTTGATCCACCGCCCGCAACCCTTGCCCAGCCCCATCCCCACCGCTAAACTTGCCCTTCAAGGCGCGCGTCGCACGCCGCCACTTCAACCCGGTTCCGCATCGACCTCGCGGTCGATCAACCCCCCGAAGTCCCCCCGGAAGTCCCCCGGAAAGCCCCCGGAAAGCCCCCGGCCAACCCCTCTCGAAAACGACGAGTCATGGACAAGCAACACCGCGACGAGCTGCGCGAAAACGACCTCGAGCAGTTTCTGCTCAACTTCCGCAAGACGTGGGACAAGCACGGGATGACGATCCTCGTCGTCGTCCTTGTGCTGGTCGTCGGCTTCACCGTCTACCGCTTTGTCAACAAGCGGGCGATCGAACAGGAAGAGACGCAGTGGGCGGAGTTGGCCGCGGCCTCGACGCCGGAGGGATACCTCGAAGTCGCCCGCGTGCACGACGACCCGGCCGTGCGGTCGCTGGCGTACCTGCGGGCGGGCAACCTTTGGCTGGCGCAGGCGACCATGCCGGACAGCCCAGGCCTGGCGATCGAGGTCGACTCGGATGATGAAAACGACGTCAAGCCGCTGACGCCCGAGCAGCGGAAGGAGGCGCTCGAGAAAGCGTCGAACAGTTACCAGCAGGTCCTGTCGCAGGCCGACGCCAAGCAGCTTTACAAGGCGCAGGCCGCGATGGGATTGGCCACCACGGCCGAGGGCCAACGCGACTGGGACAAGGCCCGCGACTACTGGAAGCAGGCCAAGGAATTGGCCGGCGAAACCTATGTGCGTGTGGCCGGTCACGCCGAAGGCCGACTGAAATACCTCGACCGCCTGACCGAACCCGTCGTCTTCGCGCCCGAGCCCGAGCCGAAGCCGGAACCGGAGAAGGACGACAAGACAGACACGACCCCGAAGACGGACACGACCCCGAAGACGGACACGACCCCGAAGACGGACACGACCCCGAAGACGGACACGACCCCGAAGACGGACA
>JANQSF010000120.1 GCA_028284155.1 Phycisphaeraceae bacterium
ACCTGATCGAGGTCTTCCGCGTGGCCGCGTTTGGCGGTGAAGCCGACAATCTGCGCGCCCTCGCCCGCGCCGGCGAGGCGGGCGAGCCAGTGCGTCGCGTCGATCGCGTGGATTGACTGGTTGATCAACGCCCCGCCGCCGTCCATGGCCAGTGTGCCCTGCCAGCGGCCCGGCCCGTAGTACGCGTCGTCCCGCCACCACGGCACATACGCGTTGGCCGTCGCGAGTCGGCCGAACCGCCCCGCTTCGGCCGCGTCGCGCATCGCGCCGATCGCCGGGTTGAACCGCTGCGGCACGATGCCGCCCAGCGTGACCCCCGCGCCGGCCGCGGCCTGGATCATCCGATCGCAACGCTCGGTCGTGATCTCCAACGGCTTCTCACAAAGGACGTGTACGCCGCGGTCGAATGCGAGCATGGCGCAGTCGAGGTGCGTCCCGCTTGGCGAACAGACCGTGACCACGTCGGGCGACTCGCTGTCGAGCATCTGAGCGATGTCGCCGTACCAGTTGCAATCGAACTGCTCGGCAAACTTACGCCCCTTGCTTTCGGTGCGGCAGGTCCCGGCGACGACAGAGGCGTTTGGGATGTCGGCGATGGCGCGGGCGTGGATCTCGGCGATCGCGCCGATCCCGATAATGGCGACTCGGAACGACTGACTCATGAAGACTCTTCCCGGTCGGCGTCGTGTTCAGTAATCGGGTCGATACGCAGGAAGCGCGACAGCGGGCCGACGCACAGGTAAATGATGGGCGTGTCGATTAACGCGGCGGCGAACTTGAACACATAGCCCGTCGCGATGAAGGTCCAAAGCTCCGGCCAAGGTGCCGAAGGGTCTTTGATCGGTAATGCGTGAGCGTAAAAGTGCGTGATCGTAATCACAGCGAATGTATCGACGAACTGGCTGACCATCGTCGAGCCGTTGTTGCGCAGCCAAAGGTGTCTGCCACGGGTGAGCCGTTTCCAGAAGTGGAACAGGTACACGTCGCACAACTGCGCCGCCAAGTAGGCGATCATCGACGCAAACACCGCACCGAAGGTCAACACGCGCACCCGCCAAAAGGCATAGTCGTAGGCGTTGGTCTCCAGCGCCTCGGCTGACTCGATCAGGGGCAGGACTCGCGGTCCTGCGGGCAGGTCGAGCGTGGCTTCGTCCTTTCGGATGCTGAACGGAATCGACACGTCGTCGCCTTCGCGCGTCGCCCGGCCCGTGACGTGGCCCTTACCCGCCCAAGCGTCGATCGACCACGGTTCGCCCCCCGCGTCGTCGGACTTCATAACCAGTTCGCCGACGTACTGGCCGTGCACGTCGCCCCGCTTCAGTGTTAGCGTTGCGTTGTCTTGTTGATAGACGCCGGGGAACGGGTCGACCGTCGGCCCCGTCGGCAACACGCCGCCGAACCACAACACAGCGACGACCCACAGATTGACCAGCAACCCGACCATCACGACCTGGTTGGCCCGCTTTCGGCCGTAAAACTCGCTGATCAGGTCGGTGCAGAGGAAGGTCAACGGGTACGGCAGGACACCGACCGCGACGGCGAACGACACCTTGCCCCAATCGCCCCACTGCCAGCCGGCATCGCCGCCGAACGACGCCAGCGGGATGAACCGGCTGATGCCCAGGATGTTGAGCATCGCCAGCGTGCCGATGAACAGGCCGGCCATGACCAGAAAAACACCTTCCCGCCGGGCGTGCAGCCGGGCGGGCGAGAGCGGTGGCAGGTCGGCGAACGGTTGGTCTGACATGGCGTCGTCGGTCCGGGGCCGGCCATGATAGCGGGCCACGGGTCATGCGACGGGGCCCGCGGGACGTCCGTTGAATCCGCGGGCAACAAGGTATAATCTGGTGTGCGGGCCATCGCCCGTGCCACGGGTTTGCCACGGACCGTCCGGATTGAGCAGGTTGTGCATTATGGACAGCGACCTCATGAGCATCGTCGAGAAGACCGCGTATCCGATCGACGCGTTCTTATTCGTGCAGAAAGGCCTGGACTACACCGTGCGTCAGATACACGGTGATCCGGACCCGAACGCCGACCCCGCCAGCCGACACGTGCGCGGGCAACAACTGTGCAAAGGCCTTCGCGATTACGCGATCGATCAGTACGGCCTGATGGCCAAGTCGGTGCTGCGTCGGTGGAACGTTCGGCAGTGCGAAGATTTCGGCAGGATCGTCTTCGCGATGGTCGACGCCGACTTCATGCAGAAGACGGAGCACGACTCGCTCGACGACTTCACCGATGTCTTCGACTTCACCGAGGCGTTCAGCCCACAACTGACATTAGCCGGCGAAGCCGACTGATGGCCGGCGCAACTTCAGCGAGCGATTGCGTCGCGCCGCCCGACGGTTGGTGTCGCGACGCATTCTTCCTTGCAACACGTTATGATGGCCGGGTCGATCGGTGACAGGGGTGGTTGCCTTGGCCAAACGCAAAACCTCCAAGACGACGCGGTCGAAGGCCAAGCGCACGACGCGCAAGAAGAAGGCGACCGCGCGGGCCACGTCAACCAGAACGTCATCCACTGACGACACCTCGACCGAACCACCAAGTGAAACGACGCCGATCGACGAGGACGCCCCGGTCACGGCCGAATCGTCGACCTCGGCATCGCCCGACGGGCTGCCGCTGGATCAATCCAAGAGCGAGACGGAAACCGAACCCATCGTCGGCGTCCACCTCTGGCAAATCCGCTGGGTGCGCGACCTGTTCTGGGTGGCGTTGGTGCTTGGCGTTATCTCGGCCGCATACCTGATCCGGGCCGTGGTCGTGCCGGTGTTGATCGGGCTCGGCCTGGCGTACATCGCCAACCCGTTGATCATGTGGATTCAGAAGAAGTGGAAGATCAACCGGCTGGCTTCCTCCCTTGGGCTGGCGATCACGACGTTCGGCCTGGCGTTGATCATCCTGGTCTTCTTCCTGCCGCCTGTGTTCGAACAGGCGGTCAACCTGCGTCAGAATTTCGACAAGTACGTCGACAGCGCGGCGCGATTCCTGAACGTCAACCTGGTCGGCGAACCGGATGACGACAAGTCACCGGAAGACGATAAGACCGACTCCAAGACCGGCCCGAAGGGTGGCCAACCCGATCCCGACAAGGCCGCCTCTACGCCGAGTCCGACGCCGGCCACCAATCCCCCGCCGCCTCAATCAACGCAGGGCAATCCGAAGCAGGCCAACGCCCCCAACCCCGACGCGAAGAAGGACGACGCCGACCAGAACAATGCGCTTTCCACCGCGCAACTGGGCAAGCTCGCTCGCAGCGAGTGGCAGTCGTTGGGCAAGATCATTCTCAACTCGCTCGACATCGGTATCCAGGCGGTGGGCCTGCTGACCTACCTTGCCGGTGCGGTGTTCATCACGGCGTTCTGCTTCGTCTGGTTCAGTTGGAAGTTCGGCGGCGTGATCGGCTGGGTCGATCAGTTCGTGCCGCCGCAGTACCGCGAGCGCACGCTGCACATCGTCGGACGGATGGACCGATCGATCGCCGCCTTTGTGCGCGGGCGGATCATTCAGTGCATCATCATGGGTGTGATCTTGAGCGTCACCTGGCAATGGGCGGCGGGCATCCCGTATGGCCTGCTGCTCGGTCTGCTGGCGGGCTTCCTCAACCTCGTACCGTTCATGGCCGTGCTCGCGTGCGGGGCCGCCGTGGTGCTCGGGCTGACCTCGCAGACGGCGGGCGACGACTTCAGTTGGTGGCCGGCCGTCGGCGCGATCATCTTCTACTCGCTGGCGCAGGGCGTTGATGGCTGGGTCGTCGAGCCCTACGTGCAGGGCAAGGCGACCGACCTTGACCCGCTAACCGTCCTGCTGGCCGTCATCTTCGGCGGGGCGTTGGCTGGACTCTTCGGCATGATCCTGGCCATCCCGATCGCCGCCTGCCTGAAAATCCTCACGCAGGAACTGGTCTTTCCCAAGCTCAAGCAGTGGATCGCCGCATGGCAATAGCGTGCGCGATCCCTGCGCGCCGACCTTGCCGGACGAAACCGATTAGACGTCAACCGTCGCGCTGTTTATCTAACTTCCGGCCGATCGCCCTGCCAAGTTTGCCGGCCGCATCGGTCACGACCAGGTAGATATCCCCGCCGCGCGCCTCGATGGCAAGCGGCTTCTCACCGGCAATCCTGCCTTCCATCATGCAACGCAGGTCGTCCGGGCCGCGACGCTTCTGCTTATCGTCCCGCAGGTGAACCTCGACCCGCGTCACGCGGTCGCTCACGTGCCCAAGTTCCTTGTGGACAGCCGATTCCACGTGCTCCGTCAGCGCGGAACTGGCCTCCAGGTCGCCGTAGCTGATCTCGATCTGCATGGTCGAATACTCCTTTCGTGTCGCCTCTACGCCACCCACTCATACCCGGTTCAGGCCGCTGCAACAACCCACCCCGGTGAGGCAGAGGCGACCACGCGGACAAACACGCCACCCATCGCGGTTGGTCGAAGTGCGCTGTCGATCCGTTTGTAAAAGAAATTGTGGAATTGGCTAAAGGCCGCCCCACCCCCCGGCCGATAGCATGGGCACAAGACAGTTGCCCACGGGGGGGTCCGTGGTCGGCAACTTTTAAGAGCAACTTAGACCTCTTACCGGATACAGGCCCCCCCACCGGTAAGAGGTTTGTTTTTGGTCAAGGCTGGCGCAGCCCAACGCTTGACCTACGCAACTCATCAATCCGCACGATCGGCTGACCTTGGGGGGTCGCAGCCGGTCGTGTTTTTTTATGCGCGTGCAATCGCCAGAGCCGCAATCTGCTCATGTGAAAACGCAGGGTGAATCCGAAACGCCGACCGCAATCGACGCGTCAGTCACTGACATGTCTGATGGCTTGAGCGCTCAAGCGCCGGCGCGGTCATAGAAGACCGCCCAGTAGCCCTGACGCTTCGAGTCGGCGCGGATGATCTCAACCGCACGGCGTCGGTCCTCCGGCCGAACGGTCACGCCGAACGCCACCGAGCCACGCACATCGTTCGGGATACCGGCGTCGTTCAGCAATTTGGACACTCTCAAGTTCTGCGTCGGCTCAACCGCCGCGACGCTGACAAACGTCGACGGGTCGTAAGTCTCGACTTGCTGGCTAAGCCCGCACCCGACCAGCGCGAGCGACAACGCCACGATCATGAAGTAACGCATTGATCGTCTCCGAAAGAGGAAAGTTGTCCCGCGTCAAACCTTGAGACGCACGAGTCGCGCATTTGTTGCAACGTCGTTTGTAACAACCCGCTGCAAACGGCCTTACTGACCAGAAAACCACGCCGTGGCAGGGACATCCCCATTCCACACGATCGCCCACGGAACCATTACGCCACCCGCTTGGCGTCCTAAAGTGACCGCCCAGCATTACTACCCGGTTCCAAGGTGAAACCAGTCTCATGGGCTCGAAAGTCTGCAAGTTCGGCGGCTCGTCTCTCGCCCAGGCGAGCCAGTTCGTGAAGGTCGCCGAGATCGTCAAAGCCGACGCTCAGCGTCGGTACATCGTCCCGTCCGCGCCGGGCAAACGCTCGCCCGACGACCAGAAGATCACCGACCTGCTGTACCTGTGTCACGAACACGCCCGGCAGGGGGTGGCCTTTGACCAATTGTTCGAGTTGATCAGCCAACGGTATCTGGACATCGCGTCCGAACTGGGTCTGACACTCGACCTGCAATCAGAGCTCGACGAGATCAAGCAAGGCATCCGCGACACCGCGCCGAGCGGGCCAGATTACGCGGCCAGCCGCGGTGAGTATCTGAACGGCCTGATCATGGCGGCGTACCTCGGCTACACGTTTGTCGATGCGGCGGACGTAGTCAGCTTCGACACGCAAGGCCGACTCGACATGCCCGATAGCCGGGCACTGATGCAGCAACGCCTCGCGCCGCTGGAACAGGCCGTCGTACCCGGCTTTTACGGGCGGGCCGTTGACGGCACGATCAAGACGTTCAGCCGCGGTGGGTCGGACATCACCGGTGCGGTCGTTTCGGCCGGCATTGATGCGGAGGTCTACGAAAACTGGACCGATGTGTCAGGCCTGCTCATGGCCGACCCGCGCGTGATCGACAAGCCGCGCTCCATCGACACGATCACGTATCAGGAATTGCGCGAACTGGCCTACATGGGCGCGACCGTCCTGCACGACGAGGCGATCTTCCCCGTGCGCGAAGCGGGCATCCCCGTCAACATCCGCAACACGAATGAGCCGTCACACCCCGGCACGCGCATCGTCGCGAAGCCGCCACCGGGCGACCGGCCCGGCCCGATCACCGGCGTCGCCGGTCGCAAGGACTTCACCGTCATCGCCATCTACAAAGCGATGATGAACAACCAGATCGGCTTCGGCCGACGCGTGCTCAGCGTCTTCGAGGCCAACGGCATCAGCTACGAGCACACGCCCAGCGGTATCGACACGATGAGCATCGTCGTGGCCGACAGCGCGATCGAGGGCAAGCTCGACCACGTGCTGCACGAGATCGGCCTGGAATGCAAGCCCGACTCGATCGAGACGTATCCCGATATGGCGCTGGTTGCGACCGTCGGCCGAGGGATGACCCACACCGTCGGCGTCGCCGCCAAGCTGTTCGCCGCGCTGGCCAAGGCCGAAGTCAACATCCGCATGATCGACCAGGGTTCGAGCGAGTTGAACATCATCGTCGGCGTTCAAGCAGACGAGTTCGAAAACGCGATGCGGGCAGCCTATCAGGCGTTCATCACTTGAATCGCGTGTCGATCGACCAATGAGATCACTGAGCCGCATGGGCGCGGACATCGGCGCGCCCGTCTTCGTCAAGATCGACGTAGATGTGATTCGGGTGACAACAGACGGGGCAATCTTCGATGTAGTCCTGCCGCGCGCCAGCCGACACGTCGAGTGGAATGACGATCTGTTCCCCACACGCGTCGCAGATGTAGGTCCCTTGGTCGTTCACCGCGTCTCCTAAGCTCCGTCCGAAATGTCACCGGCCGACCCGTAGGGTGCGCTTTAGCGCACCAAGGCCGTGGGACGACCGTCCGTTCATCGTGGTGCGCTGAAGCGCACCCTACGTTTCGGACGAAGCCTAGGCTCGATCCGCGACAAGCACGCGCGGTAACGCCTCGTGGTCCGCCAGCACATGGGCGTTGCTTAACCCGCCCGCTTGCGCGACCAGGTCGAGCACTGCCTGCTTCTGCGACGCGGCGATCTCAAACACGAGTTGACCGGGTGTGTCGAGATTTGACGTCGCCTGCTCGATCAACGGCCGCAGCACGTCAAGGCCTTCGGTCCCCGCCCGCAAGGCTGTCACTGGTTCGTGATCCTTCACGTTCGATGCGACGTCTTCCCACTCAGCGTCGCTGATGTAAGGCGGGTTGCTCACGAGGTATCGCACGCGCGTCCCGCGCAGCGCCGACAGCAGGTCGCCCTCGCGGAAGTCGATCCGATCGACCACGCCCTGCCGCTCGGCGTTCTTTCTTGCCACGTCGAGCGCGGCGGGGCTGATGTCCGTCGCGATCACGCGCGACTCTTTCACGTGCTTAGCCAACGCGATCGCGATCGCCCCGCTGCCCGTGCCGATGTCGGCAATGACCGGTCCGTGAAAACCGGGCGTCCGCCGCGCATGCTGTACGACGTGTTCGACCAACGTCTCCGTGCTCGGCCGAGGGATGAGCACGTCCGGCGTGACGTCGAGCAACATCGAGAAAAAGTGACTCTTGCCGACGAGGTAATCCACCGGCTCTGGCGCGATGGCCCGCTCCACCAGGTCGCGATACGCCGCCCGCTCCAAGTCGTTGGCCGGCCGTTCGGGGTCCATATACAGACGCAAGCGATCGACCTCGAGCACGTGCGCGAGCAACATCTCAGCCGACAGCCGTGGCGCGTCCAGTTCGTGGCGTTGAAAGTAAGACGTCGTCCAGTCGAGCAGGCGACGTGTGGTCCAGACCTCGGGCTTGGCCGCTCGGCCGCGGGCGGGCATGGCGGGATTGTAAACCCGCTTGATCGCCGCGACCAACACACGCCGACCGCCCTCACGTCAACCCGGGATCGGCCAATTCATCCCGCAGATGAATCCACCATCGACGTACAACGTCTGCCCCGTCATGAAGGCCGACGCGTCCGAAGCCAGAAAGACCGCCGTCCCCACCAGATCGTCCGGGACGCCGAGTCGGCCGACCGGCGTGTTCGATTCGCCCCACTGCCGCATGGTCGGGTCGGACCACAGCTTGGTCGTCAGGTCCGTGAGGATGAAGCCCGGTGCCAGACCGTTCACGCGCACACCCCGACCGCCCCACTCCATCGCCAGCGCACGGGTCATGTTGCACATGCCCGCCTTGCTGATCGCGTAAGGCGTGACATTCTTCAACGGCTTGTGGCTGTTGAGCGAGTCGATATTGATCTGCGCGCCCCGCCCGCGTTCGAGCATGTGTTTCCCGACCTCGACCGACATGAAGAACGCGCCGCGGCCGTTGATGTTGACAATGAAGTCGTATTCCTCGGGCGTGTATTGCTCGGACGGCTTGCGAATGTTGACGCCGGCGACGTTGATCAGCGTGTCGATTCGGCCGTGCGTTTCGAGTACCTGTGCGACCGTGCGTGCGATGCCCTCGTTGTCCGCTACGTCGCACACGATGGGCTGCACCGCCGCGCCGTTTTGCGACAGCTCGTTGGCCGTCGCGTCGATCGTCGCCTGTTCACGCCCGGTCACGACGACGGTCGCACCGCGGTCGGCAAAGCCCTTGGCGATCGCTTTGCCAATGCCCCGGCTCCCGCCGCTGACCAGCACGACCTGATTGGATACGTCAAAAAGTGTGTCTGTCATGATTCGCCGAGTGAAAATTAATGATTCCTGGGGTTCGCCGCGGACAGTTTGTCTCGCACCGAGCGGGTGGCCGGCGTGTCAATCTT
Organism: Phycisphaeraceae bacterium; assembly: GCA_028284155.1. Lineage (GTDB taxonomy): Bacteria > Planctomycetota > Phycisphaerae > Phycisphaerales > Phycisphaeraceae > JANQSF01. The sequence goes on from JANQSF010000120.1 coordinate 8,854, forward strand.
GGGACGGATGGCCGACTTCTCATCGCCGTCCTTAATCATGTCAAACAACCGCCCGTCGTCGTACAGCTTCCATTTGCGTGACCGCGTAAACGACTTGCCACGGTGCTCGGCGAAGACCCAATCTCGCGTGCCGCGCCCCGTCCCTCGTAACCGATCGGCAAAGCTGACGCCGTCGTATTCGCCGCCCTCCGGCAAGGCGACTCCGCCAAGTTCCGCGAACGTCGGCAGGTAGTCGCTCATGTCGACCATGTCGTCGACGACCTTGCCTTTCGGTGTCTTTCCAGGCCAGCGCGCGATTAATGGCACGCGTGTACCCCAGTCGGTCAGTTGTCCCTTGCCGCCGGGGATCATGCGTCCCTGATACTTCGACGTCACCGGCAAACGCACGAGTTTGCCATCGCGCACATACGTGATCGACCGCGCCGCCGTGCCGTTGTCACCCGTGAAAACAACGACTGTGTTATCTCGCAAGCCAAGCTTGTCGACAGCGTCGAGCAGGTTACCGACCACGCGGTCCATCTGGTCGACCATCTCCGCATACGTCTCATATTGATCTCTTCCGGGGGCGAACGGGACCGGCTCTTTCAGGTCGTCCGTCACGTCGTGACACAACGCCATCGAATAGAACGCAAAAAACGGCTTGCCGTCGGCCTTGCTCCTCTTCATGAAGTCGGCGAGAAACTCGACGTAAACATCCGGGCCGTACCGGTCCTTGACGTCGTCGCGCACCTTGCCGTTCTGATACAGCATGGGCTGCCAGAATCTTGGCCCCTCGTGCCAACCGAACAGGCAGTGCTCGTCGAAGCCGAGTCGTTTCGGGTGTTCGGTGTCTCGCTTGAGCAACGTGAGTTGCCACTTGCCAGCCACGGCCGTGCGGTAACCAACGCCCTTCATGACGTGCGGCAGCGTGCGATCCTCGTGGGACTTGGGAAACGCCCCCCACTTCGAACCAAACCGGAACGGGTATCGCCCTGTCAGCAGCGTGATCCGCGTCGGGTGGCAGACGGCCATGGCGTATCCGTGCGTGAACCGCGTACCCTCGTCGGCAAGCCGATCCAGCCGGGGCGTCTTGTACGACTCGCCGCCGTAGCAGCCAAGCACCTCTCGCCCCACGTCGTCGGCCATGATGAACAGGATGTTCGGCCGATCTTCAGCGGCGACCTCGCCGGGAAGCAATGGCAGACACCCCGCCAAGCCGATGAATATGACCCACAGCCCAAGTCGTCGTTTGTTGCTCATGATCCGGCTCCTGTGCCTGAGCAGGATAACGACTGAGCCAGGCCGTCACCAACCCCGGCTCAAACCGGCATTTCCCGCTAAGGGCGTCCAATAACGACGCGTTGAACGACACTGAACCACAGCGCGATCCGTCAACGACCGATCACCGTATAGTTGACCTTGCCCGTTCGTACTCCCACTCCTGCCTGGACCAAACCATGCGCTCGACTCAATACTTCACTTTCGCCCTCCTCCTGCTGGCCTCGATCGGGTGTCAGCCGAAGCCCGAGCAGCAGACTCTTTTCCGACCTGAGGCGAATTTCGAGTCGTACAAGACCTACGGCTGGTCGGAGAACCGCATCCGAACATCGGACAAGTGGCTGAACCGGCAGCGACTCGATTCGAAGACCCGTGAATTCGTGGACCAGAAGCTGACCTCAGCCGGATACCGGCAGCAGCAATCGAATCTTGAACGGCCTGACTTTCTGATCTCTTATGAAGCCGTGTACTTCAGAGAGTGGCGATTGATCCTGCGCGTGTACGACACCGAACTGCGCAGAACGGTTTGGGAAAGCCAGATCGCCGCATTCCTCGAGTCGTATGAAGGACCGGACGACCCCACCACACCGTTGTACGGGGCATTGACCGACCTCTTGGCCGAATTCCCGCCCGATCGAACCGGTGTGCCCGGCGGCGCTCGGCCCGTCAAGGAGATCGATGACACCGCGGACGCGAAGAATCCCGACACGCCAAACAATCTAGACACCACGGTCGGCAATCCCCCCGACGACAACACCGGCGAAGCCGCGCAGAGCAATACGACCGCGCCCGTTAATGCCGACGGCGAGGTGACATTCACCGGCGTGGTTCGAAAGATCGAGTTGGAGGGCGGGTTTTTTGGTATCGAAACCGAAGGCAACCCCGTCAGGAAGTATCAGCCAATCAGCCTCGGCGACGACTTCAACAGAGACGGCCTCCGCGTGACCGTGACCGCCAAGATCCGCGACGATGTTGTTACAATCCAGCAATGGGGCACGCCGATCGAGATCGTCAAGATCGAACTGGTCGAAGACAAATCGGCCGACGACAACTCGGAGATGCCGTGATGATCAATCGCTTCTTCGCCGCAGGACTGGCCGCGTTCATAGTGATTGCGACCGCCTCCCTACCCGCGCAGGCCGAAGCGCCGGCCGTCAACGCGTTAGCCAAGAAGGCGAAGAACGACAAGGCGAAGAAGCAGAAGCCCAAAGCCGGCCCGATTCAGACCACGGCCACCATTCAACACGTCAAGCCCAAGGGCAGCAAGAAGGGCTTCTACGGGATCGTGACCAAGGGGAAGGGCAAGAAGCCCGGCAAGCGATACGTCCCGACCAACCTGCCCGAAGCGTTTCAAAAAGACGGTATCCGCGTGCAGGTCAAGATGCGCGTCATGCCGCCGAAAAAGAACGAAAAGCGCAACCCGTGGGGAGCGCCTGTTCGCATCGGTCAGATTTCATTGATCACCGATCCGAAGTGATCGAACGATCACGGTGACCGTACGGCAGGGCGTCAAGAACTGACGACCTGCGCCTTCTCGCCCATCCGGCGCAGCCGGTCCATCCGCTTGGCCACCAGGTTCTGCGGCTTGAAACGCTTCAACTCTCGCAGCGATTGGATGAGCCAGCGCTCGAGTTGCTCGGCTGCGCCGTTCGGGTCGCGGTGCGCCCCGCCCAACGGCTCGGGGATGACGGCGTCGATCACGCCGACACGCAGGTTGTCTTCCGCCGTGAGTTTCAACGCCGTCGCGGCCTTCTCGGTGTTCTGCGGCGTCGTCTGTTTCCAGAGGATACTCGCGCACGCCTCCGGGCTGATCACGCTGTACCACGCGTACTGCATCATGGCGACGCGGTCCGCCACGGCGACCCCCAGCGCCCCGCCCGACCCGCCCTCGCCCAGCACAACGGCCAGCACCGGTGTTTTCAGGCGTGCCATCTCGCGCAGGTTCACGGCGATCGCCTCAGCCTGGCCACGTTCCTCGGCCCCGATGCCCGGGTACGCGCCGGGCGTATCGACGAGGCAGATCACCGGCAGGCCGAACTTCTCAGCCAGCTTCATTTTGAGCAACGCCTTGCGGTAGCCCTCCGGGTGAGCCATGCCGAAGTTCTGTTTCAACCGTTCGTTGACGTCGCGACCTTTGTGCTGCGCGACGACCAGCACCTTGTGCGGGCCGACTCGGCCGAACCCTGTCACGATCGCGTGGTCGTCACCGAAGCACCGGTCGCCGTGCAGTTCGCAGAAGTCTTTCACGAACGCGTCGATGTACTGGCGCGCCTGCGGCCGCTTGCTGTGACGGGCGACCTTCACCGTCTGCAACGGCGACAGGTCGTTGTAGAGTTTGGCCAGCAACGAGCCGTGGTTCTTGCGCAACTGCTCGATCTCGTCGGCGTTGCCGTGCTGGCGCTCAAGTTCAGCGACCTGCCGCTCAAGGTCGATCAGCGGCCGCTCGAACTCCAACTCGTAGCTTCCGTCAATACCGTCACTGCCGTTGGCCATATCGATTTACCGTTCGCACGTTTCGGGTCGCCGCTGATTGTGGCGGGCTGCTATTGTAGCCACACGCCCGCGGACCGCTTCTGGACATGGACAGCATCGAACAGGTCACGATCGTCGGCACGGGGCTGCTCGGCGGCAGCATCGGCCTTGCTCTGCGCGCGGCCGGCTGGTCAGGCCGAATCGTCGGCGTCGGCCGACGCGCCGAAACGCTCGGTCGTGCCCAACAGCGCGGCTGCATCGACGCCGGCACGACCGACCTGCCCGCCGCCCTCGAAGACACACACCTGCTCATCCTGGCCACGCCGCTGGGCCGATTCCGCGACCTGCTCCAACAGGTCGCGGCCCACGACCACGATCGCCTGATCATGACGGATGTCGGATCGGTGAAGCAGGCCGTTTGTGACGATGCGGCAGCGCTGCTGCCCGATCCGTCCCGGTTCGTCGGCGCTCACCCGATGGCTGGCAGCGAGCAGCAGGGCCCCGACCACGCGTCGGCCGACCTGTTTCGTGACAAGCCGTGCATCCTGACACCGATCGATACGCAAGCGAACGACGACGCACAGCATGCGGTCCGCTCATTGTGGGCGATGCTCGGCATGCGCTTAGTCGAGCAACACGCCGCCGAGCACGACCAACAGATGGCGGTCATCAGTCACCTGCCGCACGCGCTGGCCGTGCTGCTCGTCGAATCGGCTCAACAGGCCAACGCGCTTGACGTCGCATCGACCGGATTCGGCGACACGACCCGTATCGCCAGCGGAGACCCGACGATCTGGGAAGACATCTTCAAACTCAACGCGCCCGCGGTCGTGAATGCGATCGACGCGTACATCAACGACCTGCAACAATTCAAACGTGCCGTTGCCGATGGCAACGACCAAGCGATAGCCGACCTGCTTCAACGGGCCAAGGCAACGCGTGACGCTTGGAAAGACGCAGCTCGTTGACATGGTCCGCCAAATGTTGGCGTGTCGCGACATATCGCGGCCGCGCACCGGACGACACACATGACTTTCAAACTTGGCATCATCGGCGCGGGGAACATGGCCGAGGCCATCGCCCGCGCGGCGATCGACAACGGCGTGCTGACGCCCGACCAGATCACCGCGGCCGACCCTTACCAGGACCGACGCGACGCGCTGGCGCATATCGGCATTGTCACGACCGAACACAACGCCGACGTTGTCCGCAACTGCGAGCAACTGATGCTCGCGGTCAAGCCGCAGGTTTGGCCGAAGATCGTCGGTGACCTGTCCGCCGACCTGCGCGACGACCAGGTGGTGATCTCGATCATGACCGGCATCCGCGCGGCGAAACTGTGTGACGACGTCGGCCGACCGGTGCGCGTCGTGCGCGTCATGCCGAACACGCCGGTACAGGTCGGCGCGGGCATGGCTGGCGTGGCGCTGGGTGAGCAGGCCAAACCGGGCGACGACGAACTGACGCTGAAGATCTTCAACGCCGGGCAGAGCAAGGCCATCGCCGTGCCGGAGTCGTTGCTGGACAGCGTCACAGCCGTATCCGGCTCGGGGCCAGCCTACCTCTTTTACCTGGCCGAGGCAATGGAACGCGGCGCGAACGACCTGGGCATCGACGACCCGGCTGAAGCCCGACAGTTCGTCGTCCAGACCCTGCTGGGCGCCGCCCGTCTGTTGGACGAATCCGGGCTCGACCCGCAGGAACTGCGCCGCCGGGTGACCAGCCCCAACGGCACGACGCAGGCGGCGATGGAATACCTGGACGCGCAGCACGTGCCCGACGCGATCGTCGAGGCGATGCGCGCGGGGCAGCGCCGTTCGGTTGAGTTGGGTAGCGGGTGACGGGTTAAAGCCCGCCGACGGCCGTCGGCGGGCATTGATCTCACGAAACAATGACGCGATCGGCCGCTACAATCGCTTGACGACACGAGTTCTACGATCCACTCTCAACGGAAGGACTCCAAGATGAGAAAGCGCAAAGAAAACAGCGTCTGCAACGACCTCGGCCTTCTCCTGATGCGCGTTGTTGCGGGGCTCTATTTCTTCAATGCCGGTTATCAAAAGATATTCGCCCTCGGCTCTGAGAAATGGATGGGCATTTACAAAACCATGCAGCCGCATTGGCTCGACGACAACATCGCGTCATACTACGGCCACGCGATCCCGTACGCTGAGCTTGTCCTGGGCGTACTCCTCTTTTTCGGAGTCGTCACCCGGTTGTCCGGTTTCACGATGTTCGCGATGGTGGCCAGCTTTACCGTCGCGATCGTTCAGAAGGACTACCTGACCATGGAGTTCGCCGAGGGCCTCGAGTGGCATGAACAGGTCTGGCAGACGATCCAAAGCGAACAGCACAAACAGAAGTCGTACACCAACGCGGTTTACGCGTTTGCCTGCCTGATGTTCTTCTTCACCGGCGCGGGTCGATTCAGCATCGACCACATGCTGTTCCACAAGTACCCCGAGCCCGACTCCGACGGATAGTGCAACTTGGCGTATCAAACCCTGCGTGACTTTGTCGAAGCGTTGGACCAGGCCGGCGAGTTGCACCGTGTCACCGCGCCGGTGTCGCCCGTCCTCGAGATCAGCGCGATCGCCAACCGTGTGAGCAAGAGCGGTGCGCCGTCGGTCAGCCCCGTCGCGCGCGCGACCGACCCCCGCCACTGCGAATTGGGCGGCAAGGCGTTGCTGTTCGAAAACGTCGAAGGCTCGTCGCTCCCCGTGCTCATCAACGCGTTCGGCAGCTACCGACGCATGGAGATGGCGCTGGGCTGCGACTCGGCCGACGGCAAGGGCGGGTTCGAGGCGTTGGGCAAACGGCTGGGTGAGATGGTCAAGCCCGAGCCGCCGACGACATTCATGGAGAAGCTCAAGAAGATCCCCGAGCTTGCCAAGATCGCATCGTTCCCGCCCAAGGTCGTGCGCAGCGGGCCCTGCCAGGAGGTCGTGCACACCGGCGACGACGTGAACCTGTTCGACCTGCCGATCATCAAGGCCTGGCCGTTCGACGGCGACCCACGGAAGGTCGGGTACGACGTCACGCCCGAGCAGGCGGGCACGGCTTCGGGCGAGGGCAAGTACATCAGCTTTGGCGGGATCTATACGATCCACCCCGACGACGCGGGCAAACCGGACGGCCAACCGCGCACGTCGCGGAACGTGGGGATGTACCGCGCGCAACTGATCGACCGCAACCACACGGCCATGCACTGGCATGTGCACCACGACGGTGCGCGTCACTGGCGGGCGTGGTGTGAGCATGCGCGAGAGCAGGAAAGCAGAAAAGCAGGAAAGCAGGAAATGTTGGGGGATGGGGCGTTGGCGGTTGAAAGGGGTATGCCGTGCGCGATCGCGCTGGGGGGTGAGTCTGTCTTGCCTTACGCGGCGACGGCGCCGATGCCGCCGGGGATCAGCGAATTGCTCCTGGCCGGCTTCCTGAACGGCGGCGGGATTGAGCTAACCAAGTGTAAGACAGTCGACCTGCACGTGCCGGCCAACGCGGAGATCGTGATCGAGGGGTATGTGAGTACGGAATGTGGGGCGATCGGGTGGGTACCGGGGAAGGGACCAAGGGATCAAGCCACCGAGCCATCAAGTGGTCGGGATATGCAATCCCTCGGTGGCTCGGTCACTGGGTCGCTTGATCACTCCGGCCCGCTCGGGCCGGGCGCCTCGTTCGAAGGCCCGTACGGCGACCACACCGGCTTCTACTCTCTGCCCGACCGTTACCCGATGTTCACGGTCACGGCGATCACGCACCGGCGTGACCCGATCTACCCGACCACGATCGTTGGCCCGCCGCCGATGGAGGACTACTACCTTGGCAAGGCAACCGAACGGCTGTTCCTGCCGCTGCTGCAAACGCTCGTGCACGACGTGATCGACTACGACCTGCCGATGTTTGGCGCGTTTCACAACTGCGCATTTCTGAAAATCAAGAAGTCCTACCCGCTCCAGGCCCGACGCGTCATGCACGCGATCTGGGGCGCGGGGCAGATGGCGTGGACGAAGATGATCGTGGTCGTCGATGAAGACGTCGATGTGCATGACCATGAAGCGGTACTATTCCACCTGTGCGCCAACTGCGACCCCGGCCGTGACCTCGAAATCGTCAACGGCCCGCTCGACATCCTCGACCACGCCGCGCCGCGACTGGGCGCGGGCTCGAAGATCGGCTTCGACGCGACACGCAAGATCGCGGGGGAAGAGGTAAACGGCGAGCCGGTGCGTGATTGGCCGCCGTATCTGGCAATGGATGAAGAGATGCTTGAACGCGTGGCGAGGCGGTGGTCGGAGTACGGCCTGCCGTAGGTAAGAACACGCCGCGTCGCGATGTCTCCGTAGGTCAGGTCATCCGACCTGACACGGATGGGCGTGCTCGAACCCATGTCAGGTCAAATGACCTGACCTACGAAGAACCGTCGCATCCGCGTCCCATAGCGCGGTGTTGGAGGTCGCCAACGTACAATCTGAGTGAAGCCGTTTACTCGTCCACAGGACACCCACCATGGCCAAAGTCGCCGGCGACCCCGCGGAATTGCGTCGATTCGCTAAGGAGTTGGCGCGGTTCAACACCGAGTTGGAACAGCTCACGACATCGCTGCGCAGCAAGCTGGCGGCGCTGGGTCGCAACTGGCAGGACCAGGAGCAGGCCAAGTTCGCTGAGCAGTTCGAGCAGACGCTGCGCACGATCGCGCGGTTTCTTGAGGCGTCGAACCAGCACACGACGCTGTTGACGCGCAAGGCGAATCATCTTGAGGAATACTTGAATCAGCGGTGAGGCAATGGCACAGCTTGTGCTTTTGGAAGCCGGGCCTTTCCGAAGGACCGGATCAAGACGTCCTATCGATCCGGGCCTTCGGAAAGGCCCGGCTTCTCGTGTTCAGAATCTTGAATGAGTTCTCATGGCCGGCAGCGCAAAGGTTGAATCGCTTGAGGCGCTGGCGCGCTTCCGCGCGTCGCTTTGTAAGTTCGCCGACGAAGCGCGCACCTCACTCGACAGCGCCGATTCGGAGGTGCGTCGCGCCGTCGCGTGGGTGCAGACCGAGCAGCGGGCGTTCTGGCAGCGGCAGGTCCACAATTGCGCCGACCAGGTCACGCAGGCCGCGGCGGCGTTGCGTCACAAGAAGATCATCCCCACCGCGACCGGCTCGCAGCGCGACACAGCCGACGAGGAGAAAGCGTTGCGGTTGGCCAAGGCCCGGCTCGAACACGCTGAGCAGAAGGTGCAGCAGGTCAAGCGATGGGGCTTGCAACTGCCGCGTGACGTGCTGCTTTTCGCCGGGCAGGTGCGCGGCCTGTCGCAGGCGGCGGACACGGACATCCCGCGCGCGGTCGGGGCGTTGGACCGGATGACGGTGTCGTTGGAGAAGTACCTGGCGGCGCAGACGGGGTCGGCGTTGTCACGTGGGGGCGATGCTGCTTCGGTCGCGCGGGCGTCGGAAGATGAGAAGATTGCGTCCGCGAGTGATGAAGTGCATAAGCAAGACGTGGACACATCGGATGGCAGTGGAGACGCGCTAAGCCGCAAGCGGCCTTCAGAGGGGGATGACCAATGAGCTTGCACGCACACGGGGCCAAACTGAATGATGCGTTGAAGCGGCTTCTGCACGACTGGGACGACGTGCGTCGGCAGTGGGACGACCCGGCTTCGCGACGGTTTTACGAGGAACACGTCGCGCCGCTTGAACCGACCGTCCGCACGGCCCTGAGCGCGATCGACCAGATGGCGGCCGTCCTGCAGCAGGTCGAGCGGGACTGCGGGGACCGGGTGTAGCGACGGATGGTCGCGTTCGACCGGCGGGGAAGGCGGCCCCGCGGGCGAGCCGCTAAACTGGTTACAACTCAACCTGGAGACGACACATGCGATCGCAATACGCTGCCGCCACCACCCTGCTGCTGATCTGTTCCACCGCCATCGCCGCGGACGACGAGGGCTTCCGCCCGTTGTTCAACGGCAAGGACCTGTCGGGTTGGGTCGACGTCAACACCGCCCCATCGACGTGGACGATCAAGGACGGGATGCTGATCTGTTCAGGCAAGCCGATCGGTGAACTGCGGACCGACCGGATGTACGAAAACTTCATCCTCGAGGCCGAGTGGCGTCACATGAAACCGGGCGGCAACGCGGGCATCTTCGTGTGGGCTGACGACATCACGGCCCGCGGGCAGCCGTTCATCCGCGGCATCGAGGTGCAGGTGCTGGATAACGCGTACGGCAAGTCGAACTGGTTCACAACGCACGGCGACATCTTCCCGATCCACGGCGCGAAAATGCGGCCGCTGACCGGTCACAACGTCGGCAAGCCGAACGGCCGAGCGTTCCCGACGGAGCACCGCTCGAACCCCAGCCCGAAGTGGAACCACTACCGCATCGTCTGCAAGGACGGCACGATCTCGCTTTCGGTGAACGGCAAAGAGGTGACGCGCGGGGCCGATGCTGTCCCGCGCAAGGGTTACATCTGCTTAGAGAGCGAAGGCGGGATCGTGCACTGGCGGAACATCAAGGTCAAGGAGTTGCCGCCGAGCGGGAAGCTCAAACCCGAGCACGTCGCAATCAAGGACCGCGGTTTCAAGAGTCTCTACAACGGCGTGGACTTCACGAACTGGAAGTTCGGCGACGGTCACCGCGGCCACTGGCACGCCAAAGACTGGGTCATGGATTTCGACGGCAAGGGCGACACGCTCTGGACGGAGAAGGAGTATGAAGACTTTGAGCTGATCGTCGACTGGCGTTGGGTGAACAAGCCCAAGAAACAGATGGAGCCGATCATCCTGCCGTCGGGTGATTACGCGGTCGATACGGACGGCAAACAGAAGAAGGCGGAGGTGCTCGACGCGGGCGACAGCGGCATTTTCCTGCGCGGCTCGGGCAAGTATCAACTGAATATCTGGTGTTGGCCTTGCGGCTCGGGCGAGATGTGGGGCATCCGCGGCGACAAGAGGATGCCGCCGGCCGTGCGAGCGGGGGCCGTGCCGAAGGTGCGCGCCGACCGCCCGATCGGGCAGTGGAACCGTTTCCACATCCGCTGCGTGGGCGAGCGTGTGGTCGTCCACCTCAACGACAAGCTCGTGATCGACAACACGATCCCCGGCATGAAACTCAAGGGCGCGATCGGCCTGCAGAAGCACGGCGACCCGATCCAGTTCGCCAACATCTACATCAAAGAGCTGAAGTGATTCTGCCGGGCGCTGAGGCGGCTTGGATAGGTTCTTCACGCATTTGCTGGTCCATGGTCAGACGAAGGCACAAAGGCACGGAGGCACGGAGGGGTTGTGGATAGTGCATCTGTTTAACAGCGTGCCCCCTGGGCCGCCCTCTGATCGAATGACAAACCGACAGAAGGCGGCCCTGCGGGCACGCCGCTAGACGAAGCGCACCGGGCGCGAACTCCGAACCCTCCGTGCCTCCGTGCCTTTTCCACCTCCTGCTACCTAGAACGTCGTGAAAAGCCCTTTGATAACCAGCCCACATTTCAAATTCAATCCTGACCCGCCACGTGTATAATGGCCGGTTTGCGTTTGTGGTCTGGACTCGAGCCCTCGGACATGGCACAGCCAACTTTGGACGACGCAATGCTCGACGACCTGCGCGAGCCGGTCGAGGGCGAATCCATCGATCGACTCAAGCTTGCGCAGAACCTGTTGCGTCAAAACTTCCACCTGATTCGGCTGGCCGACTCCAAGGCGCAGTTCCTGCTCCGTATCACGCTCACGCTGTTCGGCGTCGCGTTCATCGGCGTGCCGCCGGCCGTGGCCGCGCTCAAACAATTCCTCTACGCGGGCGGGTTCAAGTTCATTCTGTTCATCGCCGTGATCGTGCTGTACGCCATCTGCGCGGGCTTTCTCATGGTCGCCATCGCCAAGGTCGTCAAGGCCGTTCGGCCGCGTAACCACCGGATCATGAGCGAGCTGTCAGGCCAAACGTTGCGTGCGTCGTGCTTCTTTGTCGAGAGCATTGCCGGCAAGTCGTTCGAGGAGTTCCGCGATACGGTCAACGACATCGAGTACGACTCGGCGGTGAATGAGACGATTCACGACATCCACGTCACGGCGTTGATCGCCGTGCAGAAGTACAAGCTGGTCGACCAGGCGATCAAGTGGATGCTTGGCGGCGGGCTCTTCGGCGTGCTGTTCGCCCTGATCCTGCTCGTGTCGTGGCAATTGCTGGACGCCACGCCGATCTCCGTCATTCCCGTCACGCCGACTTCGCCCTAGATAGCGACTGTTCAAAGTACGTTTCGACCTGCGCTTCACTCATCGGGTGCGCGAAGTAGTAACCCTGCCCGAAGTCGCAACCCAACTCGGTCAGGCGGTCGGCCTGTTCGGCGGTCTCGATCCCCTCACCGACCACACGCATCTCGAGCGTGTGGGCCAGGTCGATGATGGTTCGGACGACCGCCGCCTGCTGCGGGCTCTTGGCCATGTCGGCAACGAACCTCCGGTCGATCTTAAGCACGTCGATCGGGAACTCGTGCAGGCAACTGAGCGATGAGTGGCCTGTGCCGAAGTCATCCATGCAGATCAACGGACCCAGGTCGCGCAGCTCGCTGAGCACGCGGACAAACATGTTGCGGTGATCCATGATCTCCGACTCGGTCACCTCCAGCCGCAACGACGTGGGGTCGACGCCGGTCTCGCGGATGATGCGGGCCATGCTCTTGACCAGGTCCGGGTGGCTGAGCTGTCGCTTGGACAGATTGATGTTCATGCCGAGCGACGCGCCGGTCGGCGTCATGCCATGCCATCGCCGCAGCGTGCGACACGCCTGCGCCGCAGCCCACGACCCGATCGGCACGATCAGCCCGAGTTCCTCGGCCAATCCGATGAACATGTCCGGCGCGACCATGCCGCGGTGAACGGTGGGCCAACGGATCAGCGCCTCGAAGCCGATCGCGGACCTGCCTGCCAGGTCGAGGATGGGCTGATAGTGCAGCACGAATTCGTTGGTTCGTACGGCGCGGCGCAGTTCTTCTTCCATGCTCAGGCGGAAGACGACGTCCTCTCGCATCGTGTCGTCAAAGACGACGTGCCGCGCCTTGCCCGTGTTCTTGGCGTCGTACATCGCGATGTCGGCGTCGCGCAGAATATCCTGCGGGCGGTCGTACTGCCCGTCGCTGATCACGATGCCGATGCTCGCCGTCGCAGTAATCGAGTGCCCGCCGCAGCGGTACGGCTGAGCGAGCGCGTCCTGCAACCGGTCGGCGACCACGGACACGTCGTTCAGCCCGCGGATGCCGTCGAGCAGCACGACGAACTCGTCGCCCCCGAGCCGAGCGGCCAGGTGCGGCGCCGGCTCGCGCGGCGGGCCGACGGCGTCGGTGTCGCGCAGGTTCTCACCAAGTCGCTTGGCGATCGCCACCAGCAAGTCGTCGCCGATGCCGTGGCCGAGGCTGTCGTTGATGATCTTGAACCGGTCGAAGTCGAGGTAGAGGACGGCGAAGCGGTATTCCGGCTGGCGCTTGGCCCGGGCGATCGCCTGGCCGAGCCGGTCCATGAACAGCAGCCGGTTGGGCAGGTTGGTAAGCATGTCGTGCAACGCGGCCTCACGCAGTTGCTTCTCCCACCGCTTGCGCTCGGTGATGTCGCGCAGGAAGACGCAGTAGGCCACGTGGCCGTCGTACTCGGCACGTGAGATGGAAAGCTCTGCCGAGAACGCGCGGCCGTCACGCCGGTGCGCGACGACCTCGAACCGGCGCTCAAGTACCGGCCGATCACCGTGTCGGCCGCGGTAGAGCTGCTGTCCCTTGGCGCGGGCCAGCTCATACTGGCGGGGCATGAGCATCTTCCAGAGCGGCTCGCCGATCGCCTCGTGCTCTGACCAGCCGAGCAATGCCACGGCCTGCCGGTTCCAACCGGTGATGCGCTCGTCGGCGTCGGCGATGATGACCGCGTCGAGCGCGCTTTTGAGAATCGACCGGTGCATGGTCTCACTGGCGCGCAGCGACTTCGTGATCTGCCGGTTGATCGTCACCGCGCGGTTGCGCGTGTTGAGCAGGAACCGCACGACCATCAGCAGGATGATGCTGGCCATCAGGCCGACGGTCAGCACGAATGGAGACGGCTCGACATGGGCCGAACCGATCAGGTAAGCCGACCACTGCGTGGTGACCAGCCCGGCGATGAGCACCAGCCAAGCCTGCTTGTGATGCAGGACTTTGTCATCCGGATTCGACAACGAGCGTGGCATATCCACTGTCTCACATCGCCAGACGCGGCCGAGGCCGCTTGGGTTGGAAAGGGGGGTCGTCGGGGCACCGCGCGCTTCGGCATGCGCGGCTGACACAATCCGTCGGTGGAATTGTCCTGACAGTCCAACTCTCGCCGCATCGCACCGCCACCAGCTAGACGAGCGCGACCGTCTGCGACGATTGCGACGACGGCACAGGGCAACGAAGCCGATCGCCGAGCGTTATCGGTGGCCTGCGGTGCTATCATCGGCCGACCCATGGCCTGGCGACCCGGCACCAACAAGAAATCCCCCGAACGCGACGAACCGTGGCAGTTCTGGATCGACGTGGGCGGCACGTTCACCGACTGCATTGCCCGTTCGCCGCAAGGCGAACTGTCAACGTGCAAGGTACTCAGCACGGGCTCGTTCACCGGCCGGGTTGAACGGTGCGACGGCGCATCGCTTGTTGACACGTCGCGTGACGAGCCGGACGGGTTCTTTGTCGGTTACGAGCTGACACTCATTGACGAGGAAGGGGCGGAGTCGGCACCGGTCAGCGTGAACGGCTTCGATGCGGATTCCAGTGAGTTGACATTGGCCGGCCCGCCGGTCGACGTCTCGCCGACGCCCGGCATGCGTTACACGCTTCGCTGTGACGACGAAGCGCCGATCATCGGCATCCGCCGTTTGCTCGGACTGCGTCGCGACGAACCCATCCCGCCCTGCCGCGTTCGGCTGGGCACGACACGCGGAACGAACGCCCTGCTGGAACGCCGTGGCGCGAAGGTTGGCGTCGTCACGACGGCGGGCCTGGGTGACTTCCTCGAAATCGGTGACCAGACACGGCCTGACCTGTTTGCGTTGAACATTCAGAAGCCGACGCCGCTTCATCATTGTGTCATCGAGGTCGACGAGCGGATCGACGCGGCCGGCGACGTGCTAAGGCCCCTCAGCGAAGACGACGCAACCAAGGCGCTTCAGACGCTGCGGCAACGCGGGGCGGAGTCGTTGGCGATCTGCCTTGTCAACGCATACGCGAACGCTGAACACGAACTGCTGATCGAGCGCGTCGCGCACGACATGGGGTTCGAGCAGGTTTCAACATCGAGCCAACTCTCGCCGACGATCCACCTGCTCGACCGCGGTCGCACGGCGGTGATCGACGCGTACCTCTCGCCGGTCGTGCGCGACTACATCACGGCTGTACGCGCCGGCCTCGGCGATGAAAGCGACCTGAAAGTGATGGCGTCGTCCGGTGGGCTGGTCGAGGCCGAAGCGCTGGCGGGCAAGGACAGCATCCTGAGCGGGCCGGCCGGCGGCGTGGTCGGCTTCGCGCACGCGGCGCGGCGGGCTGAGTTCCAAAAGGCGATCGGCTTCGACATGGGCGGCACGTCAACCGATGTGAGCCGCTTCGCCGGCGAGTACGAGTACGACTACACCGGCGAGCACGCGGGTGTGCGCGTCGTCGCACCGATGTACGCCATCCAGACCGTCGCGGCCGGCGGCGGCTCGATCTGCGACTTCGACGGACAACGACTGACCGTCGGCCCGGCCAGCGCCGGCGCCGACCCCGGCCCCGCGTGCTACGGGCGCGGCGGGCCGTTGACCGTGACGGACATCAACCTGTTCAATAGCAAACTTGACGCGCGTCACTTTCCGTTTCCGCTCGACGGCGACGCCGTTGAAAAACGGCTTGCCGACATGTCGCAACGCATCGCCGACGCCACGGGCGATCGGTTGACCGCGCACGAGTTGGCTCACGGCTTTACACAGGTCGCCAACGAGATCATGTCTAATGCGATCAAGCGTGTCAGCTCGGCACGCGGCGTGGACCCGGCCGACCATGCGCTGGTGTCGTTCGGCGGCGCCGGCGCCCAGCACGCCTGCGCGATCGCGGAAAGCCTGGGCATCAAGACCGTCCTGCTGCATCCCATGGCCGGCATCCTCAGTGCACTCGGCATGGGGGTGGCCGACCTGCGGCGGTTTGCGGCCAAGTCGGTGCTCCGCCCTCTAGATGACGAAACGCTGGCCGCGCTGGGCAATCGCTTCCGCGCATTGGAACGACGCTTGTCGGCCGAGCTGAACGATGCCGGTGTGGACGACGAAGACATCGAACTGGTCAGGCGGCTCGACCTGCGTTACGCGGGGCAGGAGTCATTCTTGACGATTCGCGAGACGGCCGATCATTCCGCGAACGAGTACAAGGACGCTTTCGAGAACGAACACACCCATCTTTTCGGCCATACATTGCCCGATCACCCCGTCGAGATCGCCACGATGCGCGTCGAGGCGATCGGCCGAACCACGACACCGCCGGACGAGCCGGCCGAGCTTGCCAAAGACGACTCCGAAGCGACAGGCCAAACGACGACCTGCTTCGACGGCGAACCGACGCCTACGCCGATCTACGAGCGTCAGTCCTTGCAACCGGGCCAGCGCATCGTCGGGCCGGCCATGATCCCCGAGCCGTTTTCCACCATCGTCGTCGATCCCGGATGGAGCGCTCAGGTCACGCAGCTCGACGACATCGTTTTGACTCGCGACGAACCGGTTGAATCCGAGAACGACGATGAGGCGAAACCCGATTCGAGTGAAGTCTCAACGTCACCACTAAACGAACCGATCCACCGCGACCCCGTGCGACTCGAACTCTACAACAACCGCTTTACGCACATCGCGACGCAGATGGGACAGACCCTGCGCCGCACGGCTATGTCGGTGAACGTCAAAGACCGTCTCGACTTTAGTTGCGCGATCCTCGACGCGCAAGGCCGACTGGTCGTCAATGCCCCGCATATCCCCGTCCACCTGGGCGCGATGGGTGACACTGTCAAGGCCTTGATCGAGCACGTGGACGACCTGCGTCCGGGCGACGCGTATGCCTGCAACGACCCCACGCTGGGCGGATCGCACCTGCCCGACGTCACGGTCATGTCGCCCGTGTTTGACGAGGATGGCGGGTCGCTGCGGTTCTTTGTCGCATCACGTGCCCACCACGCCGAGATCGGCGGTGTGCAACCCGGTTCAACCTATCCGTTTGCCAAGTCGCTGGCTGAGGAAGGCGTCGTCCTGCGCAACTTGCGCATTGCGCGGGAAGGTCGTTTCGATGAAGATGGATTGCGCGAGGCGCTCAGCGGCGGGCCGCACCCTTCACGCTGCCCGCAGGAAAACATCGCGGACATCCGCGCGGCGATCGCCGCGAATCATCAGGGCATCGTCGAACTCGAGCGGCTCATCGAACAGGAGTCGTGGCAGGTCGTTTCCGCCTACATGGGCCATATCCGCGACGCGGCCGAGGAAAAGGCTCGTGCGGCCATCGCCGCCCTGCCCGACGGCGAACACAGGTTCGCGGATCAACTGGACGACGGGTCGCCCATCGTGGTGACGATGACCGTGCGCGGCGACGCCATGACCGTGGACTTCACCGGCTCCGCTGACGTACACGCGATGAGCCTGAACGCCAACCGCGCCATCGTCCGCAGCGCCGTCTTGTACTGCCTACGCTGCCTGATCGATCAACCG
>JANQSF010000136.1 GCA_028284155.1 Phycisphaeraceae bacterium
CGGGAGGGCGAGGCTCCGTCCGAGCCGCGGGGTGAGTCGAGCGCACAGTCTTCACCGCGGCTCGGACGGAGTCTCGCCCTCCCGGTTTCGATCTCGATCTCGTTACCCAACCCAAACGGCGAATCCGCCGTCACGCGCTCCATCCGCCCCGGCACGTCGGGTACGCTTGCCAGTGCTCGCTTCACCACACGCGACATATCCGTCACCGCGTGTGCCGCGGCCAAGGCTTGCAAGGCATTCGACACGTTGTACCGGCCGATCAGCGGCAACGTCACCTCGACACTACCCCACATTCCGTCAAACCGCGCACGGCTCCCGTGAATGTTCGTATCCAAGACGTCCGCGCGACAAACCACGCCGCCGCGCGGCTTGGTCTTGCCCTTCAAAGTGCACCACGTCACACGCGACGCGCCGCCGGGGAAGTCGCGCACCATCCGAACCCCGTGCGGGTCGTCCGCGTTGACGATCGCCCACGCGTCGGCCGGCAATTGGTCGAACAACTTCGCCTTTGCGTCGGCGTAGTCTTCGACCGTCGCGTGATAGTCGTAGTGATCGGGCGTCAGGTTGGTGAACACGCCGGCCCGCAAGGCGAGGCAGGCCGTGCGCCCTTGGTCCAGCCCGTGACTCGAAAACTCAGCCACAGCCGCGCGGCAGCCGTACTCGACCATCTGCGCGAGGTATCGCACGAGGTCGATCGCGCCGGGTGTCGTCAACTCCGCAGGCGTTCTGCCCGCCCCTACCCCCGGATGGTCGGCTGAGCCGTCGTCGCCGCCCGCGCCGGTATCGACCCAGACCGTCCCCAGCAGCCCGCACTTGACGCCGGCCGACTTGAGCATGTGCTGTACGAGGAACGCAACGGTCGTCTTGCCGTTCGTGCCGGTCACGCCGACCAACGCCAACTCGCGCGACGGGTCGCCGAAAAAGCGGTTGGCGAGTCGGCCTGCCAATGCCTGATCAACCTGTTCCGCGGTCGCGACGGCCAGCGTGTCAGGCAGGCCGTTGGGTAATGCCGCATTGGAAGTTGCCACGATCGCAGTCGCGCCGCGCGACACGGCGTCCGCGACGTACGCATTCCCGTCGTCCTTCGTCCCGCCGCGTGCGACGAACAGACAACCCGGCGTCACCCGCCGCGAGTCGTCCGTCAGCTCGCGCACGACGACATCGCCGCCGCGCACAAGGGTCAAGCCCGTGTCGGCAAGAAGAGCGTCGAATCGCATGGCCCGTTCGGTCGCCATCGTCGTCTCGCGTCGTCGCGAAAGGCGCAACGGGGGCGCGGCGACACACCGTCGCCCCAAGGCGATTTATCGGCCGGAACGCGTGTTAAACGGCAAAGAATCCCGGGCGCACAAGTTTCCGTTTAGCGGCGTGCCCGCAGGGCCGCCTTCCGAAGGCTTTGCGATTGAGTACGCAACGGCGGAAGGCGGCTCTTCCGGGGGCGGGCTCGCCGCTAAACAGATCAAAGATGAAATGAACGCGTTGCGGTCACGGCACACACCCCGCGACCCTCATGACTTCGACTCGCTCACGTCGTACACATACAGCTCGTCCTGATTTCGCAGGTAGAGCTTGCCATCGCTGACAACGGGGTGCGGCCAACTCGGGCTGCCGCTGCCGGGGATCTTGAACGACCCGTGCAGCTTGTAGCCGCGCGGCGACGCCTCGACCAGGTGCATCGTGCCGTCTTCGTAGCGGAAGTAAAGCCGCTTGTCTGCGTACACGACGGCCGCGCTCTTCTTGCGGGCCAAGTCGCGGTCGTCTTCCAGCCACATGACCTTCCCCGTCTTCGGGGCGAGGCAGAACGGCAGGCCCTTGTTGTGGCCGTGGCCGCCGTAGATGTAGTCGCCCACCAGCACGACGCCGCCGTGGTGGTTCTGCAGCTCGCGCGACGAGAAGTACTTCAACTCTTTCACGCCGCTGCGCGTGATCTGCAGGATCGCGCTGCCGCCGTCGCCATAACCGCTGGACGTGAACACCATGCTGCCCTTGACGATGGGCGTCGGGATATTGGCTGTGCCGTTGGCCACGCGGTTGTAGTGCCACAACAGTTTGCCTGTGCCCGCATGGACGCCGATCACGCCCCGCCCGGTCAGCGTCACGTACTGCTTCACGCCCGCGGCCTTGCTGATGACGATCGACGAATACCCCGCGCCGTCCTTGCCCTTGTTGCCAAGGTCGCGATTGGCCTCGGTCGTCCAGATCGTCTTGCCCGTCTTCAGGTCGAGCGCCGCCATCGCCGCCGACTTGCTGCCGGGCGTGAGGATCACGCGGTCGCCGTCGATCAGCGGCGACTCGGAATAGCCCCAGCCCGACATCATCTTGCCGCCAAAATCACGCCCGAAGTTCTTCTTCCAGACCGGCGCGCCCGTCTTCGCGTTGGCGCACAGCACGTCGCCACCCTTGGTCATGGCGATGACATACTCACCCTTGGCGTCGACCGTCGGCGTGCAGTTGGGGTCGCCCCCGCCGCCGATCTGGGTCGACCACAGCTTCGACCCGTCCTTTGCGTTCAGGCAGACCAATTGCGTCCCGCCACGCCCCGACCCGCAGGTATAAACCTTGCCATCGACAACCGCGACACTGGCCATCCCGCCGCCAATCCCGCTCGTCTTGTAGACCAGCTTCGGCCCACCGCTCGGCCACGACTGAAGCAGCCCCGTCTCGGTCGAAACCCCGTCGCGATTCGGCCCCCGCCACGTCGGCCAATCGCCGGCCACGACAGGAACAGTCAACACGGTGACGAGCAAGGCGGCGAAAAGGCGCGTGCGCATGGCGATCTCCATGGAGGCAGATTGTGATCGAGGTCGGCCAGATTCTATCACCCCACTCAACGCCGCGGCGTAACGCCTCACCCGTCAAACATCGCCTCGACGAAGCGGGCGGGCTCAAAAGGTTCGACGTCGTCCGGCGTCTCGCCGACGCCGATGAACTTGACGGGGATGCCCAGTTGCTCGCGGATGGCCACGACCACGCCGCCCTTGGCCGTACCGTCGAGCTTGGCCAGGAAGATGCCGGTCACGTCCGTTGTCGCCGAGAACTCCTTCGCCTGCAGCACGGCATTCTGGCCGATGGTTGCGTCCAGCACGAGGATCGACTCGTGCGGCGAGCCTTCGATCTTCTTCGCCAACACCTCTTTGATCTTGCGCAACTCGTCCATCAGCGGCTTGTCCGTGTGTAGTCGGCCGGCCGTGTCGACCAACAACACGTCCGCGCTCCGCGACAACGCCGCGTCGGCCGCGTCCCACGCCACCGCCGACGACTTGCCGCCGGTCTGACCCGCCACGACATCGACGCCCAGCCGGTCGCCCCAGATCTTCAGTTGATCGACCGCCGCGGCGCGGAACGTGTCGCACGCGGCCAGGATCACACTCTTGCCCTCGCTCCGCAACGCCTTGGCGATCTTCGCAATGCTCGTTGTTTTGCCCGACCCGTTGATGCCGGCCACAAGGATGACAGTCGGCCCGCCCGCCGCACAGAAACTGATCTGCCGATTCTCGTCAGGCCAACCGGCGACGAGGATTTCCTTGATGTAGTCGCGCGCCTCGACGGCTGTATCAATCTCGCTGCGTTCCCAAGCCGCGCGGGCGTCTTCGATCAACTCGCCCGCTGTCTTGACGCCAAAGTCCGCCTGAATCATCTGCGCTTCGATCTTCTTCAGCAGCGCTTCGTCCAGCTTCTGCGACGTAAACACCTGCCCGAACCCGGTGCTCGTTTTCGACAGGCCTTGCTTGACCTTCTTAAAGACGGATTTGAATAAGCCCATGTCAGGAAACCAAGAAATCAGGAAAACAAGAGATCAGGAAATGTGGGTTGTCGGGGCCCCAAGTGTCAATCCGGATCAATAAACGACAGTCTTTAAAGCCCGCGGATGGCCTGCTCGGAGGCCTTCCGCGGGATACCCACCGACCATTGAATGCTCATTCCGTCGTCCCCGGCGGCGGCCGGCTCTCATCGTCACGCAACGCACCAGCCAACCAGGTGTCGTTTTCGCGGCCATCATCTCCTGCTTTCCTGCTTTCCTGATCTCCTGCTTTCGCGTCGTCGGCATCGCCGACGCGCCCCGCCATCTTGTCCAGCAGGCCGTTCACAAACGCGGCCGACTGGTCGGTCGAGTAGTGCTTGGCCAACTCGACAGCCTCGTTGATCACGACGTTGATCGGTGCGCGCTCATTCGTCATCTCGTACCACGCGAGCCGCAAGATGGCACGGTCGATCGGCGGCTGCCGGTGCGTCGGCCAATCCGGCGCCAACTCGGTCGCCAGTGTGTCCGCCGTCGCACGCGCCGCCCACGCCGACTCAGCCAGAGGCCAAGCCGCGTCACGCACCGTTTGCGAGTCGTGGTCCGCGTCGATCGCCTGCGCGATCGCCTCCCGGTCGGCCTCGCCGCGGAGGTCGATCTGGTAAAGCAGTTGCATCGCCAGCCGTCGGATATCGCGTTGCATGTAAATAGGTCGAAAGTCGAAGGTTAATAGTCGAAGGTTAAAAGTCGAAAGTCGAAAGTCGAAGGCCGAAGCTCAAAAGGTAAGCCGGGTCTTTCCGAAGACCCGGATCTCTTCGCAAGTCTGCATCTTCTCACACGTCACGCTTTCACCTGCTTCACCACACTGGCCATCTCTACCGCCGCGACCATCGCCTTCGCGCCCATGTTCCCCTGCTTCGCGCCGGCCCGGTTGATCGCCTGCTCCAACGTGTCGGCCGTGATCACACCAAAGATGCAAGGCACGCCTGTCGATGTCCCGACCTCGCGGATGCCCTTGGCCGTCTGATCCACCACGTGGTCGTAATGGTCCGTCTCACCGCGGATGACGCAACCAAGGCAAACCACCGCGTCGTACTTACCCGTCTGCGCCAGGTTGAGCGCCGTCACCGGCAACTCAAAACTGCCCGGCACGTGGACGACCGCCAGTTGCGCGTCGCGCTTCGGGTCGTCCGCCTTCGGCCCGCCCATCTGTTCGTACGCTTCGACGGCCGCGTACAGCATATGACTCGTCAAGTAATCATTGAACCGCGCAACGACCACGGCGATGCGCGCATCGCGCGCATCCCAATCGCCCTTGATGCCCGTCGGCGCGGGCAACGAATCGCCATCGCGATGCAGATCGTCAGCGGGGGTCATGCCGGGTCGCTTCCTTGTTCGCCAACCCGTCGGGCCGGCAACAAGATGTGTCGGCCGCGTCCACCCGGACGCGGTATGCTGCGGCCATGAGTCTAGGTTCGCCCCCTCGCTGCCGCCACGCCAGGGCACAACGTGCCGCGATCACGCTGTTTGCCGCCTCCGTGCTCGCCGCCGCAGGATGCGCATCGAGCACACACCCGCCTGGCACGACCGACTCAGGCGGCGTGACGATCGGCGTCCTGCCGCACACGGCCTACCCGACGGTCGAGGTGCGGTTCGGCCGATCGATCGGCACTTTCGTGCTCGACACCGGCGGCCGGGACGTGGCGATTGTCGAAACCACGTACCTGCGTGAATCAGACCGCAGGTCGAGGGCGGGTCGAACGGTCAAGGTTGGCCGGTCGCGGTACACCGTGCGTCGCCTCACCGGCCTGACGCTCGCCGGCCGAATCGCGTTGCAACCGACCGACGCCATCGTGACCGAACTGGACAACCTGCGCGGCCTCGTCGGCAACAACGTGCACGGCTGGCTCACTCTCGCCGCGCTCGAAGACAAACTGCTCGACATCGACCTGCCCAACACCCGGGCGTGGATCGGTGTACCCACAAGCACAAAACGACCCGCAACGACAGCGCCCACGTTGCCGCGACCGACCAGCCATGCGCACGACCCGCGGCCGTTCGTGCAACTGCGAATCGGCGACGCCGTGCTGCCCGCCTTGATCGACACCGGCAGCTACGACGCGATCGTCCTGCCGCGCCATCTGTTTGACACGACCAACTCGACGCTGCACAACGCGCGTCAGTCGTTCGGCGAAGCCGGATTCGGGAGCATTGTCGCCGCAAGCCAGCGCGGACGAGTCGCCAACGCATCGATCGGCCCAATCGAGTTGCGCGATGTCGCCGTTCACGTCGTGCCGCACAGTCGGCCGAACTACGCGGTCATCGGCATCCCCGTGCTGCGCCACTTCCGGATCATCTACAACGTGCCGAAACGCGAGTTGCGACTGATCGGCCCGCGACGTGTCGTGGGCGCGACGCCGAATGCCAAGGTTGTCGCATACCTCGAAGCGATGGGTACGCAGTCGGGGAACTGATCTTGCGGTTTCGTGTTCTACCGATCTGGCGGTTTTAGTGATTCGGAAACACAAGCGCTCCTCAAGCCGGGTCTTTCCGAAGACCCGGATCTCCGCGCCCCGATCAGCACGACAATCACGGTCTTCGCGATACACTTGTCCGATCAGGGCCTTCCGAGCAGCCCAGCTTTTGTACAACTGATTGCGGCGTTGTTGGATCTTTATCACTCAACCGATTGACCTGCCATGATCGGCCAATGCGCACTGTGTGAACGCGAAGCGGACCTGACGTTTCACCACCTCATCCCGCGCACGCTGCACAGCAACAAGTGGTTCAAGAAGAACTTCACACGCGAAGCAATGCGGGAAGGCATCGACGTCTGCCGCGAGTGCCATGTCGCCATTCACCGGTTCATCAGCCACAAAGACCTCGGCCGAAATTTCCACTCACGCGACCTGCTGCTGGCCCACCCGGGCGTCGCGTCGCACGTCAAGTGGGTCCGCGGCAAACGCGTCCGCAACGCCGGCCGACGCCGCTGACCGCCTCACGCCCGCAAGTGGTGAATGACCGAAACCAGCTCGCGCACCGCCTCCCGCGCCGCCGCGACGTCCACCGCGTCATCCGCCAACGCCTCATTCGCGACCTGCGCGACCTTCGCCAGCACATCGAAACCCTGTCCGCCGGCCGAACCTTTCAACTGCTGCGCGGCAAACGCGGCCTGATGAAAATCCTCCGACTCCAGCGCACGGTCGAGTTGCTCGACAGACGTCTCGGCGCTCTTCACAAACGACTCGACCGGCGGGCTCGCTTCACCGCCCGCGTTCAGATACTCCTCAGCCGCGCGACGGGTCTCGTTTTCTTCGAGTTCGACGAATCTGCGCAGATCGATCGGCTGGTTAAACAAAACGGAAACCTCGTGCGTGATACCCGTCACGTGTCGGCAATTCAAAACGCGCCCCTCCGTCGGCACGCTTTCGCCCGTCAACGTGACGAGTTCCACCTCGCAAGGCGAACCGACATACAGGAACCGCCCATGAATGAACGCAAAACCCCGTGTGCTCAGGTTGCGCGGGATCACGCTGTAACTCGTCACCGTGCCGTTCGGGTGCGTAATCGCCACCGGCAGGTTGCCCGCCTGGTAACGCGCACGCAAACTCCGGCGTTCCCCACAGGCCGGGCCGATGCCCTTGTTCAACTCGATCTGTTCGATCGCCCGTTCCGCGCTGCGCGCGTCCAACGACATGGTCGGGATGGATTTGCTGCCGTGCATGGTCACTCGTGCATCGATTGAATAGTGCCCGACCGTGCAGTTGGATAGGGCCCGACGGACCCGAAAGTGCATCGGCGGATTCTTCAGACCACTTTCGGATGTTCGCCACGACGTGACCTTGCGGTCGAAGTGACCCGTTCCAACGCCTTGCAACCGATACAACCGGCCTATCTCGCCTCGAAGAACCGGGCGTCCGTCCCGTCCGAGCCGATGCCCACCCGCACCGGCTTGCCGCAGCGCGGGCATCTGCCGACATACGCGTCCCCGCCCACCTTCCGGTAGACCCGGCTGTACACGTTGCAACACCGCCAACGCACCGCCAGCCAGGGCCGACCCGTAGCACCGCCGGCCGACCGCTCGCCGCCGTCGGCCGAGTCGCCCTGCTGAATCGCGTCGATATCCACGATGTAATCCGGTGAACCCACGTCCAGCAGGATCGGCACGATCGGCCGGCCCGCTGTAACGACACCGCCACGATCTCGCCTGAAAAAACAGCCGGACGGGTCGGGCGCTGCAACCGGCGCGGGGGGGTCGGGGCACCGGTCCGTCACACGAGCCCGCCCGGCATAACCGGGGGAGCTTCCGAGCAAGTCATCACGGGCACTCCAAACGGAATGCAACACGTTTGCCGCCGCGATCGTGAACACACGATCCACAGCGCCCCACTCTTCGGAAGCATGTTTTTCAAACCGCAGACAACAGTCAATCAACCCGCAGCGAACGCCAGCGCAATCAGACCATTCCATTATAAACAAGTGCGAGGTCGTTTCGCAAGCTCTCAATTGATTATTCCGCGCACCGTCTGCCCACCGATCATGTCGTCGTGTTAGACGGCGACCCAGGCCGCGCAATCGATCGAGTTGTAAGCGGTGTTCAGACATCACGTGCTACTCGATTGCTTCGCGGTGCATCTCCAACACCCGTTTCCGCAACGCCGCGGGCTTGATCACCTTTACCTGCCCCGCGTAACCGCACACCCACCACGCGATCTCCGCCAACCCGTCCACGCGGAACGTCATTCGGCAGCGCCCGTCGGGCATCAGCCCGTGCTTCTGCGTCGGATGCCAACGTACCTCGGTCACGTTCGTGGCGACCTTCCGCGTGAACTCCAACTCCACGTCGTATTCCCTACCCTCGGGAATCAACTGCCACGCATTCCCCACCTTGTCGCCGATCGTAAAACGACTCGGCCGATCGAAACGCCGTTTAAGCGGGCTGAACTCGACGACCCGAGCCAGCTTGAACACACGCACCTCGTCGTGCGACTCCGAGTAGGCAAACAGGTACCACGCGCGGCCCGCGAAGTGCAACGCATACGGGTGAACGACCGCCTCGATCGGCTCGCGGTCGATCGGCGGGCTGTACGCAAGCCGACACGCCCGCCCCTCGTCGATGCACCTTTGGGCGGTGGCGAAATGGTCCGCCTCGTCGTCCGTCGCGACCTGCCCGCGCACATCGACCGACACCCCCGCCAGTAGGTCGCCACACGCCTCCCGCATCGGCCCCGGCAACGCCGCGATCAACTTGCTCACACCCGACAACGCGCTGCCCGCGAACGGCCCCGTTGGCTGAGCCTCCGCACGCTTGCCCAGCAGCATCAGCCCCATCGCCTCCGACACCGTCAGGTTGATAGGCGGCAGAAAGAAGCTCCGCGCGATCCGATACCCCCGCCCGCGCTCATGAAAACACGGGATGCCCGCCTCCTCCAGCAGGTTCAGGTCACGGAACACCGTCCGCCGACTCACCCCCAGCGTCGCCGCCAAGTCGGCTGCGCTCCGCGCTGCGCCGCCCTGCAGCACCATGATCAACCGCAACAACCTGTGCACACGCTCAACGCTCATGCCGGAACTCCCAGCGTCGGCCGAATCCGCCAACCCAAGTGCCAACAGTCTGCCACCGCACCGAAAAACCCAACCGCCAAACCGCACCCGCAGCCTACCAGACCCCACCTGCTCCGCAGCCGCTTGCGGCTTAGCGCAATCCCGCAACCCAAACTTTCTGCAACCCAACCACCCACTTTGTGCGCGACCCCACACACTCGCGGCCCACCCTGACACACACAACACCCCGTCCCCCCTCCCCCCAAACACCAAAACCACAGCCAACCCCCATCACACCAACAACTTGTAACAAACACCCCGTTTGTCACCCCGACGTCACCCCCCGCGCTACAACGCCGTGAGGCCACATCGCCATGTCTACCCCGACATGAATGTGGCGGGATAGACACCAAACCTGACACGCACTTGGCGGGCCTAACGGGCGATTCGGGCTGTGAAAAAATGTTCATCCATAGGGGACGGCGCGACGGGGTCGTGCGCATGCGAGCGAGCGAATGGAGTTCAGATCGAATGGCGAGTGACGAATGGCGAATGGCGAGTGACGAAGTCCGAGTCGGAGTCCGAGTCGGGGGGGTGGCTGTGGTTGATGCTCGGATCAACCACGGCGGGGTGCCACGACGCGGTCCTCAGCCAAAGGCCGGCGTTGATCGTGATGTGCCTCAGTTAAACTTTGGGCCACAAGGTCGCACGCTTGCGGAATTGCTTAGAGCAACAACTTAACCACCCACCTCATGTTTGATTCTTCTGCGATACCGAATGTCGATGACCTCGGCCTCGAAAAGCCGGTCGAAATCGCGTATGCGGGCCAGATGGCCGCACGCGAGAACGCGTTGCACGCGATTTTCGCTCCAACCGATCCGCCGGATCAGATTCTGTCGCCTGGCGATCCCAACCTGTTTATCAACTGGCCGGGAGGCGGCATTTATCAGTATCCACCCAGTGGCAATCGCTCATCATGGCACTATGTAACTAGTGGCCTGTCACAACCACACATCGATGACGATGCGAACCCAGAATCAGTCATTGACGATGATGGAGAGCGGTACTCTGGCTTCGGCATTGAATTGGTCATTTCAACGATCGAACAAGCCGCTTGGCCACCAGACGTACTCATCAACCTCGTGAAATACATCCTGTTTCAAAAGAATTCGCGTCTTATTCTTCCGGGCGACCGAATCCCATGCAACGGCCCGCTGGTGCTTGAAACAGACACGCCGCTCTCCTTTCTCGTTGCAACGACAAGCACTGAGTACGAAACCGACATCCTGTTGCCTGCCGGCAAGTGCCACCTCGTTCATCTCATTGGTTGTACGCAGCGCGAGATCGACACAGCACTGACAATGGGCCGTGGAACTGCCGGGTCGATTGTCTTGTGCCGTGTGCTGGGTGAAATGGGAGTGGGTTTTGATTCGATCCCCAATCGCACGTGTCTTACCGAAGATGGGTCGTTCTCGGCTACTTGGAATCGCATCAAGTCAGAGTGTGAGTCGGAATGGCACAGCAGGTAGGCCGGATACATTGCCCGGCGCGGGTGGCTGTCGTTTATGCTCGGCGGGTGGCTGTGGTTGATGCTCCGATCAACCACGGCGGGACAGGCGTTGATCGCGAGTGGCCAAAGATATACTTCGGGCCAGAAGGGCACTACTGCCGGGGTTGCTCAAAAAAGCAACCCCAGACATCCGTCGCAACTTAGATTTGATTCGTTAGTCACGCTGATCGACCCGCTGGAGGTCATTTGACCCTTTACGAACGTGCTAGCGCTGCGTTCTTTGGTGCTCTGGTTGGGGACGCCGCTGGCTCCGTCCTGGAGTTTCTTGGGCGCGCGCCGAGCACAGACGAGGTCGAGCACGCATTGACCCTTCCCGGCGGAGGATACTGGGATACGAATCCAGCGCAGATTACGGACGACGGTGAATTGCAACTCGCGCTTGCGAGATCGTTGGCTTGTGATGGGAAGTTCTCGATCGCCAGGGTCGCTGACGCATACCACGATTGGTATCGCTCTGGTCCGTTTGACCTTGGTCAGACTATCAATTCTGCGTTTGACATCGGCATGCGAGTTCCCAAGGGACACGCTCGCGCAAGCCGCATGCGGCGACAGGCTTGCGATTTCTCTGCTCGGTCGAAGGCGAACGGTAGTCTCATGCGCTGTCTTCCACTTGCGATTTGGGGGCACAGGCTCGACGCCCGAGAGTTGGCCAAGATCTCGAGAATGGACAGTTCACTCTCACATCCGAATCGAGCTTGCATCGACGCGGTGTCGGCTTACGTGATCGCGCTCGCGACGCTCGTCCGATCGGGTGAACAACAGCTAGCCCTGGACGCTTCGGCAGCTTGGCTTCGTCGGCACGGGTTAGCTGAGGTCACCAGATGGTTTGACGACGCCGTTGGAGGAGCGAAATGTCCGTATTATCCTCAAGCCGGTTTTGTACGGATCGCGTTTGAGCACGCGATTCGTCATTTGGCGCTCGGCACTTCTTACTTGGAGGCCATCCGAGAAACCCTCCAAGGTGGAGGCGACACCGACACGAATGCTTGCATTGTCGGTGGCTTGTTGGGCGCCAGCGGTGGTGTGCCCGAAGGGCTCCGTACCGAAGTCCAGGCGTCTCGGCCGACAGGAAGGCGCGCACGTCCGATGCGATTTACAGCCCACGACCTGCCGACACTCGTCCAAACCCTAATAGACGTGGCGCCGGAGTCGCTTGTGTTGGACGGAGGGCCGGGACTATTGGGCAAGCTCCGCGGCCTGCTCGGATAGCAGGTTGGCCGCGCACATTGCCCGGCTCTTGATCGCACGATGAACCGGCATTGCCGGGCAACGTGCCTGACCTACCCACTATTCAACGCAATGGATGCAGAACAAGATTGATGCGCGCGAGGTGCCGATCGCGCGGCGCGGCGATGTGGTTGGCGCGCGAATCAACAGCGGTTGAGCAGGGCTTGATACGATCGCGTCTCCCGGGCTATCTTTGTGCATCCTTTTTGAATCGTCCGGGATTGCGCTTGACAGCGATCCCATCCACACGCCGGCCTCCGGACATCAGACTGACGCAAACGGAGCAGCACGATGAAAGACTTCAAGAACAAGACCGTCGTCATCACGGGCGGCGCCACAGGTATCGGCTTCTCGTTGGCCAAGCGGTTTGGCGAGGAAGGCGCCAATGTTGTCATCGGCGGCCTGCGGGCGGACCGGCTCAAGCAGGCCGAAGACGAACTCGCGTCGGTCGGCGTCAACGCCCGGCATCTTGTCAGCGATGTGACCAAACTCGGCGACGTCGAGGCGCTGGCGGACTTCGCCTGGAACGCGTTCGGGCAGGTGGATGCGGTTGTGAACAATGCCGGCGTGATCAGCCCGCCATGCTCGGCCATCGACACGCCGATCGAGGACGTTCGGCGGATCTTCGACGTGAACTTCTACGGTGTTTGGCACGGTGTCTCGGTTTTTGGAAAGCGGCTTATCGCGCAAGGGAAGCCGGCGGGCATTTACAACGTCGGTTCTGAGAACGCGCTTTTCGTGGCGGCGCCGATGTGTGCGGCGTATGTCGCATCGAAGCACGCCGTCCTCGGCCTGACCGAGGCGTTGCGTGACGAGCTGCCGGAGTTCATCGATGTGGGCCTGATCTGTCCGGGATTCGTGCGATCGGAGATCGGCGATCCTGAGATGATGGCCATGGGCATGGACACCGACCGGTTCACAGCCGTCGTCATGGAACAGATCAAGAACGGCGAGTTCTTTGTCGTGTCGCATGCGTACAACCGCGTTCGCATCGATACCCGGTACGACGAGATCGCGAGTGCTTACGACCGCTACGCGCCGCGCTACGACGCAGACGCAGAATTCGACATCCGAACACTGATGGCGCGGCACGCCGAGTGAGCAGCAGGTAGACCGGGCACGTTGCCCGGCGGTTGATCGCACCATGACCCGGCATCGCCGGGCAACGTGCCCGGCCTACCCACTGCGCCCTAACCAATGCCGGAATTTGAAGGGCCTCCGATACAATTCGGCGAGATTGGGCTGCCACCGTGGCCACCCCGCAACTTAGGCCTTATTCGTTCGACACATTTCGATGGACATCCATATTGAATTTGGTCCATTCAAGACTCGCTACCACATGGGGTTAGTCGGCGCTCGTTTTCGCGCTAGTGTCGAACGATTCATCTCAGACGTACTAGTGGCACAGACCGATGAAGGCTGTTCGGCCGCGCAGGGTAAGGTCGTTGCGGAGGTCAATGAAGATCGCTTTTGTGGGCCACGCAGTCTGGTTCGGGACAACTTCGACTTCGACCTAACCCTTTCATTTGCTTCTGGACCGGCGACCTTCAAGTCGCGTCTGCGATACAGAGACGGCGGATTGACCGCCGTGCGTGGGTTTTCGACCTATCTCTGGACCCAAGATCGCGTGGCAGAGCGCGAACGCCAAACTGCGGCCATTGAGGCAATCTGTGACGAGGTCCTTGACGGAGGCAAGCCAAAGCCTTGTCCTATCTGTCAGGCGCCGCTCGAAGTCGTCAACGTGCCGGCAATGTTCAACGTGCAGTGCTCAAAGGAGTGTTTCGTATACAACTTCCACCGTGACCCCGAATCCGGCGATTGTCTTCATGGGCACTTCTTCATGAACGACCCCTAGGGCGGCTTGGTTTAGCAAGCACGGCGGGCACGTTGCCCGGCCTACCCGTTTTACTCTGCATATTCGGGGACCCGCGCGTTCAGGCACGAACACAATCGCCGCTCGCTACTTGGGCAGAAACTGGTCGATCAGCGCGACGAACGCCTCGTTGCAGGCTTTGGGACTCTGCTGGTTGCAGGCGACGAGGACGGCGAAGTCTTTGACTGGGGCGAGGCGGGCAATGGCGAACCACATCGTGTTGCTGCCGGCGTGGACGAGCGCGGGGCCGCCGGCTCCGGGCAGGTTGTCGACAACGCCCCATCCCATGGCGTACTTCATGCCGGGCCCCGGTGCGGCCGTGTGGAGTTTCTTGAGTGTCTGCGGCTTGACGAGTTTGGTCTTGCCCGAGGGCAGGTTCGCGTTGATGAACTTGGCCCAGTCTTCGATCGAGCAATGGACAATGCCGGCCGGGCCGATCGCGACCGGGTTGTCCGAGCGCGGCCCGGGCTCGACCGGTGAGCCGTCGGTCTTGTGGCCGCGCGGCTGGTCGTTCTTGCCGGGCGTGCCCGGCGCACCGAAGCCGGCGGTCGTCATCCCGAGCGGTCGGAAAAGCTTTTGTCGCATCAGGTCTTCCCAGGACTTGCCGGTGACCTGCTCGGCCATGTGTCCGGCGATCGCGAAGCCGGCGTTCGAGTAGATGAACCTCTCGCCCGGCGCGGCCTCCGGCGCTTTGGCGGTCACACCCGCAAGCAGCAGACGCCGCGCGCTGGTGGGCGTGCCCTTGTGTAGCCAAAGCTGTAGCCAGAGCGGGTCGCGGGTCAGGTTGCCGGGCGCGCCGCCGCGGTTGGTCAGCAGTTGCTCCAGCGTGACGTCGTGATACTGCCGGTGCATCTTCGGCCGAAGTTTGGGGAACGTCTGTCCGATCGTTGACGACCACTTCAGCTTGCCCTCATCGACAAGGACCCCGCAGAGCATGGCCGTCATCGCCTTCGTGTCCGAGCCGAGGTGGAAGCGGTCGGTTAGGGCGACCTTGTCACGCTTCCCACGCGTCCGAACGCCGGCCACGCCAACCGCGACGTTCTTGCCCTCGCGCACTACGGCAACCACCATGCCGGGTACGTCGTGCTTCTTGATGATGGGGGCGATCAGCCCGGACACGTCCTTCGGTTGAGCGACGTCTGCCGCGACGGGCGCGCAGTTGGCCGCGAGCAGGAGCAGGGCGAGCGTGATAGTTGGCGTCTTCATCGATCAGTCTCCACATTGACGTATGGCGAGTTGTGCGTCTCAGCTAATCGAGCGCGGCATGACCCACGTCTTCATACGAACGTTAACCGCGCGCGACCGTCATACCCTACACCTCTTTTGCAATCTAAACGCAACAGAGAAGGGCCGACTCTTGCATTTGTTGAGCATGCTTTCGTTTTCAGCGAGATGCCGGCGGTCTTCGGTCAGCCTCGGCTCTTCGAAATCCAGCACGTTGAACCCGGCGGCCTTGAACGCTTTCCAGTAGTCGGACAGCGGCCGGTGGAACCAGGTGAAGTCCGAGGTGAAGTGCGCCCAAGGCGGGTCGACGCGTTTGCGGCGCTCGAAGTACGGGAAGTCCCATTGATAAACGACCATACCGTCATCGGCGGACGCCGACGCCATGCCCTGCGGGAAGCAGGGGTGTGAAAAGATAACGACGGCGACGCCGTTGTCGCGCAGCACTCTGCTGAAGGCGGCCATCGTGCCATCGAGGTCCGGCGTGTCCATCAGGACATAGTTGGCAATGACCAGATCGATCGACGCGTCGCTGACGGTCTTCAACTGGGAACACGAGTCCACACGGAAGTCGATGCCGGGCCCGTTCGCGCGGGCGATCTCGATCATCTTCTCGGAAAAGTCGATACCGACCACGTTCGCGCCGCGCTCGCGCAGCTTGCGCGTCAGGTAACCCGTGCCGCACCCCGCATCCAGCACGTCAAGTCCGTTGACGTCGTCCGCGAATTGCCAGAGCACCGGGTCGGAATTCAGAATCCGGTTGACGTCCCCGTCATCGCCGACCTGCACGTGCCAGTCGGCCGCAATGTCGTCCCAGTCCGACTTCGCCGCGTTGATGTCGTGCTCATCCATACAGCCCGTTGTACCACGACGGACGTCGTCGTGCCGCGCGCGTTGTACAAGGTCACGCACGCCTACTGCTCGCGTTGTAGTTCCTCGATCGCCTTCTCATAGCCGGCGATGCGGTTCCGGGTCAGCGTGCGCAGCAGCCAGCCGAACGCCTTGAGCCCGCCGACAATCCCGACCCAGCCGAGCACGCCGCCCACGACCCACGCGGTCGGCGACAGGCCGTCGCTATTGCTGAAGTGAAAGGCCAACAGAATCACCACACATACGACGGTCGCAACGCCAAGGATGCCCCATGTATGGTCGCACTTCTCGACGAACCGCAGGTAGCGCTGCGCGTCGTCTCGGGCGTTCTGAAGAGTTTCGAGCTGAATGCTCATGCGGGTTTAGTCGTTGCTTTTAGGCGGAGATTACAAGGGAACGTCAGCGGTCAATTCGGCCAACAACGGTGACAGTTGTCTCCGCAGATCGGAGATGTTCTTGTAGTAGAGACACCGGTGCGTCTTCACGTCAAACTTGAGTTCTTCGCCTTGCTTGGCGACCAGGAGGGTGGGTACCCCTTTGCCCCACGCGTAGCCCACCTCCAGGTACACGTTCGGGTTCGCGCCTGTCACGTCGGCCACGACCAGAGCCGCCGATGAGATTCGCTTCCTGATTCTGTCCAGCACGTCGCCCGTAAAGCTGGAGCGATCACACCGTTCACACAAACACCCCGCGGCGTTCACCGGTTCGCAAATGCCGAACTCGTAGACGTCCTGCATCTGCTCGTCGTAAGGCATCGCGACGAAGACATGCTTCTTGGCGTCCGACTTGATGCCGGCGTCGGGGAGCCGGCGCGTCGTGCTGGGGCGCGCCTCGTGTTCCAGGTCGATTCCCGCGGCCGTCTGGATGGCGGAGAGGAAGGCCGTCAAGCGCTCAGCCCTGTTCGCGTCCCGCTCGACAACCGTAATCGTTTCCGGTCGCCACGTGCTGCCCGGCGCCTGGAGGTATTCCATCAGCCCGGCTACCTGTGCCGAGAACGCTTCCTTTTCGTCCAGCCCAAACCCGGCGCCGTGCATCGTCATGGCGACCGTCGCCTTTTCGCAGTCTTCGCCGGCCAGGATCGATAACGCGTTGCTCGAGAACGCGCGAATCTCGGAGTACCCGAAGTCCCAAAGCTGCGGCACGCCGACAAAGAGCACCCGCTTGCACGGCAACTTCCCTTGCGTGGGGATCCGAAGATGCTTGCCGGGCGACAGCACACCGTCCTCACGATCTGAAAGTCCAAGCGCCTTCGCCACGGCACGGTCGGCACCGTGGAAGCCCTGGGCATACTTCAGGATCAGAACGTCACACGGCGTTTCCAGCACGTCGTTGTTGTCGACACGTATCACACTCATCTTTCAATCCAGCCAAGCCTACACATCGAATCGCTCCAACAGTCGTTCCACCCGATCCAATGACCTCTTCTTGCCGGGCAGAAAGACGTTCCTGACCCAATCCCTGTGCGGTGGAAGTTCTTGGCCATCTCTTACCTTTTGAATGAACCAAGGCCGAAACCCGTGCCAGTGGACGTGTTTTCCTGTTTCGAGATACTCCCTCGCTCTGCGGATCGCGTCCTCAAGCGATGCGATACGCTCAAGGATGTCTTTTCGCTTGTGTTCAAGAGAGTCGGGCATGATCTCGGGCGTATGGCAGGTTGATGGGGTTGCTGCACTGAGTGACCCCGGAAGCTGTAGCCTTGTGGACCAAAGTATACATGAGACCACTCGCCATTAACGGTTGCCTGGTCGTTGTTGGTCCGCGCATTGGCCGCGGGTGCCGCCGCGCGATGTCACCGGGCTACACACTTCGTTAAACGACGTTCTTGGGCAGAATGTTGTGTTCACGTCGCCAGTAATCTGGCGTGTGTGCGAAAGGGTCAGCCAGCCAGGTAAAACCAACCTCAGTCAACCACTGCCAAGCTGCGTTCAAGGCCTGGCGTTTGTCGAGTATTCCTGGTTCCGGTCCGAATTCTGAAATGGCTGCATCAGAGCAGTACTGGAACCATGGCGATTCACATTCCGCAGCGTGTTCCGGTGTTCGTATGTCCGCCGCCGGAATGGTGTTGAACCCAAGGAACAAACGCCAAGCCCCACCCCGCACGGCGTCGCGGCAAACGTACTGCGTTTGGGCTTCCTTGACCCGCGAGAACGTTGGATATTGCAACGGGTGATCAAACGGATCGAACCCTTCGGCAAGGATGCGGCGTTTGAACGTAGCGGGTGTCATCGTGCACTCCAATTGCGTCGATCGGGGCAAATCAGCTATCCAGGATCATCGCAAGGCTAACCCGACTCTGGAATCTCCACCCTGCATACCCACTCACTCGCCCGCGACCCGACCAGTCGCCGTCGCCGATATCGTAATCCCAAGTTCAGCGATGCGTTTACGGAGCGTCGTTCTGCTGATGCCCAACTGCTTGGCCGCAGCCGCGGCTCGGCCTTGCGATCGGGTCAGGCAGGCGATGATCAACTCGCGTTCCATCATCGACACGGCCGCCCGATGCAGCGCGCCGTCCAACGACTTGTCGTTCATCAAGTTTGCAACCACGCCGCGGAGGCTGTGCGCCGGCGACTCTGTTGATCCGAGCGGGCCGGAGGGGCCGGGGGTGTCGGGGCTGGCGGTTGGTCTTGATGTGCCTTTGGGGACGTGAGCCTGAATCTTGGCGGGCAGGTGTTCGAGGCGGAGGATGCTGCCGCGGGCCAGGACGAGCGCCGACTTCACGGCGTTTTCCAGTTCGCGCACATTGCCCGGCCAGGGATACTCGATGAGCACCGGCAGCACCTCGGGCGCGATCGTCAGCACCGACGTGCCGAACTGCCGGTTGTACCTGGCCATGTAGTAGTGGGCCAGCAGGACCGCGTCGACCTCGCGTTCGCGCAGCGGCGGCACGTGGATGTCAGCCACCATCAGCCGGTGATACAGGTCTTCTCGGAATCGCCGTTCCTCGATCAGACGGTCCAACGCCTGGTGCGTGGCCGCGATGATGCGCACGTCGCACTTGATGACCTCGGCCCCGCCCAGCCGTTGAAACGCGTTGTCCTGCAACGCGCGCAGCAGTTTGACCTGCGTCCCCAGCGGGATGTCGCCGACCTCGTCCAGAAACAACGTGCCGCCCTGGCACTGCTCGAACTTGCCGATGCGTCGCGTGTCCGCACCGGTGAACGCGCCCTTCTCGTGGCCGAACAGCTCGCTCTCTAACAGGGTGTCTGGGATGGCGGCGCAGTTGATGGCCAGGAACGGCCGACTGCGCCGCGCGCTGTGGTGCAGGATCGCCCGCGCCACCATCTCCTTGCCCGTGCCGCTTTCGCCGGTGATCAACACGTTGATGTCGCGCGGCGCGATCAGGCCGATCAACTTGTACAACTCTTTCATCACCGGTGACTCACCGATGATCCGATCGACCTCCGCGGTTTCGTCGCGGCTTTCATAGATGGCTGGCACTTTGATGTCGTGCCGGATGCGCAGCGCTCCGCGGATCTGGGCCGTGACGATGTCGGGCGTGACGAGGTTGGGCAGGTAGTCGAGCGCCCCGAGTTTGATCGCCTCGATCGCCTGCTCGCTGTCCTTCGGCTCGCTGTACAACACCACACACGCACGCGGCCAGCGCGCACGCAACGCCTCGAATGTCGTGTAATCGCAGATGACCAGATCGACCTCGTCCGCGTCCAGCAGCCCCGCCACGTCGTCCAACGAACGAGCCAGCGAGAACGCCGCGTTGAGGCTCGCACAGGCATTGCGAACGAGCGTCGCCACCTGCGTGTCTTGGGAGATCAAAAGGACGGAGTCAGCCAAGGTCGCGCCTTCAAATCGGAGGAAGTGGAATGCGTTGAGCAGGGCGTCAGTCTCGTGCCACGGCCGTGTCGGCCGTGCGGAGCGGCAAGGGTGTTCCACACGGCCGACACGGCCGTGGCACAAACATGAGCCGCACAAGAACACCGCGACCCATTCCATGAAAGTCTACGTCACGGCACGGATCATTTCGGCACACAACGATCAATAATTGTCCATTTTGGCCAATACCAATTCAGTATAGTGACAGCCCCGCGACCCACGACGCATCGACGTAAACACATTACATTTAATTGTTTAACATCTCTTGGCCGCCTCCAATCCGCTCTGGCATTTGTCTTGCCATGAGGAACCGCTGGCAACGCAACCCGTGTTCGTGACACACGGGTCTGCCTCGAATACAAGGAGCGGTTATGTCCACCCTCAACACCAGCAAACTCGACTTCCTCGCCCACACCCTCCGCCAGATCGTCGCCGGCCAAATCGAACCCCGCCGCCAACGCCTCGTGCGACAGGCCCTGTCCAGGTTAGACAGCGACGCCTACGGCTACTGCCAGGAGTGCGGCATCGACATCCCGTACCGCGACCTCGAGCAACAGCCGGAGCGAAGATGCTGCTCGCGGTGTGAGAGCAACAAAGAGCGCTGACGCCTGTGTCTGGCCGAGCAACGTTTGACCTAATCGCCGTGCTTTCTGCGGGCGATGGCGAGCTTCTTCGCGTCCATCGGGCCAAGCAACGACTCGTACGGGCTCAGTGCCGCAATGAACGCGCCGTAGTCTTTCTTGAGGAACAGGTCGGCCGACTCGGCCAGGGCCGCGCTCATCATCCGTTCGCGTTGAGGTGTTTCGTCCTGTTGGCGAAGCGTCGAGACGTCGTCGGCGTTCAACCCCCGCCGCTTGGCATCGTAGATCAGGCCAAACAGCAGGTCGTCGTCGCCCTTGAGGTAAGCGTTGAATAGACCAAGCATGGCGTCCGGTGTGGGCGGCGCGGTTGCGGTGACGTACTGAATCCGGTCGACCGAGAGCATCATGCTCAGGCCAAACCCCGGCTCCAGGCATCCGGAGCCTTCAAGCCAGTTGTCGTCGTCTTTGAACAACGTCACGAACGCGAACCGGTTCCAATCCATCGAGCGCACAGCCGCGGCGATCTCTGTTTCAGCCGGATCACCTGTGACGTCCGTCGGTTCAAGATCACCGTCGTAGTTGGTGCGGAGGATCATGATGTGTCCATTCAGTCCGTAGCGACTGTCTTTCAACTCAGCATAGTATCGCCCCCTTTCCCGTTTCCCCCGTTCGGAGGAAGGCCCTCCGGAAGGTGTGGTTGGGGTCACGCCACGGGCGGTTCTCGCGCAACATCCGGTTGTCGGTGGGATGTTGAACATGGATTGGGTGTCTTGATGCACCGTGATCGTGTCGTGGAGTTGGGAGGCGCTGACGCCTCGTTTGCGTGGAAACCGGAAGAAGCAGACGGGGCGTAAACCAAAGCCCTTGGCATGCCGGTGGGCACGACGCTACTTGCTCAGAGAGTGGTTTTGCCTGTCATCCGTCTGCCCATCATGCGTTAAACTGGGCCACATCGCTTTGTTCCAATGCCCCCGCCGCCCGTCGCCAAACGCGGAGTTTCATATGACAGATATGTGTGTCCGGTCACGATCGCCCCGGTCGGTGTGCGTTGCCGTCGCGTGCGTTGCCGTTCACCTGATTGCGGCGTCGGCTGAGCCTGCGCCGTTTTCGGGCGTTGACAAGGCGTTTGTCGATCACGCCGTAGCGCGTGTGAAGAATCACCCCAAGCTGTATCACTACGTCTGCCGCAACGGCTATCGCCAGACGGTGGTCAGGACCACGCGGCAGGCGTTGAAGAGTCCGGACGGTCGGCGGCGGAAGCTGCCCGTGAAGGACAAGCCGATCGGCAAGTTCGGCGGTCGGCCGACGGACAGGGCGATCGCGCATGTCAAGGCCGTGTTCGCCAAGCACAACTCCGACTTGGCGAAAAGCCTGCTGCGGCCGGCGGTCGAAAGCAACAACAAGCCTGGTGCGAAACCGCCGACGCCCAGCCAGCCCAAACCGGGCAACGCCGCGCCCGCCAAGCCTGCCAAAGTCAGCATCAAGCCGATCGCCGTCCTGAATCGTCGGCCGCTGCTGACCGATCGCGAGTGGCAGGTGATGGGTCGAACGGAGTTTGTCCGCTCGATCGCCTTTTCAAAGGACGGCACGCACCTGGTCGCGTGGACCGGGCAGACCGTGGTTGCGTGGGACATCAAGCAGGGTAAGCCCGTTTACGAGTCCCGCCGACTCAACGCAGGCCCGCGCCTGGTCGCACCGCAGGCCAACCTGTTCGCCTTCGTGAAAACGACCAAGCCGCGGCCGCTGCAACCGAACGGGCTTCCCGGGCAGGCCGTGGTCCCGACGATCGAGGCGCACGACTTTCGGCATGGCCGGGCGCGTTCGCCGCTGCGCGTTTCCAAGGAAGGGTTCGGCCGACAGATGTCGCGCTCACTGTCGCCGACCGGCCGATGGTTCGCAGCGGTGACGACCGAGATCTCCGCAAGCGGCTACCGCGAGTTGGTCGTGGTCAGCGACGTGACAACGGGCAAAGTTCGATTCAAGGTGTCGCCCGATGGGAAGCCGACGGGCCCAACCGCCGGCCGACGCGGCGCGACGCGCATCTGGGCGACCGCGTTTTCAAACGACTCACGCTACCTCGCCGCCGCGTTAAGCGACGGTTCGCTGGTCGTGTGGAACGTCGCGACCGGCCGACCGTACGCGACCTTCGCCGGCAAGCGGGCTTATTCTGAGTTCGATGGCCACCGCCGCCTCGTATGGCTCGGCCAACACGACGCGGTATTGATGCCAAGCTTCGAACCCGGCGGTTACCTGCGCTGCGACATGAAGACCCGCAAGGCGACGCCGCTGCAAAACAACGGCACACGCGGCGTCCCGCGAACGCGTTCCAGCGAGTCCGAGCCGTTCGCCGAGGCCGTCTCACAAGACGGCAAGTGGTTGATTCACACCAAACGCCTGACATCGGTTCGGCCGATCGACAAACCGATGATCTTTCTCGACGACCTGACGACAGGCCAACTTCTCGGCCACTGCTACCCCATGCCCAACGACCGCGTCGCCGCGATGGCGTTCTCACCCGACGGCGAACAACTGGCCATCGGCACGATCAACGGCGACATCTTTGTCTACCGAACGACCGACACCCACAGGCTGGTCAAGGCTAAGGGCACGCTGGCGGGGACGGAGTGAGTGCGGAGTTAGTCTGGCGATGCCTCGTAAGTCAACACGCATCCAGTCAGTGGTCACACTGGTCGTCTTTGCAGCCTTCATCACCGGCGGGGTTTTGGCCATCGTCTATTGGGGTTGGGTGGGCGTACTTGTGATCCTTGTGGGCATTGTGCCCGTCTCGATCGAAGTCGCCTTCAACCTGCCGACACTGCTGGGAGACGCCGTGCTACGACGTCGTGCCCGTCAAGGCCGATGCCTGGAGTGCGGGTACGATCTTCGTGGGAATCAACAGTCCAAATCATGCCCGGAATGCGGAACGGAATCAGCGCATAAGAGCGCTGCGGATTGGCAAGTAGGTCCAAGCCAACGACGCACAGGTGCGGATTGAGTCGCGCCGTGAAGAAATACACCTGATCCGATTGCGACAACACTTCGCGCCGCCTTGCACCCATTACATTTGAGCGTCATCCATCGCAGCATGACTGCCCTGTCAACCCTGGAGACCGACACATCATGTCGAGACAGCCCCTTATCGTTCCGTTTGTCGTTGTAGCGGTCGTGCTTGGTCTAGGCCCAGTAGCGCTCGC
Organism: Phycisphaeraceae bacterium; assembly: GCA_028284155.1. Taxonomy (GTDB): domain Bacteria; phylum Planctomycetota; class Phycisphaerae; order Phycisphaerales; family Phycisphaeraceae; genus JANQSF01. The sequence goes on from JANQSF010000136.1 coordinate 23,648, forward strand.
AGACCCCCAGTTTGGGCAATGGGGGCTTGAAGACGTCGCGGAGTCGATCAAGTGGCTCGCCGCCTCGATCGCTTTCGCGGGCGTGGCGATCGGCGCCGGGCTCGTCCTGCGACCTCGAAATTAGCGAGTAGGCCGGGCACATTGCCCGGCGGTTGGACGCACAATGACCAATCATTGCCGGGCAATGTGCCCGGCCTACGAACTGGCCGACTGCTTCGCGGACATGTCGTGAATGACAGATGAAATATGCCCACCCATGTTCTGCCTCAAGTGCCGGTATCCACTCAAAGAACTGCCGGACCCGCGTTGCCCGGAATGTGGCCGGCCGTTTGATCCGCTAGACCCTTCCACGTTTCACCAACACGAACAGCGCTTCGCATCATGGCGACCGTTCATCTGCTGGCTGATCATTGGGCCGGTGACCGGCGCGGCCGTTGGCGTCGCGCAGACGTCCGCTGCCTTGCTGTGGTGGTTGTGGCACGATCAACCGGACTTCTACTTTCGGGGATGGAACGGTGTGGAGATGACCTACTTCTTTCAAACCGTTGCGGGAGGCATTGTTGGAATCGTCTTCGGATCCGTTTTGCGGCTGTTTGAGCGACTCGGCGATCGACGGATACGGTTGGCGATTTCCGTGCCGGCGACTGTGGGTGTCGGTTTTCTGATCGCGCTCTTGATCGTCGAACGCGAGTTTCGGCAACAGACGATTGATCCGTTCCTTTGGAAGGAGATGATCGCCGTCGCCGCGGGCTTCCTGATCGCCGCGCTGTTCACCCGGCCGACAAGTGCCCAGCCACCGTCGTAGACCGAACTTGTTGCCCGGCGGTCGAACGCGCAACGGGCTAAGAAGAATTGCGCGTTAGAATCAAGGTCGCAGGAGTAGGCTGTCCTTGCCCACGCTTTCAGGAAATCACCATGCTCTTCAATCAACCCGCCTTTCGGCAGAGCAAGGCCTTGCCGTGTCTTGCCGCCGTGCTCATCGCGTTCGCCGTGCCTTCGTTTTCCCGAGCGTACGACTTTCCGCCTGGTTGGCTGCCGGTCCAACAATTGGACCGCACAGTCAAGTGGGACGACGACGAGCCGCCGTTTACCGACAAGGTTCAGATTCTGTTGCCCAGCGATAAACCGGTACGTGGTGTCTTTGTCTGCTTCGTGTTTCACAGCGCCGACCCGCGCGAGGTGGCCGAGGCTTGGAACTTCGCGCTTGTCACGATTACGCGCGACACGATCAAGCACCTTGGCATCCGCGACCGAAAGACCGGCAAGCGGACACTCGGCTTCAAGGACCAGGGCATGGGCTTGCTGCTGAAGTACCTCGAACACGCCGCCAAAGAGACGGGGCACCCGGAACTGACGACCGTGCCGATCGTCGGTTGGCTGGGGCAGGCCGGCGGTCACTACTGCAAAGACCTGTACAACCGAGCGCCGCAGCGGGTGTTGGCCTGGGCTGATTCTTTTGGCGGTCAGTTGCGGCAGTACCCTGAACTGACGCGCAAGGTCCCGTTCGCGTTTGCGTGGGAGGTGCGCAAGCAGGAAGTGCAAAGCCGCAAACGCACGCCGCCTAAGAAGCCCGTGCCGCCACAGGATTTGGCCTGTGCGGCGAGCACGTATGGTTTCCCGCACGGCATCTACTCAAAGTTCAACTACTTCATGGTCTACCTGGATCGCTGCATCAAAGTGCGCATGCCACGACAGATGCCGCCCCCTGGCCAACCGGTCAAACTGAAGCCGGTCGCGTTCGAGGACGGATGGGTCGGCGACTTTCAACCGATCAGCGAATGGAACCCCATCGCCAAGGCCGGCAGCAAGGAAGCCGCGTCCTTCGAACATCCTTCCTGGCTCCCGGACACCTACGCGGCGGCGATGTGGCGTTCGTATCACTCAGCCACGCCGGACATCCGCATGACCGAGCCGATCATCCCGTACGGCCGAACGAAACGCGGGCCGAAGATGGGCTTGGGCTATGGCGGCTTTCTGCCCGTTGACGAACCACTCTCGCTGAAAGCGACATCCACCGGCGACTACGCGAAAGTCGAGTTCTACGACGGTGACCAACTGCTCGGCACGGCAAGCGAGGCCCCCTGGGCGATCGACGGGATCAAGTTCAAGCCAGGCCTCCACGCAGTCTACGCCGTGGGGGTCGCGTCAAACGGTCAGCGCACGGCAAGTCAGCCGGCCATCGCCGTCGCCAAGTGAGCGTAGGTCGATCGATGTGACACGCTGTCGTCATTAAAACGCGCGTCGCCGCACGACCCGAAGGGCCACGTCGTTAAGATGGCCAAATGGCCTACGGCGACGGCCCATTCTTCGACGCGTTGTGTCGTGAGCTTGCTCTTCCCGATGCGACCAAACTCATCCGGTCGAACACGAACCTGATCTATGACTGCGGGCCGACGGTCGTTCGGCTGACGCCGGACGCGTTTCGGCCTGTCGAGGAGGTGCTCAAGGAACTGCACTGGCTGCGCTTTGTTCAGCAGCACACGGGTGATGTCGTGCAAGTCGTCGCAGACGACGGCGCCGAGACGGAACGGTTCACATTCGACGGCGAGTTGTTTACGGTCACGCGGTTTGAGCGGATCGAAGGTCAGCCGATCACGCGCGAGCAGTGGAACGATCAACATTTCGAGCAGGTCGGCGAGCTGACCGGCTTCCTGCACCGCATCGCGGAGGACTACAAACCGGAAGCGCCTGTCGACCTGTCACATTGGGACGAAGTGCCCGATACGACTCTTGTGCAGTACCTGCCTGACGACGACCGCGGCTTGACGCAACTGAACCAGACCGTCTGCGACTACATGGCCGCGATGCCGCGTCCGCCCAAACGCTACGGGCCGATCCACTACGACATCCACGCGGGCAACTACCTGATGACGTCGACCGGCCGAATGGTGCTGCTCGACTTTGAGAACTCGTGTCGCGGGCATTACATCAACGACATCGCCGTGGCGTGTTACTACGCATGCCTGCACGAATTCTCTGGCGACGACAAAGACTTCGACAAGCGATTCATGATCCCGTTCTGGCGGGGCTACGAACGGCGGTACACTCAGCCAACGGACGACCTGGACAGCCTGCCCTGGCTGGTACTGAACCGCAGCCTGATCGTGTACGGCTACCTCTTCAAGATTTGGCCGAACGAGCGTACTGCTGAGCAGGAGGCGTTTGTCGAACGCGTCGAGCAAAGCGTCGAACGCGCGCGGGCCAAGCTTGGGTTATGATCGACGATCACATCGTGCACCTGTCACCCGTCGGGAGATCACATCATGAGCATCAAGCGCGTCGTTCCCGACATCACGACGGACGAGATGGACGCGAGCAAGTCGTTTTACGCCGACTTTCTCGGGCTGGACATCGCGATGGACATGGGCTGGATCGTCACGCTCGTATCGCCAACCAACCCGACCGCACAGGTCACCCTCCTGCAACGCCCGCCCAGCGAAGTGCCCAACCCCGACCTGTCAATCGAGGTCGCCGACGTCGACGCCGTGCACGCCAAAGCAAACGAGCTTGGGCTGACGATCGTCTACCCCATCACCGACGAACCGTGGGGCGTTCGGCGGTTCTTCGTAGCCGACCCGAACGGGAAGGTGATCAATGTGATGAGTCATGTGGGGTAGTGAAAAGGTCCGGCGGATTATGGTTGGGCGTGGATGACCTTGCCTAATAGGTAAATAGATTGGAAGGTTCGCATGGCTGTCAACCCGATCCGTGAGGGTTTCCACACGGTAACGCCGTACCTGTTCGCGCAGGGCGCGGCGCGGTTGATCGACTTCATCGTGTCCGCTTTTCAGGCCGAGGTTGTTTCGCGTAAGGATCGGCCGGACGGCGGGGTGATGCACGCCGAGCTGCGCATCGGCGACTCGATGGTCATGGTCGGCGATGCGAGCGCCGAGTTCGGCCCAATGCCCGCGTCGATCTACCTCTACGTCCCGGACTGCGACGCGGTCTACCAACGCGCCCTGCAACACGGCGGCGAATCGGTGTTCGACATCATGGACCTGCCCTCAGGCGAACGCTACGGCGGTGTCAAAGACCCGGCTGGTAACATTTGGTGGGTGGCCACGCACGTCGAAGACGTCTCGCCGCAAGAACAGGAACGGCGGTGGCGATCGTTTCGATCCCCCGATAGCGCTGATTAAACGTCGCGTTGCGCGCCCTTCGCCACAGGCAGACTCTCGCCGAGTAACCATGCGATTCACGGTTGGCCCACCACCGCAGTCGGATGACTTCGATCCCGAATCGGGCGGTTGGCGGCGGCTGCGTGAACTCGGCCCGGGCGCGCTCGTCCTGCTGGGGAGCCTCGTCGGCCTACCGCTCTGCTATCTGTTCATTGTCGCGTGGACGACGCTCGCCCCCGTTTCCGTGTCGTTGCGACTGGACCTGGGCGTCCAAGGCGCGTTAGGCCCAATCCTGGCGATGGGTATCGCCGCCGTGTCGCTCGTGTTGCTCGTCGCGGGAATCGTGATCGTTCACGAATTCATTCACGCCTTCACATACCCAAGTTTCGGCATGACAGCGTCGTCCGTCATCGGCTTTTGGCCAAGTCGCGTCATGCCGTACGCGGCCTACCTCGATGAGATGTCGTGTGTGCGATTCGTCGTGGTGGCGTTGGCGCCCCTCGCCGTCCTCTCACTCGCGCCGCTCTTGATCTGCTACGCGACAGGCTCCGAGTCGACCCTGTTGGCGGCGGTATCGTGTCTTAATGCGCTGATCTCCGGCGGCGACGTGTTGATCGTCCTCACAGCCGCCGTGCAAGTACCGCCCTTCGCCAAGATCCGCAACAAGGGCTGGCATACGTGGTGGATGACCGACTGACACGTGGGTCGGGCACTTTGTCCGGTGGTTGGGCGCACGGTGACCGTGTTCTCGGCGTACACAATCTGCAGGAGCACTCAGCATGAAAGACAAGATACTGGTAGATGTGGACGAGGAGTATGCAAACCTACACAAAGTCGCTCAGAGTGCGAACGGAATGATGCATGACATCAATAAAGCGTTAAAGAAGAACGGATTGGTCGAAGACTAACGAGCAGACATGGGCGATTCACTTATCAAGGCGACGCGCGAAGTAACACCAGACTTTCCTGCGAACTTAGTCAAAGACTACATTGATACAACGAACCGGCTTGCGCGGCTCGTAATGCAGTTCACCGAAAACTACCAACGAAATGAAGTTTTTGAAGTGTCAAGACAAAAAGCGATCCGCAAAGCTCAAAGACAAGATGCTTGGAAGCTGTGGGCTCAACGATCGATTAGATGGGCAGTTGGAGGCTTCTTCGCAGTAGTCGTCTATTCCATATTGGTCTTCGTCTCAGAGCACTGGTCATTCATATCAATCCCCGTCAGAGACATGATCATCGCCAATTAGCCAATCGCGGAGGCCAAACACATTGCCGGGCGATTGGTCGCACAATGCCGGTGAATGGCCGGGCACTGCGGCGGGTGGCTTGGGTTGCTGCTTTGAGCAACGCCGGACATGAACAGCAAAACTCCAAGGCATTACGGGAAACGGATCAGAATCAATCCGTACTCAGCCGTGGTTGATCCGAGCATCAACCACACCCACCCAAACCCAAACAACACGCCAAGCCTACCTCCCGGCCCGCACGTTGTACCAGCTATTGCAGTAGGTGCACTTGACGTCGCCCGACGGGGAGATGTCGGCGTCGCCGTCGAGGCTGGCGCCGCAACCGGGGCATGACGCAATCACTTGTGATGACGCTCCTGACTTGGGGCGAGTGACCACCGGCTTGGCTCGACTCGCGAACAGCCGCGAGATTCCGGCCCCCGAGAACGCAATAAACCCGATCGCGATAAACGACCCGACGATGCGAAAGAACAGGGGCGGCGCGCCAAAGGCATCGCGTGGTGTCGCCCAAAGGAAAAGCAGCACGGTCAGCCCGATCCCGCCGAACATCAACAAGAACACCGCAATGAACAGTTTGGCCGGCTTGGCGTGGGGGTCATTCATGGGTGAACTTCAGTGCGGCTCGCGGTTTGGGCTGAGCGGCACGGTCAAGCGCCGGTCTACCTGCGCCAATTGTTCTTGTACGATATCAACTTTGGGGTCAGCTCACGCAGGAATTCGCAGACTAACGTTCTCTTGCCGACCTCCGAGACTCTTGCCTCAACCCACGCGCCGACTGGTGGCGTTTCGCCACGAAAGCGCGCCCGCCAGTAGTACTCGTTGACGAGCGCCAATTGGACGAACCTGCCCTTCGCAATCACTTGACCATGAACAGTCTGTCTCGTGCTCGGTGCGGGCTCTTCAAAATCCATGAGGACATGAGCTACTCGCGTTGTATTGATTGATGCTTTTCCACATGAAAGGCAGGTCGCGGAAGTAGGCGCCAGATGATCCGCAGGCCCAAAGTCGTTTTGGCAAAGGGGGCAAAGCGGTGGCCAGATCACAAGCCGTGGCTCCTGAAGACGTATAACTTCACGACACGTCTGACAAAAGTAGTACCGGAGCGGCCCACCACTCAGAATTGCGGTATCGAAGCCGCAGTCGACACAGTTCAAGCGATGTTCCCACATATCGCTCCTGTCGGGTGACTGGAGTCGCTCCAACGAGCCGTGTGATGCCGGTCGCGAGCACGTCGTCCGCCGCGACAATCTTATCCGCACGACGATGCCGCTGGCACTCGGGCGACGACCGCATCGTACCACCCCACCGTGGCTGATCCGAGTATCAATTATGCACGCCGGTGCAACCTGAAGGAGAATCGCCGAGTCCGTAGATCGTGCACGTAGCCCAGCAATTCACGTTCATTGTGTGCCGAAACGCCAGGCAACGCGCCCGGCCGACCTGCTGGTATTCACCACGATCTCATTGATTTGCTTGAACCTCCCAACGCTCAAGCGTTTGGCGGGCGGCATAGCGCACGGCGGACTCGGGATCATCCAGGAGTTTCGCGACCAACTTGGCGTTCCGCTCCGACTTGAAGTACCGCAACGCTTGTGCTGCTTGACGGCGATTCAAAGGGTCCTTGTGATCAAGTGACTCAATCGCCCATTTTTCCAACTGAGAGTCGGCAGGTACTTCCAACATCAAGCCATGTCCATCTTCCCAGCGCGTGCCTTTGTATGTTTCACGGGGCAACATCAGACGGAGCGTGCGAAGTCGACGAATGTTACTCGGAGTGCGTTTGATCGCATCTTTGGCGGCTTGGATGATCTCGCCTGGGTCGTGAAGCAGGCTGAAGTCCGCCGTGAAGACGTCGGCCTTATTCGGAGCCAATTCAATAACCGTTGGGCGGTGCGGGCTTGAGCCGTTGGAGATAATGAGCAGCCGACAGGAACGATTCATCCAGTCTTTGTACTTCGTCGTGGGTGGAGAAACGAACATGCCCCTTCGCTTGATCTCTGGGGTGAGGTCCTCCTCCATGGGCACCTTCAAGTATTCATCAACTTCAAAAGTGAAGCCGGGCATTTTAGAGCCGCCGGGAATCGGCTCATCGCGAACTTTGATGATCTTTCCGACGTAAACGTAGTCGGCGTTGATCACCAGGTTGTCGATGCTCGCAACGGTATCGATCAAGGGTTGGGCAAGAGTCGGACCCGCCGGGGCTGCGATCACACAGAACCAGAGAAGGACCTTCCATGAGCGCCCCAAAAGCGACACGCGGCATTGTTGTGTGACTCGCCGAACGGTTGGTGGGTTGTTGTGCATGTAGAACTCAAACAGGATGACGAATGAGGCTCAGTTGCCGGCAGGTGGCTCGGGTTGCTGCTTTGAGCAACCCCGGCATCTCTCTGATGTCTATCTGACTCATGCTGGTCGCTGCCCACGCCTCCTAGGCCGTGGTTGATCCGAGCATCAACCGCACCTACCCGGCGGCCAATTTCAACTCATACCATCTACTTGCTCACGACGGAGACTTCAACCAGTTCACCAAGACCAGTTGAACAATCTGTGCGAGCAATTGACGTTCCGACCAAGCTTCCGTCGACTGTGGCGTGAAACGAAATCCAATCTCCGACAGATCGCCGGGCAGTAAGGTTGATCCGTGACTAAGACTAGACCGTCGACTGTAAAGCCTGTTTCGTTCGCGCGCAGGTATGCCTGGAGCATAGTGTTCTACGAATTCTCGAAATTGTCTTGTTGGGCCAGCAATTGGTTGGTTGCAATTCGCACATCGGTCTAAGCTGGTTGGACGGCCGCATTCTGTGCAGCGCTCCGCTGGTTCAGGAAGAAACACTTCAACGGCGCTGACCAAAGCAGCGAACGCCGCAGATTGCGACACCGGAAATATGCGCGAACTTACTTGAGACCAAAAAGATGCACGGCAGAACTTCGCCTTCGATGGTTCGTCGAGCCTGTCATATGCTGCCAGCGATTCTGCAAACGTCGTTGGCAATTGCAGCGGTTTACCGGAATCGACGCCCAAGCTAGTGTAGTACGACTGGGCGTCCGCGAATTCAAGCGGCGACAAGGATTCTGTTAACGAGAATTCATCGGAGCCTTTCGGCGGATATTCCTTTCCGCCGAAATACCCCAGTTGCAAGTAACGACTTGCCCATTCTGGTCCAGCTGTTACGACCCATTCATGTGTAGTGGAACGATTTGGAAGCTGGACCGAGCGGAGTAATGCGTGAAGTAGCAACGATAGTTCTGAAAAGCGTCGGCTGGATCGATGCTGGTTTACCAATTGGTGAGGGCTTTTGGAAAAGCTATACTCAACAAGAAACGAGTGCGCTGCATAGTCAAACTCTGGTTGTGGAGCATCAACTGGCGATGGCTGGATTTGGAAGCTGTCGTCGTGCCGGAAAAAGCCGTTCACGACGCATAAACTATGCAGATACCGCTGCGCAACTTCAGTCCCTTCGTGCGACAACGCTTCAGCCACGTCCCGCTCAAGCTTGTCTAGCATCGAGTCACAATAGTCGTCGACTACACAAATTGAACTGACCTCGTGCCCCGCTGTATATTCGACAACTAGACGGCCGCCCTCATATATGACCTTTCTTTGCTCTTGCTTGCTAAAGCCTCCCCGCGTTCCCAGAAACACCTCAAGTTCATCGGCGGCACTTCGATCGGCGAGAAGTCTTTCTGTGACGTTTTTCATCGCTAGGTAGCTGCTGACAGTGATTGGACGGCGCGTCGCTGAGGTTGCTGCTTTGAGCAACCCCGGAAGCGGTGTCCTTGTGTCTCAAAGTATATCTGTGGTGATTCACCATCATGCGGGTGCCATCACACGGGCAAGGCGGAGCCGCAGGCAGTGTGATGTCGGGCGCGAGCAGGTCGTCCGGTGACTCAATGTGATCCCCACGACGTGGTTGATCCGAGCATCTACCACAGCACCCCACCCCCCGACTCGATCTCCGCCTCCGCCTCCGACTTCGCTACTCGTCACTCGCTATTCGTCACTCGCCATTCGATCCCGTTGCATATCGACCGCCCGCGCGCGCACAACCTTGTCGATCCGCCCCCTATGGATGACTACCTTTTCACAGCCCGAATCGCCCGTCAGCCCCGCCAAATGGGTGGCGAGTTGGGTGTCTGGCCCGCCACATTCATGTCGGGGTAGACTTGGGGATGCGGCCTTGCGCCACGTCAACGAGGGGGGTGACGTCGGGGTGACAATCACGGGGTTTGCTGCAAGTTGTTGGTGTGGAGAAGGTTGGTTGCCGTTTGGGTGTTTGGGGGGAGGGGGGACGGGGTGGTGGGTGTGTCAGGGTGGGCCGCGAGTGTGTGTGGTCGCGCACATGGTGGGTGGTTGCGTGGAGAAAATTTTGGGGGCCGCGCTAAGCCGCGAGCGGCCGGGCACGACGGGGCGGCCGAGGGAGAATGCCGTGTCTGCCTTGCCTGGGGGTATGTTTTGGCCTTACAATCGGGGCTTCAAGTTCGGCCCCGCTTCGGCGGCGGCCGATGGTGGAACCCCCCGGAAGCCCGGCCATTTGGCCGTGCGGATACCGGGCCGTCGGGACTCGCCACAACCTGCGTCAGCAACCCCGCGTCTGCCCGTCGAACGTCGTCGGGCCGGGTTCGTTTTCACCCCGTTTTTCTGGAACTCCATTCCCATGGTTGATCGCAACCTCATTGCAACCCTCGATGTCGATGACGCCGAAGCTTTGGCGATGATCGAAAACGACCTCGGCGAAGAAGTCGCCAAGGGCAACATGGACGGCCTGATTAAGGATCAGATGACCGACTTCGAAGTCGGCACGATCCTGACGGGCAAGATCATCGGCCGAGTCGGCGACGACTTCCTCGTTGAGATCGGTTTGAAGTCCGAGGGCATCCTCGACAAGCACGAGTTCGACCACCCCGAAGACGTCGAGATCGGCGACACGGTTGACGTGTTGCTCGAAACACTCGAGTCGAGCACGGGCGTGATCGAGATCAGCAAGCGGAAGGCTGACCGCATCCGCGGTTGGGAGAAGATCGTCAACGAGAAGGGCGAGGGCGACGAGGTCGAAGGCACGGTCATGCGGAAGATCAAGGGCGGGCTGCTGGTGGACATCGGCGTGCCGGTGTTCCTGCCCGCGTCGCAGGTCGATATCCGTCGGCCTCCGGACATCGGCATCTACATCGGCAAGACGATCCGGTCGCAGGTGCTCAAGATCGACGAGCAGCGTCGGAACATCGTGATCAGCCGACGCAAGCTGCTCGAGGCGGAACGTGCGATCAAGCGTCAGAAGCTGATGGAAACGCTCACCGAGGGCGACATCGTCACCGGCACGGTCAAGAACATCGCCGACTTCGGCGCGTTCGTTGACCTGGGCGGGATCGACGGCCTGCTGCACATCACGGATATGAGCTGGGGTCGGATCAACCACCCGTCTGAGATGTTGAAGATCGAAGACAAGGTGGATGTGAAGGTTCTGCACATCGACCACGAAAAAGAAAAGATCGCGCTGGGCTTGAAGCAGACCGAGCCGAGCCCGTGGGACGACATCGAGGCGAAGTACCCGGTCAACACGCGCATCACCGGCGTGACGACGAACATCGTTTCGTACGGCGCGTTTGTGAAGCTCGAAGAAGGCGTCGAAGGCTTGGTGCACATCTCCGAGATGTCGTGGACGAAGCGGATCAACCACCCGTCGGAGATGCTGAGCGTCGGGCAGGAAGTCGATGTCGTCGTCCTCGACGTGAACAAGGACAAGAACGAGATCAGCCTGGGCATCAAGCAGACCGAGGTCAATCCGTGGGAACTGGTGGCCGAGAAGTACCCGCCCGGGACGGTCATCTCGGGTCAGGTGCGCAACCTGGCCAGCTACGGCGCGTTCGTCGAGATCGAGCCGGGCATCGACGGCCTGCTGCACGTGAGCGACCTGTCGTGGACGAAGAAGCTGACGCACCCGAACGAGATGCTCAAGAAGGGCGAAGAGGTTCAGTGCGTTGTGCTCGAGGTCGATCAGCAGAAGCAGCGTGTGAGCCTCGGCCTGAAGCAGATGAGCGAAGACCCGTGGCTGGAGGCGATCCCGTCGAGCTATCAGCCGGGCATGATCGTCAAGGGCGCGGTGACGAAGATCACGAACTTCGGCGTGTTCGTCGAGTTGGAAGACGAGCTGGAAGGTCTGCTGCACATCAGCGAGTTGGCGGACCACAAGGTCGAAAACCCGCAGGACGTGGTCAAAGCCAGCGAAGAGTTGGAGGTCAAGATCCTCCGCGTCGATATCGAAGAGCGGAAGATCGGCCTGTCGTTGAAGCGGGCGCAGTGGACGGCCGAGCCGGGCGAGAAGCCGAAGGAAGAAGGCGCGGCACGTCGTCCGCAGCCGGGCAAGGGCGGCATGGACGCGCACGGCGCGCTGGGCACGGACAAGATCGTGTTCGGCGCCGGCGGGGCGCGGATGGCCGACGACGCGGCGGCGGAAGCGGAAGCGCCGGCCGCCGAGGAGCCCGCGGCGGAAACACCGGCCGAACCGGAAGCCGAAGCGAGCGCCCCGGAAACTGAGGCCAAGCCTGCGGCTGAAGAAGAACCCAAACCCGAAGGCGAATGACACGACGTCAACGTCATCCTGAATTGCACACGACCGAGGCCTTTTGGCCTCGGTCGTTTTGCTTTACGGGGCGAGTGACCCCGGCTTTGTTTCAAACGGTGAGTCGCCGAACGCGTTTCACACCGGGAGGG
>JANQSF010000139.1 GCA_028284155.1 Phycisphaeraceae bacterium
ACTTCTGGCTCAACGATCAAGGCCGGCTGACCCATCCGATGGTCTTGCGCGATGGGGCGCGACACTACGAACCAATTAGTTGGGGGGCGGCCTTTCAAATGATCGGGAAGGCATTGAATGGCCTCGGTTCTCCCGATGAGGCAGTTTTCTACACGTCGGGTCGAACGAGCAACGAGGCGGCCTTCCTCTACCAGCTGTTCGTGCGCGCGTATGGCACCAACAACCTGCCTGATTGCTCGAACATGTGTCACGAGTCAAGCGGCACGGGGCTGAAGGAGGTAATTGGCGTTGGGAAGGGCACCGTGACGCTGGCTGATTTTGACGAAGCCGACACGATAGTTGTCGTTGGCCAGAATCCGGGCACCAATCATCCGCGCATGTTGAGTACGCTCCGCAGCGCCAAGAAACGCGGTGCCCGTATCGTACACATTAACCCCCTTCCAGAAGTTGGTCTCGCTCGGTTCAAGCACCCCCAGAAGCCAGTCGACCTGGTTCGTGGTGGTACGACGCTTGCCGACGAGTTCCTTCAGGTCCGCATAAACGGTGACGTGGCACTTCTTCAGGGGGTTGCGAAGGCGCTTCTCGAAATGGAAGACGCAACGCCAGGGTCGGCCCTCGACATGGACTTCATTCGGAGTCGAACAGCCAATTTCGCGACATTTAAATCCGACGTCCGGGGCACTGCGTGGCAGGCCATCGAACGTGCTTCCGGCGTTCATCCCGATGCCCTTCGGCGGGTCGCATCACTCGTGGCGGCACCGCGTCGTACGATTGTATGCTGGGCCATGGGGTTGACGCAGCACCAAAACGCCGTCGCGAACATCCACGCCTGCGTGAACCTTCTGCTTCTGACTGGTTCGATCGGAAAGCCAGGTGCCGGCGCCTGTCCCGTACGAGGGCACAGCAATGTGCAGGGTGATCGGACGATGGGCATCTGGGACAACCCGCCGGCGTCCTTTCTCGATGCGCTCGACGCAACTATCGGGTTCAAGTCGCCGCGAAATCCCGGATACGACACGGTGGCTGCGATACACGCAATGCATTCTGGAGCGGCCCGTGTCTTCTTCGCTCTTGGCGGCAACTTCCTCTCCGCTTCGCCCGACACAGCATACACCGCTGCGGCGTTGCGGAGTTGCGAGCTAACGGTGCAGGTATCGACCACGCTCAATCGATCGCATCTCATCACAGGGCGGACTGCGCTGATATTGCCGTGCCTTGGCCGAACCGAGCAGGACCTGCAACAGGGTCGCCCGCAGTTTGTGACTGTCGAGAACTCGATGGGTGTTGTACATCCGTCTGAGGGTCGTCGGCCACCGGCATCTCCGCACCTGCTTAGCGAGCCGGCCATCATCGCGGGCCTCGCCGCTGTGACCTTGGGTGCTGATTCACCGATCCGCTGGGCCGAGGTTGCTGCTGACTATGGTCGCGTGCGCGACCTGATCGCACAGGTGATACCGGGCTTCGCTGGCTTCAACGCCCGCCTTTCCGAAGACGGTCACCTTGTGCTTCCCAACCCGGCTCGCGATGGCCGCTTTGAGACATCAACGGGAAAAGCCCACTTCACGGTCACTCGTTTGCCCGACCACAAACTTGCGGCAGACGAGTATATGATGATGACTATCCGGAGTCACGATCAGTTCAATACCACCGTCTACGGTCTTGACGATCGATATCGAGGACTGCGAGGCCGGAGACGGATCGTGCTGATGAATCGCGAGGACATGGGGCGCGAGGGCTTGCGAGAAGGTCAGCACGTCGATCTCACGAGCACATACGATGGCGATGTCCGATCTGCCAGCGGATTTGTCGTCACGGGTTACGACATTCCGACTCGCTGCGTGGCAACGTATTTCCCTGAAGCAAACTTGCTGGTGCCGATCGATCACAAGGCGGAGCGGAGCAATACGCCGGCATCGAAATCGGTGCCAATCAGGCTCCACCCGCTAGCGGGCGACGTTGAGGACTCGAGTCACGGCGGCTGAGTTGCCAGAGCGTCCTTTCGCAAGAATCCGCGCCAGGTACAGGCCGGGTGCGAGCTGCGAGACGTCGATGAACGCACTTGCGTCTCGGGACGAGGCAGCGGTCCTGACTGATTGTGCGTGCACTCGTCTACCAAGGAGATCGTAGATCGCCACGTCATACGCGGTGGCATTGCCGTCGCCCGAAATCTCGAGCGTCACGGCGTCTGCAGCGGGGTTAGGGTAGGGGGCAGACACTTCGAAGGACTGATCCTGTTGGCTCTCGGTTCCAACCGTGCTTGGCGAACAGTATGTCGAAGACGCGTCCTGGCCTGTCAACGCTCGCCACTGGTCAATAGTTATCAGGCTCCCACCTGCCACCTGAAAGACAGCGCCAAAGGCGGGGTGGCACCAGTCGTTGTTGTCGGAATCCAGCGTCGCAAGGAAGTTTCCCCAGGTATCCGGATCGACGGTTGTGCCCATCAGGTAGGGCCCGCTACCCGAAAACCGATTGTCGCGCATCACCCAGTTGAGTGCTTCCACCAGGTAGCGTTCTCCTGTCTCGAAGTTCTCCACCTCCCGTCCCTCGTTGCGTCCGCTCAAGCGAACGGCCGCGCGCAAGTTGTCGCGAATCACGTTTCCGGTGATGTGGAGATTCTCGGTGTTGCCTGAGAAGATGCCGTCGCGCCCGTTGTTTTCAATCAGGTTGTTGCGCACGAACACTGGCCCCTGCGTAGCCTCGATGAAGAGTCCGTCATTCTTGTTATCACGCAAAACGGACTCTTCGAGAACACCGTTGACAATGTCTGTATCAAACCACAACCCGCGTGCAAAATTGTCGGTTGATGTATGACGCCTGAAGACGATGTCGTGCGACGAATCCACGTTGTTGCCGACGGTCCAACCGGTGAACAAGTCGAGGAAGCCCCGCCAGTTGTTGCGTGAAGTCTCAGAATCTTCCACGAGTGCGTTTGTTAGTCGCCACACCGCCAGGCCGCGCCCGCCATTGTCGTTGATCTTGAGTCGACGCAGAACAACGCTGTCAGCCTGCGAGACAATCAGACCTGTCCAGTTACTCGACCTGAACTCGCAGTCTTCAACCGTAAGGTTGTTCGAACTCGCAATGCGCACACCGGCAACGCCCTCGATCCAGGGGTCAGCGGCGTTCTCGAAGACAAGATTCCGGATGGTGACGTTGTCCTCGAAGTCCTGCTGGAAAACTCGGTCTCGCACGGAGACTTCGACCGTAGCTTGCGCGAAGCTCTGCGGCTCGACCGGATAGACAAACAGCGAGTCTGCGGACTCGTCAACGAAGAAAAAACCCGGTGCCAATTCGGCCCGCGCAAGCACTGGCGTGAGGCGCTCTCCGTCAACGAAAACCATTTCCCGGCGTCCAACGAGGTCGCTCAACTCGGCGCCGCCAAACTGAACATCGGTGACGCCCCAGTCATTCGTCCAGTGCGTTCGAAACAACGCGCCGGAAGTCTGCCAGTCGTCGAAAACATCCGCACCCGTTATCACGGGACGCGCCTCCGCGTCAAGCGCGCGGATGAGGATAGGCGTGTCGTTCTCCGGCTGATTGCTAGCGTGGTTCGTATAAGTCGAGAAGTTCACAGACTCGCGGTACGTTCCGGGCGCGATAACTATTTCTGTTGACAGGCCGTTGCGCTTATTGACGTAAACGGCGTGCTGCACAGCAGTGGTCACGGTGGTGAAGGGAGCCTGCGCTGATCCGTCAGCCTGGGTGGAACTGCCGACTCCGGCGTTCACGTCCACGAAGAGCGTCGCGTCAAATTGCTGTGCTCTTGCCACCGACGGGAAGACGGCAGCGGCGACCACGAAGCTGCCGGCAGTGATCAAGTGCGTGATCACTCGTGCTCGCGGCCCGGAACTCGCAAAAACCATCGCCAATAGCCTAGCTCTTTTGACGTTCTGTCCTGTCGTCAGTGAGAGAAACATCCATGGTCGACGAGCGCGGCGCGGTGCGACGGCTCGTCCGTATGGACACACCTGTCAGATAGGAAACGTTGTAGAATAGCGGATTGGCGTTGTTCCCAGGCCAATCCTGATCAGCGCACAATCATGAGTTTGCTCGTTGCCTGGTGTTCTCCGGCAATCGCGCGCACGAAGTACAGGCCGGCGGCCAGCGACTCCGTATCGATGCCCAGGCGCAGTGGCTGGTTGGCCGCAACCTCTCCCGAGTGGAGCAGGCTCACGCGTTTCCCAAGGGCGTCGTAAAGGGTGACGGTCACGTCGCGCTGCTCGCGAGCAAGGATGGTGACTTCCGTTTGCGACACGGCGGGATTGGGATAAGACTCGATACTCACCGGTGCACCAGCCAATACCGTGACCTCTACAACTGACGAGTAAGCAAACGTTCCGCCAGCATCGAGCTGCTTCAGACGGAACTTGTGTACGCCGACTGGCAAGTTGCG
>JANQSF010000014.1 GCA_028284155.1 Phycisphaeraceae bacterium
CAACAGCACTGGCGGACAAGCCGCCAGTGGCACCCGTTGCAAAAGGTCTGAACGTGCTCTAATCGGAGTGTGTCGGTCGTGCGATCAACCCACCGCATACACGTCGTACCGCGCGGCCTTGCCGCCGTGCGCGGTGGTCGGTTTCAGGTCGTTCAGTGGCGCGGCCTTGGCGGGGCGTTTGACGACGACACGTCGTGTCGCGACGCGCAGCGCGGCGTCGAGGAGTCGGCCGGCGTCGTCATCATCGCCGACAAGCGTGCGCAGGACGCGCATCGGTTTGCGTTCAGCCGTCTTTCGGCCGGTGGGGAACATCGGGTCGAGGTAGACGACGTTCGGTTGCCAGAAGCGACGCAAGTCGTCGGGGATGTCGGATGTGGGCTGCGCTTTGGAGCCGCGCGGCGGGAGTCGGCGGAGCATGGCGCGGGCGTCGGTGTTGATCAGCGCGATCCGCGCGATGATGTTGGGATGGTCGGGCGCGGCGCGCAGCAGCGCGTCGCGGAGAAGGGTCGCGATCAGCGGGTGTCGTTCGACGGCGAGCACAGGGCAGCCCAGCGCCGCGAGCAGCCAGGCGTCTTCGCCGAAGCCGGCCGTCGCGTCGATGATGGTTGGCGGCGGGTCGGCGCGTCGTTTCCAGCCCACGGCCTTGACGATCGGTTGCCTGAGGCTGCGCCCGGCGTTGGACGTGGTGTCGAGTTTGGTCAGGTCGGCGCAGATCGCGTGTCCGCCGCGGTTGGGCCCGCGTAACACACGCAGTTCGAGTCGGCCGGTTGCCGCAACGAGCAGCAGGTCGTAACCGGTTTTGCGCGGCTTCTTGATCAGTGGCAGGTTGAGATCGACACTGAGCCGCGCGGCCGCGGTGAGCAAGGCGCGGTCCGTCGGCGGGTCGGCGCAGACGGCGATCGACGGGGCGGGGGAGGGCATAAGTGATGGTTTTACTTCACGTGAGCATTCAATGACAAATGAGAAGTGACCAATGGATTTGACATTGGTCATTGCTAAATGGTCATTTGTCATTGATGTTGTCGTTTGCCGCGGGTTGATGGTGCCACACTTTGGCTTTGCAAAGTGTGCGGTTTGGTGTGTGGTCCTCAATCACCAGCGAAGGTCGGATCGTCTTTGGGTGTGCCGGCACACTTTGCCGAGCCAAAGTGTGGCACCCGACTTGAAGACGTGGGACGCGCGATGTGATCGGGACGCGCGGAGCAAGCTCCGCGGTTAAACGCGCGGCGTTGCCGCTTCGGCGGCCTCGGCCTCCGCCTCGGCCTTCTGTTGGTCGAGTCGCGCGCGGTTTGTTCGGCCGTCCATCAGGACGAACACGCGGTCGCGGTGTTCGGCTGGGATCGCTTCGTCGATGTGTTTGCGCGCGGCACCGATGTTTGTGCGACGTGACAGGTGGGTCAGCACGACGGCCTCGGCCTCGCACTTGCTCAGCAAGTTGACCACGTCGCTGAGGTGCAGGTGCATGCCGACGGCGGCGCGGCTCTTATGCCCTGGCTCGAGGAAGGTGCACTCGACGATCATGACCTTGGCTTGCAAGACGTCCGGCCGATCGAAGTGGTCGCCCCACATGGTGTCGCCGGTGAAGCAGACGAGCGGGATCTCGACCTCGCGGGTGATCGGCTCGCCCTTTTCCTTGCGGGCCATGATCTGTTCCTGCGGCAGGCCGGCCAACTCGGGCAGCAGCTTCGTGCGTCGTTCGACGGCCACGTATCCGAGCGATGTCGGCGTGTGGGCTGTTTTGAATGCGCGCAGGTGGATGTTCGGCTTGATCAACGTCTCGTCGTCGGGCGCAAGCGGCGCGACCTCGTAGGGCGTCTTCTGCCCTTCGAGTTTCATGAACGACTGCATCACGTCGTGGATGAGCGGGGCGAGGTCGGGGTGGCAGATACAGGTGCCCGTGCCCATGCCCTGGAACTGGCGTTGCGAGAAGTAGTACGGAAGGCCGGCTGAATGATCCATGTGCCCGTGCGACAGGGCGCAGTACGGGCTGGTCAGCGCCGCGCGGGGGCATCGGCCGATGTCGAATACGACGTCGAGTTCGGGAATCTGGACGACGGTCTCTTCGCCAGCGATGGACAGGCCCTGCACCCGGTAGGGCGGCAGGTAGAGGAAGCCCAGTTGCGGACGGCGGTGCGGCTCACGGGGAGTCATGGGCGTCGAGGCCGATCATCGCGGGGTGCATCAGGATCGATTGGCGGTGCGCCGCTCGGGTGCTCGGCTGGGCGATCGCATGGAATCGTCCAGCCAAACCGACACCCCGCGATGGCAGGTCGCACTGCTGAAAGTAAGAGGCCGCGGTGGGATTCGAACCCACGATGGGGCAAGCCCAACGGATTTGCAATCCGCCCCGTTAGTCCACTCCGGCACACGGCCACGTGTCGCGCTGATTGTTGCGGTCGGCGGGCGGGCGGTCAACCAGGGAATTGAGGTTCGGCACCGAACCGCGCGGCGGCAAGAGGCACCCCGGCCTGACAGGCTGGGCGATTCACAGGTTTTCCCATTCTCACAGGCCTGCTGACCGCTCGACGGCCGGTAAAGTCGTTGAAATCAGAGGGTTTCCGCAATACGGCCTTATCCAGTGTGACATTTTGGCCAAAAAGGTGGGGTGCCCCTTGCGTGGGCATCGGAATCACACTAGACTAGGCGTTGAGAGTGGGCTTCCTGCGGTGCGATGCCGTGGGCCTTCCAGGAGGTTTTGTTCCCGGAGGTCAGATTAGTATGCGGAAAGCATGGAAGAATGGAATGTGGGGATTGGCGCTCGCGGCTGTTCTCGTATGCGCGGATTCGACCTTCGCTCTGGTGCAACCGCCAGCGCCGGTCATGTGGAATGCGCGCGTGCCCGCGACAGGCGGCGAAATGGACCCCATTGGCGGCCCCGATGGCGGCTTCTTACTCATGTACGGAATCCGCGTGCTGACCAACGGTCAGCGAACGGACGCGGCCGACTACCAGGACCGCAACGACTTCGTCGGTGACGAATCGCCGTTCCGCGAGTTCGACGGTCGTGACGCCGCTGGTGCCGGTGGTCAGCCGCCCGCATCGCCCGCATCATTCAATTTCGAATTGCTGTTTGACCCGTCCGAGTTGGCCGACCCGGGCAACTTCAACGGCGGGCCGCTCGATTCGATCTCGCTGGCCGGTGGCCTGTACGACATCGACTCGTTCGCGGACGGCGATCAGATCCAGGAGTTGCACGTTTCGGTCGGCAACCCAGCCCGCCTTTACGACCTGACGGACGAACTGAATGGCATCCTTGAGGCGATGCCGGTGACCACGCGAACGCAGCAGACCTTTTCCGAGTTCTTCTTCAACACCAAGGGCGGCGCGAACCCCGTGATCAACGACGGTGACGACGCCGGGCCGGTCGGCCTTACCGCCGGCGACGCGATTCAGGACTTCATGAACGATCCCGACGGCATCATTCATGTCCTGCTGACGTTCAACCCGCCGTCGCTGACAGGCGCGGCCAACATGCCGGACATGGCTCCCGATGGCAATGGCGGCGGCTTGGACTTTTTCAACGTCGGCTTCAACGCCCCCGGCCTAGCCCCGACCAACGCGGTCGTGCCCGAGCCTGCGACGGCCACGATGGGCCTGCTCGGTTTGGCTGGCTTGGCCGCGCGTCGCCGACGCCGCGCGTGAGCCGCCTAGAACTGATCGACTTTAAACTAACCCCTAGGTCTTGTGACCAAGGGGTTGTTTTTTTGACCTGAAGATGTTCCGTCGTGACTACCGGCTGAGGGTGTTCGGCCGTGCGATTGCCGGGTGTGGCTCACGCCTTCCACTTGATGTTGCAGCCCATACTCGGCTTCTGGTCGTCGCTAGGCTGATCTCCGGCCAGCAGGGCGTCGATCGCGGTGCGCAGGTCGGCGCCGGTAACCGGCTGGCCGCTGTTGGGTCGGCTGTCGTCGAGTTGGCCGCGGTAAGCCAACTTCTGATCGGCGTCGAAGACGTAGAAATCCGGCGTGCACGCCGCGTCGTACGCCTTTGCAACCGACTGGTCGTCGTCGAACAGGTAGGGGAACGTGTAGCCGCGCGCCTCGGCCTCAGCCTTCATCTTGTCCGGCGAGTCGTCGGGGTAGTTCGCGACATCGTTGCTGCTGATCGCGACGAGGCCGACCCCACGGTCGCCGTAATCTCGCCCGATCGCCGCCAACTCGTCCGCCACGTGCTTCACGTACGGGCAGTGGTTGCAGATGAACATCACGACCAGCGCCTTGTTGCCCTTGAAATCACCCAGCGAAACCGTGCCGCCGCTGACGGCATCCGGCAGTGAAAAGTCCGGCGCGGGCGTGCCCAGCGCGAGCATGGTGGACGGGGTCAATGCCATGGGATGGGTCTCCGGATCAGGAACCGTGTGTGGTTGGGTTGCACCTTAGCCGTGATCGACACATCGTTCTGAAAATGGCAACGACGTGTTCCGTCACGGCCCACTCGTGGAGAAGTTCAAATGCCGGTTGGGTATTGGGCACATCTCTAAAACAACGAAATCATAAAGGCCTGAAAGGAGCAAAACGGCCCCAACCAGAACCAGATGCGATGGCGCAGCGGTGGGCATGACACCGCGACAAGGCCGTTCGCGAAGGTCACCGTGACGGCGGTCCAGAATAATCGGTAGAGCGCTTCCCAATAGGACAACCAGCCTGGTGTGATTCGCGGAGGTCCGCCGGGTCGAACGTAAAACTGGATCAGCAATACGGCTGCGAGTGTCGCGATCGAGGCCGTGAGCACGGCGCAGAAAATCAGTCGTTCTAACTTGCTGAGCGGTCGAAGAGGTTGTTCCAGCGATTCGGCAACCGGCCGTCCGCACTCCGGGCAATCCGCTGACGCATCGAGCGTGCGCAGGTTATAGCCGCACTGAATACATGCCACGTCGTCGTTGATTATGTTTGTGGCTGCGCGCGACATGAGTCGCCCGACAGATGAAAGACTCGCCCGGCGACGTTACCGCATCACCCATTCCTTGCCCTTCGGCACGACGGCTTGTTCCTGCGGGCTGACCGGGTTGCCGGGCAGGTCGAAATCGATCATCAACGTCTTGTTCACCAGGACGGTGTCGCCGGTCACGGGGTTGGGCACTTCCTGCGTCTCGCCGGACAGCCCGCCGACAAACACGGTCACGCGTGTCACGTCGTGCTTGAAGGCCGGCCAAATGATCACGCTCTCGCGGGCGTTGTCTTCGCCGAGCAGGATCTTGCCGACGACCTGGGCCGGGCTTTCCAGCAGGCGGTTATCCACGCGGTGCTTGATGCGTGTGAAGACCAGGGCCGGCACGTTCTTGCTGGCGCGGACGAGGTCGCCCTCAGCCGTGGCGATCGTCAACTCGGGAATGAACAGGCGTTCTCGACCGGTATTGTTCGTCACCTGGTATGTGATGTACCAATACCATTGGACCTTGCCGTCCACACCGCGCAGGGCGATGGCCCGCGGTTGTCTGTACTCGAATTCGAGTTCCCAACTGCGCGCGACGACCGACGGCTCGGGGTAGGCCTGCACGGGTGTCGTGGCGATCAGTGTGAAGCAGACGCACGCCAGAAGGCAAAGGGTCAGCCATCCGCGTCGGATCGAAAGTGAGGTCATGGCTCAGCCTCGTTCGGTTCGGGGTCGTTGGTCAAGGGCGTTGGCGACCGTTCGACGATCCATGCCGTCGGGGCCACCAGTGTTGCAAAGTCGGACTTGAGCGCGCAAGCGTTTACGCCAGCGGTGGTTTTGCTCCCAGCCAAGGCATTCTACAATACGTGCGGGGTGGGTCAACCTTGCCCTGTACGGCCGGTAGTGGTTCACTTTGAGCCAAGCGTTTGTCTCGTGCCACGGCCGTGTCGGCCGTGCGGTTCATCGAGGGTGTTTCGCACGGCCGACACGGCCGTGGCACGAGTCTTGACGGCAGAGTGGACCACTACCGTTCGGCCTGTGTCGTCCCGGACTCAACCCGTCCCTTCGTGGTTTCGATCTGCCATGACCCGTCTTCGCGACAACCTCACCGGGGCCGGGCCGTTTGAGAGCGGCCCGCGCATCCGTTTGGCTGACGCGGACGACATGTCACGCCGTCGCGCCCTGGCCGTCCTGCTGACCGGCCGAGACCGCCCCAACGACATGGCGGTGGGCCACTTCGTCAATTACGCGGCTGAACACCGCCTGGCCCTCGACCGCCTCTGGATCGCGGAGGTCGGTGGTCGGCCGATTGCCGCCGCCGTGGTCGTGGTCGCGCCGGGACGCTCGGCCATGCTCTTTGCCTCGCCCTGCAACGACCCGACCGCGACGCCCGTGACAGCGCGCGTCGTCGAGGCCGCGGTAGACAGCCTGGCCGACGACGAGGCCGCGATCGTGCAGGCGTTGGTCGACCCCGATCAGCCGGACACGCAGGTCATGCTCGAGTCGGCCGGCTTTGGTCACTTGGCCGACCTGCAATACATGACCCGCCGCTCGCCGCGTAGCCGTCGCCCGCCTGCGGCCGGTCCGGACTTGCCGCGCGGGTTGCGAGCCGTGCGATACGACGAGTCTCGACGTACGGCCTTCGGGCAGGCCGTGCTCGCGACCTATGAGGGCACGCTCGATTGTCCGGGGTTGATCGGCCTGCGTCGCGTGGACGACATCCTCGACGGCCACATGGCCACCGGGCAGTTCGACCCGAACCTGTGGTTGCTGGTCGAGGACGAATCAGGTCAGCCCGCGGCGACCATGCTGCTCAATCCACTGCCGTTGCGTCGGGCCATGGAGTTGGTCTATCTCGGGCTGACGCCGGGGTTTCGCGGCCTGGGTCTGGGTAAGACCCTGCTCGAATACGGCCTTGCGCTGGCCCGACCGAACGGCGCGACCGAACTCGTGCTCGCCGTCGACGCGAACAACACGCCGGCTGTGCGCCTCTACACGTCGTTACGCTTCGTGACTGACACGCGCAAACGCGCATTCGTGCGTGCGATGGTCTGACTTGCGCCGCGTCGCGCTGATGGAAACGCGTTGTCTTCCACATCCGACCGACGCTTTCCACAACCTTTTCCTCTTATCCACAGCCTACAGGTGTTGGCCATAACGTGTTCATAACTTTTTTTGCGCGTTTCAAGTGCTTAAAACGCAACGCGATGACGTGACGCGCGGTGCGCTTTGTCCCATAAAACGCCCGCATGGCCATTGCGGGTTGGCCAAAGGAGTCGTATCTTCATCTTCAACGGCAATGGACTGTCGGGCGGCGACGCCCGGCTCGCCACACCCAACGGGACGGTCTGGACGCCCCGGTGACGAGCCCGGCTCGCCGCGTTGTCGAACGGATTTCTTGGCGGCGCCGAACCGGTGGGTTGCAGTCTTCTAGGCCCGGCGCTTCGATCTTGATAACGGTTCCATCACGGGACCCTTGAACGGAATCAAGGAACGTGAAGACTCTCAATTCACCGCAAGCTGTCGTTGCGCGCATTGCCGATCGTTTGGTCAAGACGCTGGGGAACCATCGGTACACGATGTGGTTCGATCGGTCCGTCCGCTTGTCTTTCGAGCAGCAGGAGCAAAGCCTGCACGTGACGGCCCCGAACCGGTTCATCGCCGACTGGGTCGACACACACTTCCGCGCGGCGTTGCTCGAAGCCGCGGCCGAAGCCGTTGGCGAAAACGTTGACCTGACGTTCCAGGTCGATCACCGCCCGTTCAGTCAGCGGCCCGCGCGCCCCGATAAATCCAAGCGGCCCGACAAGCCCAACGGTCGGCCGACGCGCCCATACGACACCGGCGACCTCAAACTCCGCCACAAGCTCGACGACTTCGTCGTCGGCCCGAGCAACCGGTTGGCCTACGCGGCGGCTTGTCGATTGACGGAAGAAGAGAAGGACGACGCGCCGCCCAGCCCGCTGTTCATCCACGGCGACTTCGGCCTCGGCAAGACTCACCTGCTGCAGGGCATCTGCCAGGCCGTGCTCGACCGCCGACCCGAAGCACGCGTGCGCTACACCTCGGCTGAGCAGTTCACCAACGAATACGTCAGCGCCGTCAAGCGCAACAAGCGCGACGAATTCCGCCGCAAGTACCGGCGTGTCGAGTGGCTGGTCGTCGACGACCTGCAGGTGCTGTCGGGCAAGCCGGGCACGCAGCAGGAGTTCCTGCACTGCTTCGACGCGATCGACATGAACGGCGCCCGCGTCGCGCTGGCATGCGACAAACACCCGCGACTCATGCACGACCTGTCCGAAGCGCTGGTCAGTCGCTGCCTCAGCGGTGTCGTGGCCGAGGTCGAGCCGCCGGACACGGCGACGCGGCTGCGCATCGTCGAAGCGATGGCCAAACGGCGCGGCGTTGCGCTGCGTGAAGCCGTCGTCTGCACGATCGCCAACAACTGCACGCACTCGGTGCGCGAGATCGAAGGCGCGGTCAACAAACTCTCGGCGCTCGCCCGGCTCAAGACGACCGGCCGAGCCGACGACGGCGGGCTGCGCGCCGAGCCGATCGGGCAGTCCGTGGCCGAGCAACTGTTCAACTCGCCCGACGCACTCAGCCCGCACCGCGTGGTCAGCGTCGATGAGTTGGCCGAGTCGGTCGCCGCGATGTTCGGCATTGACCCCGGCCGACTGCTCGGCGAAAGCCGCCACCGCCAGACCGTGCTCGCCCGTTCGCTGGTCGTCTACCTCGCCCGCGAGCTGACCCCGATGAGCTACCCCGAGGTCGCCCGCGCGTTCAACCGCGGCAGCCACTCGTTCGCCATCAATGCCGTGCGTCGCGTGAACGACCTGCTGACTGACAACGCCACACTCGACCTGCCCGACCGAGCCGATCCGATCATGGTCCGCGACGTGATCGACCAGGTCACGCGGCACGTGCGCGGGGCGTGAGTCGTGCTGCGACCGCCGACCTCTTCAGCCCCGGGCTCCGCCCGGGGACGGGATTAACCCACGCGTTGGGTGCCTGTGAATGGCGAAGCCTTTCACGGAAAGGCGCGTTCGAGGCTGTGAAACGCTTCGCTTATTCACAGGCACCCATTCAGTTTACGGGCGTGCAATTCAACCCTGGGCTCCGCCCGTTGACCGGATTATCCCGTGTGCAACGCGTTCCCTTGATGACACATCAAACCCCGTCGGCCGATCGCCTGGCGATCACTGACTTCCGCACGCCTTGTCCTTAAAGTACGCAGCCGCGCAGACGATCCCCGGGCAAAGCCCGGGGCTGAAGAGTCGTTGCCGTGTCAGTACACCGTCAGGTCGTCCGATGCCCCAAACCATGAAAGCCCTGGTCAAAGCGAAGCGCGAGCAAGGCCTCTGGCTCGACGACGTGCCCGTGCCGACAATCGGCATCAACGACGTGCTGATCCGCGTGCACAAGACGGGCATCTGCGGGACCGACGTGCACATCTATAACTGGGATGAGTGGGCGCAGAAAACCGTGCCCGTGCCGATGGTCGTCGGCCACGAGTTCGTGGGCGAGATCGTCGAGGTCGGTGACAACGTCATCGACTTCACGCCGGGGCAACGCGTCAGCGGCGAGGGGCACGTCGTGTGTGGGCGCTGCCGCAACTGCATGGCCGGCCGGCGACACCTGTGCGCCCACACGTCGGGCGTCGGCGTCGATCGACCCGGCGCGTTTGCCGAGTACGTCAGCCTGCCCATGGCCAACGTGTGGGAGCAGGCGCCGCAGGTCAGCGACGACGAGGCCGCCATCTTCGACCCCTTCGGTAACGCCGTGCACACCGCCCTCCAATTCGACCTGCTGGGCGAAGACGTGCTGATCACCGGCGCGGGCCCGATCGGTATCATGGCCGCGGCCGTGTGTCGGCACGCGGGCGCCCGGTTCGTCGTCATCACCGATGTGAACCCGTATCGACTCGCACTCGCAGAGAAGATGGGCGTGACCCGCGCCGTCGACGTGCGCGACACAAGCATCGCCGATGTTCAAAAAGAACTCGACATGCACGAGGGGTTCGACGTCGGCCTGGAGATGTCGGGCAACCCGCAAGCCTTCCGCGACCTGCTGGCCAACATGTGTCACGGCGGCAAGGTCGCGGTGCTTGGCATCCCCGAAAACGACTTCCCGATCGACTGGAACACCGTCATTTTCAACATGCTCACCCTCAAGGGCGTGTACGGCCGAGAGATGTACGAGACGTGGTACAAGATGACCGTGATGATCCAGGCTGGCCTCGACATCAAGCCGGTTATCACGCACCACTTCGCTTGCGACGACTTCCAGGAAGGGTTCGACGTGATGCGCAGTGGGGATAGTGGCAAAGTCATCCTCGATTGGCGGGATGAGTGAGAGGCAGAGGCACGAAGGCACTTAGGCACGGAGTCACGAAGGGTTGTTGACCCGGACGCCCGTTTAGCGGCGAGCCCGCAGGGCCGCCCCATGTCGCAGCTTCGACCTTGGGCGGCCCTGCGGGCTCGTTGCTAAACAATCTTCCAGAAAACTCGCCCTTCGTGCCTCCGTGCCTTGTTTGTCTTCTCAGCGATTCCAGTTCTTGCCGGACGCGATGCGCCTTCCGGTTTATCGTTGGACTCCGGCAACGCGCAACCCCTTCGTGACTCCGTGCCTAAGTGCCTTCGTGCCTTCCCGCCTCCAACGCCCCATGCCCGACCGCTTCTACCAACACCTGACCGAACAGCTCGCCGACATCCGCGACGCCGGCCTCTACAAGGTCGAACGCGTGATCACGACGCCGCAGCGGGCGCACATCGCCACGACCGGCCGTGACGACGTGCTGAACATGTGCGCGAACAACTACCTCGGGCTGGCCGACTACCCCGAAGTGATCGCCGCGGCCCGCGCGGCGCTCGACGACCACGGCTACGGCATGGCGTCGGTCCGTTTCATCTGCGGCACGCAGGACGCGCACAAGGAACTTGAGACGCGTGTCAGCGGCTTCCTCGGCACGGACGATACGATCCTCTACACGTCGTGCTTCGACGCAAACGGCGGCCTGTTCGAGACGTTGCTCACCGCAGACGACGCGATTATCAGTGACGCGCTCAATCACGCGTCGATCATCGACGGTGTGCGGTTGTGCAAGGCCAAGCGGTTTCGGTACGCCAACAGCGACATGGCCGACCTGGAAGCGAAGCTCAAAGAGGCCGACGCGGCCGGCGCTCGGTTCAAGATGATCGCGACCGACGGTGTCTTCTCGATGGACGGCTACATCGCCAAGCTGCCCGACATCTGCGCGTTGGCTGACCAGTACGACGCGCTGGTGATGGTGGACGACTCACATGCAACCGGCTTCATGGGCGACACGGGTCGCGGCACGCCGGAGTACCACGGCGTGGCCGACCGGATCGACGTGGTCACGTCGACGCTCGGCAAGGCGCTGGGCGGCGCGTCGGGCGGGTTCACGTCCGCGCGGCAACCGATCATCGACCTGCTGCGACAACGGTCGCGGCCTTACCTCTTTAGCAACACGCTCGCGCCACCGATCGTCGCCGGCTCGATCAAGGCGATCGAACTGGTGCAACGATCGACCGAACTGCGCGACAAGCTGCACGCCAATACCGCGCACTTCGTGGCGGGCGCCGCCGAGCGCGGGCTCGACATGCTTCCGGGGGCGGGGGAGCACCCGATCGTCCCGATCATGGTCGGCGACGCGGCGCTGGCGACACGCATGGCCGACGCCATGCTCGAGCGCGGCGTGTACGTCATCGGCTTCAGCTTCCCCGTCGTCCCCAAGGGCCAGGCTCGCATCCGAGTGCAGGTCTCGGCTGCGCACTCGATCGACGACCTGAACTTCGCGCTTGACGCGTTTGCCGCGGTGCGCGATGAATTACGATGAATTACATAGGTATTGGGTGCCTGTGAATAAGCGAAGCGTTTCACGGTCTGTGTCGTCCAATGCCGTGAAACGCTTTGCTTGTTCACAGCCACCCGCGCGACGAGTTGGCCTGATCAATCCGTCGGCTTTTCGCGCAGCAATTCGATCGCGTCGAACAACGCCGCGCCGCCCATCGCCGTGGGCGCGATGCCGGTGACGGTCGCATCGCCGAAGTCTTTCCACAGGTCGCGAGTGATGACCGTCCATTTCGCCGGAGCTTTGTCCGCAACGCGCACAGCCGACCAACCGGTCGTGTTCGCGCCGGCGTAGTAACGGAACACCGGTTTCTTGGCCGGCGGCCAGGCGCCGCTGTTGGCGATCTCGATCATCACGCCCGACGCGCCGGCCGACTTCCACGCGAAACGGATGTACCGGTACTCGCCCGGCCCGGGTGTCTCGCGCATGCGGAACGACCAGCCGGCGATGCGGGCCGAGTAACGCTGCGGCGGCGTGACGCGCAGGGACGCCGCGCCGCGGTGCTTGTCCTGCCAGTCGATCGACGCCCGACCCTTGCCGTCGACCAGTTGGTCGACGAAGTCCTCGCGGTCGTCGAACAGCACACGTCGCGACGCGGGCTGACGCAACCAGCCGATCAGGTCGGCCACGTCCATCGGTTGCAGCATCTCGACGAGATTCTCAGGCATGATCGACACGCCGGTCGCCTTGAACGACGCGATGTCCTTGCGCAGCAGCGTGACCCGTTTGCCCTCGGCCTGTTTCAGTGTGACGCTCGTCGGCGACTCGCTGTGGAGCAGGCCGACGACCAGGTCGCCGTCGAGCGTCTCGACGGTGTACGTCGTGTAGCCGGCCGAGACGGTCGCGTTCGGGGTGAGGATGTCCTGAAGGAACGTCGCGTCCGTTCGGCGGAACTCGGCGTCGAGGTCGGGCCCGACGGCGTGCCCTTCGCCGTGCGCTTGATGACAGGTCGCGCACAGCCTTTTGAACACCGCACCGCCGTTGGCGATGTCACGCTTGCGCGACAGCGCGGCCGTGTAGCGCGCCATCGTCGCGTCGTCGACGGTGCGGACGGCTTTGAACAACGACTCGGCCCGACGGCGCAGCGCGGCGTTGGGGTGTTCGAGTAACGCCGCGCGACGCACGGCCGAGACGGCCGACACGGGCAGCACCCCATCTTCCATCGCCTTGACGATGTGCGGCGTGTATTCGCGGCGCGTGAGTAGTGCGTCGATGATCGCGACGCGCACGGCAGGCGGCGTTCGATTGATGTGACTAAGCAGTGTCGACGCGGCGCTGTGGTCACGCGCTTCGCCCAATTCGCGAACAGCCGCGATGCGCTCGGCCATCGGGCGCTTCACGTCGGCGATGGTTGCGGCCGCGCGGGCCAGTCGGACTTTGCGCTGCGCCGCGGTCTCGACACGCATGGCGTTGACCAGTGTGCGGGCCGCCTCGGCGGTGCCGCTGTCTTTGGAGCGCGCCATCGCCATCAACGCCTCGCGGGCGGGTTGCGTCAGTTCGATGTCGGCTGAACGCTTGAGTCGGCCGCGGACGCCGGTCAGCCCCGCGCGTTGCCAGCTTGGTTGCTCGGCCTTGGCCAGAGCGGTCAACGCGTTGGAAAGCGCGTCGGGGTCGCGGCTGTCGGTGAGCATGGCGCACAACCGTTCAATGAACTTCGCAGAGTGATCGATTTGGTCCGATGCGACCTTTTGGGACAGGACCTTTGCCAGCACGTCATCGCCGCCGGTGCGCAGCGAGCTAAGAATCGCCACGGTCATCCACGACTCGTGGGCGTGGCGCACTGCGAGGTAACTCAGCACGGTCCGCGCGCGGGGGTCGGTCGTCTCGCCCAGCGAAAGGCCGAGCTGGATTCGCACGCGCGGGTCGTCGTGTTCAGCCGTTGCCATTGCCGCGCCGATCAACGACGGCTCGCCCTTGAATCGCGTGTCGGCGAGCCGTAGCGCTTGCGTAACCACGGCGGCGTGATTGTGTCGAAGGGCGTCGCGGAGGGCGTCGGCGGTGAGTTGACTCAAGGCGTCGAGCACGTGCAGTGCGCCGATCGCCGCGTGCGGTGGCGCATCGGCCGTGACCAGCGCGCTCAATGCCGGTGCGGCAGACGCGTCGTTGCGTTCGGTCAGCAGGCGGCGTGCTGTTTCGCGTCGCCAGTACCGCCCGCTGGCCAACTCGCCGACGAGTTGTTTCGTGCTCAGTGCGCTCATATCAGCGGCCGGCGACTTGGCCATGTCGTCGTGGACAAGCCGCCAGACGCGGCCGTGCCGTTCGCCGTGGTTGAGCCGGTACTGCTGCTGCAGGTAGCGCGGGATGGCGGAGTAGTCTTCGATGATCTCGCGGTAGAAGTCGCTGATGACGACTGAGCCGTCTGGCGCGTGGGTCAGGTTGATCGGGTGGAACCAGATGTCGCGCGACGCGAGGAATTCGCGCTGCGTTTCACGCGGGAGGCGTTGCAGGCGCGGCACAAGCCCGTTGCGTGTCAGGACGGCGCGGTGGACCATGTTCTGCGCCGGCTCGCAGGCCAGCAGGTGTCCGCGCAGGCCGGGCATGGCTGTGTCTTGATAGACGAACGGCGAGCAGGCCGACGTGAAGTAGCCGTTCGGCGCCGACTCGGCCACGCCGTATCGCGACGTGTAAAACTTGGAGAAACCGGGGTCGGTCGCGCGGCGTGATCGCCACGGGTGCGGCTTGCTGATCGGGTAGGTCCGGTTGCTCGGCGCGGTATTGACGCGCAGCGACCCGAAACTCACGGCCGGGTTGCGGGCCAGGTATCGCCACGGCATAGGGGCGATGTAATACGCGGGCGTGCCCGTGCTGACGGTGAAGCGGTCGCCTGACTCGGTCAGCGCGAAGCCGAACGTGTGCGTGCCTTCCGGCACGGGTTCGATGGCCGAGCCGTCAGCCCTGAAGCGGAAGTCGTTACGTGGCAGTTGCACGGGCTTGCTGAGCTTCGGCCCGGTGATCGTGCCGCCCTGACCGCGGCCGACGTAGACCCATCCGTCAACGCCCCACTGCGGCGCGTTCATGCGTCGTTCGAGGATGCCCGTCTTGAAGCCGGTGAACAGTGTCTGGCGCACCTCGGCCTTGCCGTCGCCGTCGCCGTCGGCCAGGTAAACGATGTGCGGCGAGCAGACGACGATCACACCGCCGCGCGCCGCGACGAGGCCGAAACACGCGGGCAGGTCGTCGGCCCACACTTCGGCCTTGTCCATCACGCCGTCGCCGTCGGTGTCGATCAGCCGTTTGACCGTGCCCGTCTGCTCGCGCTCAGCCCGCTTGACCGCTTCCGGCGGCGCGGGGATGCGTCGCACAACCTTGTCGAGCTTCCCCGTCTTGTTCAGTTCCTCGATGTCGTATTGGCCTTCGAGGTTGTAGCCGTGCAATTCGCACACGAACATCCGTCCGCGCTCATCGAAGCACACGCCCGACGGGTTGCGGATCAGCGGCTCGGACGCGACAAGCTCAAGTCGGAATCCGTCGGGCAATTCGACGGCCGCCCGGCTCTGCGCCGGCGTCATCGGTTTGGGCGCGTCGGCGGGGATGGGGATGTCGGCTGACACGCGCGGTGGGTGGATCATGATCGCGAGCAGCGCGAAGACGACTTGTATGCCCGTGCGTGACATTGAGGGGGCTCCCAAAAGACTTAGTGACGCAAAAGTGTACAGCGGGACTTTGGATGAGAAACCACCGAGTGCGCCGAGGACACCGAGGACGGAAGGAGTGGGGCAGCGAAGTAGGGTGGGCCAAGGCTCGGCGCGGCCCACCACTTGGCGTTCGTATGAAACCTTGGCTCGGTTGTGTTCATGGAGCGCCCGTTGGTGGGCCGCGCAAAGCCTTGGCCCAACCTACCCCGGCCGCATCGACCCCGCGATTAAAGGCGCGAAACGCTCGGGTTGACCGAATCACTCGATACGCCTCTTCCCCCACCTCGGTGCTCTGGGTGACCTCGGTGGTTATCATCCGATTCCGCTACCGACTTCGTCGGTTGCCTTTCCGCTTCGGCAGGTCGTTGTCGCGCACGTCGCGCAGTTTCTCCGTCATCTTCGCCTTGAAACGCTCGACCACCACCGCGTGCTCTGGGTCGCGCGCCAGGTTCGTGTACTGCTTCGGATCGTTGTCCATGTCGAACAGCTCGACCCCGCCGGCCGCGTCTTCGCCGTACTGGATGTAGGCGTACCGCTGCTCGCGCAGGAGGAAGCCGCGCCGCATCGGGGCGACGCTGAACGCCGCGTCGCGCACGGTGTGCTTCGGGTTGTCGAGCATCTTCGAGATGTCTTTGCCCTGCACGTGTTTCGGCACACCGAGCCCGCACAGGCTCGCCAGCGTCGGGTACAGGTCGAGCAGTTCGACCAGTGAATCGCAAACGGCCGGCTTCTTGCCGGGTACACAAATGATCAGCGGGACGCCGGCCGACTCGTCGCGGAGGCTGACCTTCGCCCAGAAGTCGTGCTCGCCCAGGTGGTAGCCGTGGTCGGAGGTGAAGATGACGATCGTCTTGTCGGTCAGGCCCGCTTCGTCCAGCGCGTCGAGCACCTTGCCGACCTGCGCGTCCATGTACGCGACCGACGCGTAGTATCCGCCGACGGCCTTCTTCTGTCGGCGGATGTCCATCTTCATCCCCGAACTCGTCTTGTAGTTGATCCCCGCGCGCGGGATGTCGTCCCAGTCGCCCTCGACTTTTTCGGGCAACACCATCTTGTCGTAGGGCTTGAACGGCGGGTAGTACGACCGCGGCGCGACAAACGGCACGTGCGGGCGGACGAAGCCGACGCCCAGCCAGAACGGCTCGTCCTTGTGTTGCTTGATCAGTTCGACGGCCTTGGCCGCGGTCTTGCCGTCACTGTGCACCAGGTCGTCACCATCTGCTTCCACGACGACGAACGTGTTGCCGCCCTTGGGTCCTTTGATCCGGCCGTCGGGGTTGCCCTCAAGCGTCTCGCCGTCGCCGGGCGCGCGCCACTCGGGGCCTTGACTATTAAAGCGTTCGGTCCACGACAGCGCGTCGTCTGGGCCGTGGCCGCCTTTTTCGATGCCGCCGGGCACGCCCATGTGATAGATCTTGCTGACGCGCGCGGTGTAGTAGCCGTTGTTCTTGAAGTGCTGCGACCACGTCGCGCGGTCGCCGATCGCCGGCCGGGGGCTGGTGTAGCCGAGCACGCCCGTCGCGTGCGGGTAGTAGCCGGACATGAACGACGCCCGCGACGGCCCGCAGTACGTGCCCTGGCAGAACGCGCGCGTGAACCGCACGCCCCGCGCGGCCAACCGGTCGATGTTCGGCGTCTTGCACACGGTGTTGCCGTAGCACGACAACGCCGTGTACGTCAGGTCGTCGGAGATGATGAACAGGACGTTGTACTTCTGTTCGGTTTGGGCGGCCGATCGGGTGGGATTCGACCAGATCGACAGAATCACCACAAGTACGAACAACGACACACGGTAAGTCACTGCACTGCCCTCACTGTGGGAAACTCGGTCGACGCCGGTGTATGTTAACAGGGCCGTCTGTTCATCGTTAGCTGTGCGTTGCGGCGGCGTGAGCGCGCCGGGCAAGTCGACCAGATTGTTGTCAGCGTTGAGCAACACGCGACTTACGTTGCCTAACCGGTGCGCACTGGCCGTCCTTTTCGGGCGGCAAGCCGGTTTGGCACGGCGATTGCAATTGGCGGTGTGCCCACCCCGCCGTCAGACCCTGACGGCGCTCGGCCGCGCGACGAGATGTCGGGCTGCGGTCGTTCTGGAAAGCGCGATCGGGATATCGCGACGCGGAGCGTCGCTGCGCGGTCTGTGTGCGCCGACCGCGTGAGGGTCGGGCGAGAACGGATGCCACTGAATCATCAAGGAGTCGTTGACGATGGACTTTGCGGGCAAGGCTACGAAGATCAGGTTGTTCAGCCTCAAGTCGCCGCAGATGCGTGCGTTTCACATGTCGTGGTTCGCGTTCTTCCTCTGCTTCTTCGCGTGGTTCGGCATCGCGCCGCTGATGAAGATCGTGCGTGAAGAGCTGTCGCTCACGAAAGAGCAGATTGGCTGGTCGATCATCGCGTCGGTCGCGATCACCGTGATCGCGCGGTTGTTCATCGGTTGGCTATGCGACCGCATCGGGCCGCGGCTGTCGTACACCTGGCTGCTGCTCATCGGTTCGTTGCCGGTCATCGGGATTGGGTTGGCCCAGTCGTTCGAGACGTTCCTGCTGTTCCGCCTGATGATCGGCGTGATCGGCGCGTCGTTTGTCATCACGCAGTACCACACGTCGGTCATGTTCGCGCCGAACTGCGTCGGCACGGCCAACGCGACGTCGGCCGGCTGGGGCAACCTGGGCGGTGGCGTGACGCAGTTGGTCATGCCGATGATCTTCGGCCTGTTCGTCGTGACACTGGGCCTCAGCAGCTTCTGGGGCTGGCGTCTGTCGATGGTCGTGGCCGGCACGGTCTGCGCGTTGACGGGTGTCGCTTACTACTTCTTCACGCAGGACTGCCCCGAGGGCAATTACAAAGACCTTCGCGCGGCCGGCAAGATGCCCGAAGGTAAGAAGACGACCGGCGCGTTTCTGGAAGCGTCTCGCGACCGGCGGGTGTGGGCGTTGTTTCTGATCTACGCGGCCTGCTTCGGCATCGAGCTGACGATCAACAACGTCGCCGCGCTCTACTTCGTTGACTACTTCGACTTCTTCAAGGACATGGACACGGTCAAGGCCGTGGGCATGGCCGGGCTGATCGCGTCGTTGTTCGGCCTGATGAACATCTTCGCCCGCACGCTGGGCGGCATCTTCGGCGACAAGTTCGGGATGAAGTGGGGCCTGCGCGGTCGAGTGACGTGGCTCTTCATCGTCCTGTTCTGCGAGGGCCTGGCGTTGATGCTCTTCTCGCAGATGGGCGTGCTGATGCTGGCCATCCCCACACTGATCCTGTTCAGCCTGTTCGTGCAGATGTCGGAAGGCGCGACGTTCTCGGTGGTGCCGTTCATCAACAAGCGTGCGTTGGGCGCCGTGGCCGGCATCGTGGGCGCGGGCGGCAACGCCGGCGCGGTGGCGGCGGGCTTTTTGTTCAAGGGGTCGCTGCCCTGGCCGACGGCGTTGCTGGTGCTGGGTGTGTTGGTCACGTGCGTGTCGTTCGTGGCCTTGACGGTGCGTTTCTCGCCCGCGGCTGAGGCCGAGGTGCGTGAGGACATGGAAAACCGGTTAGCAGAATCGGGGCAAGCCCCGGTTCCCGCGTAAGGGAGGGCTCCTACGTTGGGTTAGGGCGGCCCGAATCAGGGTCGCCCCGCCGTGATTCACGCGACGGGCTGGCGGTGAAGTGCCGCTGCACGTGTCGCGCACCCGAATGACCCAGGAGCCTTGCACCATGACGTTTCGAATTCACAACACGGTATTGCTCGGTCTGATTGTCTGCGGTGTCGCGCTGGCGGAAGGTGCGCCGCGGCCGAAGATCAACCCGGTTATCCGCCACGTCGAAGACTGGTCGGTGTTGGCCGACGCGCCGGCGGACGCGAAGGCCGACCTGTTCGATCCGATCAAGTACCTCCCGCTGGTCGACGACGGCTCGATCTGGGCGAGCTTCGGCGGGCAGGTGCGCTACCGGTTCGAGTCGTTCAACAACTTCGGCTTTGGGCCGAGCAACGACGACGAGTATTCACTGCTGCGCATCCGCATGCACGGTGACCTGCACATCGGCGAGCACGTGCGCATCTTCGCCGAGGGCAAGAGCGCGCTGGCCAACAACCGCGACCTGCCGGGCGGCCGGCGCACGCTCGACGTCGATTCGATCGACCTGCAGAACCTGTTTGTCGATGTGAAACTGCCGGTTGGCGACGATGTGTCGGTGACGGTGCGCGCGGGCCGACAGGAGTTGGTCTTCGGCAAGCAGCGGTTGATCAGCCCGCTGGACTGGTCAAACTCGCGGCGGACGTGGGACGGCCTTTCGGTGATCACGAAGATCGGCCAATGGACGGTCACGCCGTTCTGGACGCAGTTCGCACCGGTGCAGAAGTACAGCTTCAATGACCCCGATGCGCAGACACAGTTGTTCGGCGTGTACGCGACGGGCCCGCTGCCGGGCGAGGGGATGCCGTCGGCCGACGTGTATTTCATCGGGCTGGACCGTGACGACGACAGGACCTTCAACGGGACGACGGGGCAGGAAGAGCGTTACACGCTTGGGACGAGGCTGTTCGGGAAGGTCGGCCAAACGGGCTTCGACTACGACGCGGAGTTCGCGTATCAGTTCGGCGAGGTCGGGTCGGGCGACGTCAACGCGTGGATGGTCGGCAGCCAGTTCGGCTACACGTTCGCCGACGTGCCGACCGCGCCCCGGCTGTTCATCGGTGTCGACTACGCCAGCGGCGACGACTCGGCCGGCGGCGATGTCGAGACATTCAACCAACTCTTCCCGCTCGGCCACGCCTACCTCGGCTTCATCGACGCGATCGGTCGGCAGAACATCATCGACGTTACCCCCGGGATCGTGTTCTCGCCGATCCCCAAGTTGAAAGTTCTACTGCAGGGCCACTTGTTCTGGCGGGCAGACGAAGACGACGCGGTTTACAACGCCGGCGGCGGTGTGCTGCGCGCAGGGTCGTTGAGCAATGAGCGCGAAGTCGGCGCGGAGATCGACCTGGTGGTGACGTACGCGTTCGACGCGCACCTGGTAGCGCAGTTCGGGTACAGCCACTTTTTCGCGGGTGACTTCATCAGCGAGGCAACGCCCACCGCGGACGACGACATCGACTTCTTCTACTTCCAGTTGCAGTACACGTTTTAGATATGGTTGCCAAGACGAAGAACACCCCGCCGCAAGGCGCGACGCTGATCGATCGGTTTCTGCAAGAGCAACAGCAGTTGACCGCGGTGGATCGTTTCTCGTCCTGGCATGAACAAGAAGACACCCCGGCGCAAGCCAAGCACTACAAGGCGTTGCTGCCGGCCGAGCCGCCGAAGGAAGGGCAGCAGTACGCTTTCGACGTCGACCTCGACGCGTGCTCGGGTTGCAAGTCGTGCGTGACGGCCTGCCACAACCAGAACGGATTGGACGACGGCGAGGCCTGGCGGGACGTGGGTGTGCTGGTCGGTGGCTCAACTGCGCTGCCGGTCATCCAACATGTGACCAGCGCTTGTCACCACTGCATTGAGCCGGCCTGCCTCGAAGGCTGCCCCGTGCTCGCGTACGACAAGGACCCGGTGACGGGCATCGTCAAGCACCTGGACGACCAGTGCATCGGCTGCCAGTACTGCGTCTTCAAGTGCCCTTACGACGTGCCGAAGTACAACAAGCAGTTGGGCATCGTGCGCAAGTGCGACATGTGCAGCGATCGGCTCGCGGCCGACGAAGCGCCCGCGTGCGTCGCGGCCTGCCCGAACGAGGCGATCCGCATCACCGTCGTCGATCAGGCGCAGGTCGTTGAAGACTGCGAGACCAATACATTCCTTCCTGGCGCGCCCGACCCGGACTACACGCTGCCAACGACGAACTATCACACCGACCGGGTCATGCCGCGCAACTTGCTGCCGGCTGACCGTCACAGCACGGTCACGAACGAGCCGCACCTGCCGCTCGTGGCGATGCTCGTGCTCACGCAGTTGTCGGTCGGCGTGTTCCTGATCGACTGGTTGGCGGTGAACGTGCTGCGTCTATCGGGCGACGCGCTGTCGCGGCCGTCGCACGTCATCGTCGCGTTCGTGTTGGGCATGACGGCGCTGGCGGCGAGCACGCTGCACCTGGGCAGGCCGTTGTACGCGTTCCGCGCGATCGTCGGGTTACGCACGAGCTGGTTGAGTCGTGAGATCCTGGCGTTCGGCGTGTTTGCTGGATTGGTGTCGGTGTATGCGGCGTCGCGCGCGTGGCTGCAGGGCAGCGCCGCGTTCGTCGAAGGCTTGAGCGCGGCCGTGGTGATCGCCGGCGTCGTCGGCGTGTTCTGTTCGGTCATGATCTATCACGATACGCGTCGGCCGTTCTGGCGGTTTGGGCCGACGGCGGTGAAGTTCACGCTCACGGCGCTCGTGCTCGGGCTGGCGACGGTGCTGGTCGCGCACCTGATCGACTCGATGGTGTACGGCGACGCGGGCATGTCCAGCGCCCTGCGCGACTGGGGGCGTTTCCTGTGTCTGTCATTGGCGGGTTGCAGCGTCGCGAAGCTGGTCGTCGAATTCGGCATCCTCGTTCACCTGAAAGACCGCAAGCTCACGGCGCAGCGTCGCTCGGCCGGCCTGCTGGTTGGGCCGTTGTCGCGGGTCACATTGGTGCGCGTCGCGGTGGGGCTGTTCGGTGGGGTGGTGTTGCCTTTGCTGCTCGCGGCCGACGCGGTCAACGACGTGTCGCACGGGGCGATGCGATTCGCCGCGCCGGCCGTGGTGGCGATCTTCTGTTTGACGTTGCTGGGTGAACTGCTCGAACGTTACTCGTTCTTCGCCGCGGTCGTTGCGCCGCGCATGCCGGGGGGGCACGCGTGAACGCCGACACCGCGACAACCCGACGCAGCACGCCGCTGCGCCAGTGGGCCGGGCCGTTGACGCGCCAACTGGTGCGCGAGCCGGCGGGGTTCGGCCTCGGGCAACTGCCGGCCAACGCTCAGCCGAACGGGACGACCACGGCGGTGTGCGGCTTCTGCTCGACCGGCTGCGGGCTGAACATCCACCTCAAAGACGGTGAGGCGATCGGCCTGTCGCCGACGACCGACTACCCGGTCAACCTCGGCATGGCCTGCCCCAAGGGTTGGGAAGCGCTCGACGTGCTGCGCTCGAGCGACCGGGCGACAACGCCTTACGTGCGCGGGGCGCGCGGCAGGCTCGTGCCGACCGACTGGGACAGCGCGATGCGCACCATGTGCGCGAACTTCAAGACGATTCAGCAGAAGCACGGGCCGGAGTCGGTCGCGTTCCTGTCGACCGGGCAGATTGTGACGGAGGAGATGGCGTTGCTCGGCGCGCTGGCGAAGTTCGGCATGGGCATGGTGCACGGCGACGGCAACACGCGGCAGTGCATGGCCACGGCCGTCGTCGCCTACAAGCAGAGCTTCGGTTTCGACGCGCCGCCCTACACCTACCAGGACTTTGAAGAGTCGGACGTGATCGTGCTGGTCGGTTCGAACCTTTGCATCGCGCACCCGATCATGTGGGAGCGCGTCTGCCGCAACCCGCACGACCCGAAGATCATCGTCGTCGATCCGCGCAAGACCGAGACGGCGATGGCCGCGACTCACCACTTGGCCCTGTCGCCCAAGAGCGACCTGCATCTGTTCTATGGCCTCGCGCACATCCTGATCCGAGAGGGCTGGATCGACCGCCCGTTCATCGACGCGCACACGAACAAGTTCGACGCATTCGCCGAGCATGTTCAGCCGTTCACGCCGCAGGTCGTTTCGGAACGGTCGGGGATTGATGTCGAACAACTCGAAACGGTCGCGGGCGAGATCGCCAAGGGCAAACGTGTGTCGTTCTGGTGGACGATGGGCGTGAACCAGAGTTACGAGGGTGTGCGCCTCGCGCAGGCGATCATCAACCTCGCGCTGATGACGGGCAACATCGGTCGACCGGGCACGGGGGCGAACTCGATTACGGGGCAGTGCAATGCGATGGGGTCGCGGCTGTTCAGCAACACGACCAATCTTCTGGGTGGCCGTGACTTCGAGAACGCCGACGACCGAAAGCACGTCGCGGATGTGATCGGCATCGACTTGTCGCGCATACCGGACAGGAACAGTTGGTCGTACCACCAAATCGTCGAGGGCATCGCGTCGCAGAAGATCAAGGGGCTATGGGTGATTGCGACGAATGCGTCGCACTCGTGGATCAACCAGGGCGAGCTCCGCGACATCGTCAAGAACCTCGACTTCCTTGTCGTGCAGGACATGTACCACTCGACCCAGACGGCGCAGCAGGCGAACCTGATCCTGCCCGCGGCCGGCTGGGGTGAGAAGGACGGGACGTTTATCAACAGCGAGCGTCGCATCGGGATGGTCAAGAAGATCGCCCGCGCGCCGGGTCAGGCGTTGAGTGACTTTGCGATCTTCAAGCTCGTCGCCGAGTACTGGGGCTGCGCCGAGTTGTTCGAGAGCTGGTCGAGCCCGGAGGCGGTGTTTGAGATTCTGAAAGACATGTCGCGCGGGCAGCCGTGTGATTTCACGGGGATTGAGGACTACCGCGCGGTGGATGACGCGGGGGGGATTCAGTGGCCTTTTACCGAGCGAGACGCCCAGGAATTAGGAGCGCACGCGGACAACGGGCATGGGGACTTAAGTCCCCTGGCCTTGGCGAACCAGAGGCGGTTGTTTGAAGACGGGCAATTTTATCACGGTGACGGTCGCGCGCGTTTTATCTTTGAGGCGCCGCGCACGATGCCCGAACCGGCGGACGATGAGTACCCTTTCACGTTGCTGACCGGTCGCGGCTCGGCGGCGCAGTGGCACACGCAGACACGCACGAGCAAGAGCGCTGTGTTGCGCCGGCTTTACCCGAGCGACATCTACGTGCACGTCAACCCGGCCGACGCGCGGGCACTCGGCGTGCGGCCGGACCAGCGCGTGCGCGTCGCGTCGCGACGCGGGCGGCTGTCGGCCCGCGCGTTTGTCACGCCGACCGTCCAGCGCGGGCAGGTTTTCATCTCGATGCACTATGAGGCGACCAACCGCCTGACGAACCCGGTCTTCGATCCGTACTCGAAGCAGCCGTCTTACAAGCAGTGCGCCGTGAAGCTGCGTCGCATCGAGCACTGGGAGAACGAGTCGCCGCGCAACGCGCGTCGGGAGTCACGACCATGACCGACCAGGCTTTCACAGACGAGCAGAAGCAATACCTGCAGGGCTTTGCCGCAGGCGTCGACCTGTCGCGGCATGCGCAGGGGCTGCCGGGTTTGAACGGGGCGCTGGCGGCGCTGCCCGTGTTGAACAACTCGGCGGACGGCTCGGCGGCGGGCACGACCGTGACCGTCGGCGGCGACATCCACGCGCACGCGCAGGACCGTTTCCTGGCGGAGGGCAAGAAGCTGTCTGCTGAGGAACAGGCCAAGCGCGACAAGAACGCGCTGGACATGTGGGACGAGTTGAACGAACGGGCCGACGCGGGCGCGTTCCCGAAAGGGACGGACGTGTTCATGACCAAGTTCCACGGCCTGTTCTACGTCGCGCCGGCGCAGGATGGGTACATGTGTCGTTTGCGGCTGCCAGCCGGCGTCATGACGAGTCACCAGTTCCGCGGCGTGGCCGACCTGGCGGCGCAGTTCGGCGGCGGCTACACGCACGTCACCACGCGAGCAAACCTGCAGATCCGTGAGATCGGCGCGGGCGATGCCGTCAACGTCCTGACCGGCTTGCAGGACTTGGGCATCGTGATCCGCGGCAGCGGCGCGGACAACATCCGCAACATCACCGCCAGCCCGACGGCCGGCATCGACACGCAGGAGTTGATCGACACGCGGTCGCTGGCCAAGCAATTGCACCACTACATTCTGAATCACCGTGAGATGTACGGCCTGCCGCGCAAGTTCAACGTCGCGTTCGACGGGGGCGGGCGCGTCAGCGCGCTGGCTGACACGAACGACATCGGCCTCATGGCCGTGCGCGTCGACGGCGAGCCGTACTTTCGGCTTGAACTGGGCGGCATCACCGGGCACAAGGACTTCTCGCGCGACACGGGCGTCATGCTCAAGCCGGACCAGGTCATCCCGGCTGTCGCCGCGATCATTCGCACGTTCGTCGACCACGGCGACCGCACGGACCGGCGCAAGGCCAGGCTCAAATACCTGCTGGACGACTGGGGCTTCGACCGTTTCCTTGACGAGGC
This sequence comes from Phycisphaeraceae bacterium, assembly GCA_028284155.1. Taxonomy (GTDB): domain Bacteria; phylum Planctomycetota; class Phycisphaerae; order Phycisphaerales; family Phycisphaeraceae; genus JANQSF01. The sequence goes on from JANQSF010000014.1 coordinate 25,506, forward strand.
GAAGCAACACCTGCCGTTCGACTGGCCGCGTGTGCCGTTGGACACGTGCGAGCAGCGCGGCGGGGTCGACCCGCTCGGCCACGTCGGCGTGCACCGGCAGAAGCAGGACGGGTTAAACTACATCGGCGTCGTGCTGCCCGTGGGCAAGTTGACGTGCGAGCAGATGTGCGCGTTGGCGTCGATCAGCGAACGGTTCGGCGGCGGCGACATTCGGCTGACCGTGTGGCAGAACCTGTTGATCACCGACGTGGCCGACGCGGACGTGGAGTCGGCCTGCCGGGAGATCGAATCGATCGGCCTGCATCACGCGGCCGCGAACGTCCGCGCCGGGCTGGTCGCCTGCACGGGCAACGCGGGCTGCAAGTTCGCCGCGTCGGACACGAAGTCGCACGCGATGGCCATCGCCGACCACATCGAACAGCACGTCGAACTCGACCAGCCGGTCAACATCCATCTCACCGGTTGTGATCACTCGTGCGCGCAGCACTACATCGGCGACATCGGGTTGCTCGGCGCGAACGTCGACCGGAGCGACGACATGGTCGAGGGGTATCACGTCTACGTCGGCGGCGGCTTCGGCCCGCGACAGGCTATCGGACGCGAGCTGCGCCGCGACGTGCCGGCCGACGAGGCCCCGCAACTCGTCGAGCGTGTGTTGCGCGGCTACCTCAAGCACCGCCGCGACGCCGACGAACGGTTCAGCGAGTTCACCAACCGACACGAGATCGACCAGTTGCTCGGCCTCATCGACGCCGACCAGCCGGCCGCTGTGAATTGACCCGGAGGTTCAGCGATGTCCACGATGGTCCCGATCCTGCCCGACTCCGCGCCGTTCTCTACCGAACAACGCTCGTGGTTGAACGGCTTCTTCGCCGGCCTGCTCGGTAGCGCATCGGGCACGCCGGGGGCGCAGGCGTCGCAAGCGGTCTCTTCAAGCGGCGCGGTATCGACGGTTGAACCGCCGCCCCAGCCGGAGGCTGAAGAAGACTTCCCTTGGCATGACCCGGCGATGCCGATGGATGATCGGCTGAAGCTGGCTGAGGGTCGGACGAAGCCGCGCAAGCTGATGGCCGCGATGGCGCAGCTCGATTGCGGCGCGTGCGGGTATCTCTGCAAGACGTACGCCGAGGCGATCGCGACGGGCGAGGAGTCCGACCTTTCGCTGTGTCAGCCCGGCGGGAAAGAGACGGCCAAGCAGTTGAAGCAGATCGTCGCCGAGCCGGAGGCCGACGCCCCGGTTGCGCAAACGACGGTCGCCGCGCCGAAGGTCAACGGCAACAGCAACGGCAAGGTCAAGCCGGCCGGCGATGCGCCGGCGAAGTTCGACCGCAAGCACCCGTTCCCCGCGCCGATGTTGGCCAACGAACGGCTGAACGGCGCGGGGTCAGCCAAGGACACGCGTTTCATTTCGCTTGACCTGACCGCCAGTGGTCTGGAATACAAGGCGGGCGACGCCGTCGGCGTTTGGCCCGCCAACTGTTACGAGCATGTGGACGACCTGCTCCGGCTGCTGGGCTTTCACGGCGGCGAGCCGGTGGTCGCGCAGCATGACGGGCGCGAGCTGACGGTGCGTGAGGCGATGTTGAACTGCTACGAAATCGGCGAGCCCGGCCCGGCGTTGGTCAAGTTGCTCGGTGCGTGCGCGACCGACCCCAAACACCGCGACGACCTGACGAAGCTGGTAAACGACGAAGCGGTGACCGGCCTCGTCGATGAGCCGCGCATCGTCGATGTGTTGGCGCGGTTCCCATCCGTTCGGCCGCGGCCGCAGGAGTTTGTCGATGCGCTGCGCAAGATGAAGCCGCGGCTGTATTCGATCTCGTCGTCGCCGCGCCTCTATCCGGATGAGGTGCACCTGACCGTCGGCGTCGTGCGCTACGACCTGGACGGTCGGCCGCGCAAGGGTGTTGCTTCGACGTACCTGGCGGAGCGCGTGTTGCAACGCCAACCCGTACCGTCGTTCATCCACCCGTCCCGCCATTTCGCGCCGCCAAGCGACCCGGACGCGCCGATGATCATGGTCGGCCCCGGCACGGGCATCGCGCCGTTCCGCGCGTTCCTGCAGGACCGGCAGGCCCAGTCGGCGGACGGCGACAACTGGCTGTTCTTCGGCGACCGGCATGAGGCGACCGACTTTCTCTACCGCGACGAGTTGGAGAAGTACACGCAGGACGGCCTGCTCGGTCGGCTGGACACGGCCTTCTCGCGCGACGGCGACGGCAAGGTGTATGTGCAGGACCGGATGCGGCAGCGCGCGGCCGAGCTTTGGTCGTGGCTCGATCGCGGCGGTTACTTTTACGTCTGCGGCGACGCGCGGCGGATGGCCAAAGACGTCGACCAGGCGCTCAAGCAGATCGTGGCCGAACAGGGCGGTCTCGGCGAGTCCGACGCGGCCGCGTATGTCGATGAGATGGCGCAGGACGGGCGGTATCAGCGCGACGTGTATTGATCCCGAATGGGGGTGTCTGTGAAACGCTTCGCTCATTCACAGGCACGCATGTACAACGTTTGTTGATGTCGTTACCGTCCCCACCACATCGGGTGCGTGATATCCAGCCAGTCTTCGAACGGCAGCCGTTCGACGTGGCCGTCGAGGAACGCGTACACACCGCCGTCGCGGTGCACTTTGGGTCGGCCGCGGTTGTAGTAGTGGATCGACCCTTCGTTGCCGAGCACGCCGGGGTGTGAGTCGGCCTCGCCGTCGCCGTCCCAGTCGACGGTGCGTGTCCACGCGGTGGGCGTGTAGATGAAGTGCGCGTTGGTGTCGCAGAGCAGCATCCAGTCGGCCGGGCGACGCTCGCGGTGCGTCGCGTACTGCACGTGCGTTTCGTGCGCGGCGTTTCGGCCGTAGTTGATCGGCGCGCGGTTGGGTGTCGTGCTGTTGAACCCGCCGTAGTGCACGCCGACGTACACGCGCGGGTCGGACGGGCACTTGCGCTGCTGCGAGCCGAAGTTGCGCGACGAGATGGCCGACTGCTCGCTGCGCGACAGTCCGGGCGGGATGTCGTCCAGGCCCATGTATCGGCCGACCGTGTTCCACCAGAACGTGCCGTGGTGATAAGGCTCGGCGCCGGTGTGGTCGAATTGATCGGCAAAGACCGGCCAAACGCCGTGGTCGACGCGGTACGACCCGAACGCGTTCGCCCACTGCCGTTGCGTCGAAGCGCAGGTCATCGCTCGGCCTTCGTCGCGCGCGACGCGCAGCGCGGGCAGCAGCAGGGCGATCAACAGCGTGATCAGCGATACCACGACGAGCAGTTCGATCAGCGTAAACCCGCGTTGACGACGGGGCCGAGACATGTGTGCATTGTAACGGCGGTGCGGTGGACGACGGGGTAATAGGCAGTGGTACGCTTTGGTGCGTCGAATTCGTGCCACGGCCGTGTCGGCCGTGCGGTTCATCAACGGTCTTCCACACGGCCGACACGGCCGTGGCACGAGACAGTCGCTCAGCTCGAAGTATCACACTGCCGGCGTTAAGGATGATCAACAACGGTAACAACGCCGCGCCGGTCGAGCAGTGAACCCTCAGCCAAGTAGAGGCGGACGAGTTCGACGCGGTAGCGGACGACGGCTTCGACCTCGGCGATCTGCGTTTCGAGCAGGTCGCGTTGGGCTCGGGCGACGTCGAGCGAGGTGGACTTGCCGGCGTCGAAGCGCTGCTTCTCGGCGTCGGCCGACTTGGCTTGCAGCTCGCGCGTCGTGCGCGTGGCGGCGATCTGCTGGCGGGCGCGGTCGACCTGGTTCAGGGCGATCCGCACGTCGAGCGCTACTAGGTGACGCAGGTTGTTCACCGCGGCCGCGGCCTGCTGACGGGACACCAGCGCCGCCCGGTCGCGCGCCTTGGCCGACCGGTTGCTCAATAACTGGTTGAAGCGCAGGCCGGCCGTGAAGTCCCACGTGTTGCCGTCCAGTTCCTTGAACGACTGGGAGAACGTGTCGCCGAACCCGGTCTTGCCGACGGCGATGAACACGTCGAGTTTCGGTAGCACGCCGTTGCGTGTGACGATTGTTTCGAGGCGGCGTTCGATCAACCGGGCGCGCGCTTCGTTCAGGTCGGGGCGGTGTTGCTCCGCCAGTTTGACGCGCGCTTCGGCGTCGTCGATCGGCTTGGGCTCGATGCGCGGCGGGGTCGTTGCGGCCACGGCTCGGTTGAACCGCCCGCCACCGGCCGGGTCGAGCAGCCGGAGCAGGCGGAGCCGCTGCCTGCCCAAGTCGCTGCGCCCGTCGATGAGCGCCTGCTTGCGGAAGGCGACCTCGGCCAGCGCCGCGGCCGACTCGATCTCGGCCAGTGCGCCGACGTCAATCTGCCGCTGGATGTCGTCGGCCTGTTGCGTCGCGACGTTGAGCGACTGTTCGAGGATGGCGATCCGCTCAACCGCCAGGACGTATTGCCAATACGCGATCTCGACCTCCGCGAGCAACGCCTCGGTGAAGCCGCGCAGCTCGTATTGCGACGCGACGGTCTCCTGCCGCGCCTGCCGGATGCGCGCCAGGTTCACGGCCGGGCCGAACCCGCGCAGTAAAGATTGCGTGACGGTCAGGCCGAGGCGGGCTTCCTGCTGCTCGGGCGCGCGGTTCGACGTACTGCGGTCCTGCGCGATTGTGCCTTCGACGGTCGTGCCGGTCGGCAGGCGTCGGGCGATGCCGGCGGCCGCGTCTACGTCGCGTGCCCTGACGCTGAATTGCTCGCCGGTGGAGCGCGCGGTTTCGTTGGCCGTCTCGTCGCTGAAGTTGGCCTCGGCGAAAAACTCCGGGTCGAATACGCCGCGTTCGATCTGCTCAAATGTGCCGGCGATGACCGGGTTGAGCTGTTGCACGGCCAGGTCGCGGTTGTTGCGCATCGCCAGCAGCGTCGCCTGTTCCAGCGACAGAGCGATCGGTCCGTCGCCGTCCAGCGCGGGCAGGTCGGGCGGGTTGTTGACCGCGGGCGCGAACGCGTCGGTGTTCTTGGCGCGGCGTTCGTCGGCCGACTTGAGGTGTTTATCCCAGTCGACATCGAACGCGTCCCACTGCTCGACGTGCTTGGCACAGCCGACAACCATCGCGGGCAGCACGACCCACACCAGCGCGAAACGTGTTCGGCGGTCGGTGTGATTCATGTCGCGGCGGCGGGCTTGCGGTCGGGCTTGCGGTCGGGGTGGAACAGCGAGTAGATGACGGGGATGAGCACGAGCGTGATGACGGTCGAGCCGGCGAGCCCGCCGATGACGGCCCGCGCGAGCGGCGCCTGCGCGTCGGCCCCTTCGCCGATGCCCAATGCCAGCGGCAGCAGGCCGAGGATGGTCGTCAATGTCGTCATGAGGATGGGTCGCAGTCGTCGTCGCCCGGCCTCGGCCACGGCCTCGCGCGTGGTCATGTTCTGTTGCCGCAGTCGGCCGGCCTGATCGACAAGCAGGATCGCGTTGTTCACGACGATCCCGCCGAGCATGATACAGCCAATATATGACTGCACGTTCAGCGTCGTCTTGGTCAGGAACAGCACGAGCAACACGCCCACCGCCGCCATCGGCACGGACATCATCACCACGATCGGGTCGCGCAGCGATTCGTATTGACAGGCGAGCACCATGTAAACGAGGACGAGCGCGAGCACCAAACTGACCATCAACTCGCGGAACGCTTTTTGCTGTTCCTCGAAGTCGCCGGCAACCGACATCTCGTACTCGATCGGCCGAGGGATGCCCGCCAGTTTCTGTTGCACCTCCTGCGCGACGGAGCCGAGGTCGCGGCCGTCCACGTTCGCCTCGACCGTGACCTGTCGCTGCTGGTCTTTGCGGTCGATGAGGATCGGCCCGCGCCCGGGCTCGACGCGCACGACGTTGCGCAGCGCGACGCGCTCGCCGCCGTCGGTGTCCAACGTCAGGTTGAGGATGTCGTCGAGCGGGAGCTTCTCGGCGTCTTGCAGTTGGACGAGGATGCGGTACGCATTGCCGCGTTGGCGGTACTCGCCGGCGCGCCGGCCGGCCACCGCCGTCTCAAGCACTTCGGCAACCTGCCGCACACTCAGGCCGAGGTCCGCCGCCTTGTCGCGGTCCACGTGGATCATCTCCTGCGGGATGCCGGCGAGCTGGCTGATCTCGATGTCGGTGATGCCCGGGATGTCTTTGATCTCGTTGGCCGCGCGCTGCGCCAACAAGTCGAGCGTCGGCAGGTCGAAGCCGCGAATCTCCACAGTCAGGCCTTCGTCCGTCCCGAGCAACCGTTCGAGCAGGAATTGGCCTTGCGGTGCGCGCGTGCGGATCTCCATGCCCGGGATCCTGCCTTCAAGTTGCTTGCGCAGCTCCATGGCGATTTCCTCGTTGGACCGTTCGCGCTCCTTGGCCGCGCTCAGCGTCAAGCGGATCTCGCCTTCCGAGCCTTCGTCCGGCCGATAGCCCGACGCGCCGACGCTGACGACCGAGGCCGCCGCTTCGGGCACGGCCGGGTAGACGATGTCTTCGATCAGCTTCGTCTGCCCGTCGACCAGATCGAGGCGGACGCCAATGTCCATCTTACCGGTGACGCGCACCTCGCCCTCATCGCTGGGCGGCATAAACTCGCTGCCGATCAACGGGTAGAGGAACAGGCTCGCGCCCAGCGCAATCAACGCGAACAGCGCGGTGACAACGCGGTGCCGCAAGACCCAACGCAGCAGGTCGCGGTAGTTGTTGTCGAGCGCGGCGAACGCCGCGTTGGACAGTCGGCCGACGGCCGCGATCGGCCCGCGCCGCGGCTCGCTCGACGGGTCGCGCGAGCGGATCAACTTCGACGAAAGCATCGGCACGAGGCTGAGCGCGACCAGCAGCGCGCACACGAGCGAAAACACGATGACATACGCAAGCTCTTTGAACAGGATGCCCGACACGCCGCGGACGAACACAAGCGGCAGGAAGATGACCAGCGTGGTGATCGTGCTGGCGATGATGGCCGAGGCGACCTCGCTGGCGCCGTGGATCGCGGCTTGCTCGCCGCTCTCGTTTTCTTCGTTGCGTCGTCGGAAGATGTTTTCGAGTACAACGATCGAGCTGTCGACCATCATGCCTACGCCCAGCGCCAGCCCGCCGAGCGTCATCAGGTTGAGCGTGAAACCGCCGAAGTAGACCAGCGCGAACGTCGCGATGATCGAGATCGGGATCGCCAGTGAGATCACGACCGTGCTGCTGACGTTGCGCAGGAAAAATAGCAGGACGATCACGGCCAACCCGCCGCCGTACAGCACCGACTGCGCGACGTTGGCGATCGACCGCTCGATGAAGTTGCCCTGGTTTACCACGGCGACGACGTTGATCTGCGGGAAGTCGGCGTTGATGCGGTCGATCTCAGCCAGGATGTTTTGCGAGACCTCGACGGTGTTGGCCTCGGCCTGCTTGCGGATGCCGATGCGCAGCCCTGGCTCGCGGTTGACGCGCACAATCCGCGTCAGCTTCTCGTACGTGTCGGTCACCTTCGCGATCTCACCGAGCGTGACCGAGCCGGCGTCGCTCTTGGCCACGACCGTGTCGCGGATCTGATCGAGGTTGGTAAATTCGCCCTGCGCGCGCAGCGTCACGTCGTACTGTCCCTGCTCAATCTTGCCGGCCGGCCGATCCAGGTTCGCGTCGCGTAGCGCATCCAGAATGCTGTTCATTGAAAGGCCAAGCGCCTGCACCCGCCCGGGGTCGAGTTCGACCCGCACCTCGCGGAAGTAGCCGCCGAACAAGTCGGCCTGCGCCACGCCGGGGATGCGCGCGAACCTCGGGCGCACCTGCTTGTCGATCAGCTCGGTCAACTCAACCGGGTCGAGCTTGCTGCCGATGCCGACGATGACGACGGGGTAACTGGCGACATCGAACTTTCTGATCTGCGGTCGGCCGATCTCGTCCGGCAACTCACTGATCTCGTCTTCAAGCGTCGCCTGCACGTCCTGCGCGGCGACGTCGATGTCCGTACCCCACGCGAACGTCACGCGTACGTTGCTGAACCCCTCCGACGAGACGGAGGTCATTTCTTCGACACCCGGTACGGTCGCGATGATCTCCTCGACGATCTGCGTGACGAGGCGTTCGACGATCTCCGGGCTGGCGCCTTCGTATTCCGTCCGCACGGTCAGCCGCGGCAACTCGACTGTCGGCAGCAGGTCGATGCGCAGGCGGGAGAGTGAGACGCTGCCGAGCACGACGATGATGAGCGTGATCATCGTCGTAAAAACCGGTCGGCGGACGCTGAACCGGGGCAGGTTCAAGACGCGTCTCCGGCTTTGGCTTGCTTGTCGGTGGAGTTGGGTGAGTCGGCTGGCGGCTTCTTGTCCTGCGGGATCACGATCTTCGACCCGTCGCCGATCAATTGCTGCCCGAGCGTGACGACTCGGCCGACGATGTCTTTACCAACGACCTGCACGCGTTTGCCCTGGCGGATGCCGACGGTCACCGGCTCCCAGCGAACGGTGTCGCCGGAGTCGTCGACAACGAACACGCCGTGCTTCTCGTCGCGCAGCACGAGCGCGTCCTCGGGCACGACGACGGCGTCGTCCTGTGTAGCCAATACGATCTCCGCGCGGACGAACATGCCCGGCTTCAGCGCGTGGTCGCCGTTGGCGATCGACAGCTCGACGCGGGCCTGGCGGGATGATCGGCGGAACACCGGCGCGATCCGCTCGATCCGCCCCGTGAACGGCCGGCCGGGGTGCGCGTCGGTCGTCAGCGTGACACGCTGATCGACCGCCAGCCGGGCGTAGTCGCGCTCGGTGACGAACACGACGCCGATGATCGGGTCCAATCGAACGATCGTGAGCAGCGGCGCGTTGGGTGAAACGGTGTCGCCCTCTTCGGCGTGTCGGTCGGCCACAACGCGGTATTCGTCCATGCCGGGCCAGGCGGCTCTGACCTGTGTGTAGTTCTTGCGAATCTTGGCGGACTGTTCCACGGCCCGGGCGCGCTCGGCCTGCGCCTTGGTCACGGCAACGCCCGCGCGCTTCGCGGCGACGTCCGCCTTGGCGGTGTCCAGGTCCGAGTCGGACGACACGCCGTCTTCGCGCAGCTTCTGGACACGTTCCAACTCGCGTTCGGCTACGCCAAGCGCGCTCTGAGCCTGGATGATGTTCGCGTCCGCCACGGCGACCTCGGCCGTCGCCTGCGCCACCGCCTGCTCGAACTCGTCGTCGTCCAACTCAGCCACGACCTGCCCGCGGCGGACGCGGTCCGACAGATCGACCGACATCGACTCGACCCGACCGCCCACCTTCGGCGCGACGACGAACTGCGCGAACGCCTCGAGCGTGCCGCTGAACGTGCGGCGCATCTCGATCTGCCCACGCTCGACCTGCGCGACCTCGACCGGCACGGGGCCGGACGCCGCGCGCTTGGGTTTCTCCCGACCCATCTCGTCGATGCGGAGCTTGACCGCCCAGCCGATCCCACCCAGCGCGGCGACCAGCAACAGAACAAAGAAGATGCGCTTGACGGTTTGGATGGCATTCGGCTCGCAGCAGGTATTCGATCGAGGCGCCACACCCCGGGGTGACGTTCCCCAGCCAACTCACCCTGCGTAACGCACGCGCAGAGTCATGTTATTCACAGTGCGTACCAGTGCCAATTCGCCCAGCACACGACCCAGAGCGGCCAGAGAGGTGAATGCCCCGTCGGCCGAACGCCGATTGGGGCAATGGAGCGGACCGGGCTCGAACCGGCAACCCCTAGCTTGCAAAGCTAGTGCTCTCCCAATTGAGCTACCGCCCCTGTGGGGCCATTTTAGATTTGCGATTGTCAATTGTCGATTGGGAACACCGTCAAATCCCACGGCAAGTGCCTGAGCAGGCTCCGCAAGTGCACTCGTGCTTCCATGCTTGCCCTGCCTCTCCAATGTCGATCACGGCAATTCGACTTCCACATTCTGGACATTCTTCGATGACTTCCAGACCCGCATGAAATTGACAAGTCGCAGCCATGACTGCCTTTGCATGTTCCCGCTTTTCGCGTGGTACGCACGCGGCAAACCGATTCGCTTCGTTTTCGCGCTCTTCGTATGTCATGTTCGATACATGTCCAGCGTCGGAAGCGACGGACTTCCAGATCGACAATCGGCAATCGCAAATCGCCAATGTCAAGCCGAGAAGTACTTCGCCTCCGGGTGATGCACAACGATCGCGCTGGTCGATTGTTCCGGGTCGATCTGCCAGTTTTCGGTGAGTGTGCAGCCGATCCGGGACGGGTCGATCAGGCGGAACAGCTTGTCCTGGTCGCTCATCTCCGGGCAGGCCGGGTAGCCGAAGCTGTAGCGCGAGCCGCGGTACTTCTGGGTGAACAGTTGCTTGATGCCGGGGGCGTCGTCGCCGGCGATGCCCAGCTCCTGCCGCATCCGCTTGTGCCAGAACTCCGCCAACGCCTCGGCGCACTCGACGCCGAATCCGTGCAGGTAGAGGTACTCGCTGTAGTTGTCCGATTCAAACAGTCGATTAGCCCGCACGCTCACCTCGGTGCCGACGGTCACGCAGCTCAGGCCCAGCACGTCTTTCTCACCCGAGTCGACCGACTTGAAGAAGTCGGCGATGCACAAACGCTTGCGGGCCGACTGTCGCGGGAAGCTGAATCGCTCGACCTCGCGGTCGGGGTCTTCCGGGTCGAACACCACCAGGTCGTTGCCGTCGGCCTGCGCGGGGAAGTAGCCGTACACGACGCGCGGCGTGAGGATCATCTCGGTCCGGCATGTGTCAGCCAACCGGTCGAAGATCGGGTCCACCTCGTCTTCGAGTTGGGCCTGATACTCCGCGTCGCTCTTGGCCCCCTTCTTGAACTGCCATTGGCCGCGGTACAGCGCGACACGGTTGACGAACGGGTAGATGTCGTCCGGCGCGATCGTGTCAATCACACGCGAGCCGTAAAACGGCGCGGTGGGGACGACGACGTCGGTCGCAACGTCGGAGCGCGTCACAACGGTCACGCCCCCGGAAGGAGACCCCCCGGAAGTCGCACCACCGGGTTGCGTGTCATCGGTCACCCGTTCGGATTCCATTTGTGCCAGCCGTTCATCGACGGCTGCGCGCTTGCCGAGTCGTTCAGCCACCTCTTCATCGAGCAGCCCTGCGCGGTCGGTCGTGAGCAGGTCCATGATGCGCAGGCCGTCGAACGCGTCCTTGCCGTAATAGACCCGGCCGCCGCCGTCGTCGTAGACGTTGCGCAAGTGGCCTTCGCAGTAGTGACGTGCCAACGCCGCGCCGCCCAGCAGCACCGGTACCTTCACACCTTGCGACACCATCTCACGCAGGTTGTCTTCCATGACGTTCACGCTCTTGACCAGCAGGCCGGACAGCCCGATCGCGTCGGCCTCGTATTCGCGCCACTTCTCCAGGATCGTCGTTACCGGCTGCTTGATGCCCAGGTTGTAGACCGTGTAGCCGTTGTTGCTCAGGATGATGTCAACTAGGTTCTTGCCGATGTCGTGCACGTCGCCCTTGACGGTGGCGAGCACGATCTTGCCCTTGGTCTGGCCTTCGACTTTCTCCATGTGAGGCTCAAGGTGCGCGACGGCCATCTTCATGACCTCTGCGCTCTGCAGGACGAACGGGAGCTGCATCTGACCCGAACCGAACAGGTCGCCGACAATCTTCATGCCGGCCAGCAGGTGGTCGTTGATGATCTCGATCGGGCTGTACTTGCCCATCGCTTCGTCGAGCGCGTCGGTCAGGCCCTTCTTCTCCCCGTCGATGATGTGCTTCTGCAAACGCTCCTCGAGCGGCAGGTCGGCGATGTCCTGTTTGGTCGATTGCTCGGCCGCGTCGTCGGGGAACAGGTCGACGAAGACCTGCAACGGATCTGTAGTTGGCGTGCCATCACGCAGCGTGACGGGCTCGGTTGGCCGTTTGTCGTAGATCAGGTCGAGCGCGGCGTCCCACAGCGCTTCGTCGATGCGCGGCTTGGGCAGGATCTTCGAGACGTGCACGATCGCGCTGGTCAGGCCGGCCTGCGTCAGCTCGTGCTGGAACACGCTGTTCAAGACCTGCCGCGCCGCGGGCTTGAGGCCGAACGAGATGTTCGACAGCCCGACGGTGATCTGACAGGCCGGCATCGCCGCGGCGATGCGACGCACTCCTTCGATCGTCTCAAGTCCGCTGCGCCGGTCTTTGTCCATCCCCGTCGAGATGGGCAGCACCAGTGGGTCGAACATCAGGTCTTCCGGCGCCAGGCCGTGCGTGTTGACGGCCAGGTCGTACATGCGCTGCGCGATAGCGAGTTTGCGGTCGGCGGTGCGGGCCATCGCCTCTTCGGGGTCTTCGTCGATCGTGCCCAGGACGAGCCCCGCGCCGTACGTCTTGGCGAGCTTGCACATGACAGCAAACTTCTCTTCGCCGTCTTCGAGGTTGGCCGAGTTGATCAGGCACTTGCCGCCCGCATTTTTCAGGCCGGCCTCGATCGTCGCCGGCTGCGTCGAGTCGAGCATGAGCGGCGCGTTGACCTGCCGAACGAAGCGGTGGACGATCTCGGCCATGTCGGCCGCGTTGTCCCGGCCGGCGTAGTCCACGTTCACGTCGAGCACGTGCGAGCCTTCGCGCACCTGCTGACGCGCGAGGCTGACCATCTCGTCCCAGTCTTCCTCTTCGAGCAGCCGTTTAAACTTGCGCGAGCCGGACGCATTACACCGCTCGCCGATGTTGAGGATCGACGCGTCCTGCCGGTAGTCGGTCGGGTTGTAAAGCGAACTGATCCCGGGCAAGACGTTTTTTTTCTCAACGTCGACCGCCGACGCGTCGCCCAACTTATCGATCAACGCCTTGAGGTGGGCAGGCGTCGTGCCGCAGCAGCCGCCGACGATGTTCAGCCCAAAGCGGTTGACGTAGTCAGCCATCGCTTCGGCGAACGCGTCGGGCGTCAATGGAAACTCGGTACGACCATCGACCAGCGACGGGATGCCCGCGTTGGGCAGGACGCTGATCGGGCGGCCCCAGTAATCGCCCAGGTATTGCAGATGCTCAGCCATCTCCGTCGGGCCGGTCGCGCAGTTCATGCCCAGCGACATGACGGGCAACGGCGACAGGGCGTTGACGGCTGCGCTGATCTCGCTGCCCATCAGCATCGCGCCGGTCGTCTCGATCGTGACCTGCGCCATAACGGGCACGTCGTCCGGCGTGAGTTGCGCTTCGTTGAGCGCCTTGAGACACGCGTTGATCGCGCACTTGACCTGCAACAGGTCCTGCGCTGTTTCAACGAGCAGCGCATCGACGCCGCCTTCGATCAGGCCGCGCGCCTGCTCGGCGTACGACTCGAGCATGTCGTCCCACGACGTGTCACCAAGCGTGACGAGCTTCGTGCCCGGACCCATTGAACCGATCACGAATCGCGGCTTGTCGTCGGTCGCGTGCGCGTCACACGCCTGCCGCGCGATGCGCGCGGCCTTGACGTTGATCTCGCGCACGCGGTCGGACCAGTCCTGGTCCGCCATCGTGATGACGTTGGCGTTGAACGTGTCGGTCTCGACGGCGTCACACCCGGCGGCCAGGAATGACGCGTGAATCTCGCGCACGACGTCCGGCCGAGCGAGCACGAGCGCCTCAGTGCAGTTCTCACGCCCGAGGTAGTCCTTCTCGATGTCGAGGTCGTAGTTATGAATCGACGTGCCCATCGCCCCGTCAAAGAACAGGACACGTCGGGCGAGTTGGTCGAGGAATCGGCTCATGGGTTTGGTTGCAAGTCAAAGGTCGAAGGTCGAAAGTCAAAAGTCGGTCCTGCATGCCCGGATGGGCGATCCAACATATATTCATCCGTCAATCCGGATGAACGGATGGTATGGTCGTGATCGGTCCAAAGCAATGACAAATGAGTGATGACGATTGACAAATGACCAATCTCCCTGTGATCCGAATCTCGCCCGACCTTGGAGATTTGTCATTACTCATTGATCATTCGTCATTTATCAATGGTTCGTGCGAACGATTGCCCAAGGTGGCCGATAGAGGTATCGGCGATCGCATGGACCGGATTCCGACCGAGAGACGGCGTTTATGAACTGGTGGCAGGCGTTGATCCTGGGCATTGTCGAAGGGGTGACCGAGTACCTGCCGGTCAGCTCGACGGGGCATCTGATCCTGGTGTCCTGGATGCTGGGTCTGAGCGACGACGCCGAGACGTGGGCGGCGACGAACACGTTCAACATCGTGATCCAAGCCGGCGCGATCGCGGCGGTGCTCGGGCTGTATTGGCCGCGCGTCAAGCAGATGGCGGTCGGCGTGCTGGGCAAGGACGACGCGGGGCGGAAGCTGGCGATCAACCTGGTCGTCGCGTTCCTGCCCGCGGCAGTGCTCGGGCCGGTGCTTGCGGACCCGATCGAAGAGGCGTTGTTCAAACCCTGGCCTGTCGTCGGCGCACTGTTTGTCGGCGCGTGGTTGATGTTGGCCGTGGCGATGAGCCGCAAACTGTCACGCAGCGAACACAAGGGGCGTGGGCTGGACGACATCACGATCCCGATCGCGCTGCTGATCGGGTTCGGGCAGTGCATCGCGATGTGGCCGGGCACGAGTCGATCGATGATGACGATCGTCGCGGCGTTGATGCTTGGCCTGCGCCCGCGCGCGGCGGCGGAGTTCAGCTTCCTGCTCGGCCTGATCACGCTCTCGGCCGCAACGGGTTACAAGGCCGTGTTCGACGGCCGACAGATGATCGAACAGATGGACGGGTTCGGCCCGGTCATCATCGGCTTCGTCGCGTCAACGATCTCAGCCGCGCTGGCGGTCAAGTGGTTCGTCGCGTTTCTCACGCGGCACGGCCTCGCGCCGTTTGCGTGGTATCGGTTGGCGCTGGCGATTGTGTTGGGGGCGTTGATCCTGGCGGGCGTGTTCAACATGCCGCAGTGATTGGCGGCGGTGCGCCTCACGGTTCGAGCAAGACCTTGATCACATCGCTCCGCGCCGCGACGCTCATCGCGTCAACGCCGTCGGCCAACTTGGCGCGTCGGCTGATGAGACTGACCACGTCGACCTCTTCGGCGCTGAGCGCTTGCAGCGCGCGGTCGAACGGGCCGCATCGGCTGCCGATCAGTTCGATCTCATTGATGACCAGCGGTGACAGGTCGATCTTGTTGTTGTCATCGCTTCGGGGGGTGGGGGCGACGGTCGTTTTGAGGACGATCTTGCCGCGCGGGCGGACCATCTGCATGGCCGTGGTGAGCCCCGACGCCGAGCCGGTGCAGTCAACGACGATGTCCTGGTCGCCGCGCAGTCCGACGTCTTCGAGCAGGCGGTGCTTGATGCCCCACTTTTCGCAGAGGGCGAGTTTGTCGGCGTGCTTGCCGACCAGGCGGACCGTCGCGTTGAGTTGGCTCATGACCTGCGCGCAGAGCAGGCCGAGCCGGCCGTCGCCGAGCACCGTGATGAACGGCCGACCTTCGATCGTCAATTGACGTATGATCTGATACGCCGCGGCCAACGGTTCGGTGAACACGGCGTGGTCGTCGTCGACGCTGTCGGGCACTTCGAGGAGGTTGGCGACGGGTAGCGTGAACGCGTCGGCGAAGCAGCCGTCGCGGTTGAGGATGCCGAGCACGGTGCGATTGCGGCAGTGCTCGCGCAGGCCCTTCTGGCACATGTCGCACTTGCCGCAAACGCAGTTGATTCGGCCGACCACGCGTTTACCGACCCATTGCTTGTCGGACTTGTCTGCTACCGATTCGACCTGTCCGACGAACTCGTGGCCGAGCACGCCGGTGTAGCCCATGTAGCCCTTGCACAGTTCGAGGTCGGTCGCGCACACGCCCATTTGCAATGGGCGGATCGCCGCCTCGCCGCTGGTCGGCGACGGGTCGGGTCGTTTGGCGTCGAACGTCAGGTCGTTTCCGTCAAAGACAAGGGCGCGCACGCGAGGCTCCTGCGGCGGTGCGGGTGGGGTATTGATGGGATTATCGGATAGATGGGGGTTGCGCTGGAGCGATAACGGGCCGGTGGGTGTGGTCAACTGTGCGAGATCCGGGCCTTGGGAAAGGCCCGACTTGAGGGGGTGTGAAGTGGGGCGAGTCCGCGGTGTGCGAGATCGCAAAGGATCATGCATTTGAGATTGCAGACTTGAGATCACACATCAATGACTCATCGCACATCGGCAATCGTGAATCGACAATGCCTCAATACTCGCGCCGCTGCCGCGCCGGGGCGATGTGCAACTGTTTGCGGTACTTGGCGACCGTTCGGCGGGCGATCTCGATGCCGTGCTTCTTCAGCTCTTCGACGAGTTGGTCGTCGTTGTACGGGTCGGCCTTGTCCTCGGCGTCGATGATCTCCTTGAGCTTGGCCTGCACGGCCGTCCAGCTCATCGCCTCGCCGGCTTCGGTCTCGGTGCCACCCGAGAAGAACATGCGCAGCGGGTAGACGCCGCGCGGGGTCATGAGGTACTTGTCCGCCACGGCCCGGCTGACGGTGGCGACGTGGATGCCGAGCTGGTCCGCCACGGTCGTCATCGGCAGCGGTTTAAGGTGCTGTTCGCCCTGGTCGAAGAACTCGCGTTGCGCTTCGAGCACGACGCTGATGACGCGGAGCAGCGTGTGGCTGCGCTGTTGGATCGCGTCGATCAGCCAGCGGCCGTTGCGGATGTTGGTCGAGACGAAGTCGCGGGTCCGCTTATCCACGGCCGCGTCCTTGGCCATCTTCGCGTACTCATGGTTGACCTGCAGGTTGGGCAGGCGATCGTCGGTCAGGCGGGCGGTGTACTCGTCGTTTTCCTCGTCGAACTCGATGATCGCGTCGGGGCGGATCGTCTGCGGGCTGTCTTCGACGAGTTGGCGGCAGGGGTGCGGATGGAACTGCCGCAGGTTGTAGATCGCGTCCTTGATCTGATCGATGCTCAGGCCGGTGGATTGGGCGATCTTCGGGATGCGGTTGGCTTCGATGTCTTTGAGGTACTCGCTGACGAGCAGGCGTTCGGTGGACCAGTCGCGCGGCGGGTCGTGGTCGCCGTTGCCGTGGTGGTGCTCGGCCTCGTCGCGGTCGGACGCGGTGCGCGCGTCGATCTGCAGCAGCAGGCATTCGCGCAGGTCGCGTGCGCCGACGCCGACCGGTTCGAGCGTTTGTTGGATGAGCGACAGCGCTTTGTCGAGCAGGTCGCCGTCGACGCCGGGCGGCGCCTGGTCGAGCAGCGCGTCGCGGTCGACACGGAGGTAGCCGTCATCGTCGAGGAAGCCGATCAGGTATTCGCCGGCTGCGCGAACGTCGTCGTTTGTTTCGAGCAGGTGCCACTGGTCGAGCAACTGGTCGCCGAGGCTCGCGGGTCGCGCGGCCGTGTTGAGCATCGCGTCCATCTTGCCGTCGCGCTCGCCGGTCTGCCGGGCGGGCCGGGCGCGGTCGTAGCCGTCGAACACGTTGTCGTTCCACGCGTCGCCGTACTCGTCGCTGATGTTGTTCAATCGTTCGAAGTCGTCGGCGTGGTTGGCGTCGACGGAATCGTCTTTGACGGTCAGCTCGCGCTCGCCCTCACGCGCGTCGCGTTGTTCTTCTTTGATCGCGGCGTCGACGTCGTAATCTTCGGAGCCGGGCTCGCGGAGCTCGAGCGTCGGGTTGCTGACCAACTCCTGTTCGATGCGGGCCTCCAGCGCCTGCATGGTCATCTGGAGGATCTCCATCGACTGGATCATGCGCGGGGCCAGCTTCATCCGCTGGTCCATACGCATGTGTTGTCCGGTGTCGATGCGCATCGTGTCGGCTTTGGGTACGAGTGAGGGAACGGGGTCGCGTTGGACCGCGCCGCGTGGCGACCACGCCGCCAGCAGTATTATCGGTTGTCCGGGCGTGGACGATGATCGGCCGCGCGGAACCACAGATAGTTTAGTCGATGCGGGGAGAAGGAAGGGATGAGGGACGAGGGACGAGCCATAAGGGGCGGGAGACAGGGGACAGGAGGCAGGAGACAGGGGTAGGACACGGGGCACATGTTTAGCGGCGCGGCCGCAGGCCCGCCCGGGCCGTTCTTGCGTGTCTGGCACATGGCACCCGCTGGAATCGAATGGCGAGTGACGAATGGCGAATAGCGAATGACGAAGTCGGGGTTGTAAGCGGTGACCCGCACACGTCCGGTGACGACTCCGACTTCGCAAATCTCAAATCGACATTCGCCATTCGTCGTTCTTCCCCCCTCGTCCCTCGTTCCTTCGCCCCCTCACGCATCGACCCGCCCGTCGATCGCGTCGACGAGCACGGCTTTGCTCAGCCGTTCGAGGCTTGCGCCGCTGGGCAGGCCGCGCGCCAGTCGTGTGACTTTCACGCCGAGCTTGCGCAGTTCGTCGGCCAGGTAGAGCGCGGTGCCGTCGCCTTCGAGCGTCGGGTTCGTGCCGATGATGACCTCGTTGACACGACGTTCGGGCGGCGCGTCGGTGACGCGACTCAGCAGCGCGTCGATGTTCAACTGGCCGGGCCCGACGCCTTCGAGCGGCGCCAGCCGTCCCATGAGGACGTGATAAGCGCCGCGGTATTGCCCCGTCGTTTCAAGCGTAACGACATCGTTGGGTTGTTCGACGACGAGCACGGTCGTGTGGTCGCGGCGCGGGTCAGCGCAGATCGAACACGGGTCGGAGTCGGTGACGTGTCCGCACACGGAGCAAGCGCGCGTACGTCGCTTCAGGTCGAGCACGGCCGAGGCCAACCGCTCCGCCTCGTCGGGCGACGTGCGCAGCAGGTGGAACACGATGCGTTCAGCAGAACGTTTGCCGATCCCCGGCAGCCGTGACAGCTCACGCACGAGGCGGTCCATGGCCGAGGTGGGTTGGGGTTGATCCATCATCGGATTGTACGTTCGCCCATTTAGCCACGTCGCTTGCGACGCGCGTTGGGTGCGCAATTGAGGCTTCAAGGCACGCGCGTCGCAAGCGACGCGGCTAAATGTGATCGTTCGTCCCTATCCTTCCCCCATGTCACCCGACGACCATGTCTGCCTCTGCTTCCACGTCTCGAAGCGGAAGATCGTGAACTTTTGTCGGCGTGAACGGCCGGCCGTGGCGAGTCTGATCAGCGAGTGTCTCTCAGCCGGCACGGGCTGCCAGTGGTGCGTGCCGTTCATCAAGAAGCTGCACACGCAGGTGATGGACGGCGTCGAGGACCCGGACCTGCCCGTCTCGCCGCAGGAGTATGCGAGCCGGCGGGCGAACTACCGCAAGACGGGCGAGCGGGATGAGGACGACGGCTGATTTGCTTCGCGGGCAGCACACGGATTGGAATCCGTGGGCTTCCGGTTTGCATTTGTAAGCGCTCACCCGAATGCCAGCACGGCCATCGTCAGCAGCAGCGTGTTGTGCACGGCGTGCATGGTCATGGGCGCGATGATCGAGCCGCGCCATTCGCGGATGATCGACAGGCTCACGCTCACCGACATCAGAACCGGGATGCCCATCAGGCCTTGCGGATGAATCGCCGCAAAGATGAACCCGACGATCAAGGCTGACACGACCACCCCACGGTAGCCGCGCAGGTGGTGTTGCAGCATCCCGCGGAAGATCGTTTCTTCGACGATCGGTGCCCAGAGCGAGGCGAGCAGCATCAGGAAGAGGAACTCCAGCCCGCCGGCGTCAGCCAACTCAAACGGCAGCGGGTGGACCGGCCCAAAGTCGTTGTCGATCGCCATGGACTGATCCGCCGACTCGCCGGCGTCGGCTGACTGTTCCTGCATGACGTCGCCGAACGGGTCGTCGGGGTCGAACGTCTGTTCCGGATCGGCCCAGGACTTGTCGCTGGGCGCGACTTGTTCCGTGCCCCGCCAAGTGTCCTGCGTCGTGGCGTCTGCCCATTCGTCGGCTGACAGTTGCGAGACCAGCAGCATTAACAGCAGCGTGACACCGAACCCCAAGCCCATCAATGGGATCGCCGCCAGGTAACCGACCAGCCCGCTGCCGATCTCTCGGAACACGCCGCGCCCGCGGTGCCAGCCGATGGCTGAGCGCAGCCGACCCATCGGCTCGCCGCGCAGCCGAACCCACAGCGGGATGAACAGCGTCAGCCAAACCGCCTGCATCGCGACCCACTGCGGCACGGCCTCCTGCGTGACGACCAGAAGCGCGTCGAAGGCGATCATCGCCAACAGGAACAGGATGACCGCTTCGAGATAGATCAACCGGTTCGGCGTCGGCGGGCGATTCGTGTCGTACTTGAACCGCAGGCTCCCATTCACCGCCGCGACCAGCGCGACGATCAGCAGGATCAATCCCACGATCACGCCGCCAATCCCCATCAACGCGAGGGCAACCAGCACCAACGCCGTGCGCGTCGCGTCCCACGTGACTTCTTGGCGCAAAGGGTCGTTGTCCGCCTGGTCCCAACTCAACGCCAGCTTGCCGAACCAACCCAGGTCGTCGAGCAACACCGTACGCTGCGACTCGTCGAGCGCAGCCGACCCGTTGTTGTAAACCAGTTCCAACTCTTTCAGAGGTAGCGACGCGATCTCGTCGTCGTCATACTCCCAACTGCGAAGCGCTTCCAACCGCCAGATCGCCTCCTCCGGCCCGGCGATCTCGGCGATGACCACGACCCACTTGACATAGTCCGTGTAGGTCGGCGACTGGTCCGCCAGTGTCTCAGCCTCCTTCAGGATCTGCGACGACGTGCCCGGCTGATTCTGCCCGAAGACATCCATCGCGACGATGTACCGGCCCTGGAACCGCGTCATGCCCGCGTTGACGTCCGGTCCGTCCGGCATCGCCTCGATCGCCTGGTCGGACAACAGGTACGGTAACGTCATGATGAACCCGACGATGATCAACACCACCGCCCACAACAACAGCAACCGCGCACGCGGGACGGGCGGCGGCGGTACGGGCGGCGACGGGGGCGTGCCCCAGGCCGCAGGGGGCGTAGGCCAATTCGCTGAACCGTCGGACGGAGGCGTCGACGTCGCGTCGAATGAATGCTGCGCAGGCCATTGAGCCGGCGTTTCTGATTGCGGTTCGTGTGGCCAAGCCGCGGGCGGGTCAGGGGGAATGTTTGGAGTCAGGTCCGCGGGGGACTCGGGGGGCGATTCGGGGGGAAGATACGGGGGCGATTCCGGGCGATCGTCGGGCTCGGGAAACGGCGCACCTTCTTCGTGCCCGTCGTTCCAATCAATCGGCCGATCCGCCGGCTGGTCGTGTTGTTCGCGATTGTCCCCGTCCATCACCCCCATTATGCACACTCTGGCCGCTCGCTGCACAAAACCCAGCCGCACCCGCCCCGAAAGCCCACCAATGCACCGTGCCGTGGTCGTCCTTGCGAGACTTGCCCCGTCACCGCCCGATCGCAACGACCGAACACGGCCACACGACGCCAACCACGCCCCAAACCCCGCGACGCGGATATCATGCAACATCATGCAGCCGACCACGCTCATCATTCGCACAGCCGGGACGAACTGCGACCGCGAACTGGCCCACGCTTTTGCGTTGGCCGGCGCGGCGACGAACACCGTCCACCTCAACCGCGTGATCGACAACCCCGCCATGGTCGACAGCTTCGACCTGATCGGCTTCGCCGGCGGGTTCAGCTACGGCGACGACATCGCCGCGGGGCGAATCTTCGCCAACCGACTCCGCCACCGCCTGCTCGAGCCGATCCGCAACGCCATCAAGTGCGGCGTGCCGATGATCGGCATCTGCAACGGCTTCCAGGTCCTCGTCAAGATGGGCCTGCTGCCCAACCCGGCCACCCCCGGAACTGGCGACGTGCAACAGGCCACGCTGGCCGACAACACGTCCGGCCGATTCATCGCCCGGTGGGTCAACCTCGAAGTGCCGGACAACACCAAGTGCATCTGGACGCAAGGCCTGTCGAAGTTCAGTTTGCCCATCGCCCACGCCGAAGGCCGATTTGTCCCCGCCTCTAACGACCTGTTAGGCCAGTGGGAAGCCGCCGGCCAAATCGCGCTGCGTTACGCGGCCGACGACAACCCCAACGGCTCGGTGGCCGACATCGCCGGCGTCTGCGACCCGACCGGCAGCATCCTCGGCCTGATGCCCCACCCCGAACGCTGCACCGACGCCAAGCACTTGCCCGACTGGTCACACCGATCGGCTGAACAACTCGCCGAAACCCCCGCGGGACTGGCCATGTTCCGCAACGCCGTCGAACACGTCGTCAAACGGTCGCAGTCGCAGGAGCAGCCGGCGACGGGTGTATCGTCGTCGATGCAGGCGGTGTGATCTTGTAGGGTGGGCACTGTACACGGGGTAAGACTACACGCACTCGGTGAAAGCGCCGGAACAACCCTTGCCGTTCAAGTCGGCCGGTCAGTTAGTAACGACTGTTCCCTGTCATCAATCAAAGACACGAAATGCCCAACTCATGTATGGGCTGCCGATGCGGACGCGATCGGGGTAATCCTGGATGAATTGCGTCCCCATCTGCTGTGCCCTGTCCCACTCGCGCTCACTGATCCGAGCCTTACGCGCCTCGATCGGCGTGAGGTCCGCGGCCAGGAATTCGGCGATCATGGGATAGAAGTCGCCGTAGGTCCCGCTGGCCTGCGGCCCGGGGATCAGGTCGACAGCCACCGCGTCCCGAATCCATGTATAGGTGTTCACCGTCAGCAGTCTCGTTCCGAGTTCGATGCGGTATACACGGCGGACCCAGTTCCTGAACCGCAGCAGGGCAACGCAATCCAACTCATCGCTATATGCCGCGACGACGATGGGATCGGCCTTGACGACGACGGCGGCGCGCGTGTCACCGAAACACAAATGCTCGGTTATATACGCGGCGTGGAAGGCCTTCCGAAGTTGATATCGTCTGAACAGGCCCATTTCCCGTTGGAACTTGCGCAGCCGCGCCATCGACATCTCGATCTGCACCGGGTCGCTGGCAAGGGCACTGTCGTCGTGATACTTGGACATGGCGATCACCCCGATATCGCAACAGTGTGGAACGTCATTAGACCGTACAGTCTACTCGAATGGCCCGTATGCCGGTTACGTTGCCCGGCTTACGGACTGGCTGGCGCTTTCAGGGTGAATCCTGGCAGGTCGGCGCGCGAGTTGCGGCAATAAACCTGGAGATTGGCAAGAGCACCTTGGTCTGCGAATGCCTTCAGGACCTGCCACAAGAGTTGCTATCCTGCATGAGCATTTGGCGCAGGTAGACCGGGCGCGTTGCCCGAAAGCTAGACACGGCATGGCGGGCCATCGGTTGGGCGAATTGCCTGAAATACGAACTCATGACTGAACAACTGACGAGGACACCATGCTCACTCACCCCACTCTCGCCGCCGCTTTCGTACTCGGACTCGCGACGGCCTGTTTAGCCCAGGACAAAGCCGCGCCGAAACCTGCTGAGTTGGAGGTCTTGAAGGCGTCGGTCGGCGTGTGGGATGCGCAGATCGAGGTTTGGCCGCAGGGGCCGGACGCGCCGTCGATCAAGTTCAAGGGCGTCGAAACGAACCGGGCATTCGGCGAGCACTGGATCGCGTCCGACTTCGTCTTTGAATACCAGGGGCAGACGATGAAGCTCCACTCGATCGTTGGGTACGACCTTGATCAGAAGAAGTTGGTTGGCAAGGTCATCGACCACGGCCCGTATGCCGCGACGATGACCGGTCAGTACGACGCGGCGTCGAAGACCGTCACCTGGGTCACCAAGGCCAAGCACGCGAACGGCAAACCGATGGTGCAGCGGACAACCGTAACGCACAAGAGCGCCGACGAGCGCGTGCTGGTCCTTCGGATGCCCAACGCTGAAAAGGACGGGCATACGAAGTTCATGCAGATCAAGTTTGTGCGACGGAAGTAGGCAGGTGGCGCGGCCAATTGCTGAGGACTCCAATGCGTGAAGTACGAACCGATCCCGATATTCTCGTTCGCGCTGTCATTGACGGCATCAATCGCTATGTCCGAGAGGTGTTAACGCCGCGCAGTCCGCAACTAGCCGATCTATGGGACGGGCCGCAGTCTCAGGATCTTGATGAACTGAAACACCAGGTCGCAAGATCGGTCGCGAAGCAATGGGCGATGTCGTACATGATTGACAACGCGTAAACCAATCGTCCGGGCAGGTCCGGGTTGACGGGGCGCATCGCCGTCCGGTTCGCTCAGCCGCTAGATGCAGAGATCCGCACATGGCAAGTCCGCAGTGGAACCATTACGCCATGCAAGAATTGGAGGGTGTCCTCCGCGACCGAGGCTTGCAATGTCCGCATTGCGGAGTCGTTTCGCAAGACATGTTTAAGACTGACGACAACTCCGCGTTTCAATGCCCGGGTTGTGGCCAACGCTTTTCACCGGCTGAGTTTTTCGAAGCACAACGTCGCCCACCTAAGACAGGGCTGTCGACGCTTTATCGTCCCGTGGGGTCGGCTGAACTCGATCTGATCCGGCAGGCGGAGTATGCGGCGTTTCCTCCGCGGCTTGATTGGCAGCCGATTTTCTATCCGGTCCTGACTCAGGACTACGCCGACTTCATCGCACGAGAGTGGAATTCGAAAGACCCCGATCACGACTTTGTGGGATACGTGACCCGATTCCAGGTCCGCAATGAATTCCTGTGCAACTATGAAATCCAGGTCGCCGCGGACCGGACGATGCTCGAATACTGGATCCCCGCAGAAGACCTCGGTGAGTTCAACGACAACATTGTCGGTGTGATTCAGGTCGTGGCCGAATTTCGCAATGGGGCGCTTGCCAAGCCTACGGGCTAACCGTTTTCTTAAGCTGAGAGGGTAACGTCATCGCATTCCTCCCGTAGGACACAATGACGGCCTCGGCCTTGGCGACACTCGGTTCCGTATCAACCTTGATGGCCGTGGATCGGGTGGGGTGGTGGTAGCTGATCGACTTGAGCGTAATCGTTTGCGGCCCGATGGTGACTTTCTGTTCCTGCATGTATTCAAGGCGGATCCGCTTGACGCCGAAGTTGGTCACCACATCGGCATTCAGGCGGGGACTTGGCGCATCGGACGATCCGCGTCGATCGATCTCCGCCCGTTCGACCCGCAACGCGACAAAGTGATAGCCATTACCCTTGACAATACCGCCCTCGATGGCATTGCGATTGTCACACCAGAACGACATGTAACCGTTCAGTTTTTTCAACTTGATGGTCGGCGCTTTGGCCTTTTCGCTGAGGATGGAAAACTTGCACGAATCGACAGTCGTGAGAGTCGCATCCGACTCGCGCACCTCGCCAAACTTGTATGCCTTCGGCGGGTCGAGGTAATACACCCGTCCGCCGCTGGCAATGACCGTGTTGGGCACAACGGCCAGTGTCAGGTCGTCGTTCTGAAGTTGCGGGAAACCGCCGCGCTGCCGATTCTTCCACCAGGTCTCTTTCCGGATCGTCAGGCGAGTCCGCTTGTCGGGCAGAAGATGCGGCTTGCTCGGCGTGACGATCACTTCCGTCCGGTCAGCGTCTTCGCTGGTTTTGGGATCGGGCCTGTCCGCAAACCCGTAACGCACGTTCTTGCGAAGGGAATAGACCCTGTAGTGATCGCGCAGGTCCTTACTACGCCCGGCTCGAAAACGGAAGCGAACCTGCTCGGGAAAGGATTCCATCACCACATAGTCAAGGTGATCCTGGCCCGAGCCCGACCATGCGAACACCAGGACAATTCGCTTGTCGAAATCGATCTGCTTTTTCAGGTTTGCCAGGCTCTTGTCATCGAAGACCTTCGCGGCATCGTCGATCGACTCAATCGTCCCAGGAGCGAGCGCCCCGCCGGCAAAGCCGTACCGAGCCCCTTTCGGCTTCACGTTCAAGACCCCCGAAATCGGCTCATCCGCTCGAGCCGAGGGCAGCCATAAGAGCGACAAGAGCAGCGATGTTAAGATCGTTCTGGTTGACAAAAGCAACTTCCTTCAGCGTATGGATGAGATTGACTCTTGCGGCCTCTGAACAACCTCTCCCTTTGGGAGAGGTCGGCGGCTTCGCCGCCGGGTGAGGGTTCGGCGCGGCGGTGCTCCAGCCTCAACGGGGCGTTCACTGCGCAGAGCCCTCACCCCAACCCTCTCCCAGAGGGAGAGGGGGGTCATACAGAGCACACTTGTTTTCAGACGCCGAAACGCGTACGCAGTTCCATCCTGTGCGCGGGTGGCTGTGGTTGATGCTCGGATCAACCACGGCTGGGCAGGCGTTGATGGTGAGTTGCATCTGATATACCTTGGTTTCCAACGCCACCGATACCGGGTTTGCTCAAAGCGGCAACCCCTTCCACGCGCTAAACAACGCATGAAGTCCCTTGCTGAACTCATCAATACCGAAGAACCAGGATGGGATCTCGTTCGATCCTGGATTGACGAGGCTACTAATCACGTCGAAGTCCTGCCATGTACGAAAGAGGCCGGCGATCGGGCCTTGCTCAACACCCAGGTCACAACCCGGTCCCCGATGGGTGCGATTGTCCATCAAACCGGTGGGCTTCTGATTGACCGCGGATGGATTCGCATCCTCGGTGCGGGGTGCGACCGTCTTCCGTTGTCACAACCCGATTGGAATCTGGGCCGGTCCGTTTTGCAGTTTGGCGATCAGGCGTCGTTCTGGCTGGTTGGTTGGGACGTTCTTGGCGGCCAGTTCGCCATTAACGGTGGAGGCATCGGCACGAACCCAGGCAAGCTCTACTACTTCGCAATCGACACCCTCGAATGGGAGGAGATGGAGTTTGGCTTTTCTGACTTCATTTGGTGGTGCTTGACCGGCGACTTGGAGAAGTTCTACGGAGGTTTTCGGTGGGCAGGATGGCAAGACGAGGTCGCGAGCCTTGCGGGCGATCAGGTCATTGGCTTTTACCCTTTTCTTTCCGCACAAGCTGAGTCAATCGACGACCGGCACAGAAAGCCAGTGCCGGTAACAGAGGTCTTCGAGCTATTCATCGGCAGCACGCTGTCATGAGTCCTCAGATCAGTCCGTAGGTCAGGTCGTTTGACCTGACACGGTTCTACAACACGCGACCGGTGTCAGGTCAAATGACCTGACCTACTTACTGACTCGCCCGTTTACATCTGATCACAAGCCTTGTATCATGGCGATCGCACTTGGGCTTGAAAGTGTGCCCAAGTCGGCAAGCAGTCTGAGAAGTCGTTATTCCACAGCGAGAGGCATCGGTTGTGACAGCGCTATTGTCAACCATCGCATTGATCGTGGCTGCGGTTGCGACCCTGACTTTCTGGATGAGCGTTTATGTGTTTTGGGAAGAGGCGATCCAGAAGAACATCCGATGGGTCGCCGCTCTGATCGGTCCCCCCACTGGTATCGTGTGTAGTTGGAGCGGGTCGTTGCTCGTGAACGCAGTCGCGCAGGGATTGTTCCTTGCTGATTGGTTCCAAGTTCTTGCGTGGGTGTTTGTGATTGCCTGTCCCATTGTTTGGCTGATTGTTGCGGTTCGGTGCTGGGATGTCGTTCGCCAGGCGGTTGGGGCATACGTTTTGTCATTGGTTGCATTGGGTGTCGTCGTCGGGGGAACGCATGTGTTCAACACCTGGATTAATGTGTAGCAAGCACGTAGAGCAGCAGGTAGGCCGGGCACGTTGCCCGGCGGTTGACCGCATAATGACCATGATTGCTGGGCAACGTGCCTGACGTACGGTCTAGTCGTGCAACAAAGCAACTTGGTTGTCAGTTTGGATGACTCTCAATTATCCCGAGCAGTAGCTCAGACTGACTTCGCTGCCCGCTATTATGCGCTCTGTCAGCGGTTTCCGATTCGTTCTTTGTCGCAATGCAAACTGCCGAAACGAGCAGTTTCTGGCGTCTTAACTGAGATCGGTCGTGATCCCGCCAATTGGCACTATTCAGCCTGCGCTTACGAGCAGGAAACAACAGTTGACGGGGTCACTCGATCTATTGGGTTCCGCATTCACGGTCGTACGTCTCTGGAGTTTGATTTCTGCATCGCTTACCCTGATGATTCGTGTGCCGGTGGACCATTCGCAGTCATTGCACACAGCGCAGCAATAGCAGCCAATATCCCACCACACGAACCGCCTTACCCGCGACCCGAGTTTCACTCATTACAAGAATTCACCGACATCTTGACGGAGTCTTTCGCAATCGGCGAGCTGCTGATGGACAGCACGTAGGTCAGGTCATTTGACCTGACACGGCTCCACTACGCGCGACCGGTGTCAGGTCAAATGACCTGACCTACATTCCGCTACGGTGACCGACGTACCGAGCCCACGTTAAACTCGTGTCATGCGACACGTCTTATTTCATCTTGCGATCGCCACAGTTTGCTTCTTCATTGCCCTTTCATCGTGCACGGTGTGCGCGAACGCACCCGACGCGACCAACCCCAACGACCTGCGCTGCGACCTGCTGATCGTGGGCGGCGGTGAGTCGGGTTGCGCGGCGGCGGTGCAGGCGGCGCGGATGGGGGTCGGGTCGATCCTGCTGGTCAACGACATCGATTGGCTGGGCGGGCAGTTCTCAGCCGAGGCGTTGGTGGCGATCGATGAGAACACGCACGTCTCGGGCGTTCGGCATGAGCAGCCGATCCCGCGGCATGGGTTGTTCAAGGAGGTCATCGATCGGATCGAGGCGTTGAACCTGAAGAAGTACGGCGTCGCTCGGCCGGGCAATACGCGGACGATCACGACGACGCGGCCGAGCGACGCGGCGCGCGTGTTTGAAGACCTGTTGCAGCCTTACGTCGAGTCGGGGCGGTTGCGCATTGTCCGCGGCGCGCACCCCGTCGCGGCGACGATGGACGACGCGGGTCGCGCGCTGAAGGCGGTGCGGTTCAAGAGCGACAAGACGGGCAAGACGTTCAACGTCCACGCGAAGCTGACCGTCGACGCCAGCGACTGGGGCGACGTCATCAAACTGGCCGGCGCTGAGCACGCGTTCGGCCCCGACCTCAAGTCGAAATACAACGAGCCGGAAGCGCCGGCCTCGCACGACGACTACCCGGTCACCGACATGAACCCGATCACCTACTGCATGGTGATCGTCGAGACCGACCGTTACGAGCCGATCGCCAAGCCCGCCCATTACGACCCGCGGAACTACGCGAGCCACAAGTGGCCGAAGGACCCGCTCTGGCTGTACGGCACGCGGCGGGTGATCGACCGTTACCACTTCAAGCAGATCGATCACCCCGACGTGCTGCTGCTTTGTTTCCCCGCGTTCGACTACCCGCTGGACAACTTGCCGCAGCGCGTGGTCGATGCGCTGGAGGCCGACGAACGCGGCGCGTCGAAGAAGAACATCGTGCAGATGTCGCGCAAGCAGCGGCAGATCGTCTTCGACGACGCGAAGCAGTATTCGCTCGGCTTCCTCTATTACCTGCAGACGGCTGTGCACGACAGGATGCCGGACAAGACGCACTCGTTCCGCCGGTTCCGGTTGAGCGAGGAGTTCGGCACGCCGGACAGGCTTCCGTTCAAGCCTTACGTGCGTGAGTCGTTGCGGCTTGAGGCGATGTACATGATGCGTCAGCAGGATTCGCTCGGTTGGCGGGGGTCGAGCAACGCGTTCGCGAACGTCATGTACCACGACGCGGTGGCGGTGTGGCAGTTCGAGTACGACTTCCACCCGACGAAGCGTGAGTTCCTGGACGACGGCGACCCTGCCGGGCCGTGGCGGTGCGTGCATCGGCCGCTGCGCGACTGGGGCGCGCCGTACACCGGCGCGGCGACGTTTCCGATGCGCAGCCTGATCCCCGTGCGCGTTGACGGGTTGCTCGCGGGGCAGCACAACCTGGGTTTCAGCAGCATCGTCAGCTCGGCCGTGCGGTTGCACGATCAGTCGATGGCGGTGGGGCAGGCCGTGGGCGCCACGGCCGCCGTCGCTTTGAATCAAGGTGTGCAGCCGCGGGCGATCCCGTACGACGTGAAACTGCTGGACGCCGTCTGGCGGGGCCTGGTCAAGCGTCACGGCGATGGCGGCGAGCCGGGCATGCTCTGGCCGTTCCGCGACGTGGACAGTTCGCACCCCGCGTACGAGGCTATTCAGTTATTAGCCGTGCGCGGCGGGCTGCCGCTTGGGCCTCGCGACATCCGCTTCAAGCCGAACGCGCCGGCAACGGACGGCTGGCGGCGGCGGGTCGTGGAGCTGTCATCCGCCTTCAAGCGTTTTGACGATGCGGTGCACCCCCCGGCCGGCGACATGACCCGCGGCGAGTTCGCCAAACAGTGGTGGGCCGTCATCGACGACCTGCCCGATCGCATCCTGCCGTTCACCGACGCCTTGTCCAGCAAGCACGACCGCGACGGCGACGGCATCCCCGACCGCGACGACGCGCTGCCGCTGAATCAGCACGCGTCGACCTGGGCCGGTGTCCCGTTGCCGGCCAATCGTGACGGCGAGCCGGACGCGCTGATTGGCGTTGTGAAGCCTGTGCTACAGATCAACTTCACGGGCAAGGGTTCGCCGCGAGTCGCGGGGTATATCAACGATTACGGACTGCCGTTCGACGTGAAGCGCAGCCGCGGCTGGTCGCGCGACCTGAGCGCGAACCACCGCCGGCGCGGCGCGATCGATGGCGCGCAGCGGGACACGTTCCTGTTCACCCGCGGGCACGACCGTTTCGAGGCGGCCCTGCCCAACGGCCGATACCGCGTGACCGTCTGCGTCGGCGACTCGGGTCACGACCAGCCGGGCCAGCGCGTCGTGGCGGAGAGTGTGGTCGTGTTCAAAGACGAGTCGACCGCCACGGGCGAGTTCGCGGAAGGCACGGCCGACGTGGAAGTCAAAGACGGCCGACTGACCATCGAGATCGGCCACCGTGACCTGGGCGGCCGGAAGGTGAATACGTGTATCAATTGGTTGCGGGTGGTGCGTGCTCAACCGAGCGATGATTAGTTATCGTTTTCCACCACGACCTTAAACTTAATGCCGTCTGTCATATCTAGCCCGAACGCCAACGGCCAATGGATCGTGCCTCGATCTTCGACCTGGAGTTCGATCAACTCCGGCGTGCCGACCTCGACATCGAATCGGCCTTGCGCGTCGGTTGTTGTGTGGTGATCCCCCGACGTGTCGGCAACTGAAACGGGCAAGCCCGCGATGGGGTTGTCGTGACTGTCGACCACCACGCCCGACGCATGCCGAGCGTTCCCGGAGTCCGACCACGTCACATGAATCGTGCCGTCACGTTGTGATGGATACCAGGGCGAAAGGCGGACGAGAACGATCATGGCTGCGAGCCACACGAGAACGAACAGGAGTATGGTTCGTTTGGTCCGGGTCATGATCCTGCATGTGGAGTCAGTTGGCGCCCGTCCCGCTCGGCACGATCGTCAACGGCACGACCACCTCACCCACGCCCGCGGGTTTCGGCGCACCGCTCCCTTCGCGTGGCCCTGCCGGCGGCGGGGTGAAGTCGGCCGGTTCGGTCGCGAGCAGCGCCTCGGCCTGTCGGACAGACGCCTCGATCTTTGGGTAGCGCACCTCGCGGTAGCCGGTCACCGATTGCGGGGTCGAGACGATGGCCAGCCAGCGTTCGTAGTCGCGGTCGTATTCGTTGGAGTCGAACGACAGGCGGTCGACGAGCGTCTCGTACCAGTCGCGGTGTTCGCGTTCGCGTTTGTGCCAGCCGGGCAGGAGGTTTCGGAGGAAGCGGGCCCGCGACATGAGGCGGAGTTGCCAGTCTCTGGCTTTGAACTCGAAGCGGATGCGTCGGCCGAACACCTCGAACTCGGGGCGGTTGTGGTGCTTGTAGACGATGCGGTCGCCGCGGTCGGGGTTGACGTTGAACCGCCGGCGGTCGCGCTTGTATTTCTCGGGGTTGGTCAGCAGGGCCGAGACGTACACCTCGTCCTTGATGAGCATGACCTTGGCCAGGTTCCACGCCACGGCCCGCGTGATGCGGTAGCCCTTGCTCGGGTCGTCTTTCTCGAACACCTCGACCAGGCGTTTGCAGTAGCGGCGAGCGTAGTCGATCCCGCCCCAGACGAAACAGTCGAACGCGCGGATGACGACGTCGCGCGAGAGGTGTTCGTCGACGCGCAGCCCCTTGGCGGCGCGCATCGTTTGCTTCATGAGCACGCGGAACTGCTTGGCCAACTGCTTGCCGCGTTCGCCGCCGTACCACGCGCGGATCGTGTTGACCTTCCGCCGAAACGCCTTGCGCGCCGACTCGACCGCGTGCGTCGGGTCCACGACGAACAGTTCGGGACGCACGGCGATCTTTCGGCCGATGTTGAACGCGCGCAGGTTGCGGTCGGTCTCGTGGCGGATGACGGTGCGGATCGCCTTCTCGATCGCCTCGGGCGTCAGCGGCAGGTAGCCCTTCTGGAACGCGATGCCCAGCATCATGATGTTGCCGTACAACTTCGAGTCGAGCACGCGTTCGCACAGGTCGCCGACGTTAAACCCGAAGCAATGCCCCTCACGTGTGTAGCGCCCGAGCGTCTGCTGCAACGCGTCCACGTCGAAATCGTCCTGCCCCATCAGCGACAGGATGGTCGGCGTCTTGGCGGTGTTGACCACGGCCGCGGTGTGCTGCTTCGACGCGACGCGGTACGGGTGTTGCGGGTCGAGGGCGCGCACGGCTTCGAGCAGATCGACACCGAGCAGCAGGTCGGCTCGGCCGTACGGGATCATGGGCGTCGTGACGGGTTCAACGCCCGGTCGTTGCGTGTCGCCGGTTTTCGACTGCGTCGCGCCGGGGATCGGCACGGTTACGCCGCCGTCACTCGTGCGTTTGATGCTGCCGGCCTCGGGCTGCGTGTAGACGAGTTGGCTGAACACGCCGCCGTTGCGGATCGCCAGGCCTTTCTTGTCGAGGAACTGGACGTGGTAGCCCATCTCGTGGCCGGCCGTGACGAGGATCGCCGTCGCCACGCCGATGCCCATGCCGCCCACGCCCGCCAGGTAGCAACGCCACTGCTCCTGCTCGGCGTGCACCGGCCGAGGCGGCGGCGGCAGGTCGGAAAGCTCGACGTGCTCGTCACCCATCCGCTTGGGCTGCTTTCGGTGGATGGTCACTTCCTCGAACGACGGGCAGGCGTGGATGCGGTGACACGCGCCGTCGTTGACGCACCACGAAAAGTCGGTCTGAATCTTCGGGCCGTAATCGGTGTCGACCATGTTCAGGCCGGGGCAGCCCGTCTGGTTCGTGCACTCGAGGCAGAACTCGCACACCTCGGTCGCGACGTTCATGTGCGTCTTGACCGGCAGGAAGCCCTGCTCCTTCAGGTCTTTGTTTTCCTCTCGCCGCGCGCGGCGATGGAACGTGATGCCGCACTCCTTGTCGGCGATGACGATCTTCACGCCGTCGGCCAGGATCGTCTGCTCCATGAGCTGCCGGTAACGGTCGCGGTCGGACGGGTCGATGCGGACGATGCGCACGTCGCGCGCGATCTGCTTCGGGATCATCCCGCTGACGATGCGCTCGATGTCCTGCGGCGTGGTCGATCGGCCCATCACGTCGGTCTGTCGGCCGGCGTGCGTCTGGTGGCCGGTCATCGCCGTAGTCTTGTTCTCTAATATGATGTAAGTAATGTCCTGCCCGGCGTTGATCGAGTTGCTGATCGCGACCTGGCCGGAGTGGAAGAACGTCCCGTCGCCCATGAACACGAGCTGCTTGTTGTCGATGAACGGGTCGACGCCGCTGCCCGTCGCGCCGCCCAGGCCCATGCCGCTGTAGTTGTGCATCAGCGGCTTGTTCGGCTCGAACATCAGCATCGTGTAGCAGCCCGTGTCGCCGTGGCACACGAGGTCGACCGGCTTGCGCTTGTGCTTGCTGAGCATGTACTGCGGGTCGAGCAGGTCGTTGCGCAACTCGAGCAGCACGCTCGACGAGTCGCGGTGCGGGCAGCCGGGGCAGAAGGCCGGCGTCCGCGTCGGGATGTTCACCTCGTAGTCGGCTGTGCCCTCGATCCGGGCAAGCTCGTCGCTCAGGCGGCCGTTGGTCAGTTGGATTGGTAGCGTTGGGTGGTTCTTGATCAGCGGCACGAGCCGTTCGATCAGGACCGACGGGTTCAGCCCGCGCGTCTCCGGGACGCCCGGCAGATTGCGGGGGAATCGCTTGCCATAGACCTGTGTATCCAGTGTGCCGGCCTGACGCAGTGGATTGAGAATGTCCAGCACCTGCCGTTCGACGAAGCCGCGGCGTTCCTCGATCACGATGACCTGCTCGCACTGCTGCGCGAACTCGGTCACGATCGCGGGGTCGACCGGGTAGACCAGCCCGAGCTTGAGGATCGGCAGCGGCCCGAGCAGGCCAAGATCGTGCAACGCGTGCGTCAGGTACGAGTGCGCGCTGCCGGCGGCGATGAAGCCCATCGGCACGCGTTCGCCCTTCTGCGGCTTGTGCAGGATGCGGTTGACGCCGAGTTGGCGGGCCTTGTCCATCACGGCCGCGTGACGCTCGTGCATCGCCATCTCACGCCGCCAGGTACGCGGCGGCAGCAGCACGGTGTTCTCAAGATTCGGCTCGACGTCGTGCGCGTAGCTGAGCGTACGCTTCTGCTTTTCGTTGAACGTCGGGAAGTGGTTCGGGTAACACTCGACCGTCCCGCCGCCGTCGGCGTGCGCGGTCGTGATGATGTAGCCCATGAAGATGCGGCCGGCTTTGCCCAACTCGAACGCCAGGCCGACCCAGTCTTTGACCTCCTGCGGGCTGGACGGCTCGATGCACGGCATGCGCACGTGCTCGGCCAGGTAGCGCGAGTCGGCCGGCACCTGCGTCGAGTCGCTCCAAGGGTCGTCGCCGCAAACGACCACGCCGCCGGAGTCGCCCACCGTGCCCGCGAGCACGCCCAACGCCATCGCGTCGGACGCGACATGCACGCCCACGCTTTTCATCGCCGTGATCGCGCGACAGCCGGCCATCTGCGCGCCGTTGACCATCGCCATCGACAGCGCCTCGTTGTTCGCGATGCGCGCGACGACGCCGTGTTCGGTCAGCAACGGCGAGAGCGATTCGAGCACGTCAAAGAACGACGCCACGGGTGAGCCGGGGTAGCCGGTCATCAGGTGCACGCCGTCGCGCGTCTCGAGCGCGCCTTTGACCAGCAACTCGTTGCCGGTGAAGATCGCGCGCCCCGCGTCCATCGCAAATCGTGGATCAATCTTCATGGGGACCGTGTTCCCCGCTCACTGGTTCGCCGCCAACCGGGGGTTGCTCTGCGGAGTCGCCTTTGGGAGCGCTTTCCGCCGACCCCTTCCGGGGGCGCTTCCGGGGGTGAAGGGCAATTCGCAAGGGACAATCATACGCGCTAAAGCAAACCCACACCAACCCCTGCACGACTTCCCCGAACCGCCCGTTCTCCGCGCGAGGCTGGGCCATTTCAATGGCCTAGCCCTGCGTCCCTGTCGCTTCGGACCAAACCGATTCAACCGCGGATGCCGCGGATAAGACTCGATCCGATAACCCGTCACCGCCTTTGGGCGATTCCGACCCAACGCCGCAAGCAATGCGAAGCATCGGAAAGCAACGAGTGGCGAGGTGCGAGTGACGAGTGACGAAGTCAGACCACGCCCCGACCACCCTCCGACTTCGCCACTCGTCACTCGCCATTCCGCCCATTGCCCGTTCCGCCCCTCTCCCATCCGCGTCATCCGCGGTTGTTTCGACCCTTCTGTTACACTGGTCAGGTCGCCAAGGAGCCGATCATGCCACGCACACGCACCGGGTTGGTCGTTGTCTCGACGCTGATGTTTCTGCAGGGCGCGATGGTTTGTGATGCTGAAGCCAGCGTCGCGGCTGTGCTCGGCGCGAAGGACGAGGCGACCAAAGGGCAGGCCGTCGTCCGCATGCGACGCAACATGAAAGCGTCCGACATCATCGACCTGGCTCGCAAGGAGAAGGACAATTCCATCGTCGAACTCGCGCTGGGCAATTACCTCGAAACGAAAGCCAAGGGTCGCGAGGCGGTGAATGTCGTCGTGTTGTGTGCAAAGCGACGCGGCATGCTCGAGTCCACCGCCGCGCTCGTGTCGATGAACACGGTCATGGCCGACGTCGTTAACGCGCTGGCGGGCGAAGGCAAAGACCCCGACCGATTGGCCGCGCTCATCTTGGCCAACTACGCACGCGCCAAGGCCGCGCCCATCCCGCGCTTCGCGCCCAAAGAAATGCACGCCAACGGCGGCGACCCCGACCCCGACGCCCCCCCAGCCAAGCCCGCCGCCAAGCCCAAGAAAAACGCCAACAAGAAAAAGAAGAACGCCGCACGCGCAGGCGCGGCCGTCTCCGCCCTGCACAAGGCCGACCCCGCGCAGATCGTCAAAGCGCTCAACAAACTGCTCGAAAGCCGTGACGAGATCACGCTCGAATTGGCCATCGTCGCCGCCGCGCTGCTCAAGGTGAAAGACGTGCAGGCCGCCGTCGAAGCGCTCAACCTCGCCAAGTCGAACGAGGCCGAGGCCGCGCGACTTTATTACCTCGCACGCATCGGCCAACCGCTGCCCGAAGAAACCGTCCAAAACGTCTTCCGCCGACCCGACCGCCCGACGCGCATCTACACCAAGCTGTCGCCCGTCTTCTCCAGCTACGACCCGCGCAGCCCCGCGTGGGGTTACGGCTGCGACGCGATCGCCGCCGCCAAGTCGACCAAGCACCTCGACCTCGTCCACAAAGCGCTCAACACCAGCAAAGACCTGCGCACGCGCATCGACGCCGCCCGCGCCTGCGAAGCGCTCGGCTCGCCCACGTCCGTCGAACACCTGCTCAAAGCCCTGCCAGCCGACGATTGGCCCCTGCGCATCGCCGTCGCCTCGGCGCTGGGCGCGATTCCCGACGCCAAGTCTGTCGAGCCGCTCATCGCTCAACTCGAAGAGGAAAAGGGCAGGCTCCGCCTCGACATGGTCTACGCCCTGTCGTCCATCGCCCTGGCCCAGAAGTCGGCCACCGCGTCCGGCTGGTCCGGTTGGTGGGAGGGCGCCCAGTCCGGCTTCAAGCCCGACCCCAAAGCCACCGCCGCCTACCGCGCCAAGTTCCGCGTGCAGGACATGAACGTCGCGCCCACCGGCGCGTTCTACGACGTGCCGCTGTTCAGCGACCGCGTCGCGTTCGTGCTCGACACCTCCGCCTCGATGCGCGGCGACAAGTTCAAGTCGCTCAAGGAAAACCTCGCCACCACGATGCAGGGCCTCAAGCCGTTCGTCCGCTTCAACGTCATCGACT
Organism: Phycisphaeraceae bacterium; assembly: GCA_028284155.1. Lineage (GTDB taxonomy): Bacteria > Planctomycetota > Phycisphaerae > Phycisphaerales > Phycisphaeraceae > JANQSF01. Next base: position 62,444 of record JANQSF010000014.1, read on the forward strand.
TCGGCGGCCACGTCCAGACCATGTTCCCTGGCCGACTCCTGCCCGCCGGCCAGGTGCGGGCCGACACCTTGCGGGCTGTCGAGTACATGAAGCTCACGCTCGGCACGCGCACCTACGACGGCATGGAAGCCGCCTACCGCCTGCCCGGCCTCGACACCATCATGTTCCTCTCCGACGGCGCCCCCGTCGCCAGCAAGGTCAACGCGTGGGCGAAGATCATGTACATCACGCACCTCTACAACCGCTACCGCCCGATCGCCATCTACACCGTCGAGTTCGAAGCGTCCGCGCGAAACCTCCTCGCCCTCCGCGAGATGGCGGCCCGCTTCGCCGGCAAGAGCGGCGCGCCGCAGGATTGAAGCCACGCCTGGGCCACGATGGTGCGTCCCTGTGGCGAAGGCTCCGCGTGCCACAGCCGGTCTACCAATACCCGATCTGAGGTATGTCGCTTGACTCGTTTGCCCAAGGCATACGCCGCGCGACCGCTGACCTGACCAAGGCACCCACGCCGTCCGTCCCCCCTCCCCGTGTGGGCTCGGTTTCTCGCGCAGCCATATGCCCGCAAACGGTTTAACCCAACGCATCGGTTTGTCCGCCGGTTGTCCGCCCCCTCGATGGCGCGACGTCAGGCCGTGTTGACCCGCAGAGCGGACACGCGCGGTCACGTGCGACCGTCCGTCTGCGACGCCGTCTAATAAGGTGCAAGTCGGTTGCATACCACATTGGGGCGTGCGCCCGTGCTTGTGCGCACGCACGGCGCAACCTTCTGAAGAACGCGCCCTAAGCGCCACGGAGTCAACGTCTTTCCAATTCGGAGTTAACAGCGATCCATCGGGTAAACCGCCCGCCCCCGTGCGCTCAAGTTGCGCAGCCGCGCCCCGGGCGACAAGTCGGTTCACGAACGACGCCGACCAGGCGGACAACCGACCCATGAACCGGAGGTCATAACCACCGAGGTCACCGAGAACACCGAGATCGGAACAAGAGGAGCAAAGCAGCAAAACAGGAGATCAGAAACGGACATGAATCAGAAGTTTGTTGATGCCCGAAATCCACCGCTCCCATGCTCCCCGCCTCTTCCTCATCTCGACGTCCTCGGCGCCCTCGGTGGTAAACCCCGATTTGATTCGCGTTCCCCCAACGCCCCTTACCCGCCAGCCGCACACTTTGCAAAGCCAAAGTGTGGCACCCGACACCCGCACGCATCCCCCAAACTCGAGCACCGCCATGCCCCACCCCCCCCCCCCCCCCCCCCCCCGC
>JANQSF010000094.1 GCA_028284155.1 Phycisphaeraceae bacterium
ACTTTTCGATCTCCGCCGCGACATCGTCGGCCGCGTCGCGCCGAACCAGCGCGATAGCGCAGCCGCCGAACCCGCCGCCAGTCATGCGGCAGCCGATCACGCCGCCGGCGTCACCAATCGACCGGCCTGTGTCCACGATGTGGTCGAGTTCGGCGCAACTCACGGTGTACTTGTCACGAAGCGACTCGTGGCTTTCGTACATGTGTTGGCCAACGGTCGACCAGTCGCCGCGTCGCAACGCTTCTGCGGTGGCGATCGTCCGCGTGATTTCGATGACGACGTGATATGCGAGGCACAACTGGACGGGGTTCAACACGTCGGCCGCAGACTCAACCTGTTGTAGAGTCGCGTCGCGCAGCGCCGCAAAGCCAAGCGCTGTCGCAGCCATGTCACACTGCTCCCGACGCGCAGCGTACCCGCCGTCGGTCAACTCGTGTTGTACGCATGTGTCAATCACCATGACGCGCACATCAGGATTGTTGAACGGCACGTGTTGGACGTGTCGCGAACGGCAATCGATCAACATGAGGTGGTCGGCCTTCGCGAGCACGGACGCGAACTGGTCCATGATGCCGCACGGTACGCCTGCAAAGTCGTGTTCGGCCTTCTGACAGAGCAGGGCCTTCTCGACGGGTTCGAGCGTGTGACCGGTCACCGCTTCGAGCAGCGTCGCCTTTGCAACCTCAAGCGCCGCGCTGCTGGACAGCCCGCCGCCACGCGACAGGTCGCTGTGGATGACGCAGTCAAGCCCGGGAATCGCCGCCACAGCGGCCCCGTTCGATTGACCGTCGTTCAACTTCGACACGAACCCCGCCACCACGCCCCGCACGTAGTTCGACCACGCCGGTTGCCCCTCGGCCGTCGGCTCGATCGGCCGATCCAGGTCGATCGTCGCCTCGCCCTCGACGGCCGTGCTGCGCAGCCGCATCACACGCTGCCCGTTCGGCGACGCCGCGATCACGACGTGCCGATCGATCGCCATCGGCAGGACGAAACCGTCGTTGTAGTCGACGTGCTCGCCAATCAGGTTGACACGGCCCGGCGCGGCAACGAGCCAATGCGCATCGCGACCGAATTGATCGCATGCAAGTTGGCCCGCCGTTTGTGCCAGATCGAACAAGGACATGACAAACGCTAGCACGCACGCCGACGTCGAAGCACGGCCGCGCCGGCGAGCAGGAGCAGGCTGGCCGTTGCCGGTTCCGGGATGGCTGGTACGGCGTCGGTACTCACCAGCAGTTTAAAGCCAAAGCCGCCGGCCGGGTTGTTCTCGCTGTTGGGGTTGCGCACGGCCACGACGATCTCATTCAGCCCGGGCACGAATCCGCCAAACGTCGCCAGATTGCTGTCGAACTTGACCACGTCACTGATCGTGCCGTCCGGGTTGATCGTCAGGGCGGGCAGTGGGAACTGCCAGTTATCGACGACGAAACTCTCCTCGCGGGCGATTTCGACGCCGTTGATGAAGACGGCTGCGCCGTTGTCTACCGCCAGCGTCAACTCGGCGGTGAGGGCTGTAAATTCGCTGAGGAAGAATTCGGTCCGGTAGAAGTGCACGTTGTTGTCCGCGGCCAGCGGTTGCGCGCCCATGCCGATGAAACCGTTTACAGCGTTGTTGATGCCGGCGACGGCCGGCGTGGTTGGCGTGAGCGTGTAGGTCCCGATGGCGGGCAACGTCAACGCCCCAGCCGTCCACGTGCCAAGCCCGCCGCCGTCGACGCTCTCGGTACTCAGTTGCCAGTCGCCCGTATTAGAGACGACCAGGGTATTGGTCACCGGGCCGTTCAACAGATTGGCGGGCGTGCCGTCCGCGAGTTGCTGAACCTGTGCTTGCGGCAATGGCTTGTTGAACAGGGCGACGTCGTCGATCAAGCCCTGAAAGCCTTCGATCCCGCTATGCCGTGCGCCGATGTTCATCAGGCCCGATGGGTTGACGCCCGACGCGGTCTGGTGTTGTTGCACGCCGTTGACGAACAGCGTGAGGTTCGCGCCGTCGCCGACCCAGGCGATGTGTTGCCAGCCGGTTCCCGGCAGGTCGTGTCCGGTGTTCACCCACGCGCCGTCGAATCGGCTCACGCTGCCGTCGCCCGACACGGCCGTTTCAAACGTGTCGCCGCCTCGGCTGGTCAGGCGTTCGAAGTTGCCGTTCTGCACAGCGCCGTCCTGGTTCGCCCAGTATGTCAGCGTAAATAGTCCGCCGTTGAGGCTGCCGTCGGCCGGCACGTTCACAAAGTCGCCGTCGCCGTCCACCGACAGCGACGTCCCCCCGGCGATCGCGGCGGGGACGTTCGCGCTGAACGACGCGCCGCCGTTGAGGGTGCCGTTGTTACCACTGCCCGATGCGTCCGAAGCGTTGCCGTCGAGCGGCCAATAGCCGACCAGGGCGCCGGATGCGGGAGCGCACATCATCAGCGAGAAACCCAATGCGACAGCCATCGACACTGCTGATCCAATCAGGCGACGCGTCATCACAGACCTCCTGGGTTGTAGCGGTGCGGTTGTGCCGGGCGGACAAGCACACGACCCATCCAATATACAGCGAGCCGCCATGCGACACAACGGGGAATGCCGCGTGTGTTTGGGCTTTTAACGCCGGTGCAGCGAATTCGCCACCGTCGGCACCGAGCCGGAGCTGATGCCGTCGGGGATGAGGACGAAGCCGACCGACTGCTCGTCGTCGATATCGTCGAAGCTGACGATGACGGCGAACCGCCAGCGGGGCAGTCGGCGGGTGACGATGATGTCCAGCGCCCGCGTGAGCTTCTGTTCGACGTCGATGCGGTGGGCGAGGCTGACCGTGTAGAGGCGGGTCAGTTCGTACGTGAAGCCGTACGTCAGCAGTTGGCTGTCGAGCACGTCGATCTCGGCGTAGTCAATGAACGACGTGAGGCGGTCGGTGTGGCGGAGCGTCGCGCCGACGTGCCAGGTAGCGACGCCGTCGAGGTCGTCTTCGAGGTTGTAAACGACGTCGCCGGTGATGGCCACGTTGTCGCTCATCTGCCAGAGCAGGTTGGCGTGAAAATGGTCGCCGCCCCGGCTGAACTCGGGCCGGTATGCGAAAAAGTGGGGGATCGGCGTGGTGACGTCGGAGTCTTCGGAGCGGTGGACGTATTCGGTGTCGATGATGAGCCAATCGACGTTGCGCCATCGGCCGGGCCCGCCGCGCTGCGTCTGCCAAGTGTTGCGCAGGCCGACGCGGAACGCCGCGCCTTCGGTTAGCCCCTCGACGTCGGCGTCGTAGATCGGCACGTCTTCGGGGTCGTAAGTGGACGACGTGAGCGAGATGTCGGCTGTCGGCTCAATGATGTGACGCACGCGGTGCACGTCGAGCAGCGGGATCTCGACGTCGTCGTCGACCTTGCTGATCTGCGTCGCGAAGCGAACACCGACCGTGCCGAGCAGGCGGAGGTTGTCGTTCTCGCCGGCGAACTCCTCGAAGTTGTCGTCGTACGCGGTGACACGACCTGCCGCGAACGGGACGACGTCGATGTCCGCCAGTTTGAGCGGGGCCTGGATTTCCTGCCGCGAGTCGAGGCGGAGTCGGCTGCTGGTCGGCACGCCCGCGGCCCGCAGCGCGTCGTCGAAATCGGTTGTCGTCGGGATGCCGAAGTTGATCATCGACTGCACGGCGCTGAATCCGCGCTCGGACGGCGAGTCGTCGCCGACGTTGATCCGCATGCGCGACAGACGGTTCTCGGAATACCACGTCAGCCGATCGTCCAGCAGCGGCGTCGCGACGCGGTAAAAGCCGACCTCCGGCATCTTGTCGACGCTGTAACCGGGGGCTTGCAGCAACGGCGTCTGCGCGGTGAAGTCGCTTAGGTCGGTCTTGGCCAGGAAGGTGAACGCCCAGTCCTCTTCCTGTTTCTTCAGATAGATCGACGTCTCGTAAGGTCGCTGTTCGGTCGCCCTCTCATTGAAGAACTCTTCGAGGAACGTCTCGTCGGAGACGTAGGCGGCTTCGACCGAAAGCTCCCAGTTGTCGCGGAGCAGGTGTCGGTGTTGCAGGTGGATGAAGCCGCGGGTGTCGCCGTCGTGGTCGATGTCGAGCCGGTCGGCGATGTCGTCGTCTTCGTGGTCGTACGGGAGGATGTAGCCTTCGACTCGGCCGAACATCTGAGGCCGGTCGTATTTCAAGTCGAATCCGAGCGCGATGCCGTGATCGCCAAGGAAGTCAACGTCGAACGTGCCGTCGACGCCTTCGGGCTTGGTTCGGCCGAGCAGGGCGAATGCGTCCCACTTGGTCTTGATCACCGCGCCGTCTTTACTGCGGTAGCCGGCCGTGAGCCGACGCAGCGGCAGGTCGCTGGATGAGCCGGCCAACTCGGGCCAATAGAACACAGGCACGTTGTTGGCGCGGACGGTCGTGTCGTGGGCGCGGAAGCGGTAGTGCGGCGAGCCGCCGTCGGTCGACGGGTCCTGCTTGATCTCCAGTTGGCTCGTCGCGATCGCGAAGTGCGGCTCGGCGAATGCGCTGGTCGTGAACTTGGCGTCCTCCGCCACCCAGCTTTGACGTGTTTCCTGGCGGATCTTCTTGGCCCGCACGTAGAGCGGGATCTTGCGCCGTGAGTCGAACGTGTAGAACACCGCGTCGAGCACGACGGCCTTGTCGTTGGCCAGGTCGTAGAACACGCGCGGGGCACGCATCGTGTATTCGCCGTCCGTCGCGATCACGTTCTCTTCTAAGTAGATGCCCTTGACCGCGTCGGCCCCGGTCTGACGTGACGAGAGAGCTGACAACTCGTCACCCTCGACGAAGATGACGGCGCTCTCCGCCCGCAGCGCGAGGTGTCGCCCCTGGCGGTGGTCCTGATAAAGGATGCGCACGTGGCCGACCAGCGCGACGCTGTTGGGCTCGCCTTCTTCCTGGCTCTTTTGAAAGACCACGCGGTCGGCTGTGAAGCTGACCGTGCCGGCCGGCGCGAGGATGCGATCCTGGTCGGCCTTGCGAACGCCGTCCGGCACGACCGGTGGGGTGGGCGTCGGCGGGATGGGCGGGATCGGCGTCGGCGGCGTCGTGTCCGGCACGCGGACGGTCGGGTCGCCGCCGGCCCGGGCGCGTAACTGCGCCAGGCGTTTCTGGTCCGCCATATCGACCATCGACCCCGGCGGGATCGGGCGAGTCGCGCCGCTGCGCAACGCGAGGTAACGGGCGATGCGTTGCTGCGATTCGCGGACAAACGGATCCTGCACGCCGTCCGGCTCGCGCAGCAGGCTGGTCGAAAGCTCGACCTGCCCGCGCGTCGAAACGGTGACCAGCAGGCGACTCGCATCGACCGTCACCGCGCCGTTGTTTCGGCCTGGCTCGACCTGATCGAGCACGGCTGACAGGTGGCGGATGACCAGCCCCGGTCGGCGTTCGGTGTCGATGCGGACCAACGCCTTGCTCGCCCGCATGTGGTACGTGCGGACTCTTAAGGACACGTCGCCTTCGAGCAGCACCCACCGTGTCGCGCCGTCACGCCAGCTCGTGGCCGATTGGCCTGTCAGCTCGGCGTTGGCGTCGATGACCGGGTCGGCCAACGGCAGGTGCGACCGGTTGGGCGAAACGTCCTGCGCTCGGGCGTGCGACAGCCCGCACGCCGCGGCGGCGAGGGCCACGCAGACCACAAGCCCAAGCGATGACGCCCGGCGTCCGTGCTGCGTCGATCCACGGCGATATCGGGGGGCCATGCGGGTCGGTTCCCTTGAACGAATCGGTGGGGCGGATGATACGGCGACGCCCGGTGAGCCGCAAGCGGGCTGGGCATCGGAAATGTGCCACTGATCAGCCCCGTACGATATGGGCATGCGCGAAACGTCAGGGTCCATCGAGCCGGGAGAAGTCATTGGGCTGAAGGCTGAGAATCAGACGCCGCCTCGATACCTCGTTCGACTCGAGAACGGACAGGAGTTGGAGGCCATCCTGCCCCTATCGATTCGCTCGAAAGTGGGTTGTTTGTTTGGGCCGCTGCAGGCCGGGCAACCCGTCCGGGTCAAGCTGATGGAATCCCCAAGACCGCATCGCATCGTCGATCTCAATCATGCGAACGGAAGGTTGCACAAGGGGTTGGCCGGACCCGTCCGCACGGTGGCTCCAGTTACGCATACGATCGAGATTGAAAGAGCGACCCCGATGCAACTGACCCTCAACGGCCAACCCCACGACGCACCGGACGGCCAGACCGTGGCCGACCTGATCGCCGCGCTCGACCACCTGCCGAAGGTCGGCGTCGCGGTCGAGGTCAACCGCGAAGTCGTTCCGAAAGCGATGCACGCGACGACCACGCTGCGCGACGGCGACGTGGTGGAGATCGTGACGCTCGTCGGCGGCGGGTGACGCTGTCTTTTGGGAGGGCGAGGCTGCGTCCGAGCCGTGGTATAGCTTGTGAGCCCGGTTCGCCCCACGCCTAAGACGATTGCAGAAATGAGCACCGAGATGACCACCACAAACGACCAGAACGCGACGCAAGGCCAACCGCTCGTCGTCGGCGGGCGCGAGCTGCGCAGCCGACTCATTGTCGGCACGGGCAAGTACGCCGACTACGAGACGATGCAGCGCGCCTTGGACGCGTCGGGGGCACACGTCATCACCGTTGCGGTGAGGCGCGAGCGGCTGATCGACGCCGACGGGCGGAGCATGCTCGATTACATCGACACCGACCGCTACACGATCCTGCCCAACACGGCCGGCTGCTTCACCGCTGACGACGCGGTGCGTGTCGCGCGGCTCGGGCGAGAACTGCTCGACCAGCTCGACAACCCCGGTAAGGACTGGGTCAAGCTCGAGGTGTTGGCTGACAAGAAGACGCTGCTGCCCGACCCCGTCGGCACGCTCGAGGCGACGAAGCAACTCGCGGCTGACGGTTTCAAGGTGCTCTGCTACACGAGCGACGATCCCGTCATGGCGGTGAAGATCAAAGAAGCCGGCGCAGCCAGCGTCATGCCCGCCGGCTCACCGATCGGCTCGGGCCAGGGCGTGCTCAACCCCAACGCGATCACGATCATCCTCGAATTACTCAAAGACGGCGATGCCGGTTACCCCGTCATCCTCGACGCCGGCGTCGGCACAGCCAGCGACGTGACGCACGCGATGGAACTCGGGGCCGACGGCGTGCTGCTCAACACCGGAATCGCCCACGCCAAAGACGCCGTCCGCATGGCCCACGCAATGCGGCATGCGCTGGAGGCGGGGCGACACGCGTATTTGGCGGGCCGGATCGACAAGCGGTTGTATGCGACGGCGTCGAGTCCGTGGTCGGGGGTGATTTCGTATATACCCGGGGAATAGGGACGAAGGCACTGAGGCACTGAGGCACGAAGGGGTTGTTGGCCTGATCTTGCCACTGTGATTTGAGGTACTCATCATTCGCTTGGGTCGACATGGAGCCGTTTTATCAACTTGCTGTTGACGCTACAACGGACATTCGGGGCGAATGCGCCAAACTGGGTATCGTGACGAAATGGAGTGACGAGCCCTTGTTGGTTGAGGGGTTCCGGACGTTGATTTGCGAACGCGCTGATGAACGAACGGCAATCTCGATTGGACCCTGTTGTCACGACCCAAACCAGCAGATCCTCGTCTATGTCAATCGCCAGCATGGTGATCTGACACGCGACATCAGACAGCAATTGGAATCCGTCGGGGCGACTTGGGGCTACTACGAAGGGTGATTAGGCCAGTTGGGCTGCGATGTCCCGACGCATGACACTCTCCGTCTCCGACGCTCCCTTTCTCCCCGCCTCCCATTCTCCCTTGCTTCCGACGCTTGCCTTCCCCACCCGTCGCCCACACAATCCTGCATGGACCTCGCCGACCCGCCGATGTTTGAGCGATTCTTGTTGGAGAATCCCTGGCCGCTCACGGTCGGGCTGGTCGCTGTCGCGCTCGCGTTGCTCACGTTGGCCAGTCGGCGACGGCAGAAGGGCTTGCTCGGCGGTGCGGTGGTCGCGACGTTGCTCGCCGGCGGTGTCCTCGCGTTGTCGCATTTCGTCACGACGGATCGCGAGGTGATCACCGACCGCTCGCGTCAACTGCTCGACGCGACCGCGCCGTTCAACGCCGACAAACTGCGGGCGCTGCTGGACGACGACGCGACAGTGTCGTGTGCCGAACGCATCTGGGTACCGGCCGGCCAGGTCGTCGCCGCGGCCGAGGGTCGGCTCAGCAGGCGGCAGGTCGCGCACGCGGTGCGGTCGATTGAGGCCGAGGCGGACGACGCCGGCCGCGGCCGAACGGCGTTGCGTGTCGTCACGACCTTCGACGCCGGCGCTTCCGGGGGTGAGCAGCGGTCGGTCACCGAGTGGGTCTTCGTCTGGCGACGCGACGGCGTCGCCGGCCCGTGGAAGGTCGTTGACCTGCAACTGGTCAAATGGAACGGCCAAGACCCGCCGTGCGGCAGCTTCAGGCGGTGAAGCGTCTGTCTCGTGCTACGGCCGTTTCGGCCGTGTGGTACGCCAATGACAATCCGCGCGTCCGACACGGCCGTGGCACGAATCTTGACACGTAGGTGAAGCAGTCCTTCCCCAGCGCGCCGGGCGTTCGGACATCGCCCCCAAGCAACAACCCCTTCGTCCCTTCCCTCTCCCCCAAATCATCACGAAACTCGACCCACGTGGGCGATAAAGAATCGGAGCAACGTCCGATTACCCGGAGGTATCCGTATGTCCACACCGAACACCGCCACCCCGACCGAGGGCGAAACGCAGAGCGCGACGGCTGGCCCGCGGACCACCGGCCTGCCCCGCCCGTCACGGTTGGGTAAAGGGTTGAGTGTCTTGATGACCGGGGCGCCGGAGTCGCCCACGCCGGACAGGTCGAATCTTCCTGTCGCGCCGGCTGAGCCGACCAACCCCGGCTTGGCGACGCTGACCGAATCGTCGAACAACGACGAACAAGCGGACGACCTGTTCTCCGCCGACGAGCCGTTTAACGACATGCTCAACGTGTCGACCGACGAGTCGGTCGAACAGTCGACGTTGGAGAGTGACGTGACGGGCGGGCAGCCGACCGCGCAGGACGAGGTTGTGAACGAAGACGACGCGTGGGGCGAGTTGGCCGCCGCCACGGCCGCGAGCTTGCACGGGGCGGATGAGGTGGACGTCGACGACGAGCCCGCCGAGTCGATCGAACAGGTTGAGTCGCGGACCGCGTCTGAGGCGATCGCCGAGGCGATGGCGACGGTGCGCGACGACCCGGAAGCGGAGGCGGCCGTGGTACGTCAACTGACGCGGGCGGTCGAGGTGCCGATCCGCTCAGCCCACCTGCAACTGGCCCGCGCGACGATGCGCAGCCGAGTCACTGTCGCGGCCGCGGCGGTGTGCGTCGGCGTGCTGCTGGGCATGACAGCCTGGGCGACCCACGCGGTGACGGCCGCACGCGGCGACCTGAACAACATGAAACAAGCCTTCAGCGCCGAGCAGCAGCGAGCCGACATTCTGGGCAGCCGACTCGCCCAGGAACGACTCAAGGCCGAAGAATTGGCCGGCGAACGTGACTCACTGACATTGGAATTGGCCGCCAACGAACGCGCCCTGAACGCCGCCAACGAAGCGATCAGCACGCTCGAACGCCGCGCGTCGCTGCGGTGAGTCGCCTGAACGACGTACCATGGTCGGCCATGGGTCGAGCCGATTGGATCCCGATACTCAGTGGGGAAGACCGGTCGTTGGGCGCGAGTTTGACGCGTCTGGGCCTGTCGTGCGCGACGCCGTTTTATCGCGCGGCTGTAGTCGTGCGTAACGGCCTTTTCAATGTCGGCGTCAAACGCGCGATCGACCTCGGCCGCCCGACCGTCAGTGTGGGCAATATCACCACGGGCGGGACGGGCAAGACGCCGATGGTCATCGAGATCGCGCGACGCCTGCGCGCGATGGGGCACACGCCCGCCGTACTCACGCGCGGGTATGGGGCAGACGAAAGTCAGGGCAAGGAGAGCGACGAAGCCCGCGAGGTCGCCGAGGCCCTCGACCCGCCGATCCCCGTCGGTGTCGATCCCGACCGCGTGCGAGGCGCTCAGAGGGTGCTCAACGAACACGGCGACGTTACTGCGTTCATACTCGACGACGGTTTCCAACACCGCCGCGCGAAGCGCGACCTGGACATCGTGCTCATCGACAGGTCGCGGCCATTCGGTTTTGACAGACTACTCCCGCGCGGGTTGCTGCGCGAGCCGGTGTCGGCCCTGCGGCGCGCGGACGCGGTGGTCGTGACGCGGACCAACCTCGCGGTCGGTGAGTTGGGTCTGGCAGTCGAACTCGTGACGGGGAATGAGCCGTTGGCATGTGCTGTCGATTCGTGGACGGTTTGGCTCGATCAGAACGACGAGGCGTTGCCGATTGACGCGATGCGCGGCCGTCAAGTCGCGGCGGTTACCGGCATTGGAAACCCCGCCGCTTTCCGACAGGAGCTGACCGAACATCACGGCGTCGTCGTGATTGCCGATCACGTGTTCGACGACCACGAGCCTTACGAGGATCGCGACGTGATCGAACGCCTTGCGGAAGACGCGGCCAAACGCGGCGCCGACGCCATCGTGACGACGCAGAAAGACTGGGTCAAGCTGCGATCACACGTTGCGGACGGTTCGATTTCATTGCCCGTGTATCGGCCGCGCTTGACGTTGCAGTTCGACGAGGCAGGCGACGCGCGAATCGGTGCGCTGTTGCGCGAGCGACTTGGCCGACCGGAAGAGCAAGGATGAAGAGTTGAAACGCGAAGGCGCAATGTCGCAAAGGCGCGGAGGGGAAGACGAGATTGGATTTGGCCGAGGCTTCTGAACAACCTCTCCCTTTGGGAGAGGTCGGCGGCTTGGCCGCCGGGTGAGGGTTCGGCGCGGCCGTGCCTCAGTTTACGGTGGGCCTTTTATTGCGCAGAGCCCTCACCCCAACCCTCTCCCAGAGGGAGAGGGGATTATGCAGAGGACTCAAGACGACTTGAGCGTTAACAAATCCCCACAAACCACACGAATTCACACCATCAATGCTTCCCTCATCTTCGCGTCGCTGCGCCTCCGCGCCTTTGCGTTGCAACTCCCCTCCGCAACGCTCAAAACCACAGCGCACGTCGAACATTTGCAGCCGCAAGAACGCGGCTGCGTGCGTCAACGTATGGATAGAAAGGTGAATGGGGGCGAGTGGATTCGAACCACTGTAGGCAATGCCAGCAGATTTACAGTCTGCCCCGTTTGGCCGCTTCGGTACACCCCCAGCGGTGTTAATGGCCGGTAAGAATAGACAGGGGCACGGGATAAATCAAACCCTCGGCTTGCCATGCCGTCGCGCCGTCGGCTACACTCTTTCGCCCCGGCTTGAAACGACATGAGAGGACCCAGAAATGGTCGGCTCAGCGTCCAGCCTCAACTCGCACGTGCTCGTCCTCAACAAGATGTGGATGGCCATCCGCGTCGTCGACGCACGGCGGGCGTTCTCGTTCCTGTTCCGCAACATGGCTGAGGCCATCCGCGTTGACGACGGCTCGTACACCGGCCACGACTTCGAGAGTTGGGCTGACCTGTCCGTCGAGCGCGACCGTTACGACGCGCTCGATCAAGAGCACTACGACTGGGTCAGCACCGTGCGGATCGACATCGCCGTGCCGAAGATTATCCGCCTGCTCGGATACGACCGTCTGCCCAAGCAGGACGTGAAGCTGAACCGTCGCAACATCTACGCGCGCGACGCGAACATGTGTCAGTACTGCGGCGACAAGTTCCCGACCAGCGAGCTGAGCCTCGACCACGTCCTGCCGCGCAGCCAGGGCGGCGGCAGCAGTTGGACGAACCTCGTCTGCTGCTGCGTCGGCTGCAACTCGCGCAAGGGCGGCCGAACGCCGAAGCAGGCGCACATGAAGCTCATCCGCCCGCCGGTCAAGCCGGCCCGCAACCCGGTCGTACACCTGCGGCTGGGGTCGGACAAGTACGCAAGCTGGCGCGCGTTCCTGGACAACGCGTACTGGTCGGTCGAGTTGAAGTGATCGGTCGTGATGACGATCGCTTGACGAACAATTTGAGATCGACACGAAGCCGGGTCTTTGCAGAGGCCCGGTTTTTTATCCAATGATTTAGCCAAACCCGGTCAGTTTCGTCCGACGCTCATCAATTGTGTTCAGTCCATCCGTCTTGTACGGATTCAGCCAATCGGGGAGCGTCCAATGCGGCTTACTCTGATGGTCAGAGTACCGCTGTCCAAGCCAAACAAGCATGCGATTAGGCTCGTAGTCAATCGCTTTGTTAGTCAGTTCGACGAATTCTGGCGGCACCCATGCGATCAGCATGGCTCCGACGCAGGTCACCCATGTATCCCAAGGCGGGTTGTCGAAGCCATCGAAGTAACCCTTGGAGGCTTCCGTCGTCGCGTAGCAGTGCATCGTCAGATTGAAGTAGCAAAGCAACAATCGACCATTCGACAGACCGGGTTCGGTATCAATACCGAGGCGGATGTCGTCCAGAGCTTGATGCCGGCAGCGCACAACCGATCGAATCGTCTTTGGGTCGTTCCAAAAAGTTGGATCACCTGCCACATCGAATTCGCGTTGTGGCCGCAGGATGTGTGACCTCAAGCACCACTGCGGGTCGTGCCGGTTCACGCGAGGTTTACACCACGCGATCGTTTCAGCCAATCGTTGAGGGAACGATCGGCCGGCCAAGCGGTGTCTGGCTTTTCGGAACCACATGATTCCTCGCTGATTGACAACAAGTGCTACTCAGACTCGCCCTCGTCCGCAATCGGCAGCTTCACCTCCACGCCCTCTTCGTCGTTCACGCGTGTCTGGTACACCATCACCGGCAGGTCGTGCGGGTCGTCGATGTTTCGGCCGTCGCGGACGTCGTAGGCGTAGCCGTGGAAGGGGCAGGTCAGGACGCAGCCTTGCAGGTCGCCTTCGCCGAGCGGCAACCCGGCGTGCGGGCAGATGTTGGCAACCGCGTGCACGGCGTCATCCACGCGGCAGACGACGACGCTGAAGCCTTCGACGTCGAGCGTCTGGTGGGCGTCGGCCGTGAAGCCGGCGGCGGGGCCGATGTCGATCCACTTGGCCATGGTTGGCGGCGTCCCTTACGATTAACACGAAGTGAGCGATCTTACGCGCTACCACCGGATGGAAGTCG
>JANQSF010000092.1 GCA_028284155.1 Phycisphaeraceae bacterium
CCTTCGGCTCGCCCCGCGGCTCGGACGGAGCCTCGCCCTCCCAACGGAAGCAAGCCGATGATTTTAGACTTCATTGACGCAACGGCAGCATGCAGCCGCGGCGCTTGATCATCGTCACGCGGTTGCCCTTCTGGTTGTACTCGACTTCGGTCATGTAGGCCCGGATGAGCATGATACCCCGGCCGTTCGGCTTTTCGAGGTTCTCCGGCCGGGTCGGGTCAGGCACGCCCGTCGGCGCGAAGCCGTTGCCCTCGTCGCCCACCTCAACGCGCACGGCGTCGCCGTCGATCGTGTAACGAACCGTGACCTGCTTGGCCGGGTCGCCGTCGTTGCCGTGCTGGATGGCGTTACTGATCGCCTCGTCGAGCGCGAGACGGATGGCGAAGCACGCGTCCTCATCGAAATCGTGCCGGGCGACATGCTCGAGCACTTGCTGCTCGGCTTTGAGCGCCTCGTCCAACGTACTCGGGAAGACGAGCGTTTTGACGACCGTCTGCTCCATCAATGGCCTAAGCCCCGCTTCAGCGGTTTCGGCCGAACGACTCAACCGCAGGTTGCCAGCGACCCGGCCGGGCGAAACAACGCTTGCGTCTCGCTAGGCTTGTCGGGTCCCTACCACACTGTCGGTTCAATCGAGCGGACCATGTTGCGCGGCGCTACGGCTGCCGCGGTCACTGGAAGCTTTCAACCGCCTCTTCCAGGTTCTCACAAATATGGAAGAGCTGATTGAGCTTCGTAATCACAAACACTTCGTAAATCTGCGGGTCGATATTGACCAGCCGCAGTTGCCCGCCCTTGTCGCGGACCTTGTTATTGATCGTGATGAGCTGCCCCAGCGCGGCCGACGACAAGTGCTCAACCCCTGAGAAATTGACCAGCAGCTTGGGGTTCGGCGACGCGTCGATCAGACCGCCGATCTGCTCGCCGATCTTCTGGATGCTCGGCTCTTCGATGATGTTGCGGTCGAGGAACTCGATCACAACGATGTCGCCGTCTTGCTGAATCTTGAGGTGCGACTGATCGGTGGCCATCAACGGTCTCCGTGGTCGAATCGGCCCTGATCGGGCTGGGGCCGCAGGTTAGAGCGGTAGGGTCAGGGTGTCAAGGCCCCGGATTATAGCGGCCTGCCGGCAGAATATGGGCTTTCCGAATTAGCTTTTCCGCACCGGCCTATGAGGCACTCGAGTCGTCGTCCTGCCTGTGACCTGTTTCATCCAATCCGTGCTGCACCGCCCACAGCGCCGCGTACTTGAGCTGCGTGCTCACCGCCGCCTTCTGGGCGATCAATAAGCCAAACGCCCCATCCAGAATCCCGCCCTTGAGCAGGTAAAACTTCCAGAACGCGAACCTCGGCCGAAACACCAGGTCGAAGATCCCACAGCGTTTTCCCTTGGCGTGCATCTGCCTGGCCACGGCCAGCAGGCGCTCGTCCATCCGCGCGCCGCTGAAGTAGTCGGCGAACCCCGTCACGTCCGTGGGCTTGTGCTCCAGTCGGCCCGTCAGCCGACCAACCCGATCGGGCGACGCGGGCAGCCGATCCTCATGCAGCACGTCGTCGGACCACGTGACCCGATCGCGATGGATCAACCGCGACTGCCAGTCCGGTGACCACGCCCGCACGTACCGACCCATGACGTGATTTCGGCGACGCATCAGGAACACGTCGCTGCCTGCCAGCGCGTCATCGGTGAGCGCTTTGATCTCACTGGCCAACCCGTCGCTGATCACCTCGTCGCTATCAAGGATGAAGACCCAGTCGTGGCTGGCCAGCGACGCCCCATATTCCTTCTGCTTCGAGTAGCCCCGCCAAGGCTCGACCTTATAGATGTCGGCATACCGCTGCGCGATCTCAGCCGTGGCGTCGGTCGAACCGGAATCGACGACGACCAATTCGTCCGCCCACTTGGCCGACCGGCACGCCGCTTCGAGCGTGTCGGCCGCGTTTGCGCAACAGATGACCACCGAAAACTTCGCCATGGTCGGACAGTCTACGGTGGTTCAATCAACCCTGTCGCACACGGCGCTTCTCCCAACTCCTTCAGCCCCGAGCTCTGCCCGGTGACCGTATGCAATCTAAACGTCACCTCTCCCGCAGTCGCAGATCAGGCCTGCACTGTCCAAATGTGATCCCCGGGCGAATCCCCGGTGCTGAAGGGCGCCTGCCCCGCCACCCATGACGTCCCCGTTATAATCGCCGCCCCCTTCGGACACCCTTCCCATGGCCCGCGAACGACCCGGCTACCTTTTTCACGACCGATTCTCGCGGATCATGCAGGTCGTGGCCGATCGCCTGGGCCCGACGGACACGCCCAAACGCCTGCTCGACATGCCGGCCGGTGCAGGCAAGTTCTCCGACGCCCTCCGCGAGCGGGGCTACGACGTCATCTCGGCCGACTTCAACCGCGAGCGTGACGACTACACCTTCGTCGACATGAACAAACGGCTGCCGTTCGACGACGCCTCGTTCGACGTCGTCGTCTGCCTCGAGGGCATCGAGCACGTGCTTGACCCGTTCCACCTGATGGGCGAGCTTTCGCGCGTCGCTCGGTCCGGCGCGACGGTCATCGTCTCAACGCCCAACATCATGAACCTCCACTCGCGGGTTATGTTTCTGCTCACGGGCACGTTCTTCCAGTTCAACCCAGCCCGCATCCCACAGGTCGCCCCCGACGAAGAACTCGACCGCGACCACATCTCACCCGTGTCGTTTTTCCGCCTCCGATACCTGGCCGACTACTACGGCCTCGACGTCGTCGACGTACTGACCGACCGCTACAAGCGCAAGATTACCGCGCTGCTGCTGCCAGCCGTCTGGACACTGGGCGCCCTTTGGAACCGCAAGCTCTATTTCAACAAACGGAAGCCCCACCAGGCTGAACGCGACGCCCAGATCCACCGCCAGGCCACCTCCATGCCCATCCTCATGGGCCGAACCATGATCACCGTCATGCAAAAAAGGCCGCCGGCCTGACAGCATGGTCCGAATGGGTGGCTGTGAATAAGCGAAGCGTTTCACGGATTACCCCATCCAGAGCCGTGAAACGCTTCGCTTATTCACAGCCACCCCGCACCCCCTCCACATTGGCCGCTTGCGGCCTAGCGCTCCCCCAACCCCCTTTATCGGACAAATCCGCCCTAATCGGCCGATGGTCTACCAGTGCCCTCAGGTGGACCTGCACTCGATTAGAGGACGACCCATGAACAACGCGACCCGACTTGGCCTCGGATTGGCCGTGGTGCTCATCGTGGCGGTGGCCGGCTTCAACCTCGCCCGCGACGACGACACCAAGCCCCAGCCTCAGCCCGAACCCAATCAGCCCACGACCCCCGCGACCAGCGACCCGCTGCTCCGCAATGCGCCCGAGGCCGCCCAGCCCAACAACTCCGGCACCGTGCTCGCCAACGTCGACTCGACCGTCTCCACCGTGGACGACACGACCACCGATGACACAACGACCGGAACGCCGGATACGTCGACCACCTACGACCCGGGCACGGCAATCGACGACACGACCGGCACGGGCCACGCCGCCACGGACGACACCACCGGCACATTCGACAGCTCACTGACACCGGGCACGACCGACACCGACAGCACAACCAACGACTTCGCCGCCACGACCGACACGCCGAACTACAACTCTGCCCTGCCCGACGACAGCGGCACGCTCGAACCCTCGACCCCAACAGACACGTACACCACGCCGGACACCGCGACGTTCGGCAGCACGCCGACCGTGCCGGACGACCTGTACACCACGCCCGCGGACGACACGACGACCACGACTGACGACACCGACTCAACCGCGACGGATGGCACGACCTACAGCGCGTCGCCGAGCGAACCGTCGCTTTACGCGATCAAGTCCGGCGACACGTTCAGTTCGATCGCCAGGAAGGCGTACGGCCAGGAACGCTACTGGCAGGCCATCGTCGACGCGAACCCCGACGTCAACGCCAAACGGCTCCGCATCGGCCAAATCATCAAGCTGCCGGCCCTGAAGGAAGTCGTGACCGAAGACGACCCGGATACCACCGAGGCCGTCACCGACGACACGACGTCAAACGACTCGGACACGAGCACGAATGACACCGCCACGACGGACGACAACGCGAACACCTACACCGTCAAGCCCGGTGACACGCTCTCGTCAATCGCACGCGAAAAACTGGGCAGCGCCCGCAAGTGGCGTGACCTTTACAAAGCCAACGAACAACGACTCGGCGGCAGCCCGGATCGCCTGCGCGTCGGCGTGCGACTCGTCATCCCGCCGCAAGAAACGGACTAAACCCAAGTCAACCCATCGACACGAAGCCGGGCCATGCCAATGGCCCGGTTTTTCATTGCCCCACCTACAATCGCCCCCATGTCGCCGCCGGACGCCCACATCACACGCGAACTCGACGCCGTCATCTTCGGCGGTGGCGTCGCGGGCCTCTGGCTGCTCGACGAACTGCACCGCCGCGGCCACGGCGTACTACTGCTCGAAGCCGACGCGCTGGGCGCCGGTCAATCGATCGCAGCGCAGGGGATCATCCACGGCGGCCTGAAGTACACACTCACCGGCCTGCTCAACCCGTCAGCCGAGGCGATCCGCGACATGCCCGACCTTTGGCGACGCTGTCTGAACGGCGAGGCTGAACCGCGACTCACCAACACGCGCGTGCGGGCCGAGTTTTGCCACCTTTGGCGGACGCAAACACTAACGTCCAAACTCGGCATGATCGGCGCACGCAAGGGGCTGGTCGTCGCCCCGCAACCGGTCAGTGACGACGAACGCCCCGCCGCCCTGCGCGGCTGCCCCGGCCAGGTCATGCGCCTCGACGAGCAAGTTGTCGCGCCGTACAGCCTTCTCAACGACCTGGCCTCAAAGCACACCGACCGCCTGCTCAAGATCGACGCCGAGGCCGGCCTGTCGATCGATACCGACGCGCCCGCCGTCGTGACATCAATCACCTTGACCGACGGCGGGCAACGACTCACGCTGCGCGCCCGGCACGTCGTGCTGACGGCGGGCAACGGGAACGCCGAGTTGCGTGCCCGATGCAGCCTGTCGCAGGACGCGATGCAGCGTCGCCCGCTGCATTTCATCATGCTGCGCGGCCCGCGTGAGGCGTTGCCCGAACTGAACGGCCACTGCGTCGATGGCGCCAAGACCCGCGTCACCATCACCAGCGACACAGACTCGCAAGGCCGAACCGTTTGGCAGGTCGGTGGGCAGGTCACGGAAGACGGGGTCGACATGTCACCGGATGAGTTGATCGCGCACACGCGTCGGGAGTTGGAGGCGTCGATCCCCGGCGGGTCGGGCGTCGACCTGAGCGCCGTAGAATGGGCCACGCGTCGCGTCGACCGGGCGGAACGCACAATGCCCAACCGCAAACGACCCGACGATGCGCAACTGATGGTCGAGGGCAACGTCATCACCGGTTGGCCGACCAAGCTCGCGCTGGCGCCGCGTTTGGCGACGCGCATCGCCGACACAGTCGGCCAACCGCACATCGGACCGAACGACCTCACAACACTGGATTGGCCGCGGCCCGCCGTCGCGCAGCCGCACTGGGAGACCGCCACATCGTGGACAACCGCCGACTAGGCAACTGCGGGCTCGACGTGTCACCGGTCGGCTACGGTGCGTTCAAGATTGGGCGCAACCAGAAGATCAAGTACGCGCAAGCCTACGACCTGCCCAGCGACGACGAGGCTGACCGGCTGCTCAACGCCGTGCTCGACCTGGGCGTGACGTACATCGACACCGCGCCGGCGTACGGTCTCAGCGAGCAGCGGATTGGCACAGCGATCAGCCACCGCAAGGGCGAGTTTGTTCTGTCCACGAAGGTCGGCGAGTCGTTTGCGGACGGCGAGTCAACCTACGACTTTTCAGCCGACGGCGTGCGGCGCAGCGTCGAGCGCAGTTTGGCTCGCCTGAAGCTCGAAACGCTCGACGTGGTGTTCATTCACTCCGACGGCAACGACCAACACATCCTCAACGAGACCGACGTGGTCGAAACACTGTGCAAGCTCCGCGACGCGGGCGTCGCGCAGGCGATCGGCTTCTCCGGCAAGTCGGTCGAGGGCGCACGGGCGTCGCTGACGTGGGCGGACGCGATCATGGTCGAGTACAACCTTGATGACACGTCGCATGAGCCGGTGATCGCCGAGGCGAACGCGGCGGGCGTTGGTGTCGTCGTGAAAAAAGGGCTGGCGTCGGGGCATCTGCCGGCTGACGAGGCGATCCGGTTTGTGCTGGCGAACGACGCGGTAGGCAGTGTGGTCGTCGGCGGGTTGAACCTCGAGCACTTGCGCGCCAATGTTGCGGCGGCGGGGCGATGAGACAAATGACACCCACGCACTGCAATGCGCGGGCTTCCTGCAATGCGTGGGCTTCCGTTACAATCCGCGCCATGCCCACGCCCGCTGAACGTGTTGTCGAATTGCGTGCCGAGATCGATCGGCATAACCGGTTGTACTACGTCGAGGCTGCGCCGCAGATCAGCGACCGCGATTTCGACGACCTGCTCAAAGAGCTGGAACAACTCGAAGCCGAACACCCCGACCTCGTCACGCCCGACTCGCCCACGCAGCGTGTCGGCGGTGAGCCAATCGACGGGTTCCAGACGGTCGAACACGCTCGGCCGATGCTGAGCATCGACAACACGTACGACCGCGACGACCTGTTGAAGTGGCACGACCGCGTGGTCAAAGGACTCGGCGGCGAAGACGACCTGTTCGGCGGTGACAACGCGGGGGGCGTGCGGTATGTGTGCGAGCCGAAGGTCGACGGCGTCGCGTTGAGTTTGCGTTATGAAGCCGGTCACCTCGTGCGGGCGTTGTCGCGCGGCGACGGGCAGCGCGGCGACGACATCACGCACAATGTCCGCACGATGCGGGCCGTGCCGCTGACACTCGACACGGGCGAGGCCAAGCCGCCGGCTGTGTTCGAGGCGCGCGGCGAGGTCTTTATGACCGACGCCGAGTTCACGCGTCTGAACAAGCAGCGCGTCGCGGACGGGCAGGAGCCGTTCAAGAACCCGCGGAACTGCACGGCCGGCACACTCAAACAGCTCGACCCGCGCATCGTCGCGCAGCGTAGCCTGCGCTTCTACGCGCACGGCCGGGGCGAGTGCGACCCCGACCCGTACGAGACGCAGACCGGTTTCCTCGAAGCCGCGCGGGCGTTCGGCCTGCCGACCAACCCCGAAACCAAAACGCTCGACTCGACCGACGCCGTGTGGGACTACATCGAAGGCTTCGCACAGCGGCGCGGCGAGCTTGATTACGAAACCGACGGCGTGGTGATCAAAGTCGATTCGATCGCGCAGCAGGACGAGTTGGGCGTGCGGTCGAAGTCACCGCGTTGGTGCATCGCGTACAAGTACGCGGCTGAGCAGGCGACGACGAAACTGCTGCGTGTCGATTGGCAGGTCGGCAAGACCGGCAAACTCACGCCGCGGGCGACGATGCAGCCGGTCGACCTGGCCGGCACGACCGTGCAGCACGCGACGTTGCACAACTTCGGCGAGATCACGCGCAAGGACATCCGCATCGGCGACGAGGTCGTGATCGAAAAGGCCGGCGAGATCATCCCACAGGTCATGCGTGTCGTCGTCGAGTCGCGCGGCAAAGACGTCAAACCGATCGAGCCGCCGACGCGTTGCCCGGAGTGCGAGGCGGACGTCGAGGTCGAGCACGACGGTGATGAAAAGGAAACGGCGCGTTACTGCTCGAACCCCGAATGCCCGGCGCAATTGCGCGAACGACTCATCCACTTCGCGGGTCGAGACCAGATGGACATCGAAGGGCTGGGTGAGAAGGTCGTGATCCAACTGACCGAGGCGGGGCTGGTCAAGTCGTTCGGTGACCTGTTTACGTTGCACACCAAGCGCGACGACGTGCTCGAGCTGGAACGGATGGGCGAGAAGAAGGCGGACAACCTGTTCGCAGGGTTGGAGTCAGCCAAGTCGCGCGGCTTGTCGCGCGTCATGGCTGGGTTGGGCGTCCGGCATGTTGGGCGCACGGCCTCGCGGATCATCGCGGGGCATTACGGGTCGATCGACGCGCTCATGGAAGCGACGAAGGAAGAGATCGAGACGTTTGAGGTGGACGGCGAGAAGTCGGGGATTGGGCCTGAGATCGCGTCGTCGTTGCATCAGTTTCTGCACAGCGAGGCGGGGAGGCATGTGATCGACGAGTTACGCGAGGCGGGGGTGGACTTGACTGAGAGTGCGCGGGCGACTGAAGTCGCCGCGCCTCGGGGGGACAATGTGTTTTCAGGGAAGAAGATTGTGTTGACGGGGACGTTAGAGAGCTTTGGGCGTAAGGAGTTGACCGAGCGGTTGGAGGCGTTTGGGGCGAAGGTCTCGGGGAGTGTGTCGGCCAAGACCGACCTGGTGATCGCGGGCGAGAAGGCGGGGAGCAAGTTGGACAAGGCGAACAAGTTGGGGGTTGAGGTGTGGGATGAGAGTGCTTTGGTTGAAGCGCTTGGGGAGACGTGATTCACAAATGCTGACTGGTGGATCGCGCTAAGCCGCAAGCGGCTGGGGAGGGGGTGCAGGATCTGTGGTGGTTTCGATTATTCCTCGTCGAACTTGCTATCGACGAGTTGGCGGAGGGCGTCGAGTGCGGGCTCGGCATCGTCGCCGCGGGCCTTGATGATCAGCGCTGTGCCCTCACCTGCGGCGAGCATCATCATCTGCATGATGCTCTTGCCGTCGACCTCCTGCGCGCCTTTGAAGACGCGGACCTCGGACTGGAATCGGTTGGCGGTATCGACGAACGACATCGCCGGGCGGGCGTGGAGGCCGAGCCGGTTCTGGATGGTGACTTCGGCTTGTAGCCAACTGCCTGTGGCGTCCACGGTCGTGTGCTCCGACATTTTTCGCCCCCCGGTGTCAACGGCGGCGGTCACCGCCTTGGGCGGCTCGCCGGCCGATCATGTGCCGGGCGGCCGACGGTCTCATCCGTATCGGTTCGCGGTTGTTCCACGTCGCGCCGCGGACGCGGCGACTCCACGAGATCGGCTGCGGCCTGTACGTCGCCGGACGTGGAACTGTTCGTGCTCAGCCTGACAACTGCTGCGTGTCGACTTCCTGCAACAGGTCGGTGACGTCGTCGGTCGTGGTCGCCTGGCGGAGGAATCGGCGGAACTGGTCTTTCTGCAGGTTCGAGAAGATGTTCTCCATGGCCTGCAGGTGTTCGTCCGGTTTCTCTTCGGGGCTGAGCAGCAGGACGATCGAGTAGACCGGTTCCTTGTCGAGGGCGTTGAAGTCGACGCCGGCCTGGCTGACGCCGATGGCCGCGGCCATCTGCTTGATCTTCGCGTGCTTGACGTGCGGGACGGCCACGCCCTTGCCGAAACCGGTCGAGCCCTTGTTCTCGCGATCGAGGATGTGCTTGATCAACTCGTCGCGCATGTTCTTCTGCGCGGCGCCGGCTGCGACCAGCGCGTCGACGAGTTCTTCGATCACCGCGTCGCGCTGCGTGGCGCTGAGTTGCGGGAGGATGGCGTCGGTGACGACGAAGTCACTCATTTTCATGGGTCGGTTCCCGTCGGGCGATTCAGCCGAACGACGCGCGGCAGGTTCCGCGCCGGTCGTTTTCGGAGTCAGGCCATGTGCTTGCGGTTGCGGAGTTTCTCTTTGTGGTCGGTCAGTTGGCGTTCGAGTTTGTCCACGGCGCCGTCAATCCCCGCGTACAGGTCGTCGTCCTTACTCTTGGCGACGAAGGGGTCGTGTTGATCGACGTGGGCGATGATCTCGACCTCGAAACCGTGGTGGTCTTCGGACTTGTCAGCAACGACATCCACCGAACGGACCCGGTCATAATACCGGGGCAGTTTCGAAACGCGTTTGTGGGCATACTCGCGGATCGGCTCGGTGATTTCAATGTGTCGGCCGCTGATCGTCAAGTCCATGTTGTTTCTCCGCTTGGGGCGCGCCGGCCGTCTGGGCGGCTCGGCGGGCGGTTACATTAGGCGGGCGGCTTGGATTGTGTCGAGGGGTCGGCCGGTTCGTCGGGGGCATCGTCGTCCGCGACGGGAGGCGAATTCGCGGTCTTCACCGCCTCGACATCTTCGAAGCCCACCTGAGAGGACGTCTCGATGGCGGTGAGGCTGTTCTCCAACGCCAACTCTTCCGGCGAAGGCGGGTTGATCCGCTGGCTCATCGGCACGATCACGCCGCCGCTGATCGCGAATCGCAGCGCGTCGTCGATCGCAATGTCCAGGTCGATCGTGTCTTCCTTGGGAACGGTGATGACATAGCCGGTAAACGGCGTGGGCGAACTGGGCACGAAGATGGTCATGCACGACTTGCCCATCTTGTCCTGGATGTCGCGCATCGTGTCGCCGGTGACCAGGCCGACCGACCAGATGCCCCGCCGCGGGTACTCGACGGCCACGACGCGGTTGAATTGCATGCGGTCGCGCCCGTCGCCGAAGAAGAAGTCGGTGACCTGCTTGACGGAGGGGTAGACGTAGCGGATGAGTGGGATCTTGTTGACGAACTGTTCGCCACGTGTGTACAGCCTTCTGCCGATGAAACTGCCCAGCAGTGCACCGACGATGTAGATCGCCAGGATGGCGACGAACAGGCCAATCAGGTTGAGCGGGAAGGCGTACTGCTTCCACCAATTCTCGAGATTACGTCGTCGGAGCTTTTTGGAAAGCCAGTCGTTCGACTTGTCTTTGGCTTCCCATGCGGCCCGATCTTCGGGCGTCATATTGAGCTTGTGTTTCTCGAGTTCTTCGGGCGTGACCGTGAACTCGTCGGTCGTCTGCAGGATGACCTCGCGGATACCGGCGTTGATCGGCCCGCCGATGTTCTGGTTGACGAAGTTGTACGCGGCAACGAGGATCCAGATTGTCAGGACCGACGGCAACAGGATGCCAAGCCCCCGCAGGAAGAAGTGTCGGAAGTTGCCCAGAAATGAGCGGTCTGGTTTGCTGGCCATGGGCGTCCTGCTCACACGATCCAAACCGGATTCCCAAACGACAGCGCCCGGTCGACGCCATCATACCCGCAATGTCGGTTGGCGTGCCGTTGTTCTCTAGGCGGCGCGGGGGCTCATGATGAATAGCGTGCCTGTCTCGTGCCATGGCCGTGTCGGCCGTGCGGTACATCCAGGGCGATTCGCACGGCCAACACGGCCGTGGCACGAATCCGGACGCCAGCGTAAACGACTGCCCAGGCCCGGTCGTCAGTCGGCCTTGCCCGCAACCCCGCCGCTCGGCGTTTGCAATCGCCAGGCCTCGCTGGCGGCGGTCGGCACGCCCAATGCCTCCAGCGCCTTGATCGGCGTGCTGATGCGGTAGCCGCCGACCACCACGATCGCGTCGGGCAACGCCACGGCCGCCGCGTCGTCGTGCGGCTTGGTCAGCGGCGGCAACGCCCAGACTTTGGCGGTGTCGACATCGAGCAGTCGGCCGACCGCCAGTTCTTCGTCGCGGTGGCCCAGGTCCGACTCTCCGCCAACGACCGCCACCCACCGCCCCAGCCGCGCCACGGCCGCGTCGGCCATGCCGCCGGCCACGCCCAGGCGAGGGCCGTCCGTGATGGTGCTCTTGCGCGGGTTGGACAGATCAACGATCCACGTTCGGTCGGTGGTCCGACCCGTATCGCTGCGTTGACCGCCGATGACCCACGCCCGCTTGCCGGGCAGCGCGACGACGGCCAGGTCGTCCATCGGGTGCGGCAGCTTGGCCGCGAGCATTTTGCTGTGCTTTTGGTCGGGGTGCATCACCTCAAGCGACCTTCGATTCGTCCCGCCGACCATGAGGATGCGCCCATCGTCCAGCAGCGTCGATGCCGCTTCGAGGCGCGACTCGCGGAACACGATGTTGCGTACCCACTTGTTGGTCGCGGGGTTGTAGATCGTCGCCGCGCCGCCGCCGACGATCGCGACGCGTCCGTCGGCCAACAAGTGCGCCGCGGCGGTGGGCACGACGCGCGGTAGGGGCGGGCCCGCCGTGACCGTCCCCGACTCGAGGTTGATGATCTCCGTCGAAGCCAACGGCTTGAGGTTGCGTGGCACGCTGCCGGTCTGGCCGCCGGCGACGAAGACGCGTCCGTCTTGCAAGGTGACTTGCGCGTGCTGACAGCGCGGCGTCTTCAAGCGCAGCGGCGTTCGCCACGAGCGATGTTCGGCGTCGAGCACCTGTACGATCGCTTCGGTCGCGCCGACCTGGTTGACGCCACCGGTGACCACGACCTGCCGTTCGACGGCGCTCGCACCGGCCAGGAACACGCCGATCGGCAATTCGGGCAAGGCTGACCACTTGGCTGACTTGTGCAACACCGGCGGCGCCGTCCCGCCCGGCTCGGCCGCGTAGACCCACCAACCACCCAGCGCAAGCGCCAGCGCCGCGCACGCCAACAGCGCCCGCCGTCGGCCGCGCGACACGCGCGGGCGCTTAGTCAGGTGCGGTGGTCGGCTCATGGTCATGTTGATCGGCTGAATCGTCTTCGGAAGTGGACGACGCATCGGTGTCGCGTCCGAAAACACGCGACCATCCCGCGACGATCGGCCCCGACAGCGCGTAGATCACGAACGCCACCGCCAGCGAAACCTGCGGCCAAATGAGCAGCAGCATGCCGAGCACCACGATCTTCACAACCGTGGCGAACGTCGCGTGCCCGCGGATGAAACGGTTCGTCGCGTGCACGTAGCGGATCTGGCTCACCATCGCCAGACCCACGACCAGCGTGATCGCCGCAAGGACGATCGACGTGACGTGCTGCAGCGTCGCCGCTTCGTTGCGCAGGTAGTGCTGATGCAGGAGCACAAGGCTTACCACCGTGCCGGCCGCGCCGGGCGACGGCATGCCGTTGAACGACATGTGGTCTTCCACGTCGTCCGACTCGGTTTCGAGGTTGAAACGTGCTAACCGCAGCGCGGCGCACGCGACGTAGATACCGGCGAACACGAGCGTCATGCGGTCGAAGTAGCGGTCGCCGCGCTCGGAGAGGAACGGTGTTTCGATGCCGACCAGTTGCACGGCCAGGTAAGCCGGCGCGACGCCGAACGTGACCATGTCCGCCATCGAGTCGAGCTGGCCGCCCAACTCACTCGTGTGGCCGGTCAGTCGGGCGATCCGCCCGTCCAGCGCGTCGAACACCATGCCGATGAAAATGAACGCGCCCGCCCAGGTCAGCGGTGTCCATTGGAAGGCCAAGAGTGTTCCCGGGTCGCGGCTGGCGGCGAAGATCGCCAGGAACCCGCACAACAGGTTGCCCAGCGTGAACATCGTCGGCAGCACGGCGATCGTCCGCAACGCCGCGCGGCGCGGCCGCGAGAGCCGCAGCGGGCGGCGCGTACCGCGCTCGATGTCGTCCGCTTCGACGTCTTCGATTGAACGCTCGGACTGGGGCACGGGCTTAAGCATTGTGATATGATAGAG
>JANQSF010000126.1 GCA_028284155.1 Phycisphaeraceae bacterium
GCGGGCACGTCGCTAAACAGGTGTTCCGTACACAACCCCTTCGTGCCTCCGTGCCTAAGTGCCTTCGTGCCTTTGCTCTCCGTACCATTCCCCATGCCCGCGCCCGCGACCAGCCTGCACTATCACCCGCTCGTGCGGGCCGTCGCGCGCGGGCTGCGACAGCGTTGCGGGGTCGAAGCGGGGCAGGAGGTTGTCGTGGCTTGCAGCGGCGGGGCGGATTCGGTCGCGCTGCTGCGGGCGATGCACCTGCTGGCGCCGCGCCGGCGTTGGCGGCTGGGGCTGACCGTCGCACATGTGCAGCACCACCTGCGCCCGGACGGCGAGGCGGAAGGCGACGCGACGTTTGTGGAGGGTTTGGCGAATCAACTCGACCTGCCGTTCAAGCGCGCAGACGTGACCTGCGACGTGACCAGCCGACACCGCAACGTCGAGGCGGCGGCACGTCGTCAGCGATACCGCGCGTTGTGGGGCATCGCCGACGCGAGCGGTGCGGGGTGTGTCGCGACAGGCCATCACGGCGACGACCAGCTTGAAACACTGCTCATGCGTCTGCTGCGCGGCGCGTCGGTGCACGGCCTGTCGGGAATGGCCTGGCGGCGTCCGCTCCGCCGATCCAGCGGCATCGCCCTGATCCGACCCATGCTGCGCGTCGATCACGACGCGGCCGTCGACCTGTTGCACGCGATGGGTCAGCCCTGGCGTGAAGACGGCACAAACACGGACGTGTTGCGCACCCGCGCCCGCCTGCGCCGCGACGTGCTGCCGACACTGCGCGACCTGCGCGGCGACGTGGCCGGCCGGGCGACAGCGATGTGCGACCACCTGCGCGACGTGGCGGAACTCGTCGAGTCGGCGACCGACGACGCGGCGTCGTTGCTTGTTGCGAACGCGCACGGCGTGACACTGCCGCGCGACGAAGCGCGTCGATTGTCTCTCGTTGTTTTGAGTCGGCTGATTCACCGCACACTGTTGGAGGCGGGTGTGCCGGGGTCGCAGGTTAGCCAACGTTTGATTAGAGCCATTGTCGACATGGCACGCGACGAACGTGGCGGTCGTCGTGAGGTGAGTTGTGGTAGGGGGGTGGTCGTGGTTGTGACGCGGGATGTGGTGCGTGTGACGAAGGAAGGCACGGAGGCACGGGAAGGCAAAGGCACTGAGGCATGGGGATGCGAAGGCACGAAGGCACGAAGGCACTTAGGCACGAAGGGGTAGTTGATTGGGGCCCAGTTGAGCGGTGTGCCCGTTGGGCTGTCTGTATTTCGCAGCTTCGATCGATGGCGGCACTGCGGGCACGTCGCTAAACAGGCGTTTCGTACACGACCCCTTCGTGCCTCTGTGCCTTCGTGCCTACTCCCTCTTCCATTCCACCCGCGGCGCATCGCCCCACATCATCTCAAGGTCGTAATGCGCCCGCGTGTTCGGCTCGAACAGGTGCACGATCGCCTCGATCAGGTCGAGCACGACCCACGTGGACGGGCCGTCTTCGTCTCGGCCGAACTTCTCGAGGTCGCTCTCTTTTGCGAGCTTGGTGACGTCGTCGGCAACCGATCGGATCTGCCGGTCGCTGGTGCCCGAGGCGATGATGATGAAGTCGGTGACGTCGCTCAACTCGGTGACGTCGAACACGACAATGTCCGAGCAGTGCGAGTCGCTGAGCAGCCGCGCCGCTTCGATAACAAACGCGCGCACGGCATCCAGTCGCTCGGCCGTACGCGGCGCGGGCGTCGGTCGGTCGGCATCGGTGGTGGGATGGTCGGGGCCGAGTTCAGTCACGCGAGGTGTTCTGCTGTCACTCATGGGGGCGATTGTAGGCGGGGTGCGGTCGGGGCCGAATGGCGTGTCGCGTACAATGCGGGCATCCAGCGACCTTTCTCGTGGAGCGCCCCATGCGTGACATCGACGCCACTCTACTACTGAACGAATTCCTCGCTGATGCCGAGGCGCACCTGCAACGGCTGCGCGAGTCCGGCGAGCCGGAGGTACTGACGGCTGACGGCCAAGCGGTTGCAGTCGTCATGAGCCCCGAGGTGTTTGCGCGTTTGCGGCGTGAGTTGGAGGAGGCGCAAGAGCGGGCGGACATCGAGATCGCGACACGAGAGCACGCTGAGGGCAAGGCGCGTCCCGTTGACGAGGTTTTCGCGGACATCAAGAAAGCGATTCTTGCAAAGGCGAAAGAGTCGGCGTGAAGTATCACGTTGACATTCCGCCTCATGTCGAGAATCAGATTCTCGACCATGCGCTGTACATCGCGAATGACTCGATTCAAAGAGCGATCGATTGGTCCAATCGAATCCGTCAACAGATCGAAGCGTTGAGCGATTGGCCCAAGGCGTACGGAATCGATCCTGTCTCCTATCCACATGACGACGGACCGATGCGCAAGCGGTCATTGGGCAACTATATCGTTCGTTACCGCGTGATTGACCTAGAACGCCTCGTCAAGGTTGTTGACTTCCGTCATGCGGCACGACAAGCCGACCCGCCGTCTGACAAGGGCTGATCAAGTGAATGCGTGGATTGGGGGACGACCGGCGCGACGAGGCACGCCCTGCGGGCGTCCGCGAAGCGGGCGGGACGGTGTCTGCGGTGGCGACACGACTCTTTTATGCGCCGTGATCTGCAATCGCTGATCGACAATCGGCGATCCCCATCACCCCAGCCCGATCGCCGCCCCGATCATCGGCGAGTACTTGACGATCAGGCCGGCAAACACGACGCTGACCACGCTGATGAGTTTGATCAGGATGTTCAGGCTTGGGCCTGACGTGTCTTTGAACGGGTCGCCGACGGTGTCGCCGACGACGGTGGCTTTGTGGTTGTCGCTGCCCTTGCCGCCGTGGGCGCCGGTCTCGATGTACTTCTTGGCGTTGTCCCACGCGCCGCCGGCGTTGGCCATGAAGATGGCGACGGCGAAGCCGCAGACCAGTGCGCCGGCCAACATGCCCATGACGCCCGGCACGCCGAGGATCAGGCCGACCACGATCGGGACGATGACGGCCAGCAGCGACGGCACGACCATTTCCTTGAGCGCGCCCTGCGTGCTGATCTCGACGCAGTTGGCGTAGTCGGGGTACTGCTTGCCCTCAGCCTCGACTTCGTAAGGCCACTTGAGCGGGTCGGCGATGTCCTCGTCGCTCAGGCCGTTGGCTTTGAACGCCTTCTTCATGATGCCGAACTGTCGCCGGCATTCGAGCATCATCGCGTTCGCCGCTCGGCCGACGGCGTTCATCGTCATCGCGCAGAAGACGAACACGAGCATGACGCCGAGGAACAGGCCGCACAGGACCTTCGGGTTCATGAGCGTGACGTTGTAATAGCTGAGCAGTTGGGGCAACGACAGCGAGCGGATGGGCACGACGTTGACGAGGCCTTTGAACGCGGTGTTGTTCGTCCCGTCAACGGTCAGGCTCGCGGCCCAGACTTCGTCTTCGCCCGGGAAACGGTTGACGCCGGCAACCTTGACGCCTTCGGTCGACGTCTGTTCCTCGATCTGCTCGCGGTGTTTGTCGTCGAGCACGATGAACGCCTTGTCGTCCCACTTGACCAGGCCGTGGCCGAGGTAGCCGTTGTCGGCGTTCGCAATTACCTGCGAACTGAGGCTTGTCTGCACGGTGATGATGTACGCGGCCAACAGGGCGAGCGCGGTGAGCGCCGCCGAGCCGATGGCGAAGCCCTTGCCCGTCGCGGCGGTCGTGTTGCCGAGCGAGTCGAGCATGTCGGTGCGCCCACGCACCTCCGGCGGCTGGTGGGTCATCTCGGCGTTGCCGCCGGCGTTGTCGGCGATCGGGCCGTACGCGTCGGTGGCGAGCGTGATGCCCAAGGTCGAGAGCATGCCGACGGCGGCGATGCCGACGCCGAACACGCCGAGCAGGAAGTTCTCGTTGCCGCCGGCACAGATGTAGGCGACGAGGATCGCGGCGACGGTGGTGACCAGCGGGATCCAGGTCGAGACCATGCCCTCGGCGACGCCGGCGATGATGACGGTCGCGCTGCCCGTTTCCGACTGCTCGCTGATGCGCTGCGTGGGCTTGTGCTCGTAACTGGTGTAGTACTCCGTGCCCCAGGCGATGACCAGGCCGGCGACGAGGCCGGCGATGATCGCCAGCCAAATGCCCCACCAGTTCAGCGCCTCGATGTCCTTGAGCAGCAAGTAAAGCAATGCGCCCGAGCCGGCGACGATCAACGCGCTGCTGATCCACACGCCGGTGTGCAGGCCTTTGAGAAGCTGCGCCATGCTCGCGCCCTCTTTGGCGCGGACGGTGAAGATCGAAAGCACGGAAGCGATGATGCCCAGGCCGGCCAGCGACGCCGGCACGACGACCAGCGTCATCGCGTTGGCCGCGTCGAAGCCGAGTTGGAACGCGGCCGCGGCCGCGAGCGCCATCGCCGCGAGGATCGAGCCGTAGTACGACTCGTAAAGGTCGGCGCCCATGCCCGCGACGTCGCCGACGTTGTCGCCGACGTTGTCGGCGATGGTGGCCGGGTTGCGCGCGTCGTCTTCGGGGATGCCCGCCTCGACCTTGCCCACCAGGTCGGCGCCGACGTCGGCCGCTTTGGTGTAGATGCCGCCGCCGACGCGGCTGAACAGGGCTTGCAGCGACGCGCCCATCGCAAAGCTGAGTGTGACCGTCGTGATCGTCGTCAGCGCGCCGATCTTAAAGACCTGTGTCAGCAGGATGAACCAGACGCTGACGTCGAGCAGGGCGAAGCCGGTGACGCACAGGCCCATGACCGCGCCGGCGCGGAACGCGACCTTCAGGCCGTCGTTCAGCGACTGCTTCGCCGCGTAGGTCGTGCGGGCCGAGGCGTTGGTCGCGGTCTTCATGCCGAAGAAACCGCACAGCCCCGAAAGCAGGCCGGCGATGCCGACGCCGACGAAGGTCAGTTCTGCTTGCAACTTCAGCGCGAACGCCATCAGCGCCAGCAGGCCGAGCAACACAAGGAAGACGATGAACACGACGCGCCGTTGCGCGCGGAGGTAGGCGTACGCGCCGTCGCGCACCGCCTGCGCGATGCGGACCATGCTGTCGTCGCCTTCGCTGCTGCTCATGAAGCCCTTGTAGAAGACCATGGCCATCAGCAGGGCGAGCACGGCACCGACGGGCGCGAGGTAGAACGCGGGCGGCAGCGCGCCGACCGACTCGTCGCCGGCCGGCTTGGCCGCGGTCTTCGAGTCCGAACCCGGATCGGGCGTGTCCGCGCCGGCCGTGTTCGCGGCGTTATCGCCCCCGGCCCCCCCGATGCCCCCCGCGTTCGGGTCGAGTTGAGCGGATGCGTGCGAGGCCGCCGTCAGAATCAGGCCGGCGGTCAGCAAGAACAACAAACAAGTGCGGAGCATCAATGCGTCTCCATCGACGTCGGCTTCGGTGTCGGGTCGGTCTCAACCGCGAGTCCCCATGGCGCGACACCTGATGAGTGACTTATTGGATCGGTCAATCGCCGGTGGCAGTGTGGCCAATCCGCGGCTCAGCGCGCAAATCGGACGCCGCTGAACCGTGGCGCGACGATAGAGCGCTCCCGCCCCGGAGAATAGTCGGATTCGCAGGAATTCGGGCGATTCCTTAATGCCGTGGGTGTTGACCTGATCGCGTGATCAAGGGGCGGCAATCGGCTGTGCGCTGCCCAACCCAGCCAGCAACGAACAAGGCGTCTGACGGCCCCGCTTGGGCAGGGTTGTCAGACGCCTCGCGTCAATGCTGTTTATCGGTCGAACGCAGGTCGTTCAGCCCCGCCGCCCGCCGCCGCCACCGCCCGGGCCACCGCCGCCACCGGGACCGCCACGTCCACCTCGGCCGCCGCCCTGGCGTTGGCCGGGCACGATGCCCATCTGCTGCTGCTGAATCCGCTTGATCGACTTGCGCTGGGCGCGTCGGCGGCGTTCGCTGGGCTTCTCGTAGTATTGCTGACGCTTGACGTCCTTGGTCAGGCCCTCTTTTTCGCACATCTTCTTGAACCGGCGGAGCATCTGCTCAGCCGACTCGCCGCCGCGGGCTTTGATCCGAATCGCCATGGGTGGGCCGCTCCTGTCGCGTCAATCGTCGGGTAAGTGTTGCCGAAGCCCGCACGAAGCAGGCTTGGGGTTTCGTGAGCCAGCATTGTTGCCGGAATCGGGGGGAAAGGCAAGTCGGGGAAGTGGTGTGGGTGCGGACGTCAGTGGTCTTGGGCGCGCGGCACTTTGTGGGTTGCCCGCGAATGGCCGATCGGTAGGGACTGGAGGCGGTTGCGGCCCTCGCCGGGCGGGCCTCTTCAATCGCCAGAGTGGCTCGGACTTCGCGCTCGATGACAACGGTGTTTCGCCCGCGATCACCCGTCTGGCACCGCACACATCCAAGGCGCGGGCGACCCCCGGACAGAAGCCTTCCGTGGCCAGCCCCGCCACCGGATAAACCCCCCGGTCGCCG
The DNA here is from genome assembly GCA_028284155.1 of Phycisphaeraceae bacterium. GTDB lineage: Bacteria > Planctomycetota > Phycisphaerae > Phycisphaerales > Phycisphaeraceae > JANQSF01. The sequence goes on from JANQSF010000126.1 coordinate 6,402, forward strand.
TCAGAAGGTACGTCGCGCACTGACTGTCCAAGCTGTGATCCGCCCTTCCGAGGGGGAGCCGGGGAGTTTGAGGGGCCGGCGGCGAGGCCCCTCACCTCATGTGGTCTTCACGGCGAAGCCGTTCCGTTGAAGAGCAGCGCCAAGCCGCTGTGGCGCTTGAGCAGGCCCGCCCGGCAGGGCACTGCCTCACTCAGATGGTCGTTGATGTCGTATGAAGAAGAGGCCGGAGGCCGGGGCTGAAAGATCGAGGTCCCACACCAAAGGTGTCTGCCCTGCACCAATTCGCCATCATCCTTATCATGCCCGCCTTGGCGGAACGGGCGTGTGACGTGCGCAAACCGGCCGCGCTGCGATCTCGCCCCTGGAGCCCCGTCTCATGAAGACCCGCCAACTCGGCCACACCGACCTGCAAGTCAGCGAGCTGGCGCTCGGCGGGCTGTTTACTTCCGACCTCGGCGGCGGCGTCGACGGCACGCGTGACCTGCTCACCTGCGCGTTCGACCTGGGCATCAACTACGTCGATACCGCGCCGGCTTACGCGAACAGTGAGCAGACGCTCGGCCTGGCGCTCGAAGGCGTCGAAAACATCCCCGACAACCTGGTCATCTCGACGAAGTTCGGCGGCCGACCGCAGCCGTTCGACCCGCGCGACCGCGAGGGGTTGATGTGGTCGATCGAGGAAAGCCTCAAACTGCTGCGCCGCGACACGATCGACCTGTTCATGATCCACGAGCCCGATCGGCCGCAGCAGTACGACTGGTGGTCCGACCCCGAAGCGGTGTATGGCCCCGTGATCGACGTGCTCGACGAACTGAAGGAAGACGGCGTCATCCGCTACACCGGCCTGGGCGGCACGACCGTCAACGAGATGACGCACCTGGTCAAGAGCCGGCGGTTCGATGTGGTGCTCACGGCGTTCAACTACAACGTCCTGTTCCGCGAGGCGTCGCTGGACTTGATCCCGACGGCCAAGGACTTGGGGATGGGGATCGTCATCGGCTCAGCCTTTGCGCAAGGTGGCCTCGGACGACGTTACGACGACCTCGTGCGCAGCAAGCCGCCTTGGATGTCGCACGCTCGGCAGGAACAATTCCTCGCGCTCTATTCGCTGCTCGACGAGACCGACATCCCGCTGCCCGAGTTGTGCGTGCGGTTCGTGTTGTCGAACCCCGACATCTCCTGCCTGCTCATCGGCGCCAAGACGCCGGCCCATGTCGAAGAGAGCACTGCCGCCGCGCGGCGTGGCCCGCTGCCGCCGGACATCATGGGCCAACTCGACAAGATCGCCGCAATGGTCCCGTACCGCCCGTTCGAGGAGCCGATGATCATGCCGTTCGGCAAGCCCTATTACGGGCCGGGCATCGCGAACATGGGCGCGGGCGTGCAGGTCGGCAAGTTGGAAGACTGAATCGCCAGCTTGCCCAGTTTAACGCCCGCGTCGTGGGCCGATTCACGCGGGCCTGAGACCAAAATCGTGACAAAGGCACTGTCGCATCGGTTTTCCCCTGAGTGACAAACGCCGAAGCGCCGCTTTTTTCCAGGATTCGGCCGTTACCCATTGCCTCGCCGTCTGGCTTGGGGTATATTCGGATGGCTCCTGAGATCTTTTCGGATCGCAGGGGGGCGCGGCGACGAGGATGAAGATGGGTTGGGAGAGTGTTCCACCCCCTTCGTTTTGAGTGCTGAACGCAGCGCGCGGAAATGAGACACGCGGTCATAGCGTCGCTATGGCCGTGTTGGTGCGTTTTGAGATCGACTGACCTAATCCGTAGGAGATGCGACATGCAACGGTTTTCTTGGCTTCCTTTCCTGGCGGTCCTCGCGATCGTCTTGTCAGACACCGGCCAGGCGCTCGCCGCATACAGCGACGAAGTGACCGCTGACAACCCGGTCGTGTGGTACCGGTTCGACGAAGGTTCGGGCAGCATTGCCAGTTCCGGCTCAGCCGCGGGCTTCACAGCCGATCCCATCAACGGCGGCGCGCTCACGTACAGCGTGCCGAGCGCGTTCCCCGGTCTGGGCACGGCGGTCGACCTCGGACCGGCTAGCGGACAAGGGCACTTCCAGATCCCCGGCAACTCGGTGAATTACGGCACGTATCTCAGCCCAGGTCTGGGCGGGGCGCCCGCCAGTGCGAGCCTCGAGTTCTGGATCAACACGACCGAAGGCGGCAGCGGCGGCGGCGGCGGTTGGAACAACCCGTCGCTGATGGGTGACGACAATGGCGGCTGCTGCGGCGGCGGCGGCAGCGACCAGTGGTGGGGCGTCATGGCCAACGGTGGCATCGGCGTCAACACACAGAACAACCCGATCAACGTCCTGTCGTCACCGATCAACGACGGCAACTGGCACCACATCGTCCTGAACCGAACGGGCACGAACGTCGACGTGTATGTCGACGGTGCCTTGAACGCGTCCGGCGCGATCGCCAACGCCAACAACACGTTTAACAGACTGGGTCAGTCCGACGCCGGCGCGAACGGCCACCTGCCGGCCATCGTGGACGAGGTCGCCATCTACGACTCGGCGTTGTCGCCGGCCCGTATCGCCGCGCACTTCGCGGCCGCGCAGACGATTCGGCCGGAAGGTCGCGTGTTTGTCAACGGTGGCCCTCCCGGAGGCAAGGGCAAGGTGGGAGGCGCTGCCTTCGAGTTTGATACCGAAGCCGGCATGGGAACGGGCACCCCCGTGAGCTGGAAGGTCGAGGCCTTTCAGGATCAATTCACAGCCGGCCTGCGTACCGAGTGGTACCACAATGCGGGTACGGACTCGATCGCGGGGGCGCTGAACGTCGTTGCGAACAACAGCCCTGATCTCGTGTTCACCTACAACCGCCCCGGTCTCGCCTTCAATGGTCCCAACGGCGGCGATGGTGGGTCGAACAACATCAGTGGTGCGAATGGCCTGGACGGCTACCCGGATGCGGTGATTAATCAGGGCGGTCTGACCGGTACCAACCGCGTTGTGCATTGGACGGGCGAAGTGTTCATCCCCGAATCGGGCAACTATCGCTTTGTGGCCGGTACGGACCAGTCGCTGCAAATAACTATCGGCGGCAACATCGTTGTCAATGACGGTTCGTGGACAAATGCGACCGGCAACAGCCCTGCCAACCAGATTCACGGAGCGAACTTTACCGTTGCTCCCGGCGGCGAGTGGCTGTCATTCGACGCTCTGTTCGCGGAAACCGGTGGCTCGGACCACAACGCCCTTTATTGGGATTACGATCAGGTCCTCGGCCTGGGTGGCAACGCCGACTTCCCCGCCGGCAACCCCGGTGACAATGTGCCTTCGCCCCTCGGCCCGGGCGCACTCATCCCGCTGAGCCAGTTCCGTATCGTCGATTCCGTCCTTGTCGACTCGCTGATGGACACGAGCACGATCGGTGGCCCCAACGGCAATGAGATCTTCATGGACGATCAGGGCAACATGATCGGCCTGAACGTCGGTGAAGACTATCGCCTGGTCCTGACCATCAACGGTCAGATCATCGACGAGCAGAACGTGACCGTCGCCCAGATCCCCGAACCCGCGACCGTCGGCCTGCTGCTGATGGGTGCGGCCGGGCTTGGCCTGCGGCGTCGGCGCAGGTGTGCATAAACGCACATCTGATGCAACCTTTGCAACTCAAACGACGACCCACCAACAATGGGTCGTCGTTTTTCATACAGACCGGCTACGACGCGGCCGATGTTGACCAGGGCCGCTTGCGGCTTAGCGCTCCCCACAAACGATCAACAGCCCGACCCGCTCCGTGCATCCTGCACACGTTGCACCTGATCGTTACCCCCACGCACGACGTACCAACTGGTAGCAACATGCGTATTCAAACACACATTGTCGTCGCACTCTTGTGGCTCCTCACGTTCGCTTGGACGGTCGTTCCCGCGAACCCCGCCCTCGCCCAGCGCGGCGACCGCGGGCAGAAGAATCAGCCCGAGGTCTGGCACAAGTTCAACCTGCCGCCGTCGCCCGTCGTGCCGCCGGACAAGGCGCTGAGCACCTTCAAGGTCGCGCCGGGTTTCAGGCTGGAACTCGTCGCGGCCGAGCCGTTGGTGGTCGACCCGGTGCAGATCACGTGGGACGCCGACGGGCGGATGTGGGCCGTCGAGATGCGCGGCTACATGCCCAACGTGGACGGCACGGGCGAGGACGTGCGCAACGGCCGAATCGTCGTGCTCGAGGATGTCGACGGCGACGGCAAGATGGACAAGTCGACCGTGTTTCTGGACAAGCTCCAGATGCCGCGTGCCGTTGCGATCGTCGACGGCGGCGTGCTCGTGGCCGAGCCACCGAACCTCTGGTTCTGCGTCGACCGCGACGGCGACCTCAAGTGCGACGACAAGACCGCGCTGCTGACCAACTACGCAAGGCAAGGCCCGGTCGAGCACACCGACAACGGCCTGCTGCTGAACCTCGACGGCTGGATCTACAACGCCAAGTCGTCGCGGCGGTTCCGCTTCAACCCCGGGAGCACAGGGCGGAAGCCCGGTGCTACGCACGACGACCCAACACGCCCCGTCGCGAAAGGCGGCGCGCGTCCCGACGCGAAAGCCGGCGCGAGCGACGCGAAGGGGGGGGCACAAGCGACAGTGGACGAGGCACGGGGCTTCCGCCCTGTGCTTCCCACTCTCACAGTCGATTCGACACGCGGCCGCGGCCAATGGGGCATCGCCCGTGACGACTACGGCCGACTCTATTACAACAGCAACTCGAGCTACCTCAGCGCCGACGTCGTCTCAGCCGACCTGTTCGAGCGCAACCCGAACCACGGCGCGTCGTGGGGCGTGGGGCGCGGCGTCGCGTCGAACCAGGACGTCTGGTCGATCCGCCCGAACCCCGGCATCAACCGCGGCTATCAGGGTCACATGCTCCGCGAGGACGGCCGACAACGGCGCACGACCGCGACCTGCGGCCCCGGTATTTATCGCGGCGGCCAGTTCCCCGCTGAATACGTCGGCGACGCGTTCGTGCCCGAGCCGGCCGGCAACGTCGTCGCGCACTTCCGCATGAAGGTCAACGACAACGGCGAGCTGCGCGGTGAGCACACTGTTTACGACGACCCGAAGTGGGAGAAGCGCGAGTTCATCGCCTGCACCGACGAGCGGTTCCGCCCCGTCAACTGCGTCACCGGCCCCGACGGCTGCCTCTACATCGTCGACATGTACCGCGGCATCCTGCAACACAAGGTCTACGTCACGACGTTCCTGCGCAAGCAGATCCTCGAACGCGGTCTCGACAAACCCGTCGGCCTCGGGCGTATCTACCGCGTCGTGCACGAGGGTTCGCCCAAGCCGGCCAAGCCGTTGAAGCTGTCGAACGCGACGTCGGCCGAGCTGGTCAAACAACTGTCGCACGCCAACGGTCAGGTGCGCGACACCGCGCAACGCCTGCTCATCGCCCGCCGCGACGTCACGTCCTTCAAGCCGCTTGCCGGCTTGGCGACTTCCGGCGCGCCCGACGAGTTCGGTGACGCACCCGCGACCGACGCCGCCGACACGCACCTCGCCCGCATCCACGCGCTGTGGACGTTGCGCGACACCGGCGCGCTCGACCCCATCACCGTCGAGATGGCCTTACGCGACACGCACCCGCGCGTCCGCATGGCCGCGATCCAGATGTGTGACCGTGTCCTGCCGCTGACGCCGATCGCGCAGGAACGGCTCGAGGCCGAGGGCGGACTCGCCGCGTCGACGGCCACGCTCGCCGTCGCCGCCGGCCGACCCGACAAACTCGACGACGATCAGAAGGCGTTGCTCAACACGCTGTTGGCCATGACGGCCGACAAGGACATCAACGTCGTCCGCCAACTCGCCTTCACGCTCGGCGACCTGCGCGCCCCCGGTGTCGGCGGCGCGACGCGCACGCTGCTGCTGCAGCACGCCAACGACTCGAGCGTCCGCGACGCGGTCATCAGCGGTTTGTTCGGCCGGGAGTTGGAGACGTTGCAACGCCTGTTGGCCGACGAAGCCTGGCAGGACAACGCATCCGGCCGCGACCGCGTCGTCCGCGCGTTGGCTGAATGCGTCGGCAAGGAGCGCAACCCGCAGCGCGTCGCGCGCATGCTTGACCTCGTCGCTGAGCAGACCGGCAAGCAATCGTGGCGGGGCGTCAACATGCTCGACGGCCTGCTCGCCGCCGCCAACCCCGGCCGCGGTCGCAAGCCCAAGCCGATCCACTACGACGATCAACCGCTGGCCATGCTCAAGCTGTACGATCTGGCCAAGTCGAAATCGTCCGACGCCAAGCCGATCGCGGACCGCGTCGCGAAGCTTAAAGACGTCCTCTCATGGGGCGCGCTCGCCGCGCCCCCGCCGCCCCCGCCGCCGCCCTTGTCGGCCGCGCACCAGAAACTGTTCGACGAGGGCAAGGCGCTCTACGCCAACACCTGCGCGTCCTGCCACCTGCCGTCCGGCCTCGGCGAAGAAGGCAAGGCCCCGCCCCTGCTCGACTCGCCCTACCTGCTCGGCCCGCCGTCGCGACTCGTCCGCATCGTCGCGCAGGGTTTGACCGGCCCCGTCGTCGTGCACGGCCGAACGTACAACCTTGACATGCCGCCGCTCAAGGGTTTCACCGACGCGCAGATCGCCGCGATCCTCACCTACGCACGCCGCGAGTGGGACCACGCCGGTTCGCCCATCGACCCGGAAACGGTGTCGCGCATCCGCAAAGAGATCGGCAACCGCGAGACGGCGTGGACGGTTAAAGAGCTGATGCTAATCAAGTGAAGTGCGGAGGGACGACCGCGGTTGACGGAGAACGCAAGGTCCCCGGGGCATCAAGGCTTCTGCGGACGCTGTCCGATTCGCCCGGTATGCACGCACGCCACGATTGATACGATGACAACCGAGAGGACAAACAGCGCAAGGAACAGGCGGAAGTCGTAGATCGCCGCGATCGCGAACGAGGAGAAGAGGACCGACGCGAAGAACGTGACGGGCACGATCGCGGGCACGCCGCTGTCAGACTCGACATCCGCATCGCCGGCCTGCTTCCGACGCCAGGCTGGACGACGGTTGCTTTGGGCGTGCGTCACGAACATCGCCACGGTCAGCCCGATCAGAATCCCCAGCACGCCGGTCAGCAGAAACAGCCCGACAGATACGATCGCACACAAGCCGTACATACTGAGATAGGTCGCCGTTCGACCGTGACGTCTGTATCGGCTGTGGCCGTGAAAGGTCCCTCGGTCGTGCGGATCAAATGGTCGGCCACATTCGGGGCAGCTACCGGCCGGCAACCCCCGCAGGTCGTAATCACAAGACCGACAGTACGTGGCCGAGTCCCGCGTCGGGCTCCGCTCAGCGACCGCCTCGGCCAGTTCGTCGAGTGCCATGATGCACAAGTGTAGACGGGCCGGCGTTGTCACCGGCGGGGATGCTGCGTTTCAGAATGCCGCTCTTGCGAGACACGAACGGATGGGTGCCATTACACGTCCGATCGCCTCGTTCTATCTCCGATCCGTGCCATCCGCGTCATCCGCGGTTCACTTGTTCGCCTTCGCCGCAAACGCCGCGCGGATGAACTCGCCGCGTGTATTTGACGTTGCCGCGGCCGACGCGGGCACGCCCGCTTTGGTCGCCAGTTTAGTCCACCGCCTGCGCGTCGCGTCGTCGAGTTGGCGGGACAGTTCCGCCACGTGGCCGGGGAAGGCGTGGAAATACTGCCCGACCAGGTGTTTGCCGCGGTCGCCCGGCTTGGCCGGGGCGGGGTTCAGGCTGTGCAGGCCGCCCAGCCCCGCCCACCACTGCACGGCCTGGAAATCGGGCGAATCCTCGCGCACGTCGCTGATGTAGATCGTCGCGCAGCCTTGTCTGTGCAGCACGGCCCGGATGTCGGCCGGCTTGACGTCTTGCACGTGCGTGTCGGCCTCGACGGCCAACCGCGCGGCGACGCCGGCCGCGTCGCCCATCGCGCACCAGATCGGCTCCAGCCGAAGCGCGCAGAAGCCGACGTGCGACGACGACGGCGCGCCGGGCACGAGCAGGTTGGTCACGTGTTTGGGCAGCAGCACGCCGTACGGGATCTGATAAGGCGGCGCGCGTTTGTAGAACTCGCCCGTGTGTTTGCCGCTGAACCGCGGGCCTTCGTGGTCCGTGCCGTGGCAGTTCGGCCCGTAGTCGCCCATCGCGACGGCGTCGGATTGGAATCGGCCCCGCGCGTCGTCCTTTTCGTGCGACGTGTCATGTTCGGTAAAGACATACCGCCCGACCATCCGCCTCGCCTCGCGCACGTAAAGCTGCAACGGCGCGTGGCCGTTCTCCTGGAACTCGTCCTTGCAGAAACCCCACTGCCTGGCCTCGTCTTGGAACTTCTTCGGCACGCTCGGGTCGTTTTGCAGGAAGTAGAGCATGCCTATGTTGTGCCGCACATGCTCGTCGAAGATGCGCTGCCGTGTCACGCGGTCGCCGTTCGGCCAATCGTTGTTGATCTGCGGCAGCGACAGGCGCACGACGCCGTGCGACACGTCGTTGATGTCGTGCTTGCCGTTGGGCAGGCGGGGGATCTGCGCTTTGTAGATGCCGCCCGACGGGTAGCAGAAGACCTGTTTGATTCGGCCGGATTTGAGCAACGGGACGAGCGGCGCGTAGTCGTCCGCCCGGTAGCCCTTCGGCTTGGGCACGGGCACGCGCAGGTCAGGACGTTTGGTCATGACCAGGCGGAAGTTGTAGCCCTGCACCTTGTTGTCTTCGGTCAGCGGGGCGAGCGGTTCGCCGTACTTCTCGCGGCTCTCACGGCCGACGTGGAACTCAACGCCCGCGGCGGCCATCACGTCCCCCTCGTAACTCGCGTCGATCACGACGCGAGCGACGATGCGCCGGTCGTTCCCCCGCGCGTCCGTCAGCGTGACGGATTGGATGTGCCTGCCGCGCTTCTCATTGCCCGCGACGGTCACGCCCTTGAGCCACTGTTCCGTCAGCACGCGGATCGACTTGTGCTCCGCAAGCATGCGCTGAAAGACCAGCAGGTTGACGTGCGGTTCGCCGTGCGTGCCGCGTTTCGAGTCCTTGACCTGCTGCGAGCCCGGGCCGAACTTGTCGCGGTAGTACGCTTCGACGCGCTGCGTGAATTGGCGGAACGTGCCGGTGTACCCCTCGAACGTGCGGAAGTCGGTGTGCGACAGCCCGTTCGTCGCCAGCCCGCCGATGCGCGACGTCGGTTCGACCAGCAGCACCGACCGCCCCGTCTGCCCCGCCCGGATCGACGCGGCAATCCCAGCCGGTGTCGCGCCGTAAACAAGCACATCGACCTTGGTTGGCGCGGGGTCGGCCAAGGCGGGTTGCGCGATCCCCCAAAGGGCGACCGTCACCATCATGAGGATTCGTGCCATTCCGCGTCTCCGGTGAAATACGTTGTGTTGCGGGCCGTCGTGTGACCTGTGCCAACACAACGATACGCGAAAGCTCGCCGCGACGGCGCGACGGATGAATGCGCGTCGTCTCATCAAGTCGAATCAGTGCCCCGCAACGACACGCCGCATTCCGGACAGGTCGGTTGATCGAGGCTGCCGCGCAGGTCGTAGCCGCACGTGCCGCAGATAGGGCCGAGGTTGGGCATTCGGATTCTGATGAGCAAGAACGACAGGGCGAGGGGAGGGAAGATGTGCACGGCGATGAATGCTAGATAGCTGGTCGAATCCCATACGAAGCTGAAGTCGCTCTCGAAGATGACAATGCGCACGAGAGTCCATATCAGAACGAAGCTCAACGGTGCGAGCAACATAGCAACGGCTACCCAACGTAGTCGGAGGCTCGGATGTCGTTGAAACGCGATTCCAACGGACAGGATGCCGCCAGAGAACGCACAGAGATTCAACAGGAATGACCAGATTGAAATGCCGAAATAGTCCATGAACTCGAGCACGTTCCCGATCGGTAGGCCCATCTCCAATTGCCGTTGCCAAGCTTGGACGCCGGGAACGTACCAGACATTGATCTGAACGATCGACAGAATGATGATGGCACAGCGCGAAGGGCGATTCATACGCATGATTGTAATCGCGCGTCGCTATGTAATTGCGGAACGATCCGTGGCATTGGAGATCCAATACCGTGAAACGCTCCGCTCATTCACAGCCACCCACCAGAATCATGCCGGTGGTGGCCATCCCCCCATCCGCGTCATCCGCGTCATCCGCGCAATCTGCGGTTGTCTTCTTTGACTTGATCTACTGACGAATCGTCACGCCGCCGTCTGCGCGTCGTATACGTCTGACGACATCAGCGCGTCCAACTGGGCCGGGTCGGTTGGGCGGACTTTGATCAGCCAAGCCTGGCCGAACGGGTCTTCGTTGATGAGCGCCGGGTTGTCGATGGCTTCTTCGTTGACGGCCACGACCGTGCCGTCGATGCCGCAGTAGAGGTCGCTGGTGGTCTTGACGGACTCGATCTCGCCGAACGCCTCGCCGGCGTGGATCGGGCCTTCGGTCTTGATGACGTCGAGGTAGGTGATGTCGGTCAGCTCGTCGACGGCGAACTTGCTGAGGCCGATGACGACCAGGCCGTCTTCGAGCTTGTGCCATTCGTGCGTGTCGCGGTAGCGTCGGTCGTCGGGCGAGGCCATGGGGCGGGCTCCGGTGGTTCCGCTTGCGCCTTTCTTCGTGGCGGCTTTGCGGGGTCGGTTAGTCTTCTTGCGGGAGTCGGTCGTCTTCTTTTTCGAGCTTTCCCGCGGGCTGGTCGTCTTCTTGCGCGGCTTCCGGGGGCGGGCGGTCGGGGTCGTTCGGGGCATGGGGCACTCCCAGCGTATGAGAATCGGGCGGATGCGTCGAGCCACGGCGGCCCGACGCGGGCGGGTACCCCTACCCATTCAGTTGTTCAGCCGACCAGGTCACGACGCGTTCGATCAGCCGTTCACGCCAGGCGACCTGGTTGAAACCGTGGTCGGCACCGCCGATCAGCTCGTGGTCGCAGGCGATGCCGGCCTGCCGCATCGCTTCAACAAACGCGTCCGACACGTTCGGCGGCACGGCCTTATCGCCGGTGCCCTGGACGAGCAGCGTCGGCCGCGGGTTTTTCACGACGTCGCCGACGGCGTCGAGTGCTGATACGTCGGCGAAGATATCGGGATGCAACTTATGCGGTCCCATGATGTAAGGCTCCCCCGGATCGCGCCCGCCTTCTTCATCCGAGGCCAACGACTCGGCGTGACGGCAGAGGTTTTCCGACGTCGTCGGGGCCAGCAGGACGAGCGCCCGGAACACGTCGACCCGCGCCGTCAGGCAGGCGGCGATCAGGCCGCCGAGGCTGAACCCCAGCAGGCCGACGCGCGTGCGGTCGACGTAAGGCTGGGAGAGCAGCCAGTTTGTCACGCGTTGGGCGTCTTCGAGTTCGCCGGTGGGCAGCATGTGCTCGAATGCCCCGTCCGACTCGCCCGAGTGGCGGAAATCGAACGTCGCCACGGCGATGCCCTGCTCGACCAGCGCCCGCGCCAGCGTCACGAAAAGGAAACCCGTCTCACTGCGCTGACCGGTGAAGCGGTGCAGCATGAGCATGGCCGGCCCACGCCGGTCGCCCGTCGGCCGATAGACCGTCCCGCGGATGGCCTGCCCCCGGTGCTGAAGCTCGATGGGTTGCTGTTTCATGGTCGATACCGCTTGCGGCTTAGCGCGATTCTTGGCCGTCTGACCGGCGGTTGCCATCACACGGACAAGGCGGAGCCGCAGGCAGTGTGATGCCGAATGCGAATGAGCGATGCGAAACGTCAAGGTCGTCCCGCACGACGCTGCCTTCGGCCTTCGGCCGACGACCGCATCGTGGCACCCCCGTGTTGTCCTCAATCGCCCCTAGACCGCTACCACGTAACGATTTACCCCATTTGCCCTTGCGCAACCACGGCCCAACGCTATCCCGTCCAGCCGCCCCGTCAATCTGACCTTTAGAATACGTCGATGCCCCGCCGTCCGCTGGCCGACCATACTCATGGGGTCAGCCTGTCGCGACGATGGCCCTCGAGACGACTCACTCGCCTGGAGCCTCCCATGCTCACGCCGCCGCCCCGCACACTCGCCCTCGCCGCCGTGCTCGCATTCGCGACCGCCGCCTCAGCCCAGTTGCCCCAGACGCGGGTCTATTCCGTCTTCCCGCCCGGCGGGCAGGCGGGCCAAACGGTCGAGGTCAAGATCACGGCCGGCGCGGACCTCGACGGCGTTGCCGCCCTGCACTTCAACCACCCCGGCATCACCGCCGAGCCGGTGCGCGGCGAGAAGAGCGAGGTTCACCCCAACGCCAAGCCCGTGCCGGGTCAGTTCAAAGTAACCATCGGCAAGGACGTGCCACGCGGCATCTACACGCTGCGCGCCGTCGGGCGGTTCGGCGTTTCAAACGCCCGCGCGTTCGTCGTCGATGACAAACCCACCGCCGTCGAAGCCTCGGGTAATCAAACGTTAGAGAAGGCGATGCCCGTCCCGCTGAACTCGACCGTGTTCGGCACGGCCGACGCCCGCGCGTTCGATACCTACGCGATCGAGGTCAAGAAAGGCCAGCGGGTCGTCGTCGAATGCCTCGCACAGCAGATCGACTCCCGCGCCGACGCGACGCTCAAACTGCTCGACCCGAGCGGTATCGAGTTGCAGCTTTCGCGCGACGTGCAGTACCGCGACCCGGTGATCGACTTCACCGCAAAGGCCGACGGCAAGTACTACGTGCAGGTGTACGACTTCCTCTACAACGGCGGGTCGGATCACCTTTACCAATTGCGCGTCCACACCGGGCCTTACGTCGATTTCGTCTTCCCGCCGGTCGTTGAGGCGGGCAAGAAAACGTCCGTCACGGTGTTCGGCCGAAACCTGCCCGGCGGCAGCCCGTCACAACTGACGACGCGTGCCGGCCAACCGTTGCAGCAGGTCACGCTCGACATCACCGCGCCGGCCACCGGCGACCACGCCGGCTTTGTCCCGCCGCACGTCGCGGTTGTCGAGTCGTTCGGTTACCACTTGCCTTCTCCGAACGGCGCGAGCAACCTTGTCCGCATCGGTCTGGCCAAAGCGCCCGTGTTGGCTGAGGCAGAGCCGAACGACGCCGGCGACAAAGCCACCAAGGTCAAGACGCCCTGCGAGTTCGTCGGCCGATTCGACCAGCGCGGCGACGTCGATCACGTCGAATTCGACGCGAAGAAGGGTGAGTCCTTCCACCTCGAGTTGCACAGCCACCGTCTCGGCGTGCCGGCCGACCCGACGCTGACCATTTATCAGGTGACCAAAACCGACAAGGGCGAGACCGTCAAGTCAATCGCCTCCAACGACGACGGCCCCGCGCTCGGCACGGTCAACGCCGCGAACAACCGGACGCCCGGCGTCGACTTCAACGCCTCCAGCGGCGACCCGGTGCAGTCGTTCACCGCGCCGGCCGACGGCACGTACCGCGTGCTCATCCGCGACCTGTACGGCAACGCGCGCAACGACCCGGACCACGTCTACCGCCTGACCATCCGCCCCGCGCAGCCGGACTTCCAGGTCGTCGCGCTCAGCGCGGCCGTCGGCGTGCAGAACAAGCACGAGCCCGCGTGGGACGCCCTGCTCCGCAAGGGCAGCACGCTGCCGATCAAGGTCGCCGTGATTCGTCGTGAAGGCTTCAACGGCGCGGTCGACTTGAAAACCGAAGGCCTGCCTAAAGGCGTGACCTGCGACCCCGTTTCGCTGCCCGCGTGGAAGAGCACGACCGTGCTCATGCTCAAAGCCGGCGACGACGCCGAAGAATGGCACGGCCCGGTCAAGGTCACCGGCACGGCCGAGATCGCCGGCAAGCCTGTCACTCGGCCGGCCGTCGCCGGCGAGGCCGTGTGGATGGCCGTGCAGAACAAGTACCCCGGTTGGTCACGCGTGACCGGCGACTTCACCCTCGCCGTGGCCGACCAGCCCGGCGCGCCGTTCGACGTCGCGCTGGCCAACCCCGGCCCGGTCGGCGCCAGCCGGGCCGGCAAGTTCAACCTGCCCATCAAGATCACCCGCCGCAACGACGCGACCGGCAAACCGCACGCGCAGGACATCAGCCTCAAAGCCGTCGGCCTGCCCGCCAAGAACGCCGTCACCGTCAAGGCCGTCAAGATCGCCAAGGACAAGAACGAAGGCCAGATGGAAGTCGCCCTGAACACGCAAGCCCCCCTCGGCACGTTCAGCTTCCTGCTCTATGCCGACACGCAATTCAGCTACGCCCACAACAAGGACCAGATCGAACCGCTCAAGAAAGAAAAGGAACGGATCGACGCGTTGGTCAAGTCGTTGAAAGAGCAGGCCGGCAAAGAGGCGGATAAAGACAAGAAGGCCGCCCTGAACAATCGCGTCAAAGCCGCCGAGGCCGCCGCCAAACAGGCCGCCGCCGACCTGAAGAAAGTGACGGACGGCTCCAAGCCCAAGAACCTCAAGGTCAGCGTGCCCGTCACCGTCGTGACGCTCACCGTCACCGCGGCCCCGCTCGAACTCAAGCCCGCCGCCGAGATCAAGGTCAAGCAGGGCGAGAAGGTCGAACTGCCCGTGTCTATTCAAAAGCTGTACGGCTTCGACGACGCCGTCACGCTCGAACTCGACGCCCCCAAGGGCGTGACCGGCCTGAAACTCGAAAAGCCCGGCAAGATCGACAAAGGCCAAGCTGATACGAAACTCTCCGTCATCGCCGACAAGAAGGCGACCCCCGGCTCACACACCTTCGAGGTCGAAGCCAAGCTCAAGTACAACGGGCAGAACCTGTCGGTGAAACGGGCGATCAAGGTGGTGGTTGAGGCGGCGGGGTGATTGCGTCTGATTGTCCCTGTCGCGATTGTCTTGTGTAGGGTGGGCACTGCCCACCACGGTCAATCAGGTGCGCATTTTATTGGGTGCTGAATCCCTATCTGCAAAGCAATAGCCGTTGCAGCGTGGTTAGCCTGCGAGCGGGTCCAATTTCGTGCAGAGCCAAGTGGACACTCTCCCCTCCCTTGATGTCATTTACAACGTGACATTCGAGCAATACTGGGGTGATGATGCTGGCGGTCCCGAACCTGTAATTGAACAGTACCAATCGGTTGCCGAATTGCCAGGCATCGAGGGCTTCGCGGCTGAGTACCACAACGTCAATTCAGCATTGAGAGCGGTCGTGGAGGATCACGCTGCGACGGAACGCATTCAACCAATGACGGAGTGGTTTTTCCCGAGCTACGACATTGATTGGAATCCATTACGAGTCGAGCGCTCGCAGCAGATTGTGTCCTTCCAGTCTGGGTTGCTGACCGCGAAATTGATCGACCTCATTCAAAGGCATGTGCTCAGCGATTTCTCTCTTTGGCGAGTCGCCTTGTCAGTTGGTGACGCAACGCTCGTGATTTACCCACACGGCGTTCGGTACAACAACGAGTGTTGGCTCAACAACGAGTGGGTGGAACGCGTAACAGGTTGGCGCCAACTCGCCGAAGACGATATCCGGCGAGATTATGGCGTTTTGGTAAACCAGTTGAATCGCGTTCAACAGTTGATAGCTGCCCCCCTACAACGAATAAAGCGACGATTCATACGACGAGAAGATGCTGTACTCATTGCAGCCTTTTACGGAGTGGATGCCGAGGATGACGGGATCGCGGTATGGATACTTCACAAGGTCTCACCGCCTGTTCTGCAGTTGTATGATTGTTATGGTGAACGAGTGTCCTTTCAGAGGATTTGCCATGTAGACAAACGTGGCCAGTTAAACCACTACTCTGAAGTACAGAACGGTTTTCATTTGATCCGCTACTCGCTGCCACAATCGGCCACCTATACGGTTTGCCATTTGGGCAACGAAAACACTGGATCGCGTGTCAACGTCAGAATTGAACCGAAATCATCCAGTGTTCGCCAAGAACCATAAGCAGCCGGGTGCCACGACACGGTAGTCGGTCGCAGGCCGAACAGCATGTCGTGTCGGGCGTCCTTAGGTGATTGTTCACCTGTTCGCGGCCGGCATCACACCGCCTCGGGCTTCGCCATAGGCCGCGTTATGGCACCCGGCGTTCTTTCACAACCGCTCCCGCGTCGCCCCAACGGGGCAACCCGATGAAAGCCCAGGGCAACGCCCTTCTATCACGCAAGCACGCGATGATGGATGTCGTGCAAGCGTCGAAAACCGAAACGACCAAGTGGATCAATCAACAGGGCGATGCGTACCTCGACTTTCAGTGGCAAGCCGGCTATGGCGCGTTTTCTGTGAGCCAGTCGAAGGTTGAGTCAGTCAAAACGTACATCGCCAACCAGACCGAACACCACCGGGTGACGTCGTTTCAGGATGAGTTCCGTGCGTTGTGCGAGCGGCACGGGATTGACGTTGACGAGCGGTATGTGTTGGATTGAAGTGAGAGCGCGTTCGCGCCGTTTGGCAACGCCGTGAACTGAAGCAGTCAAAACTCATCTAGCGGATCAACATGTCTTATCCGAGCCGGATTCTGTGAATCCGATCCGTCCAAGCGGCTCAAAGCCGCGCGGGCGGACACAGATGAGGACGGCACATCCGTTGCGATCGCTTTCATCCTCCTCGCCTTTGAGGCTCGTCGGACGATCGGCCTCACACCGCGCACAAATCTATGCCTTTCATCCTCACGCATTCCTAATCAAACGCCACTCATCGACCGCGTGAAATCCCCTACATTACTCGGCTCTTAACCTCTGTCGGGAGTCAACCCATGCGTTACCTTTTGATTGTTCTTTTCGCATTGTCATCCCTCACGCTCGTGGCTTGTGAGGGCACGGGTAAGAAGTCGGCGACAAACTCGGGCCTGAGCGGCGAGATGCGTGTTATCAGTTTTGAGTCGTTCGACGACTCGGTCTCGTTTCTCTACAACGCCAAGGACCCGGCCAACCCGTGTGCGACCGACCTCGAGCACGGGATGCTGCCCAAGGCTGCGGTGACCGTGATCGGTCAAGACGGCCAATGCCCGTCGGGCGTGGCGATCACGAAGATTTCCGTGTCGTCCGGCAACTGAGCCCAGGCCGACCGGGGCGCGCACGGATCGCACAGCGCGCCCCGGCCTTGTCATGCGCCGCAAAGCGGGCAAGTCGTCGATTGTGTGCGACTTAGCCGGCAGGCAGGTCGTGTCGTGCGCACAGGTTGCGGTGCGCGGCCCCGGGCATGTCAATACCAAGCCAAAAGAACCGTCGTTGGCGGGGTGGCGTGTCGGTACCGTGTCAGGCCCGCCAACGGATCGCCGGTTGGGGCGTGTCACGTGGGTTTGGCGTGACAGGGTGTCAAAGTGTTGGCGATGGCTCAAACTACATTGCCCAAAGTAGTTACGTCGTGATATGGCCCGTTGGGGGAGGGGGAACTGGCGGGGTGACACGCCATTGCCGAGCCGGCATTCGGCTGGTCATTGCCGTGGAGCGCGTAACTGCTTTATGCGGTCTATACTTGGCGTCTGTCCCTGAACTGAACCGCCCGACCCTCGGAGCGTCCGCGATGAGCCCGCTCAAGTTCTTCCGTACTTACAACAAATGGTTCCTGGTCGTTGGGGCGTCGTTCCTGATGGTCGCGTTCCTGATTCAGCCGGCCCTGAGCCTGTTCGGGCCGAACCCCGCCAAGGAGCCGATCGGGACGATCGGGGACGACATCACGATCAGGAACGAGGACACCCGCCGGGCGGACGTCGAGCTGCGGATCATCGGCGCGGTGAACCCGCGCTGGGCTCAGATCGCCGGCGAGCGTGACATGGCTAACCCGTTTCAGCCGCCCAAACCCGAGCCGCTCAAGTGGCTGCTCATGGTGCACGAGGCCAAGTCGTTGGGCATCAGCGCCAGCAACTTCGAGGTCAAGCAACTGCTCGACTCGGCCGGCACGAACCTGGCCAACCTGCAACGCGACCTGAAGAAGGGCGACCTGTTCGTCGAGCAGGAGTCGATCGCCGAGGCGTTCCGCAAGTACCTCATGGTTGTGCACTACCGCAACCTGATCCTCGCCCACGGGCACGCGACGCGGACGGAGATGATGCTGCTGGACGGCATCGGCCGACCGATCCTCAGTCGGCCGGTGCTCGAGCGGTTCGTCTATGACGAACGGTCGAAGGTGACGGTCAGCGCTCTGCCGCTCACCGTCGACCTGTTCCTGGACGACGCGCCGGAACCGACCGAGGACGCGGTGAAGGAACTGTTCGACAAGCACAAGAACGACGCCAAGGGCGCGGGCGAGCCGCACGGGTTCGGCTACCGCATCCCCGCGTCCGTGAAGATCGAGTACCTGACGTTCCCGTTCGACGACATCGCCAACAGCATCGACGTGTCGTTCGCCGACGTGCAGGCGCACTACAACACGTACAAGTCGTTGTACCGCGAGAAGCCTGACCCGGACGAGAAGATCGACCCGGATAACCCCAAGCCGCCGAAGTTCCGCGAGTTGGAGACGGACGCGGCGCTGGTCGGTGAGATCAAGCGCGAGATCCGCGAGCAGCGCGCCCGCGGCGAGTTCGATTTCCGCACCGGTCGGCCGAAGTCCATCGGCAAGGTCGAGCAGATGGCGCGGGCGGCGCGAAAGATCATGCTCGACCAGATCAGCGCCGAACGCGACGGGCAGAACTACTACAAACTGGGGTCGGCTTTCAATCCCGTCCCGCTGGACGAAGTGGCCAAGCAGTTGCAGAAGCGGTTCGGCGTGCTGCCGACCGTCGTGGTGCGCGGCGACATCTGGCTCGACCGCGAGGAACTCGAAGCGCAGGTCGGGTTCGGCGACAGCGTGCTGCTGAGCGACGGCCGCGGCGTGCGTGTTGTGGACTACGTGTTCAGCGTGAAGGAGTTGGCCGGCACGGAGGTCGCCGAGAACCCGCTGGCGTTGGAGCGGTTGCAGGTTGACGTGCCGGGCAAGCCGTTGAAGGCGCCGGGCGGCGACAACTGGTACGTCTTCCGCGTGACCGAAGTGCGCCAGCCGCGCGAGCCTGAAAGTGTCGACGCCGTCCGCGAACAGGTCGCCAAGGACGCGAAGGAACTGTCGATCTACAAGTCCAAGCTGCTGGGCGAGAAGGACGAGTGGGTCCGCCGGGCGACGGCCGCGTCGCTCGACACGTTGGCGGAAGACTTCAAGAAGAAGGTCAAGGAACTGACGCCGTTCGCACGCATCGGCGACGACGACGTGGCGGCGACGAACTTCGACGAGGTCGAGGACGACGCGGCGTTCATCCGGCAGGTGTTCGAGCACCTGGAGAAGATCGACCCCAAGACCCGTGAGAACCTGGCGGCGCTGCCGATCGAGCAGCGCATCCTCGCCGTGACCGACGACCGCGGGATGGCGTTGCATCTGGTGCGACTCGACAAGTACGAGCCGATCACGCAGAAGACCTTCGACAGCGAGGCGCTCGGCTACAACATCGGGTTCGAGTTCAACGCCCGCATGGCCGGCGATTCGTTCACGGTTGACCCGCTCTCGCTGGACTCGATCAAACGACGTGTCGGGTTCGAATACATCCGCGACGAGGACGAGGAAGAGTCGTCCGACGACGCGGCCGAGTGATCGGCCGACGTCGAGTTGATGTGAGACGGACATGCCTGACCCGATGATCCTCGTGACAGGGGCGACCGGCAAGGTCGGCAGGACGTTCATCCGCCGGTTCCTGGCTGAGCCGAGATTCAAGCCGTTTCACGTCCGGGCCCTGTGTCACAACCGCGTGCTGGACCAGACCGATCGGCTGACCGTCGCGCGCGGCAGCATCGCCGACCGCGCTGTCGTCGACGAGGCGATGCAAGGCGTCACGCACGTCCTGCACCTGGCGACCTGCAAGGAAACGCCCGACGACGTGATGGACGTCACGGTCAAAGGGTTGTTCTGGCTGCTCGAAGCGGCGCGGACGAGCGACACGTTCGAGCAGTTCATCCTGATCGGCGGCGACGCCGGCATCGGTCACTTCTTTTTCCCGCACCCCGTGCCCGTGACGGAACAGCAACGACACTCGGCTTACCCTGGCTGCTACGCGCTGTCGAAGGTGCTCGAAGAGGTGATGCTCGAGCAGTATTACATTCAATACGACCTGAACGGCTGCTGCCTGATGGCACCGTGGATCATGGAAAAGGACGACTTCAAGTACACCTTGACGTTCGGACAGGACGTGTTCGGCGGGCCGCGCTGGTGCGACCTCGTCTCGGCTGACGAGGCGGCGGAGTACGCCCGAACAAACACCGTGCCCGTTCTGGTGGACCGCGAGGGGCGGCCGATCAAGCGGAACTTCGTGCACGTGAACGACCTGATCGATGCGGTTTTTGCGGCGATCGATCACCCCAAGGCGAGGCAGCAGAAGTTCAACATTTGCATGGACGAACCGGTCGATTACGAGCAGGTCGCCGGTTACCTCGCGCTCACGCGGCATCTGCCGCGCGTTGGGATCAAGACCGACTACTGCTCGACCTGGCTGGACAACAGCAAGGCCAAGTTCCTATTGGGTTGGCGGCCGAAGTACGACCTGGAGATGCTGATCGAAGAGGCGTGGAGTTATCAACGGGGACCGGACGACCCGCGAAAGGTCTGGTATCCGGGGTGATTCATTTGGTGTTGTGGCAATTCGTCGATTTGTGTTACAGAGCGTGTTGTGGTTTGTTGGAACGTATGCGGAAAGCCCCGGCTTCGAGTAGCCGATAAGAGTCAAGACACGCGCCGTGCGACACGATCATCAAATCGCCAATTCACAAGGTCACCCAATCACCAGATAGGGAGCGCACCATGTCTGACATGTTCTGGGAATACAGCGGCGGCGGGTACGCGGGCGGGGGTTCGCGGTCCGGCGGGTCGGGCGTTGAGTCGTCGGCCAAGATTGACATTCTGGAAGACCGGATCGATCGGCTGATGCTGACCTGCATGGCGATGTGGTCGCTGATCCAGGAAGAGACGAAGCTCTCCGAGGAAGACCTGCTGGAAAGGATCAAGGCGATCGACCTGATGGACGGCGTGGCGGACGGCAAGGTGACGCGGCAGGTCGCCAAGTGCGGCAAGTGCGACCGCCCGATGTCGCCGCGACATGCGCGGTGCATCTACTGCGGGCACGAGCGGTTGGTGATGTCGGCGTTCGACACGCTGGTGTGAACGCTTGACGCGCGGCGTTGTCCCCGGGCGAAGCCCGGGGCTGAAGGGTTTGCGACGACGTGCGTTTGGTTTACGGCGTAGTTGGCGGGTCGAGGGCGCGCCACCAGCGGTCGACGTTTTCGGGCAGGATCGGGTCGAACTGGTCCGGGTCCAGCGACGTGCGGACATCGCCGGTGCGGAACATGGCGTTGACCAACCCGTCGTGGCGGGCGAATCGGAATTCGTCGTAGTCGTTGAGCCAATCGTCCCACGTGTCCAGGTCGATGATCATGCCCCAGTTCACGACCGACTGCTGGTAGTCCATCATGAAGACGAGTTCGTCCGACTTGCTGCTTTTGTGGAATCGGCCGACGGCTTCGTTGATGCCGTAGCTGGCTGCACCGCCGTCGACGACCTCCTTCGTGCCGGGCGGTGTTTGGCCGCCGTTGTCCATGTTCTGCCAGATGATTTCGCCGGTGACGCTGTTGACGAGGTTAAACGTGTAGCCGGCCGCGTCCTGGACGTATTCAATCGACGTGCCTTCGGGCGTTTCGACGATCTCGAGCACGACGTCTCGGAAATCACGGTCGCCGCCGTGCGGGCGGAGGTCTTCGAAGTAGAGGCGGAAGCCGTTGGCTGGGATGTTGGAGATCTCGCTGGGCGTCAGGTCAGGGTCGATCTCCTCGATGATGAACTGGTCGGTCGTGTTCTGGTCGACGTAGAACGTCAGCGGGCCGGGGGCCAATTCCATGTCGTAGATGTGATTGCCGCCTGCAATGACCTGCAGCACGTAGGCCTCAATGGGCGTGTCGCCTTCGCCACGGCCTTCGGGGCAGACGAAAGTCGACTGCTCGTTGAGGTAGGGCGAGAGTTCGCCGGGCCAACCAAAGCCGGCAAGTCGGCTCTTGACCTTGCTTTTGACGTCGACTTCGCGTCGCGCGTAGGCCATGTGGATTTGGTGCAGGTTGTTGGTGCAGATTGCCATGCGTGCGGAGCTGCGCACCTTGCCGAGCGACGGCAGGACCAGCGCGATCAGCATGATGATCAGCGACACGACGACCAGGAGTTCGATGAGCGAAAACCCGAGTCGACACCGTCGGTTGGCGTGTTTCATCATGGGAGACCTACCTTTGATTAGGGTCACGTTCGCGCAGCTTCACGTGGTCATTCACGACCGAACGCATGCCGTCCACCGACGCCTTGATCAGCGCGATGGACGCCTTGTTCTTCGGCGAGTTCGGCGACGCGGCCGGGTCGTAATTGATCTTTCTGCCGAGGATCCGGTTGATGGCGCTGATGGCCTTGCGGCGGACCTGTTCGGAGGGGTCGCTCAGGGCGTCGACCAGTTGGGGCACGGCGTCGATGACGAATTCCTGCCCCAGCGCGCTGGCGGCGGCTGCGCGGACCTTGGACGACTCGTCACGCTTGAGCGTGTCGACGACGGGTTTCGGGTCTTCCCGCGCGTTGATGCGGGCGACGGCGACGACGGCCGCCTCGCGCAGCGCGGGGCGGTTGTCGGTCAGCGTTTGCTTGAGCTGTTTGAGATGGCGTTTGTCCTGCATTCGGCCGAGCGTGTAGACGGCGTGCGCGGCGACACGTGTGTCGCTGTCGCTCATGTATTGGGCGACGGTGTCGCCGGCCGACTCGGTTCTCTCTTTGCCCAATGCGCTCAGCGCGGCCATGCGCTTGGTTGGGTCATCGGACTCGAGGTCGGCCTCGCTGTGGTCTTTGGAGTCGGCGAACATGGCAACGGCGACGGCCACGAAAACGACAACAACACCCCCACCGATTGCAAGCTTCACGAGTCGTTTCTGAGGCTCGGTCATTGTTGTGAATTCCAGTGTCGCCGGGCGGTGTCCTACACGTGTGGCGACACTGCATGCGCGGAACACATTTGGCTTATCTACCCAACCGCTGTCCTGTCACGATTAGGACATTGTTCTGGAGCCCCGCACCGGGGAAATCCGTCTGTGGCCGATGTCAGATTGTAAAGGATCGGTGGTATCGCGGTCAAGGTCGGGCGAGCAAAAGACTGGCGGGCCGTCGGAGGTAGTTTCGAAGGCTGGACAGGGTCGTTTCTATTCAGATGGCGGCGGTGGAGGTGTGCGGTTCGCGCGGAAACGCCGCGGCTGGTGGCTTGTGCGGATTGGCCACCGGTTGGCTGGGAGGGCCGCTGGGGGTTAACCCTCAGTGCAGGATCCGGTTGACATAGAACTCGTAGTCTTCGAGTTCGATGCGTGTCAGTTCGTGATGGGTCCGCACGGCCCGGAGGCGCTTGGTGTAGAGCTTGCGGTCGGCGATGACGGCCCGACCGACTTGTTGAATGGTGTCGATCGTATCCGCGGCCTCGAGGTTGGCTGACTCCAACAGGTCACGGAGCCCGTCGCGGTTGATGTGTGTGGCGATGCGGACGGCGCGACGTGCTTCGGCGTCTTGTCCGACGGGGACGGTTCCGTCGTCCATCAAAGCCTCGACGGCGCGCTGCTGCGTGGCGACGGTTCTTGTGTATTCGATGCGTCGTTGGACGTCTTTTTCCCTGGGACGAAACGCGCGGTCGTACTTGCGCAGGTCGCTTCGCCAGGCTTCGCCGAGTTCGCCGAGCACGTACTGAGGGTCGAACAGGCGGCGGAGGTGCGAGGCCGTTTCGAAGTTCGGGTAGATCGCGCGGTGCATGAGCGTGATGGCCAGTTCGGGCTCGTGGTTGAGCACGCGCTGGAAGATGCGTTTGCGCAGGTCGATCAGGTCGTTCAGTGCTTCGTCGCCGGCCTCGCGGCGGACGACGCGGTAGACGTCGTCACTTGGCCAAAGGAACGCGTCGGGCGCGAAGTGGTAGGGGGCGTATCGGCGGTCGAGCGTCTGGCAGGCGCGGGCGACGCGCAACTGAATCGCCCGCGTGATCATCTTGAACCACATCGTCTGGAGCACGCGCTTGCGCGTGTGCCAGAAGATGAACCACCAGTCCAGCCCAACGTCGCGCTTGGCGACCTGGAGATTTTCAGCGGCGGCAAACTGCTCTTGCAGCTTGGTATCGGTGTGGTGGAACGGCGCTCCGTCGTACCAGTCCTTGACCTTCGTCAGGTCGAAACGCAGGCGGTCTTTCAGGACGGTGCGCGCAACGGGTACCTGGCAGGCGTAGTCGAAGACGATGTCCCAGCCGGCGCGTGTTCTGCCAAGTTGGCGGATGACGGCGCGCAGCTCGCGCACTTCCGCGCGCGACATATCGCGTTTGGTATTAGGGTGACACAGGCGGTTGAGTTTCGGTTGATGGCTCTGGATGAGTTTGAGTTCCTCGATCTGTTCCTCCGGTCCGACCAGGTCCTGCTCGTATCGAAAAACGCGATGCCAGAGACTGTCGCGGTGCTCGATGGCGCGCGCCTTCTTCATCTCCTCCAGCATGTTCGAGCCCTTGGCCTCGGCCGCGGTCAGTTGCGACCGCGCGAACGACCCGCTGACGCCCATGATCGCCAGCCCGCCGATGAAGCTGATCAGCAGGATGACCCCGGTGGCGCTGATGGCCTGTTTCAGCGTCAGGTCGGCCGCCTGGATCGCATCGCTCTTGCCGACGAAGACGACGGTGAGCAACGCGAAGGCGACGCCGGCTGTGCGGCGCATCGTGCCGCGGTACAGCCAGAAGCCGAGCTTGGCCAACATGTCTGTGATCGTCAGCAGGCCGTTGACCGTCTGCCAGGTTTCGTTGAGTCGGCGGGACAGCGGGCGTTTGGTTGGTTCGGTTGGCGTGGTTACAGCGGGCTCGCTGGGTTCGTCTGAGGGGACGACGTGAAAGAGCTGCTGCTGCGGGTGTCGATCGGTCATCGCGCTGTCGCACACGGGCGCGGCGGCGTCTTCGACCCGGTCGTCGTGTAGGGGTGTTTGTGGCATGACGTGCGTTCGCAGTCAGGTCACTTTATTTTACACGTTCGGCGCGCGGTGGGTGGGGGTGACGAGTCACCCGTCGATGCGGCCGATTGGCGGGATGTGAGCGATTGGTGAGCGGGCAGAGGGGGGGCGAGGGTCACGCGGCGCGGCGGGTGTCGTGCTGTTGCTCGTCGTCGGGCATGACGATGACGTCGTCGCCGGGGTCTTCGGCGCTCTCGAAGGCGATGATGAGCAGGCGGGCCTCGCGAGCGCGGTCGTGCGTCTCGATCGCGGCGCGGCGATACGCGGCGAGCACGCTCAGGCTGCACGCGACCAGCAGGTACGCGAGCCCGGCGAGCACGGGCCAAACGCGTTCGAGGGCATCCAGATCCATGTCATGAGTATCGGCCCAACAGCCTGCGCGGCTGCAAATCGGCGAGTGGGGTTAGGCTTCGTCCCACAAGTAGGGTGAGCTTCAGCGCACCACGATGAACGGACGGCTTCCCGGCAGCCTGGGTGCGCTAAAGCGCACCCTACGGGTGGGCCGGTGACATGTCGGACAAAGCCTAGTGCCGCCGCCGGGCGCGGCGTTTGGCGTCGAGCAGGCGGCGGGTCGACTCCGATGACGTGGTGTCGGTGTCGGCTCCGTCGTCTCCGTCGTCGTCCGCGACCTTCTTTTTGCGCTTGCCGAACAGGCTGGCGTCTTGTGGAACGCTCATGGGCTCGTCGGCTTCATGCACGTAGGTCGCGGCCGGCGCGTCCGGCGTGCGCGCGGCTGTCGGCTGGGGCGACGACTTCGGCCGTTGCTTGCCCGTTTCCTGCTCGACAACGTCGGCCCGTTTGCGCAGAGCGCCGAGCGTTTGCGTCGAGTCGGTCGGCTTGGGTTGCGCCGCGCCGAACACGCCGCCGACCCACCGGCGGAGCGTTGCGCCGTCCCACGCCAACCGTCGCGCCGCGACGTCGAGCAGCAACACGACCAGCAGGACGATCAACAACGGCCACCAGACAGGGCGGACCGAACGCGTCGGCTCGACGCCGTCGTGGTCGAACAACGCCGCGGGGTCGGCGATCGTCGGCTCGAGCACTCGGCCGCCGGTGATCGAGGCGATCTGCTCAAGCACCGCGCGGTTCGACGTGAAGTTGCGCAACTCGGCGCCGGGCGGGCGGGTCGCCTGGCCGATGATGGTGCGCCGTCGACCGGCCGCGTCTTCGCTGACGAGCGTAACGAGGTAGCTGCCCGTCTCACGCGCGGGGACGTTGGCCGTATAAACGCCCGGCCCCGTCTGGCGGAGCGTGACGTTCTTTGAAACGCCGTCGGGCCCGATGACCACACCTTCGACGCGCATGAAATTGACGAATGAACGGTCGGCCTCGTCGGCCGCCGCACCGGTCGCGTCGAGCCGCAGGCGGAGCGTGCCGCGATCGAGCATCGCGTTGAGATCGAACCCCCGGTCGGCTGCGGGGCGTGCCACCTGCCGCGTGGTGCGCGCCCAGAAATCGCCGTAGCCCGGCCAGGGCAGCCAATCGGTCGCCCAGCGGTTCGTCGCGTCGGAGGTGAACGCCGCGACCTGCCCCAGCCCGACCTGCCA
>JANQSF010000129.1 GCA_028284155.1 Phycisphaeraceae bacterium
GCCTAGCCCGATACAACCCCGCCCGCCGCGCACCCCCCGCCCACCAACCCCGCCCCAACCACCGCCGCCGTCTCAACCCGCATGACGTGAGGCCCCAGCCGCCACCCGACGCACCCCGCCGCGCACGCCGCCTCCACTTCGTCGTCGCTGAACCCGCCCTCAGGGCCGACAAGCAACAGCACGCTCTGAATGCCGCCGGTGAAGTCGATCGCACTCGCCGGTTTTCCGTCAGGCGACGCGATTAACTTGAGGTCGAACGATTGATTCAGAACGTTCGACAACGGCGTCACCGACTCCACGACCATCACATAAGCCCGCCCGCACTGTTTGGCCGACTCGATCGTCGCTCTGCGGAACTTGTCCAGCTTGGTCGGCCGGGGGTGTACGACGCTCCGCTCGGTTTGCAGCGGTATAAGGCGGTCGACACCGGCCTGGCTGAGTTGCTCGATCATCGCGTCCGCACGCGAACCCTTCGGCACGGCCGAGGCGACGGTCAGCGTCGGTTGCAAGGCTGAAACACGTCGCGCCGACGTGACCCTGACCGTGTCGCCCTCGTCCAACCGGCCCTCGGCCACGATCCCCTTTCCATCAAACAGGTCGACGACAGCGCCATGATCCAACCGCAGGACCTTGCGCGCGTGCCGCGCCTCGTCAGCCTCGAGCGTGACGAGCGATTCCGATAATAACGGTGAGCCATCCGCCGCAAGCGGTAGGTCACACAACGCGGGGCAGTAGAATCGGTGGGTCGTCACGGTTGGCCAATGCTCCGGTCACGTCGGCCGCTCGCGTTCGCAACAGCCGGTGGCGGCTTGAGTTGGGTTCCATCATCGTCGATAACAAGCAGGTGCGCCGCGGCGCATCCACCCGCATCATGACACACCGACCCCCAGTTGGCCAAACCGGCGACCCTCCGATTGACTGAGCCAGCCGACAACTCGACGCCCGGACACCCCAACAAAGCCGACGGATCCTCTCCAGGCGACGGCTCCTCTGCGCGCTCAGAGCAACAGCCGTCGAAGAAACTCGGCACGGATTTGGAAGCACAACTCGACGCGCTGCTGGCCAAAGTGAACGAACAGCAGGACGAGGTGGAGGAGGCGACCTCGAAAGCTGCTGTCGTGCAACAGCCCGTCGCGCAAGCCGCCGCGAGTGATTCGACACCGGCAGCGGAAACTGAAGCATCGACGCCATTGGAGTCGGCCGAGCCGACGACCGGTGAGCCTGATGATGGGATTGCCGACAGGCCGGAGGCGGGCAGCGAAGTCGAGCCGTCGGGATCATCTGAAGCCCCGGCTATGGAAGACGGGTTGGCGGCGCTCGAGGGGCAGGTGCAAGCCCTGCTCAACGAGGCGGCCGCGCTGGCGAACAGCCGCGACATGGCAGAGAAAGTTGACAGCAACACCCCGGTCGCGGAGGCCGACGTCGCGGAAGCAGGCCACCAAGCCGCGGAGGAGCCGGCCGGCGATATCGCCTTGGGTGAAGACCTCGCCGACCAGATTCAGGAACTGCTCGACCAAGCTAAAGAGAGCAAGCCATCGCCCGACGCTGTGTCACCGGCTACCGAATCGGCTGAACCACAGTCTGCGACCGACACGCTCGAGGGCGAGTTCGAAGACGTCGAGACGGTCGAGGCGGAAACCAGTACATCCGAGGTCGCAGCGGAACCGGCCTTGCAGTCGGCCGACATCTCACCGGAGCCTGCCGAACCGGCGTCGCCGGAAGACGCTGTGCAAGCAGATGACACTGCCGCTGCGGATGATGACGTAGAAGAACTGGCCGGTGAGTTTGAAACGCCTGAAGCGGTGATCGCTGACGAGCAGGTCGAAGCAGGCGAGTCGACTGAAGCGTCGCATGAGATCGACGCGATCGACGACTTCATCGCCGAGCAGGCCGACGACCTGCTGGGCGGTGAATTTGAAACGGTCTACGAAGCGCTGGGCGAGACGACGGAGTCGGATACGACCCCGCGCACGCCGACGCCCGAAGCGACAGGCGACCAGCGGACAGACGCGGAAGAGTTGGCCCATCTCGGCACGGCTGAGCAGGTCCTCGAAAGCGGCATGGACGACGACATGTTCGCGTCGCCGGATGAGCTTTCGGGCGCGGCCGACGACGGCGTTGCCTTCTCCGCCGGCGCTGACGACGTAGCGAGGGAGTTGGATGACCAGCCGGAACAGCGAGCGAGCGAACCGGAAGCCGTTGAAGACCCCAGCGCCGACTCCTCAGCGGAATCGACGTCAACGCCCACGCAGGCTGGCTGGCGTCTGCGCCTGGCCGCGTTGGTTCGAAAAGCAACGCCGGTCGTACACGGCGCAGGCCGTCTCGGGCTTGAGGTGACCTATCGCACCTGCGAGATCGTCAATCGGCCGCTCCAACGGTTCTCCCCGCAGACACGTCACACAATCGGCTATCTGGCGATCATTCACGTCTTCGTCGGCTCAGCCATTCTGTTGAGCAAACTCGCCTCGGCGTTGTTCGGCACGTGAATCACGCGCCAAGCGTCAACCCGAACCGTCGGCCCAACTCGACGACCTCCTGCTGAAACACGTCCAACGCGTCGTCCGGGTCGTCGCCATATTCGTTGTAGAACCATTCGCCGGTCAGATGTCCGTCGAAACCCATGCGGATCAGCGCCTGAAACGTTTCGTCGATCAACAGGTCGCCGTTGCCGAGTCGGCTGATCTCGATCTGGTCGGGATTGAGTCGCCCGTCGTGAAAATGGACGTGACGCACCAGCCCGTCGATCACCGCGAGCGTCGCATCCAACGACTCGCCCTTGCGTGCGGGGTTGAGGATGTCATAACACAGCCCGCAAAGGTAATGATCGACCTGCCGGACGACGGCCGCGGCCTCGGCCCCGCGGCAGACGGTGTCGTGCGTCTCCAGCCAAAGCTCGATGTTCGTGTCCTGCGCATAGTCGCATCCGAGCCGCAGGTTGTACGCGCAGCGGCGGATGAGGTCTTCCATCGGCTCCGTCTCGTCCATCGGTCGACCACATAAGACGCGCAGCGCGCCCGCATCAAGGTGGTGAGCCAACTCCAGCCGGGGCTTGAGCTGTTCGACCGCCTCCTCGTTCAGGAACTGAAGACTCGTGCCGATGCAGGGCACCTCGATACCCCGGTCGTGCAGCATGTTGCGCAGGTCGTTCCGGTCTTCGCGGGTCGACCACACCTCTAGGTTGTGACCTTGGCTGGCGTCGATGCGGAATTCGATGCCGTGATAGCCGTAATGACGCGCGGCGCCGACGACCTCTTTGATCGGCCAGGTCGGGCAGCAAAATGTCGAGAACGCGATCTTCATGTCGGTCGGTCCGTGGCGGGCGCAGCGTCGGCCTGTCAGGCATTTCGGCTCGCTCGCTTGACGGCCTTGAGTTGATCGTACTGCGGCAGGTCGCGGTAATGGTCGTCCAGCGGGTAGCAGCCGGAGATCAGGCTGTTGCGCGGGCCGGTCGTGCAGTCGCTGAATGTCCGGCAGATCTTCTTGGCCTGCCGCAGTTCGCCGTGTTCGAGGCAGTCGGCCGGCAGGTCGGGATAGGACAGCACGAGTCGTCCCACGCCCACGGAGTCGACCCATCCGTCGCGCACCACCGCCTGCGCGACGTGCGGCAGGTACTCCTGGAAATATGAGTACGCTGTGCCGACGATGGGCAGGCCGGTGACGTGCTGTTTGATTTCGCGCACGGCTTGGATCTGACGCACGCAGCCGATCAGCGGGTCTTCGGGCGGCTGATAACCGTCGCTGGGCGGGAAGAAAGCGGGGCGTTGGATGTGCGCGTTGGCGTACGGGTTGCCCGCGGACAGGTTGACCATGTCCACCTTCATCTCGTCGCGCAGCCACTCGAGCAGGCGGATCGGCTCAGCCAGATCGCACTGCAACGGGTCCTCACGGTTCAGACCGAATCCGGCGTACGGCGTGACGCCCGCGTAGTCGTCCGGCTCGCCGGGGCCAAGCTTGCCCGTCAATACGTCGGACTCGCTGGCCGAAGGATGGAACGGCGGCATGTCGAAGATGCTCAACCGGACGCCGATCATCAGCTTGGGACATTCTTTGCGGACGGCTTCGATCGTTTGCCGCAGGAAGCGCGTGCGTCCCTCGAAGTCGCCGCCGAATTTGCCCGGCCGATCGTACGCGCTGAGAAACTCATGCCCGAGGTAGCCGTGACACGACTTGATATCGACGAATCGGAAGCCAGCTTCTGTTGCCAGCACGGCCGCGGCGACAAAGTGGCCGATGATCGTTTCCACTTCCATGTCACTTAGCACCGGCGCGTCGTTGTCCGGCGCGATGCCGACGCGCGGGTCGAGCAACGGGTGGTGATACACGACACGCGGCTCGGAGCGCGCGTTGTGATTCGGCTTGGCGTATCGCCCGGAATGCGTGATCTGCAAACCCACCAGCAGGTCGTCTGTCGAGTTGAATCGTTCGGCGTGCGCAGTGACGAGCGTCTGATACAGTTCGGCCATCGCCTCCAGATTCTCGGGCCGGTAGTAGAGTTGATTGGGGTTCGCGCGGCCCGCGTGGCACACGGCCATCGCCTCGCCGCCCCAGATCAACTTCGCGCCGCTGATGCCGAAGTGACGCCAGCGCCGGGTCGTGTGAACGCTTGGCCGACCGTCCGGCGTGCCGTCCCAACCTTCCATCGGGTGGATGCACCACCGGTTGCCGACCGTGAAGTCGCCGACCCGCATCGGTTCGGCCAACGGCGAGCCGTCCGCCGCGGACAGGATCTGGTCGTCCGTCGGCAGGTCGAGTTCGAGCGATGCGAGGTATTCACGGAATGCCGTCAGCGTTTTGAGTTGGCCGATACGTTTCATAGGTCGAGTCGGTGCGGGAAGCGCGGCGGTACCTGACGGGCGGCGATTATAGTCGCCCCGTCAATACATACGCTGCGTGATAAGATGACTGCTTCTTGCGGCCCCGACGGCATGACCCCTTGCCCGCGATCATCGACCAACTCGACCAGTTCGGCCCGGACCGCTGCGATCGGCTCGACTACGACGCCGCCGTGCGCTACACACGCGACTTGGCGAAGTCACATTACGAGAATTTCTCCGTCGTCAGTTGGCTGCTGCCCAAACGCCTGCGCGACGACTTCCGCAATGTGTACGCGTTCTGCCGCTGGGCGGACGACCTGGGCGACGAGGTCGGCGACCCGCAGCGCAGCCTTGAACTGCTCGCCTGGTGGCGGCGGGAGGTCGACCTGTGCTACGCGGACGAGCCGCGGCATCCCGTTTTCGTCGCCCTGCAACGGACGGTGCGCGACCACGACATCCCACGCAAGCCGTTCGACGACCTGATCGACGCGTTCGTGCAGGACCAGACCGTCACGCGCTACGACACCTGGGCGCAAGTGATCGATTACTGCCGACGCAGCGCCGACCCGGTCGGCCGACTCGTGCTCTACTTGTGCGACCACCGCGACGAGCAGCGTCAGCGGCTTAGCGACCAAACCTGCACGGCGTTGCAACTAGCCAACTTCTGGCAGGACGTTCGACGCGACGTGGTCGAACGCGACCGCGTCTACATCCCGCGCGATGTCGCGGACAAGCACGGGCTTGACGTCGACCTGATGGCCAAGGCGATCGCCATCGACGCGGAGGCTGGGCCGGATTGTCAAGCCTGCCCGACCGCGCGGGACAAGCCGTCGGCCGGGATCAACGCGCAGTTGCCCGCCTACCGCGCAACGCTCAAGGAGTTGGTTGACCGGACCTGGCCGTTGTTTGACCAGGGGCGTGCGTTGTGGCCGATGCTGGCGCGCGACGTTCGGCCTGACATTCAGTTGTTCACGCTCGGCGGCGAGTCGATCCTGCGGATGATCGAACGGCTTGATTTCAACACGATGCAGACGCGCCCTTCGCTGAGCAAGCCCGCGAAGGTCACGCTGATGATGCGCGCCTTGTGGGGCAAGTTGACGGCGTGGGGCGGAGAATCGACGTCGGTCGGCCCCGCCTCGCCGCAGCCAAAGGAGGCAACGGAGTGACGGAAGCGGCGCGACAACTCGACGAGCCCGCTTCGACGGCAGGGCACGATCGCCACACCGATGTGGACGCTGTGTCCGAAGCCGTCCAGTGCTCGTTCGCGCATTGTCGGGATGTTGCCAAGTCGCGTGCAAAGAACTTTTTTTATGGCATGAAACTCACGCCGGAGCCGAAGCGGTCGGCCATGTACACGGTCTACGCGTTCATGCGCGCCTGCGACGATCTGGCCGACGAGGCCGAGGGCGACCCCGACGCACACCTGGCGCGCATCGCGCGCTTCCGCGGGCAGATGGACGCGCTGATTGCGGGTCGACTGCCAAGCGACCTCGACGACGACCTGCGTCCGATCGCGCCGGCGTTTGCGCACGTCATGGCCACGTACCCGATCCGACCAGCCGACCTGCACGCAATGCTCGACGGTCAGTGCGACGACTTGACACGGACGCGTTGCGCGACGTTCGATGAGTTGTATGACTACTGCTACAAGGTCGCCAGCACGGTCGGGCTGGTGTGCGTCAGTGTCTGGGGATACGAGGGCGGCGACGACACGTTGAAACTGGCTGAGCAACGCGGCGTCGCGCTGCAACTGACCAACATCGTGCGCGACGTCGTGGAAGATGCCGAACGCGGGCGGTGCTACCTGCCGACCGACGAGTTGGCCGAATGCGAGTACACGCCCGACGAGTTCCTGCAATGCGTCACTGCCGGCTCGGCCGACGAGCGTTTCGACCGGTTCATCGCGAGACAGATCGAGCGGGCGTATAGCTATTACGACCAGTCGCAAGACCTGGAGTCACGGCTCGACCCGTCCTGCCGCCCGACCTGTTGGGCGATCATGGCGATCTACCGCCGATTGCTCGACCGCATCGCCCGTGACCCGAGGCAGGTGTTGCACGGCCGTGTCCGATTGAGCGGCCTGCACAAGTCGTGGATCGGGTTGCGCGCGTTGGCGCGTCGACGTAACTGATCGGTCGAGCGTTACAATGTGCGTGACACCCGTCCCCGGAGGCGATCACATGTCTCTACGCGTTGTCGTCGCGTGCTTCGCATTGAGCTTGACGTTGGTCCACGGTGCGCAGGCGGCCGACCTCGCGCCGGTCAAGCCGAGAAAAACGATCAAGCTGTTCAATGGGAAAGACCTGAAGGGCTGGTACACGTGGCTCCGCGCGACCGGTCGCAAGGATCCGCAGGGCGTCTTCAGCGTGAAGAACGGCGCGATCCACATGAAGGGCGGCGAGCACCGCGGGTACATCGCGACGGACGACAAGTACTGGCAATATCACCTCTCGCTCGAGTTTAAGTGGGGCGAGCAGACCGACGGCGGCAAATGGGTGCGCAACAGCGGCGTGCTCGTCCACGCGACCGGGGCCGACGGCGGGGCGGGGCGGAACACGTGGATGCCCTCTTTGGAAATCCAGCTCGCGCAGGGTTGCGAGGGTGACCTGATCGTCATCCGCGGCAAGGACGACGACGGCAACACGGTAAAGGTCGACATGGCGACGCACGTGCGCATTGCGGCCGACAAAAAGACGCGCTGGGACCCGATGGGCAAGAAGGTGAGGTATAGCGGGCGTCAGTTCTGGTGGAAAGACCACATGCCGTTCTTTAAGGAACTGCTCGACACGCGCGGCGATAAAGACGTGGCCAGCCCCAAGGGCCAATGGACGAAGGTCGAGGTGATCGCCGACGGCCCAACGGTGACCGTGAAGATCAACGGCGTGACGGTGAATCAGGCCGTCGACATGTACCCGCAGTCGGGACGGATCCTGTTGCAGAACGAGGGCCACGAGGTGTGGTTCCGTAACGTCGTGCTGTCGCCGCTGGAGAAGAAGGCGGAGTCAACCGCGGATGACACGGATGGCGCGGATAAGAAGGAGTGAGATAGTTACATCAAGTGTTGACTAAGCCGGGTCTTTCCGAAGGCCCGGATCGCGGATACCAAACTCGATCCGGGCCTTCGAAAAGGCCCGACTCAAAACGCCCCGGATCGATCACATCTTTACCAGATCAAGAAGAGCACTCCCATGCCGACTCGCAGACAATTCCTGACCACGACCGGCGCCACCGCCGGCCTCGCATTGACTTCAACTGCTTTCGCCGTGCCCAAGTCGGACCAGACCTTGCGTGTCGGCCTGCTCGGCGCGGGCGGTCGGGGCAGCAAGGCGGCGGTGCAGGCACTCCGCGCCGACCCGCACGCAGAACTGGTCGCCGTCGGCGAGGCATTCAAAGACCGTCTGGAAGTCGGGCTCAACAGCATCAAGACGAACAAAGACGTGGCCGACCGCCTCGACGTGCCGCCGGAGCGTCGGTATGTGGGCTTCGACGCGTACAAGCAGGTCATCGATCAGGTTGATGTCGTTCTGCTGGCGACGCCGCCGCAGTTTCGGCCGGCGCACCTGCGCTACGCGGTCGACAACAAGACGCACGTCTTCGCTGAGAAGCCGGTTGCCGTCGACGCGCCGGGTGTGCGGTCGGTGCTTGAGTCCACGCGGCTCGCCAAGCAGCGGAACCTGTCGATAGTCTCGGGCCTCTGCCTGCGTTACTACAACTGCTTCGAGGAAACGGTCAAGCGGCTGCACGACGGCGAGATCGGCGACGTCGTCGCGTTGCAGGCCAACGACTACCGCGGGCAGATCTGGAACCGCACACGCGAAAGCCTGGCCAAGGTGATCGGCCGAGCACCGACCGAGATGGAATACCAGATGCGCAACTGGTACCACTTCACCTGGCTGTGCGGCGACTTCAATGTCGAGCAACACGTCCACTTCCTCGACGTGTGCGCGTGGGTGCTCAAGGCCTACCCGACGCGGTGTGTCTGCATGGGCGGGCGCATGACCCGGCCGAACACCGGCAACATCTACGACCAGTTTGGTGCGGTGTATGAGTACGCCAGCGGTGCGAAGGTCTACAGCAACTGCCGCCAGGTGCGCGGCCGAAACGTTTACCGCAACATCGGATGCGACGTGATGGGCACGAAGGGCTCGGGCGTGATCAGCGAGTCACATTCGAAGAACCATCTGACCATCGGCGACAAACGCTGGCAGTTCGCGGGCAAGCACAACGACTTCTACCAGACCGAACACGACGTGCTGTTTAACGCTGTGCGTCAGGGCAACCCGGTCAACAACGGGCAGTACATGGCCCACAGCACGCTCATGGCGATCATGGCCCGCATGAGCGCGTACACCGGGCGGGCGATCACCTGGGAGCAGGCGCTCAACTCAAAAGAAGACCTGTCGCCCAGCGGCTACCACTGGAAGGCAGAACCGCCGTCGGCCGAGGTGGCCGTGCCGGGAGTCACACCGTTTGTGTGATCTGCGTGTGCGCGCAGGATACACGGACGGGTTGATCCCCCGGCAGAGCCGGGGGCTTTGATCGGCCACAGATTACGCGCGACACTCCAACGAAAACGGCGCACGTCACGCATGGATCAAATCGGCGTGATCGTCAGCCCGTTGATCGCGCTGCGCGTGCTCGACCCACCCAGATCTTCGATCCGCACGGTCAGTTGGCCGTCGACGACTTCCACTTCCGCTGTCAGCGTCATGAACTGGCCAGCCAGCGTCGTCACTGGGTCGAGCGTCAGTCCCTCGACCGTCACGCGCGTCTGGTCACGTGTGTTGTTCTGGTCGCCCAGCACGACCTCGACGCGGTACAGGCCGGCCGACAGGTCGACGGCGAACGTGCCGTCAATCACGGCGTTGAAGTCGCGGCGCAGCCCGTCCGGTCCGCCTCGGTCCTTGGCCTTCACGTTGTCGGTCAGCCAGCCGTAGCCCGCGGCCGCGTTGAAGCCGTCGGTGTGCCGCACCTGCGTATGACCGTCCTCGACCGGCGAACTGCCGGTGCCGAAGTCGAACGATTGGCCTTGCGGCGCGGGCGCGTCGTCGCCCGCGTCGTTCGGCTGCGCGGTTTGAGTCGGCGTGATCGTCAGCGCGTTGATCGCCGCGCGGTTGCCCGAGCCGCCCAGGTCTTCGACCCGCACGGTCAACTGGCCGTCAACCACCTCGACCTGCGTCGTGACCGATTCGAACGAACCCGCGCCGGTGTTGATCAGCCCCGACGCCTCGCCCTCGACGGTCACCCGCACGAGGTCGCGGGTTTTCGTCCGGTCGCCGACGGTCGCGACCACGTCGTACACGCCATTGGGCAGGTCGACGTTGAACGTGCCGTCGACCACGGCGTTGAAGTCGCGCTGGGCGGCATCGGCACCGCCGCGATCCTGCGCCTTGACATCGTCGCCGGCCGACCAGCCGAAGCCGGTGTTCACGTTGTACGTCGTGTTGTTGCCGACGCGCGTGTAATCAAGTTCAACCGGCGACGAGGCTGTGCCGAAGTCGAACGCGAAACTCGGCAGTGGTTCGGGCTGCTCGCCGTCTTCCATGATCTCGACCACGCCCGGCCCGCCCGGCTCGACGACCGTGCCGTTGGCAGTCAGGTCGTCGTCGCCGCGGTCGCCGTCGACAAAGTGCAGCACCGCTGTTGGCGGCACGGTCGCCGGGAACTCCGCCCCGGTCGTGCCGTCGTCCAGGAACTCGTACCAGTGGTTCGTCATGTCGCCCGGCTCGGGGCCGTACTTGTAATAGGTCGTCGGCATCGTGCCGGAGTGGAACGTCAGCGTCACGTCCACGGCCTGTCCCGGCGTCAAGCCGGTGACCATGTACTCGAAGAAGCCCTCGTCGAAGGTGACGCCCATCGGCGCGTCGCCCGGCGACGGGTTGCCGACCGCCGCGACGCCTTCGAGCACGCCGGCCGACGACTCGATCGTGACGTAGTCCATCGTCGTCGAGTTGGGTAGCGACGTGACGTTGGCCTGCATGCTGTCGAGCACGCCGTCGCCGTTGCCGTCGCCCACGCCCATGCCGACGTCCGGCGCGGCATTCTCAACCGAGTCGGGCACGCCGTCCAAGTCGTTGTCGTTGGTCACGATGTTGACCGTCTCGACATCGGTGTAGTTGACGTCCTGGAAGCCCGGGACGGTGACAGCCGTGCCCGTGTCCATCGCGCCCGGCGTACCCAGGTCGTCGACGTTGAGCACGTCGTCGTCGTCCGGGTCGGGGTTGTGCGGGCCGCCGTCGACGTTGATCTGCGTATCCACGGAAGGCGTGACGTTGAACGTGTCGTCCTCGTCGTCGCCTTCGAGGAACAACTGTTCGATGTTGCCGTCGTAGTTGATCGTCTCAGCGCCGACGGTGACGCTGGTGTCGTTCACATCGAACGTGTCGGCCGCGGCGGTGCCGGCGACGGTCACTTCGTCGGTGCCGCCCGCGCCGGTGTCGGCCAGCGTGAGCGGGCCGACGATCGCGCCCAGCGCCACGTCGTAATCATCGTCGCCGCCCGTGCCGTCGAGCACGATGCCCAAAGCCGGTACGGCATCGACGTCGAACAGGTCGGCCGCGCTGCCGCCCAGCACGCTTTCGATGTTGTCGTTGGCGTGCGTGGCGACATTCCCGCCGCCGGCGTCGGCTGTGACGCTGGCGATCGTGAACGTGATCGGCGTCGTCACCATCGTGAAGTCCATCACGTCGTTGCCCTCGGCCCCGTTCTCGTTGACGGTGTCCATGCCGTAACCGTCGGCAAACTTGAACGTGTCGTCGCCAAGCCCGCCGTTCATCGTATCGTTGCCGGCCAGGCCCTGCATCGTGTCGGCCCCCGCGCCGCCGGTCAGGATGTTGTCGTTGCCGTTGCCGACGAGCATGTCGGCGTCGCTGCCGCCGGTGGCGTTCTCGATGTTCGTCACACCCGCGCCGACATTTGTCGCCGTGCCCGCGCCCAGGTCGACCGCCACGGCCGTGGTGTAGGCCGAGTAGTCGATCGTGTCGCCCGTGACGTGCGCCCCGCCGTCGATCGCGCCGGTGACACCGACGCCGTCGGCCAACGCGAACGTGTCGTTGTCCGTGCCGCCTGTCAGGTTCTCGACGTTTAGGAATGCGTTGAGCACGCCGGCGATGTTGCCTGCGTCGTTGGCGGTGACGTTCCACGTGGCCGCGACGTTTGGGCCGACGATCTCGTCAGCGCCCGCGCCGCCGTCGGTCGTGCCCGTCCACGCCGCGCCGGCCGCGGTGAAGTCGAACGTGTCGACGTCGCTGCCCGCCGTGATCGTCTCGACGTTGGCGAACATGCCGAGCACGCCCGGCGCGTTGCCCACGTCGACGCCCGTGATGTTCCACGTCGTCGCTGCGTCGGGACCGAGGATGTCGTCCGCGCCCGCGCCGCCATCGGCCGTGCCGGTCAACGCCGCGCCGGGCACGGTCAGGTCGAACGTGTCGGCCAGGTTGCCGGCCGTGATGTTCTCGACGTTCTGGAAGTCATTGACCACGCCGGCGACGTTACCCGCGTCGGCCGCGGTGATGTTGTACGTCGTGACCGCGTTCGGTCCGACGAGTTCGTCAAGGCCCGCGCCGCCGTCGACCGTGCCGCTCGTGCTGCCGCCGGCCGTGTAGTCGAACGTGTCGACCATGTTGCCGCCGGTGAAGTTCTCGACGTTCGTGAACGCGCCGGCGACGCCGGGTGCGTTGCCCGTGTCGGGGCCGGTGAAGTTGAACGTCGTGCCCACGGCGAGCGGGCCGATCAGTTCGTCACCTCCGGGGCTTCCGGGGGCGCCGCCGTCGATCGTCCCGCTGACGCCGCCACCGGTCGACGCGTCGAACGTGTCGGCGACGCTGCCGCCGGTCAGGTTCTCGACGTTGGCGAACGCGCCGACGATGCCGGGGATGTCGCCCGCGTCGGCGCCGGTCAGGTTCCACGTCGTCGCCGCGTCGGGGCCGATGATCTGGTCGACGCCCGCCTCGCCGTCGACCGTGCCCAGCACACTGCCGCCGAGGCTGAGGTCGACCGTGTCGACATCGCCGCCGCCGAAGATGTCACCGGTGATCTGACCCGTCGGCTGGAAGATGAAGTCGTCCGTTCCCGCGCCGCCCATGAGCGTGGGCGTGTCGGTGAAGTTGACGGCGTTGAGCGTGCCTTCATTCACACCGGTGATGACCCACGTGTTCGCGCCGTCGCCGGCCTGGATCATCGACCCGCCGGCCGAGCCGATGATGTTCTCGATGTTTTCGTCCGGGTGTGTCGCGACGTTGCCCGGATCGTTCTTGTCCTCGACAACGATGCTGCTGATCGTCACGAGTGTCGGCGCGGTGACCAGCGACAGGTCGATCGTGTCGTTGCCCTCGCCCGGCCGTTCGAGCAGCGTGTCCATGTCCCAGCCGTCCATGAGCAGGAAGGTGTCGTCGTCCATACCGCCTAGCAGCGCGTCGTCGCCCGTTAGGCCGGTGATCGTGTCCGTGCCCGGCCCACCGAACAGCAGGTTGTCCGCCGCGTTGCCGACGATGATGTCGTTGCCCGAGCCGGCCAACACGTTCTCCAACTCTTCCGGCTGATTCGACGTGACCTGCTGCCCGCCGGAGAACTGCACGACAACCGCCGGCCCCGCGACCGACAGGTCAGCCACGAGGTCGTCGGTGACGTTCGTCAACACAAGGCTGTCCACGCCGCCGCCGGCGACGCTCTCGTTGACCTCGTCCACATCTGTCGGGTCGTGCATGTCGAGGATGTACAGGTCGTCGCCTTCCAGGCCGTCCATCACGTCGCTGCCCGGCCCGCCGTTGATCCAGTTGTTGGCGACGTTGCCGGTGATGTCGTCGTCAGCGTCGCCGCCGAGTAC
Source organism: Phycisphaeraceae bacterium (assembly GCA_028284155.1). Classification (GTDB taxonomy): domain Bacteria; phylum Planctomycetota; class Phycisphaerae; order Phycisphaerales; family Phycisphaeraceae; genus JANQSF01. The sequence goes on from JANQSF010000129.1 coordinate 13,639, forward strand.
CTGCTCGATGAAGTCGTGTTCTTGAACGCCTTCTGTATACACCTCGCGGTCGCCGCCGGTCAGGCCGGTGTGTGTCGCGATCGGGACACCGGTCGTTAAACTTGAGTCGGGCACGGACAGGTCAACGAGCACCGGCTCCATGTCGGAAAGCACGCTGAAGTCGAGCCGGTCGAAGATGCCCTCGTCGGTGCGCTCGTTCGTCCCGAGGCCTTCGAGTTCTTCGATCACGTCGGTTTCGGTGTCGCCGGCGTTGCCCTCGGCTTCGAGGAAGAAGTACGTGTCGTTGCGCAATTGGCCGGCCATCCAGTCGTTGCCCTGCTCGCCGTGCATCTCGTCGTCGTGGCCGATGCTCAGGATGCACGGGTTATCAACCAGGTTGTCGCCGTACATCTCGTCGTCGCCAAGCGACCCGTGGATGCTGTCCCGCCCGTCCGGCAGGTTGGTCTGGATGTAGTTGCCGAAGTCGACGTCGAATACGACCTGCCCGCTCAGCAGCGTCACTTCGTGCTTGCCGTCTTCGCCGGCCGGGAAGCTCTGGATGCGGTGGGGCGGCAGCACCTCACGCACGACATAATTGCCGGGCAGCAGGCCGAAGAACGCGTAGTCGCCATTGACGTTGGTCACCGTCGTCGGCTCGGTCGGTTGCAGCGTGTACGGATCGATATCGAGCACGCCGTTGTCGTTCAGGTCGAGGTAGATCGTCACGCCTTCCAGGCCGAGTTCCTGCTCGTTCGGCGGGATCAGGCCGTCGCAGTCGTGGTCGTCGTACTTCGTGCCGGTGATCACGCCGAACCGCGCGTTGCCGAAATCGACGCCGAAGATCTCTCGCCCCGGCTCGACGTTCACTGCATGGCCGGTGGCGGTCTGTTGCACGTTGCGTCCGCCGGCGCGCGGGTTGAATCCTGCGAGGTTATTGACGTTGAACGTCGCCGGCGGCGCGTCCCCCGGCAGCGTGCCGTCGCTGCCCGGGAACGTCTGCCCGCGGCCCGGCGGCACGACCTCGCGGATCGTGTGCTCGCCCGGCGGCAGGTCCAGCCAGTATCGGCCGCCCTCGTCTTCCGGTGTGCGCGCGTTGTCGATCGACGTGGTCGTCGTCGGCTCGCCGTGATCGGGTCGGCCGTTGTTGTTCGTGTCAGCGTAAATCGTCACGCCGCCGACGCCCGGTTCGCCCTTGTCGCGCATACCGTCGCCGTCCAGGTCTTCCCACTTCGTCCCGTGCACCTTGCCGGGGTTTCGCTTGTTGCCGAAGTCGACACCCGTCGTCGCGCCACGGCCGGTAACGAACACGAAGTGAGGCGTCGTGACTTCCGTCTCGCTGAACGAGTCGACCGTGCCCAGCATGCGTAACGGGATCGTCGGCTCTTCCGGATTTGACGGTCCGCTCTGCCGCAATGAGAAGGCGGTCAGGTCAAAGTCACTCAACTGAAGGTCGCCAACGCCCGGCAGCGCGTCGGAGTCGAACGCAGTGGCCGTGCTGTCAGCCAAACCAAGCAACCAGAACGTCATCGGGTCGATGTTGGTCAACGCCGCGTACACGTCGCCGCCTACCACTTCGTCGCTGACCAGACGGACCTCCTCGATCCAGAAGTCCCAATCCGGCGCGTCGCCGCCGTCGATTTCCATCTCGATCGCGCCGACGTCGCTCAGGACGTCTTCGGCGGTGAAGTCAGACGAGGCTGTGCTGAAATCACTACGCGGAATCGAAAGAACAACCGTGCCCGGCGCAGTGCCCGGCGCGACGACGGACGCTTCGGCGCTGATCGAGCCGGCGCCGGGTATGCCCGTGTAGAAGCGCACCGTGATGAGGCCGTCGGTGACCGCTTCGGCTGCGCCCTTGACTTCGATCTCCACTCGATCGAACTGCAGGTCGAGCCCGCCGAGTCCATCGGCGTTGACTTCATTGTCGGGGTTGCCGTCCCAACGAACGAGCACGATCGGTCGTTGCACGTCGGGCCCGCTGCCGTAGTCGAGCGTGCCAAGGTCCGCGTCAACCAGGCCGACGAGCGGTTCTGATCCGCTGTTGGCCGCTTGCACAAGAATCTCACGCGACTCACCGAGCGTGGTCAGCGCACTGCCCGTCACGCTGACCTGCTGACCGGGGCCGTTCAAAACGCCGCCGTGCGACGGGAAGTCGAACGTGTCGATGACAAGCGTCCCCGCGTCGAGAATACTCACGTCGCCGAAGGGTGACACCGAACCGGACACCGTCGCGTCCCCGATGGTCAGCGTGTGCTGGAAGACGATGTCCTGGTACGAGCCGAATGTTGGGTCCAGCGGTTGTTGGTCGAACCCCGCGGCGTTGAAGGTGTATTGAAGCGTGTACGGGTCGCCCACCTGTGTGCCCGCGAACGGGCCGGTGAAGCCGGCATCGACGTCGGTGATAACACCCTCGAACTGGTACAGCAAGGTGTTCGAGCCCGTCGCGGCCGGGATAATCGTCTGCGGGAACGTCTGGGCGAATCCCTGCGGCACGACCTCGCGCACGGTGTGGTTGCCCGGTGGGACGTTCTTGATCCAATAATCGCCCCGGCCGTTGGTCACGTCGTGCGGCTCGCCCTCGTCGAAGATGCCGTTGTCGTTCTCATCGATGTAGACGGTCACGCCGCCCAGGCCGCGTTCGTCCTCGTCGAACTCGCCATTGCCGTCTTCGTCGAACCACTTCGTGCCGTGAATCTCGCCCTTGCCGAAGTTGCCGAAGTCGGCGCCCTCGAACGAACCGCCGGCGTCGAGCGTGATGCGGTGCGCATCGCCGCCCGGTTGCGGGTCGGCGTTGAGCAGGCGGAAGCGGAACTCGGCGTCGTCGACACCGTCGCCGGTCTCGACCACGAACTGGACTGTTTCGTTCAGCGCAGCCGGCTTGTAGTTTGGCGAGTTGGGGTCGGAACTCCACCGCGCCAGTTCGATGTACTCTTCGTCGGAGAAGGGATCGACTTCGATCACCGCGATCTGATTGTGACCCGGCTGCCAACTGGAATCGAACTGAAGGATGCCCGGTCCGTTGAATCCGGCGCTCGTGCGGACGATCAAGTCCGTGTTGTATGTCCCAGCCTGACGCGGCAGGTCCGCCCATGCGTCCGGGTCGGCGATCGCCGCCGCGCCGCCGGCCAGGTCGAAACCACCGCGCCCTTCGTCGTCGGCAACCAGCGCCCACCAGTCCGGGTCGGCAAAGCCCCAGCCCCGCCATTCGGTCATGCCGCCCGCGGGCAGGCTGTCTGAAACCAGAACATCGGTCGGCGGTGTGTCCGTCCACACGGCCTCGCCGCCCGGTGTTTCATCGACGCTCGTGCCCAGCGAAGCTTCATCAAAATCTTGGCTGGCCTCAACACTCCCATTGGGGTCGAACACGATCAAGTTGTCGATCGCCCACCACGATGTTTGTTCCTCACTGTTGGGGAACGACTGCCAGAACCCGTCCGGCACGACCTCGCGCACGATGTAGTCGCCTTGTTCCAGCTCGGTGAACCAGTAGCCGCCGTCTTCGTCCGTGACGGTGCGCTGCTCGTCCGCATCCAGTTGGCCGTTGTCATCTTGATCGAGGTAGATCGTCACGCCGGGCAGGCCCGGCTCGCCGTCCTCAAACTGCCCGTTGCCGTTCAGGTCGTCCCACTTCCGGCCGTGGATCGACCCGCCAGGCTGCGACGTGTCGAACGCTTGCGACAACTCGGAAGTGCCGAGGAAGCCGTCGTCGGCGCGTGTCGCCGTGGCCGTCCAGAAGTCGCCGAACGTGGCGAGAATCGATGTGTTGACCGTGAAACTGAATGTACCCAGCCCGTTCGGACCGGTCGCCACGAAGGTCGAACCGAGGAACCGTTCGCCCTCACCAAAGTTGGACGGGTCAGCGATGCCGCTGTTGAAGAACTCGAGGCGGAAATCTCTGTACGCATCGCTCTGCAGGAAGCCGTCGATCTGAATGATGTTGCCGGCCGGCCCGGGTGTGATGTTCACGTTCTGAATGACGGGGAAGTTCTGACGCTGATTCGGTCCGTCGTCGGTATCGGGCGGCGTCGTGGCCGGTGGGACGTCGTTGGGCGTCACGCCGTCGGCCGCCAAGTCGATGCCCAACTTGCCGTACAGGATGAACTCGTTGCCGAGGATGT
>JANQSF010000138.1 GCA_028284155.1 Phycisphaeraceae bacterium
TCGAAAAGACTCCTTTCGATCGCCAAGTAAAACCGATCTTCAGCTACAGCGCAAATGCGCGAAAACCACTTTACGTCAGGGGTTATGAAACCGCTTCTAGATCCTGAGGCTGATTTCCTTCTCGCAAGACACGGTGTTCAAGACTCGCAGGTATGTCGATATCGAAGAGCGACGAGTCATGTAACCCATGATTTCCTTGACCTAAAGGCATCTCAAGATGATCATCGCCGCGAGTGCAATTCGAGGATTGAACGACACCGTTGCGTCTCAGCTCGACTACACTACTATCAACAACGCAATCAAGGATCACTGTATGAGCACACAAATGGATAGCCAACAGATTCAGGATGCCATTGGTAAATCGCTGGACACGCTGAAATCGATCGGGGCGGTGCGCCCCGACATTCTGGAGTTTTGTGCGCGAGTTCTCGCCACCATTCTCTGTGATTATTCCCGTTCAAGCCCGGCCTTGTTGAGCAAATGACCTGCTGAGCTGACCCCGAGTTGCAGCGAGTGTGACGACGGTCATGATTGCGGCATGATTGCCATCAATCGAACCATACGCAGATATGATCACCGTTTTCGCGAACTTGTACGCTCTGAAGGCGATACCAGGCATGCAACTCGGCGCGGTGTTCCACGTTCTACGGCTCGTGGCTGGATCAACTCCACTCCCTCAAACATAGGCACACTGGATGATTTCGATATGGATGTCGTCAGCCTGCAGAAGAAAGTGCTGACGCTTCGAAAACGCGTCGAATGGCTCGTTGCGATACTGCGACTGCTGGTCGTCTTGCGGAAGGCATCTGGTTTTTCGCTCAGGTACGCCCGGCTCCCTGATAGTGACACGAAGATCGTGCTGCTTCGTGCAATTGAACGTTCACGTTCCGTTCTTCCGCTGAGAGTCGTGCTGCGAGTGCTTCGATTATCACAGTCGCGGTATCATGCGTGGAAGCGCAAGAAAGAGTGCGGTTTCGATGATCCACCCGCTTGCCCAAAATCGTCGCCGCACCAATTGACACGGGCGGAGGTAGAGACGATCAGGGAATTAGCAACCTCTGAGGAATATCGACATGTGCCAACGGGGACTTTGGCGGTGCTCGCACAGCGACTTGGCAAGGTCTACGCCTCTCCGACGACGTGGCACAGACTCGTACGGTTCCACAAATGGCGAAGACCTCGGCAACGCGTCTACCCATCCAAGCCGAGGGTCGGTATTCGTGCCACTCGACCCAACGAGATATGGCACGTTGATACAACGCTGATCCGACTTCTCGACGGAACGCGCGTCTACCTCCATGCGGTAATTGACAATTTTTCTCGTCGCGTGCTCGCATGGAAAATGGCAGCGACATTTGACCCAAGTATCACCGCAAAACTCCTTCTCAATGCCTCAAACGAAGTTGATGACGAGAAACCAACCCTTATTGCTGACGGAGGCGTTGAGAACTTCAACGGTGCTGTTGATGAATTGGTCGAAACCGGACGGCTCAAGCGACTTCTGGCTATGACGGATATCTCTTTCTCCAACTCCCTCATCGAATCGTGGTGGCGTGCACTCAAGCATCAATGGCTGTACCTGAATACACTTGATACGATCAGCAAGCTCGAAAAGCTGGTCGGCTTCTATGTTAACGAGCACAATAAGCGTCTTCCCCACTCTGCATTCCGCGGTCAGACACCCGATGAAATGTACTTTGGCACCGGCGATCACATTCCAGATCAACTCGCCGCAGCCAAGAAGTGCGCACGTCAATCTCGGATGGACGCAAATCGGGCGACAACTTGCCCGATGTGTGAGCCGCTCGCTGGCTAACCGATAGACGCTGCATTCCCAGCACTGTTATCGTCATCCACCGTCGGCTTCCTAGGCCATTCCGCGTGCCGTTTCCGTCCTCGATGGCATGAAACCGCGTTTTCTTGAATTCCGCCTCCTCAGAAATTGGTCGGTGTGCGCCCCGCCCCCAACTGCACGAGCGTTTTCCTCAGAAGTGAACCTCCAGCAACCCCGAGGTGGCGAGAACTCGCGCACAAAACTCCAGAATGTCCTGGTTCACCGCCCGGACAACCGCCAAAGCGCTACGTTTTTCAACCGCCGTTCACACTTTTGCCTTCGACGAGCACCAGCCGCCGAATCTCCGCCCACTTGTCCATGTCGGTAAACACCCTTGATGGCCCTCGCTGTCTTCATGCCGAATCAACACCTCAAAGGGCTCGATTCTGGCCGAAAACCAGCAGGGCTGGCCAAGGGCGCTACGTTTTTCAACCGACCGTCGGAACCGCCAAAGCGCTAGGTTTTTCAACCGCCGTTCACATTCACAAGCGGCGCGCGATTTCCGGAAGTTGTTTTGAATTCCCTTGCGTTACAACGACTGCTTGATTAGTCTACTGCTGTAAACTCTATTAAATCGATCGGAGAATCCATGGCCATGTATATGCGCCCGGATGTATACGTCGAAGAGGTCCCAAGTGGTTCACGCCCAATCGAGGGAGTCGAAACCGCGGTCGCCGTATTTGTTGGCGCGGTGAATCGCGGCCCGTTGAACAAGGCTGTCAGAATCAGCTCATTCACTCATTACGAAGACACGTTCGGCCGGCTGGAGTCCGGCGACGACGCGATGGGCTTGGCGGTGCAGGCATTCTACCGAAACGGCGGCAAGGCGGCTTACATAAGTCGAGTCGTTGCGGAGGACGGCGCTACCAGCAACGCAACCGAGTCCGTGGACGGCAATAGTGTCACCGACGCGGTTGTGCTCACGGCATCCAGCCCCGGAGAATGGGCCAACTCTTACCGATTCCGTGTTATCAAGCCCGACCCCGATGCGATCGTGTTCGATCTGGAAATTGGGCAGCTCGACAACAAGCAGGAGTTTCAGGCGGACGAGTTGTTTACTTCGCTCAGCCTTGATCCGCAGGAGACGAGATACGCGCCCAATATTGTCGAGGAGGGTTCGATTCTGGCGACGCTTTCCGTCAAGAATTCCGTGACGCCCACGCAAGCGGGCATCCTCCAGGGCGGACCGATCGTCGCGGCCAGCGGCGACGCCCTGCGTGCCGCACTCGGATCGGGCGAGCTTTGCATGAGCCTCTCGATCAATAGCGAGCCGCCCACCTTGGTGAAGCTCGACATCGCAACCGCCGCCGTTGGCGAAACTGCCGCGGCTGCTGCGGCCGCTGCGGCCACCGCCTTGGAGTCTAAAATCCAAGCGATCGGGGGACTGTATGCCGATGTCACCGTAAGTGGTGTCGAGGCTTCCGGGAAGGTGACTTTCACGCTAACGAAGCCGCAACCTGCCGCGGCGGACGATAAATCTTTTAGCATTTCGATCTCGACGTCCGGCGGCTCACTCGCGGTGGCGCTCCGCATGGATGCCGGAGCCATGTCGAAGCTGACCGGAACAGGCCTCGACGAGGCCGCGTTTAAGACGCTGTACAAACTGATTGACGAGGCGAGCGAACTGACGCTCGATCTGCCAGTGACGATCGACGGGCTGCCGGTCACGGGAAAGGTGAGCCTGGCCGGCATTTCAGCGTCAAAGCGCACGACCGACGACAACGCGAACGCCAAAGCGATCGCCGCAGCGGTACAGAAGGCTGTGCGTAACGCCGATACGTCGGTGACGCGGGTGACGCGGGTGGCGCGATTCGGATGCACGTACGACACAACGAACAAGTCGTTCACGCTCACGTCCGGCGACGCCAATTCGCGCATTCCGGGAATCACGGGCCTGTCGGGCGATCTGGCGACGAAAATGATGCTCACCGCCGAAGCAGCCACGTCGATCCCGGGACGAGCGATCACCGACAGCACACACCCGATCGTGCCCATGCAGACACTCGGGACCGACAAGCAAGGGGTTCCATTTACGGCAGGCGAGGCCGAAGATCCCGGCACCTCCGATTACGCTTCCTACTTTGGGGCCGTCCTACGAAAAATCCGTGACATCACCACAGTTGTCCTCCCCGGACAGTGGTGGGCTGAGGACGGCTCGGGCAATGCGATCATCGATGAGGGTCGGGCTCACTGTGAAGCGATGCAGGATCGCATCCTGGTCATAGACCCCCCGCCTGGTTATGAGATGACCGCTCCGAGCGACGTCGAGGACCTCGGACTGCCCACGTCCAAATACACCGTGCTCTATTATCCATGGATCGCGGTGGAGAATCCCGAGTACGACGCGGACACGAATCCGGGCGCGGCAAAGACCGTGCTGGCCTCTCCCGGCGCGTTTGCGGCGGGCATGTTCGGCAAGATTGACGCTAAGCGCGGAATTTGGAAGGCGCCCGCTGGAGTCGAGACGAATCTAGGCGGCGTCTCCGCGCTTGAGTACAACATTGAGAACGCAGAACAGGATGTGCTGAATCCTCTCGGTATCAACTGCATCCGCCGACTGCCCGGGTACGGCAATGTTATCTGGGGCGCCCGAACACTGGCCACCAAGGCCGATCCGGAATGGCGGTATGTGCCAGTTCGCAGAACGGCGATCTTCATTGAGGACAGTATCCGCAACTCAATCCCTTGGGCGGTGTTCGAAGGTAACGATACGCCGCTGTGGCTAAGTCTCAAAGCGAACATTGGCGGATTCATGGATGGGCTGCATCGATCCGGGGCCTTTCAGGGCGACAAAGCCTCCGACGCGTACTTTGTCCGATGTGGCCTCGGTGAAACCATGACTCAGACTGACATCGACGCCGGGCGGGTCATTGTCATGGTCGGATTCGCGCCACTCAAGCCCGCCGAGTTCGTCATTGTCCGCATCCAGCAGATAGTCAACACGAATTAGTTGAGGAGGAGTCGTAATGGCCGCCCCCACATTCCCAGCCAATGCACACCGTTTCGATCCGTACCGCACGTTCAAGTTTCGCGTTTTGATCGACTCCCAGCCGGTTGCAGGCCTCAAGAAAATGGGCGCACTGAAGCGCAAGACCGAAATCGTAAAGTGGCGGGCTGCCGGCGATCCCTCGCACGAACGCCAACTCCCCGGCGGCACGAGCTACGAGCCGGTCACGCTCGAACAAGGTCTCACGCATGATCCCGTTTTTGAGACATGGGCCAACACCGTGAATAACATCGAGGGTGATGGCGGAACTTCACTTGTGAACTATCGCAAGAACATCACACTTATGGCCCTTAACTTGCAGGGGCAACCAGCCATTTCGTATACACTTAAGCGTTGTTGGGTGTCCGAATACCAAGCCATGCCGGAGTTTGACAGTACCGCGATGAATGCGATTGGCATCCAAACCATCACTATCGCGCATGAGGGGTTCATCCGTGACGATTTGGCTGAGCCTGTCGAGACTTGATCGCGGCCGGATCGAATAGGTGCAAACATGGCATACACCGGGCCAAACCTCCTCCCGGGTGGAATCATACGAAACGGTGATCGGTTCAGAACATTCACCGAATCAGCATTCACCGGGCACGTCGAATTAGCCCTCTCTTTGGGCTCTATGGCCGGCAAGCGGTTTCACCAGGGTCTCAGCAGCGCCATTGCTCTTGCCATCGAGTGCATTGGTGAGGAGCGCGTAACAGAATCGACGGTCGACGAGATGGCAATCGGTGACCGGCAATTTCTTGCTCGTTTCCTGGGCGCCCGTCGATTGAGCGACGAGATCTGGATCTCGCCCACATGCTCGCACTGCGATGTCCGCTTCGATCTGCCTGTGCGACAGTCGCTTTTGCCGGTGAAACTAGCCGGCGAAGAGTTTCCTACAGCGGTGTTCCGCTTGTCTGCCGGGATGTTCCGCTGCCGGGTTCCTACAGGAAAAGACCAGATGGCTTTAGTCGCGACGAAACCGTCCGATCCGCGGAGATGGCTGATCGATCGACTCATCGAGGATGCGCCCCCGGGCTATTCCGGGGCGGACGAACTCGACGGCCACGATATCGCCCGCGCTGATGCAGCCATCGAGGGCGTCTCTCCAGAGGTGGGCACGGTCGTCGAAACAACGTGCCCGTCCTGCCACAACGGGGAACAGGTCGAAGTCAGCCCCTATCTCTGCCTGCTGCAAGGCGAAAGTGATCTGCTCCAGCAAGTCCACGAGATCGCCAGCACCTACCACTGGTCGCAAAGGGAGATTCTCGACTTGCCCGCCGATCGGCGCCGGCGATATCTTACGTTGATCGACCACGCTCGCGGAGTAAATGCTTGAAATGAGCTTCCTGGATCGCGCCATTGCTGACGCCGTCACCCCGACAGACGCGGGGGTGCCCGTCAGTTGTTCACCCAATGCGCACGGGCCGGAGCTGGATCGCGAGCGGAATCTTGAACCAATGGGAGAGCCGGATAAGACCATTGAGCAAGATGCCGCGCCGCATATCTCTCCTGTCCGAACCACGTCGCCTGAGGCCTTACACGAGCCAAGCAGCGATAGTGCGGACGAAATAGAACCCACGGATGAGACGCCGGCGCGACCGGTACAATCGCTGCGCCGTGCCGCTGAGACATCTACCGACTCTCAACCTGATGAGACGTTGGAAGAACAGCAAATCCGGCGCAAGCTCGCTCCGGGCGCACCGTCCACACCAAATCGTCGCCTGCCGGCAACGCCCGCAAGCGCCCAGCCCGATGCGTTGTCGTCACCGAGCCGGCGATCGCAGCACCAAGGGTACGCAGCACGAAACTACCTGGATAAACGAGGAACTGATGACGCTGCCGCGCCCATGGCAAAGCGCGTTTCGCCATCGACCGCGCGCAAGGACGACCGGAATTCGGGCGCGGATGACCGCATCGCCCCACCGCGCGCGGCGCTCGCTTCCGTCGAACCTCTTGCAACACAACGTTCAGCCGATGAGTCACTCGGTGACGATTCGGTTGCAACGGAGCGTGGAGACGCTCATTCGGCTGAAAGCGAGTTCATACCAGCTGGTGCTGATCATGGTGGAGCCAATGATCCAGAGGCCGCATCGGTCGACCAATCGCTCTCGGTGCAACCAGAACGACGGCAGCCCGCTCCCGCGACGCGTGCCGTGTCCCCATCCGGCGTGGTCATCGAGATCGGTAACCTTGAAGTCATCGTCGAAGCGCCGCCTCCACCGCGCCCCAAAGCCGCTGTTCCGCTTCCCATGCCCACGGAAAGCGCCGGACGCGCCGTAAGGAGGCTGTAAGTGACGGATGCAAACGTCTTCAGCCAGGTTTGTAACGCATTTACGGCGCGCGTCGGCGAGGCCATTGACGCAACCGCCAACAGCATAACGATTCTGATCGGCCCACCGGGTGATGCCGCGAGATCTCTCCGGGCGGACCCCAGCCAGCATGTGCTGAACTTCTTCTTCTATCGCCTAGCCCCATTCGAATTCGATGTGGATGTGCCGTCCGACGAGGTTTTTCGCCTGCGTATTCAGTGCATGATCACACCCTTTGGGCAAGCCCTCGAAAGTGAAATGCCGTCCGAGCACGAGCTAAGGATTCTCGGCGACGTGCTCCGCGCGCTTCATGAAGAACAGAGCATGCCCCTGGGCCCCTTCGATTCCGAGACCGTCCATCTCCAGATTGTCCTGCAACGCCCGACAACTGAGGAGCTCAACCATATCTGGTCCACCCAAGAAGGGGCGACGTTTCGAAGCTCGCTCGCGTACGAGATCGCTCTCGTGCCTGTCGTTCCCGAGTTGACCCCGATTAACCCGCCGCTCGTGGGCTCAACGGGCGCGTCATCCGAGGCAAACACCAATGGCAGCCGTGCGCAGCCTGGCTCGTTTGCAGGGTTGCATGATGACCCGACAGTCACCCGCTCGGTTGTTGACACAGCCGAACCCGACTGGTCGCCAGTCGCTTGTTTCGTCAAGGATGGCGAGTGCTCACAGGTTGTCCGTGTCGCCGCAGGCTCCGGCGACGCCACATCGTTCAAATACATGGTATGGGTAACGGGGGAGGCAGGCGTCGCGATCACCTTGCGTTGGCGAACCTGGACCCGCGTCAACGGTTGGAGTGATGAGCCGGCTACCGTCGCCGCGACCGCGGTTGGGCCAGTGCTGGATCCCAATGAGATTCCGAGCGATGGCCAGTTGGAAGCGGTGTCGCTTCCGGCGTCAATCCAAAACACTGCCGGTCAGGCGACCCTCGTAGCCGAACGCGATTACGAACTTGAGAGCGAACGTGGATTCGACGGGTCACCCGGTCCGACGCGGACGTCGCGCAGCAACCTGTTGCTCGTGGTGGTGAATCCATGAGTGCAACCGCGACCATCCAATCCCAGAACGCCGTACCGGAAACAGAGTGGGAGCGCATCGAATTGCTTGCGCGTATGCAGGTTGACGCGTTGGCAGGCCACGAACCTGAAAGCGATCGGCTTGAGCGACTTGCGAATCTCGAAAAAGACATTCAGACGCAACGCGCGCTCGACGGATCGTGGGTCGACCACATCGCCGCGGATCGTCTTACCTCCGTCGAAGTGAATCTCGTGGTCATTGTGGTGGCGCCGCTGGCGCGAGAATCCATTGCCTGGCTGTACCGTCAATTAGAGCCTGACGCGACAGGCCGGGGCGTGTCGGCGTCGATGATCCAGCGTCTGCTCCCATTATACGCTGACGAGGTCTTCGAACTCCAGCAAGCCGCGGATGCCAATGGACGACTCGCGCGCGAGGGGTTGCTCCGCATTCACGGTCGGGGTCCCGATGCGCGATTGGCCCCGGGCCCGCAACTCGCCGAGCGCGTCGATGCGCTCCCGCCGGAACCTGATCCACCTGGCCTGGTTCGGTCCAACCAGACCATCGGTTTTGACGATTTAGTTCTTCCCAACGAAACGCTCACTCGACTTCGAGAACTGGTCGGCCTGGTTCAGAACAGATGGATTGTTGAGGATGAGTGGGGCGGCGAACAAACCGGCGGACCCATCGCGTTATTCTCCGGACCATCCGGCGTGGGCAAGACTTATTCCGCCGCCGCGATCGGGGGTGAACTCAATTGGCCCGTCTATAGCCTGGAGATGGCGCGCATTGCATCTCGCTGGGTCGGGGTCGCCGAGCGGCGGCTCGACAGGCTCCTCGACGCCGCGCATGCGCGCCCAATGGTGCTCGTGCTGAATGAGGGCGAGACTTTCTTCTCCAAACGCGGTGAGATCAAGGAAGCTCGAGATCGATTTGCGAATCTTTTCGTTAGCTTTCTGCTCGACCGAATCGAACGCCATCGGGGACCGCTTATTCTCACATCCAACCTGCGCGATAATATTGACCATGCATTCTTACGGCGGTTCCATTGCGTCGTCGAGTTTGAAAAACCGGACGGACGAGCTCGAACGGAATTGTGGAGGCGGCTTCTCCCTCCACACGCGCCGAGGGATGTGCGTCTCGACTTTGAATCCATCGGAGAAACAATCGCCCTAACAGGCGGAGCGATCCGCAATGCGGCCCACCACGCCGCCCATCTTGCCGCGGCGGGTGGGGAGCCTTACCAAATTGGCGGCCCGGAGCTCGCGCTGGCCGTGAAACGCGAGATCGAAAAGCGTGGCAGACGTGTCACCTCGCGCGAGATGGGATGCCTCGCCGAATTCTGCCAAACGGAGGAAACACCATGACTACTCCCCTCAAGGTGCGCATCGATCGTCTTTCAGTGCGTCTCCCGAACGAATTGGGCGCGCGCGCACGCGCCATCGCTCCACTCATCGCCAGTCGCCTCGCCGACGCCGACTGGACCGAGAGCGCCCGGGTCGGCGTGGTCCGCATTGCCGCGGTCAACATCCAATCCGCGTGGAGCGATTCCGCGATCGCCGGATCCATCGCCCGCGCCGTCGCTGCCCGCGTCCACGCGAGGCAGAGGAAGGAGTAAGCCATGGCAAATGTGATACAAGGTGCACTGGTTGAGTATGCCGTTTCGGCCCCGCCGCTGGCGCTTGTCTTTCAGTTCAATCCGCAGACCATCAGCCGTACTCGGACAATTTCGCTTCCATCGGGATCGGCTCCTGGCACACGTGGCGGCTACGACTTCACGACGCCACTGGACACACCGCGCGTTGCCCAGGGCGTCACTGTTCAGCCCGAGCAGTTCAGCGTAGAGATTCTCCTTGATTCCTCGGATCGGCCGGAAGATGGTCGCGTCATTCCCGGCGAGTTGGGCATCGAGCCCGAACTTGCCACATTACGGAGCATGGTCGAGCCCAAAAGCCAAGGGCCCGGCGGCATGCAGACGCTGGCCAGCCTTGGTCTCGGCGGGGAGCGTGCCTTTCAGCGTTCCGAGTCCGCATCCATTCTGCTGTTCATCTGGGGTACGCACATTCTGCCTGTGTTTCTCACGAGCGTGAAGATTGACGAGCAATCGCACCTGTCCACGCTCATCCCGTCGCGCGCCACCGCCACGATCGGAATGCAGATTATCGAGGCGACCAATCCGTTCTACACTGCCGAGCAACTCCGTCAGGTCGCATCCGCCGCACTGAACACGGCCGGCACTATTTCCACCGCCATCGGAGGGATTCTTTGATGTTTCTTCGAAACTCACGCTACTACCCCGCCAAGGGTTTTGAGCCGTCCGATGGGGTTATCCCTTTCGATGGCGTACTTCCCAATGAACCAGGCGATGCGAAGGGATACATCGAACACCTTGTCGATAAGGGCCAGTCCCTTGAGAAACTCGCGTTGCACTACTACGGTGACGGCAGGCGCTGGTGGCGCATCGCCGACGCCAACCCGCAGTTTATTCTGTCTGGCGATATCCTCGACGATGCCTTGGTCGGTGAGCGCATCTTAATCCCCATGGCCAAGGAACTCTAACGTCATGACACTCCTCGATGCCCTGACAACCCCGATGCGTTCTCCGGCTGAGTGCGTGATAACGGTCGATGGCCAGGAGATTACGGATCTGTACGCGTATTTGGCCGAGGTATCGGTCGAGACGAACCGAAAGGCCGGCTGGACCGCCTCGCTCAAGTTTGAAACACGCCGCAATCTCGATGGCACGTGGATCGTTGAGGATTCAGGAGTTCTGGAGCCATGGGCCGAGGTTAAAATCGAGGCAGCCTTTGGTGCGTCACATACTGAGGAAGTCTTTCGAGGCTACATTAAGGAAATAAAGACTAACTACCCCGAGAACAGCGGCGGCGCCACCGTCATCGCATCGTGCCTGGACCAGTCCATGGCCATGGACCGCAAGCACGAGCGCAAAGAGTGGGGCGAGGATGGTCCGGGCGATGATACTTCACTATTGACCGCGATCTCCGGCAATGTCGGGCTTGCTCCGCATGAGGACAACGGCACCGGACAGTCCGGTATCCATTTCAATCAGGACGACACTGACATAAAGCTTCTGGAAAAACGCGCTGAAGCCAACGGTTACGAGCTAATTGTTGCCGAGGGCAAGATCTACTTCGGAGAGATGCGACTGGACCACGCACCGCAAGACACCATCGTCGTATACGGCGGACGGAGCACCAATTGTGTCCGCTTCGGGGTCGAGGATCTCGCTGACAAGCCCGACAAAGTCGCCTTCGAGTTCCCCGGCGAACAGACCGGCGACACTGTAGAACGAATCGTCAGCCCGAATTTGTTCCTTCTTGGTAATGAGCCTTCCAGCAACACGGCGGTCGGATTGCCCGAATACGTGTGGAAGCTGACGCGTCAAGGCCGGCAGACTGAGTCCGAGTTGCAAATCCTCGCACAACGCAAGGTCAATGAAGAGTCGTTCAAGGTCAAGGCCCAAGGCGAGCTGGATGGCAGCCTGTACGGGCACGTCCTTCAAGTCGGCCTGCCGGTCGGAGTAGACGGCGTTGGCGAGCGCTATGGCGGCATCTACTATACCGACGCCGTGCGCCACACGTTCAACATGCAGGGCTATCGACAGACGTTTACACTCATCCGCAACGCTTATGGCAACAACCTCGGCGCCGCGTCCGGGCTTAGCGGAGCGGTTGCAGCCGCTCTCTGAAAGGAACACGCATGCCTGACCTCGCAGCCCAAGCCATCGAGAACGCCGCAAACAAATACTACGGCAAGTACAAGGGCGTCGTGGTCGACAATCAGGATCCTGAGAATCTGGGCCGCGTCCGCGTCCGCGTGCCCTCAGTGCTTGGCGCCGCCGTTACGCGTTGGGCCTTGCCGGTCGTTCCATACGGGGGTCTCGGTGATCAGGGCATGTTCTTCGTGCCCGATTCTGGAGCACGTGTGTGGGTCGAGTTCGTCGAAGGTGAAATCGACGAACCCATATGGACCGGGTGCTTCTGGACTGCGACTGGGGCGCCTCCGGCGGAAGCGAGCGTCTCACCTCCAACGACGCGCATGATCAAGACCGCCGCGGGAAACCGTCTACAAATCGACGATGCCTCAGGCGCGGAGAAGATTACCATTCATCACCCGTCCGCGGCGGAATTCATGATCGATCAGAACGGGGCGATTTCGCTGACTGACAAGGTCGGCGCGACCGTTAGGCTGGACGCCTCCGACAACTCAATCACGGTCGAGGATACGTCCGGCAACACCATGGTCATGAATTCGACGGGCACGACCATCACAGATAGTTCGGGCAACAAGATCGAGATGACGGCATCGGGCATCAACGTCAAGGGCGCCACAATCACGATTGAGGGCTCCCAGGTCGCGTTGGGGTCGGCAGGCGGCGAGCCGCTCATCAAGGGCTCCACGTTCCTGTCCTTGTTCGCCACCCACGTTCATACCACGACCGCTCCGGGCGCGCCAACCAGTCCACCCATCCCCCAAGGAGAGATGTCCAGCCTTTCATCGAAAGTGACGGCCAGCTGACAGGAGCGGAACATGACGCAAATCAATACTGCCACATTCATGAAATTCCCCTTCGACATCCGTGAGTCGGGGACCTGCACGAGCGACCGATCCGCGCACATCAAGGAGGTTATCGAGCAGGTTCTCTTCACCAATTCTGGCGAGCGTGTCTTTCGGCCTGAGTGGGGCGCCGGGGCACAAGCCTTGGTGTTCGAGGGTAACAACTCAGCGCTCTGGCAAATCACTCGGAAACGACTGGAGATCGCGCTTGCCGAGGCCACTGCGGGCGAGGTCGATCCCAAGAGCCTCACCATCGTCGTTGGATCGGCCAAGGACGACCCGGGCTTTGTCGACGGCGCCGGCGAGGAACAACTCATCATTCGCATCGGCTACCAACTTACGACTATCAACCAGGACCAGAAGGCGACCTTCACCTTGGGACAAGGAGGATAACGCGTGGATAAGACACCTCATCCAGCGCGGGCATTCGAGGATGGCTGCCCCGATCGCGGTAGACGCACAATCACCTTGCCGCCCGCGTTACCGAGCATCCCCGACGACATCGATCTCAACACGCGAGACTACGACGGCTTCCGTCTGACAATGCTCGAGGATCTCGCGTCGCGGTTTCCCGACCGCCGCCGCTGGACTCCCGGCGACATCGAGGTCGTGCTCGTCGAAGTGCTGGCCGCCGCATTGGACGAGTTGTCGCACGATCTGGATCGACTCCAGCGCGAAGCCTATCTCGAAACCGCGCGCAACCCGGCATCGGTCCGGCGGTTGCTCGCATTCATTGGCTACGACGCCGGTGCCAGGCAAGGCGCCTCGAAGGCCGAGCTTGATCGCGATTGGCTGTTCCATCCACAACACATGGAGGCTGCACGCGTCGCGGGCCCGCGCCAGATCCACACCAATCGGCGCATGGTGACGCGCGACGATCACGCCGCGCGCTTGAACGACCATCCACTTATTCTCGCCGCCACCGCGACTACCCGTTGGACCGGCTCATGGACTGCGGTCGACATCGCCGTCGTACCCGTGCAGGGCCGGAAACTCGACACGCCGATAGCAAGCCTCATCGATGCCGAGGCGATCAAGAACGAAATCACGGCGTTTCACGCAAGAGAGAATCTGGCACGTCCATTCTTCAGCGACGAGACCACGATCCGCGTCGCGCTGCGCTGGATGGTTGAGGCGGAACGCATGATAGGCCGACAAGCCGTCCTTCACGACGCAAGAGATGTCCCCATCTTCATGGCGCTTTCAGCGCGAATCGATCAAACGTACTTTGAATCGGAGGTGCGCCGTGCCATCGAGGAAGTGCTTGGCACGAAGCCCGGCGGGTTTTTCGCACCGGGCAACCTCGCTCTCGGCGAGGATCTTCGCCTTTCGGAGATTTTCCAGGTCGTCGGTAGTATAGACGGAGTCAAGTCGGTCTGCGTTAACCGGTTCAAACGCTTGGGCAAACAGTTTCCGGACCGCTCGGACTCGGGCGCGATCATCCTGGACGGCGTTGAGGTCGCAGTGTGCAAGAATTCAGGTGATCCGAACGGTGGGCTTTGGACACTTAACATCCATGGCGGGAATCCGGGATGACAACCACACCAGCCGAAAAACCGATCGATCTGACTCGCTGGAACCGCGCCGGTCTCTCTCGATTCCAGTTCTCCGACGGCAATGCCGCCAACTGGCTCGACTTCCTCCGTAAGCGACTGCGAGACCGGCTCGCCGAAGCGGAGCTTCAAGGTGCGAATTGGCCTCAACTCAACCCCGACGCACTTTTCACGCCGCAGGAATCACTTGAACATCTTGGGAACCAATACATCAACGCCACCGGTGACCATGGCTGGGAGATTCTCCGTTCGTTTGCGCGTGCGATCCATGTCTGCACCACCCATCTCGACGCGTACACCAACGAGGGTTACCTCCGCACCGCCACGCAGTGGGAATCGCTGCGCAGACTCATCGCCATGCTCGATTACAGCCCCGCTCCGCCCGCCTCTGCGAGTACGAGCATCGCTCTCCTGGTAAAGGAAGGCCTCACGGGCACGGTCACGGCAGGACTCCAACTCAACGACAAGCCGACCAAGGGCAGCCCGCTCACGTTTGAGACGCTGGCGGACCTCGACGTCGATGCGCGACTCAATCAGATCCACGTTAAGGACTGGAACAAGTCGCAGGAGCTTTTCGCGCTCGTCGGTAACTCTGCGCCAATCGGTGATTTCCCAGTCACGAGCGAGGTCGAAAGCCTCTCCGCCGGGAGTTTCGGTGTGCTCCAAGCCGACGCCGAGGATGGAGAGACGCGTGAGTTTATCCCTATCAGAATCCGTTCGGTGAGCAATTCATCTATTGGGTTGACGAATCTGGAGTCGGGGGCGGCTTCACAAACGTGGAAGCATCACCAACTCACGCTTCACTCGTTACCGAAAAGCCGCGCCAAGCCCCTGCTCGCCGGCGACGACACGCTTGTCTTCGCCGAGCCGGTGAACTTGGCTGTCGGGGAAATGCTTGCATGGAACGCAAACGCCAACAACAAATTCACCAGGTTTCTCAAGGTCAAAGCAGTTGAGAATCGGCGCGTGCGCGTCGAACTCAAGCCCGGCGCCGCCGCGCAAATGCCGGGCGTCGGCGACGTCCTTTTCAAGATGGTAAACGTATTCGGAACTGATGGCGCCGCTTACGTACCCCTCCTCAGTAAACGCCGTTCTCATATCATTGACAACAACTTCAACATCGCACCGACCAGCGACGGCGTTTACGATGACGACGGCGTCCTTCAGTCCGAACGTCTCGTCATCGTTGACGCTTTGGCGCCCTATAGGTACGTGCCCAATTCACCGCAGGAGGCTGGTACTGTGACCGGCATCGGACCATCCGCGCTGGCGTTTAGCGGAAAACCCCGGGGTATGTCATCAGGGAGTCCGATTGTCCTCGAGTTCTCCGACGACTCGCTCGTTGCGGCTGCCGTGCAGGAAATCAGCGAGACCGACGAGGGTTTCGACGTCATTCTCGACCCAGTCGCACTTCCGCAAAACCTCACAGCGGCCTACTGGGACTTCCAAAATGAGACCCGCCCCACTGATTACGACAAGAACGTCACGCAACTCACCGGCGAGGAATCGCTTGCGCTCGAACTCGACGCCGACGATTGGCCCGACTTATTGGTCACTGGCCGGGAGATTATCCTTCATGATGCCGATCTCTCGATCGCGGCGAAATGCTCCGTCGCGACGACCGATCCCCACACCGGCACCGTGACCCTCAGCGCAGCCGTGCCCGCCGCTCTCGATGCCAAGGGGATTGAACGCCATTTTACCAAACACGCCAGTGTTTTCCTCGCAAACGTCATCACCGCCGGCCACGGCGAATCGACGAATCTCCGAGTTCTTGGAAGCGGTGACGCGTCCAACGCCGAGCCGGAGTTCGATCTCGATCTTGAGAACATCTCATTCGTCGCCGACGCGACGTTTCCTTCCGGTGTCCGCGCCGATGTGGAGGTCACGATCGGCAATCGGATATGGACGCAGGTCGGCACGATTCGCGATTCCACCGACACCGATTCGCACTACGAAGTCCGCCCGCTGAGCGACGGCGGGTTGCAATTCCGCTTCAACCGACGCCTTCCCACCGGCAGTAACAACGTATTCATTACGGTTCGCAAAGGCGTCGGCCTCGTTGGCAATCTAGGCCGAGACTCTCTAGTCAAACTCAAGCAGCCCTACAGCCTTGTGACGGGTGTGCTCCAGCCTCTGGACGCGTCCGGCGGCAGCGACATTGAGCCGACTTCGTCCATGCGTGAGAATGCGCCCGAGTCAATCCTCACACTCAACCGCGCTGTCTCGATTTCCGACTTTTCCGCCCTCGCGACGGCGCACGCGAGCATATGGCAGGCGCAGGCCTTCGCCGCGACATCCGATCGCCCCAGCCGATTTCGAGGTGAGATGGTGCGAGTCGTAGCGGTCCCCGCGGGCGGCGGATTGCTTGAAGAACTTAAGAGCGATCTGAGAATCATGCTCCAAAGCCGCGCAATGCCCGGCGTCGTCGTTCAAGTCGACGACTACAGACCACTTGAATTCGATCTGAAGGTCCGTATCAGGATTGACACCGGCGCCTATGATCCCGACCAGGTCGCCTTCGCGGTGAAAACCGCGCTTGAATCAACTTTCAAAGCGGAAAACCGCACTCTCGGCGATGGACTCTACAGAAGCCAAATATACACGGTCGTTGAAGCAATAGAAGGCGTGCAGGACTCCGTCTGCCGGATCGTCGCCCCCCCTGACAAACCGCTGCCACCCGAGCGGATCGCCACGTTCAGTGGCGTGATCCGGGCGTTGCGCGCTCGCGGCGGCGAGCTCCTGATCGTCCGCGATGTCGCGATCTCCTACGCGGAGTATGCACTATGACCGCGCGCACGAATTTCGCGGATCGACTCTACGCCGCGCTACCCACTGTCTATCGAACCCGCGACAAGAACGGCGTCCTTGCATGCTACTTTGGAGCCTGCGGCGACTTGCTTGATGCACTCCGCCAGACCCTTGTACAGCGATACGCCGACATCTTCCCGGATTCCGATGGCGAGGAGTTGGCATGCCAGGATTGGATACTCCCGTACCTCGCCGATCTTCTCGCCGTACGGCTGGTCTCGCCCGAGGCCGAGGGACGTCGTCAAGAGGTCAACAACGCCGTCGCCTGGCGTCAGCGCAAGGGCACCCGGCGGGTTGCCGAGTGGATCGCCGAAGCTGTTGGCCAGTTCGAAATCGAACTTATCGAGGGCTGGCAGAAGGTCGCGGTTACCGCAAGCATTGATTCCATCAAGTTACCCGCGACGACTTACGGCGTCGCGCCGCCGGACGAGTCGTACAACACTCTCGCCTGGAGAACCACCGCTTCGATGGGCGCCAGACACCCGACACTCCTCGCCGGCACTGTGGATCTGCGCTGCCCCGCCGGCGCCGTGTCCGTGCCTGTAGACGGCCACGGGAATCCCCTCAATCAAGCGGCTCGCCGGACCAGATTCCCGGGCGCGCCAGCCAAGTGGTGGCGGCAAGCCTCGTTGCACGGCGTTCCCTGCAAGCCCGGCGCGTTCGACGACCCGAGCAGGCGGACCGCCGACATCCGCACGCCACGCTGGGACCGCGGCCACGCTCTCCCCAGACGATTGCTGCTGTTCGTTCCCCCAGCCGCCGGCTTGTGCGAGACTCCTGCGATCACGCTCGATTGGAGTGATCGAGGCACCGCAGGATTCTCTGAGCACGTGTCCGTCACTGACTCCGGCGACATGACGGAGATTCGCCCGGCGGCCGGCAACGCAGGGCCGACACGCATTACCGGCGATATTCGAATCAAGGACAAGGACACATTAATCGAAGGTCTTTGCCTGGAAGGCGCCGTATCGATGGATGGCGGCGTGCTCAGACTTCAGCGCGTCGCGGTCCAGATGGTGCGGTCAACCAACGGCCCGACCGAGAAGCCCGCGGTGTATGCTGAGGACTCCATAATCGGAAACTTCGACGCGATAGATCGCATCGTTCAACTCGTCTATGCCACAGTCCTCACCGATGCGGTTTGCGGCGAAATCCGTGCAAGTGACTCGATTTTCATGAGACCCATCACCGACAGCGTCGGCTCGGCGCCCAGTGGGTGCATCCGCTACTCGCGCGTCCATTCAGATCAAGACACCGCCAACTGCAGCACTTTTTCCACAACTACTCGCCTGCCCTTGTTCTTTTCATCGGATTTTGGAACGTGGGGTTGCTGTGTCCTGCACCCCGCGTCGCCGCGCAGCGTTCTTAACGGAGCGGAAGATGGGGGCGAGTTGGGCGCACACCACCACCGCCGGTACGTGCTGCGCGGCAAGGCCGTTCTTGACAAGCTCGCCGAATATCTGCCACTCGACATCACACCCGTGCTTGTCCCGGACGCGGCGCTACTCGAACCACCCACATAGATCTGTAAGGAAATGAGATGAACACTCAGATATCTCGACTCAGCGACCAACCACACAAACACTACTCCGGCGTCATGCAGCAGCAGGGGCGCATGCTTCTTGACGCCGACAACAATGAACTCAACGAGATCATCAAGCGCCGCGTACGCGACGCGCTGCGAGATATCATCGGTTATGGAACACCCGACGACCGCGGCGTGCTCAGGCAGAACAGTGCGGGCACGTGGGCGTTGCATTGGGGCCGACTGTACGCCGACGGCCACGCCGCCAACCTGCAGCCCGATCCAAACCTGTCGCCCGCGCCCGAATTCTTTGATATCGAAAAGCAAGCCGACTTCCCCCTCTCCGAGTCCCCCGATCTCCCGTCCGAGTACATGCTGTATGCGGATATATGGGAGCGCGTCGTCACCAGCTTGGAGGATGATGCGCTGCTCGATCCGGCCCTCGCGGGCGCTGACACCGCTACGCGAATGCAGACCATGGCCCAGATCAAGTGGGCACCCGCAGGCACGGATCCGACGAACGCTGACACGAACCCACAGATCGGGACAGCGGAGCTCAGCATTACGGTGCGTGACAGTATCGGCGCCGCCGACGCGTGCGATCCATGCGCGGAGGAACTCTCCCTCAACGTCGATGTCGGAAGCTATTTATTTCGCGTGGAGCTTCATGATGTAACCAATGACGGCTCGGGAAACACCGTTATCGTGCTGAAGTGGTCGAGCGAGAATGCCGCCGAGCAGTTCCTCGTTGGCGACGAGCCGCCAGGATACGCCGCTGACGATTGGGTATACGAACGATTCAGCGGCAGTCCTAATTACGAGAGCGAGAAGCATCTCGGCGTGCACTTGGCCGATGGCTTCGCGCCCGCGCGCGGCACACTCTCCAAGGGGTACCCCACATCCATGACCGAGGGCACGCCGATTCGGCGCTGGGATGGCTACTGCCGCCTCATCCAGTCCGGCGCGGGGTGGGCACTACTTGACCAGGGAGGTGACGGCGGTGGATCAGACCGCGGCATCGACTTGTCCGACGCTGCCGGCGACAGCGTGCATGGGCGCGTACGCTCAGCGGGCGGCGCGGTGTCCATTAACGGCGAGAACCTTGCGATCACCATCGACCTCTCGGGCAAACGCATTGTCGCGGGCGATTACTGGCTGGTCCCCGTCCGAGGCGCCATTCACTCCGGCGGCGACACGATCGTGAGCGCGAAACTCCCCGACGGGATCCTCCATCGCTATCTGCCGCTGGCGACCGTGAGCGCCGACGGCACCCTCACTCCGTGGGATCTCGGGGCCTGCAAACCCTTTGATTTCCCGCCGTTGACCAATCTCACGGCGCGTGACATCTGCTACAACCCCGGCGACTGCATCCACACCGAGGCGACGAACGTCCAGGAGGCGCTCACCGCGGTCTGCCAAGCCAACGACGTCGCCGACCACAACAGACACCTCCACGGGTGCGGCAACGTCTGCGGCCACAAGATCCACTGCGCGGGCCCGAACGAGCAAGTCGTCCGCGCGACTCCAGGGTACACCGTCCTTTCCGACGGCACTGCCTTGCGGACTGCCGACGATGCGATCGTCGACGTCGTCAAACTCGCCAGTGACACGGATCTGCTCGATGGAGATGGATCGGGCATCGTCGTGCTTCATATCGCGCGCGCCGCTGACGGCACAGCGTCGTTCGGCGTCACCCCCGACTATGAAAGACCCAACCGTTTCACGATCTGGCAGGACTTTCTTAAGAAGTGCATCCACCCCATCGTCGGGCTCATCGAGACGATCTGGAAGGACATGCAAAGTCTCTATGCTGGAGCGCAACCGGACGGAGACAATCCACTCACTATCGCCTTTTTCAATCTGTTCTGTCAGACCGACCCTTTCAACATTCCCGGCACACAGCACGTCTACCTCTCAGCGAATGAACACGCTTTATTGTCAAAAATCTACGAAGAGTCTCGCGCGGCCATGAGCAGCCGGACCCACTGCATCCACGAGGACGTTCGTGTCTTTCCTGATTATCCGTTCGCGAGCCTGGGCATGGACACGGTCATTGGCTGGGGGGCGCACACTCGGGTCCGCACGTTTGCTACGCAGGCCAATGACGTCAACCGCATGGTCTTCACATGCGGAGGGGCAAGTGACACCGTTAATGTGTACAAGGATCAAAAACTCATCGCGGCGCTCCAGGTCAAGGGCATGGAGGGCCTCACAGTCCACGACGTTGCCGTCAGTCGTGATGGCAAACATCTCTACGCCGTCGCCACGCGCGGCGACGACACGCTGCTGAGTTGGGCGACCATCGACCACGACAGATTTGAGTGGACGAACACCGTCAACATTTGCGACTTCCTGATAAAAACCATTATCCCGCATCCGGAAAGTGAAGTTGCGTTGTTCGGTGCTGCTCTGGGCCGGGGCGTCGTCCTCCTCAGGCCCGACGCCATGATCGGCGCCGAGGAACCGCAGCCCGACATCATCATCCAATGCCTTGCGGCTGGACATCTTGTGTACGATCGCGTGAACCGGAGTCTTTGCGCCACAGCCAAAGTCGAACGACACGTTGATTACATGAATGGCGAGTACGACGGTGTTTGTTGGCGGCGAATCGGCTCGAACCAATCTGAGAGGGTTTTTACGTGGCCTGGACGCGACGGACTTACCGATGCAGTGTTCAAACTACCCGGCGATGACACTTCCGCCAATCGCGGCGGATTCTGCATCGCGATCGACCCGCGTGCGGAAAGCGCCACTGAAAAACAGATCCTCGTTTTCTTGTTCGATCCGAGCAAGAATAACTACGTATTGGCCAACGGCGATCGGCCGATTCGCGTTGCCGACACGACGTTAGGGCTTGGATTCCACTTCAAATCGAACCGCTTGCTTGTCACCCTTGACGATGAGCACAAGCTGCTTGTGATTGACCCAAAATCCCCGGCTGAGGCCGAGTGGACAGAACTCCCGGCGCAGGTCGGCCCCATCGGCGTCGCAATGACCGGCGGCGCGCAGGAATTCCGCGCCGCAGTACTCAACAACAGATCCAACACGCTTACGCTCATCGATGCCGACTTGCTGCCCAAACCCAACTCGTTGATTGAGGGTTTTACCGCCTACAGAGCTGAGCTCATCAGCGTCTTCGAGCAAATCACCAGCCACGTCATCGAGGCGCTGCGCGACTGTTTCTGCGACCTCTTGCTCGATTGCACGGTCTGCGAAAACGACGAATTCATCACGCTCGCCCGCATTGAGATTACCGGGGGAACGGTCGATCACATTTGCAACCTCTCGCGACGAAAATTTCTCCATACCTGGCCGAAGATGCAGTATTGGCTCAGCACGATTGGGCTTTTCGGAACGGTCGGACGATGGATCTCGAAGTTCTGCTGCCCCGAGGACGACGATTGGATTTCAAACGTCGTGCATAATCCGCTCGCCACCGCGGGCTCGGTCATCTCCTACACCGGCATCAACAACGGCGCCCAATTTCGCGTCTACCAGCAAGGCTTTGCCAACCGCAAGCGTACGACGACGGGTACTATTAAGCCTGCATGGAATCAAAGCGGAAGGCTCGTCGCCGACGGCATTCGCGAGTGGATCGCGCCGTCGGTGAATCCAACGGCTGCCGTCGCACCTGACGCCCTCATCAACACGCCGACCGACGACGCCAAAGCCATTCTTGCCAATCGCGGCGTGGCGGTTGGCAGGATTCTCGAATACGACCCCGCGTCCGGCGCTGACAAGTTTTTCAGCTTTGGCCTCGCAGCCCCCACGCTTTCATCCGGCGCAAACGTCAACCTCTATCAACGTGACGGACGCGTAGTCTATTATGAGCGCACCCCCGCTGCGGCCATGTCCTCTGTTGTAGTTGTCGATGAAACGGCCGAAGAAATCCGCAAACTTGAGGTCCGTCGCGACCAACTGAAGTCCCAAATCGACGACGTGAGCTCCAAGGTCGTCGATATCGAATCGACCCGCGGATCGATCGAAGAGGGAATCCTGCGCACCAAGGCCGACCTGGAAGCCATAGTTGCCAAACGAACCGAACTCCTGAGTGAGGTCGAGAGCGTTAGGACCGATATCGAGACTCTCAAGAGTACACGAACCTCGCTGGCGGACGACGTCACCAGCACCCGCGCGGATGTAGAATCCGTCGCGGCCATTCGCACGGCGCTGATTGCCGATGTGGAGACGGTTAGATCGGAGATCGAATCGCTCCGGCAAGTCCGCGAATCCCTCGCCCAGGAGATCCGGACGGTGCGCGATGAGGTCGCGGAACTTGAAAATCGCCGAGGCGAAATCGCCAACGACTTCGCCGAGGAAGCCAAAGAACTACGCGCGAAACTCGACAAGTACCTGGCCCCCTTTAATACCGTAGACACGCTCCAATCGGTTAACGCCACCCGCGCCAAAGCACTTAGACGTAGGGGTGTGCACTTTGTTGGTCAAGTCGACAAACTCGAAGTTGAGGAACTCGCCGAGATACTGGGTGGGAACGTGAGCGTCGCGAAACAAATCAAACTTGAGGCGAACAGACTCACCGACGGGTAGTGCAGGAGACGACTCGTGCAGACCGTAGGCATCAGGAAGAAATCCGGTGTCCGCCAAAAGGTGGCGAAGGCCACGCACCAATCCACGTCAGCGCCCATCGCCGACGCTCTGCGTATCGGCGCCGTCCGCGCCAAGCTCCGCCTCGGCGGCGCCGCGGATCCGCAGGAGAGTGAAGCCGATCGTGTCGCCGACCAGATCGTCGCCATGACAACACCGGCGCCCCGCGCCCACTCGCCCCAGGGCTCGCCCATCCGACGCACCCTTGCACCCGCTGCCGAGGAGGAGCAGGCCCAAGCGCTCAGAAGACAGCGAGGCGTGACTGACTCGGAGCAGGAAGACCCTGTTCAGACACTACGGCTCGCCGAATCGGAATCCCCCGACGAGGAAAAGGCTCGGGCGCTGCGCTGCACCGAGTCCGCATGCCCTGAGGAAGAATCAGTTCAATCTCTTCGGCGACAAGCGGATCCGGCAAGTGAGGACGAGCATATTGAGACGCTCCGCCGCGCCGAGGCTGCCACAACCGACGAGGCACTCGACGGAAATGATTTCCAACAACAAGTTGAGCAGGGCGCGGCGTCGGAATCCAACGAGGGAGATGACGCCAAGCCACTCGAAGAACCCTCAAACGACGAGATGAAGGCTCTGAATGAGCAAATCAACGCTCAGCCCGCGACGATCGCCGCCTACAGCGGCGAGGTCCCGCTGGCCACCGCTGCGCGCATTCGTCGACCCGGACCTGGCAGACCGCTCGATCCCGAAGCCCGTGCGTTCATGGAACCCCGATTTCGCGCCGAATTCTCCGTGGTTCGCGTCCACGATGAAACACGGGACCGCGAAATCGCCTCCAAGCTCGGCGCCCGCGCGTTCGCCCATGGAACACACATTTGGCTTGGCCCTAATGAGCGAATGTCCGATCGCCGCCTCATGGCGCATGAGCTCACCCACGTCGTGCAGAGCAAGCCCGGCTTGCTCCGAAACTCAGTTGGCCCGGTGCAAACTACGCGCGCCCCTCAGGCGCAACCGTCAGTCCGGCGGATCCTCGGCTGGCTCCCCGATTGGGCCAAGGAGAAGCTCGCCGGTTGGGCCGCCCACGTTCCGGGGTACACGCTGCTAACATTCATATTGGGCCAAAATCCGATCACCGGCGAGGCCGTCGAACGGAGCGCCATCAATTTTGTCGGCGCCATCATGGGACTTATCCCCGGTGGGACCAAGCTCTTCCAGCTGCTAAAGGACTCGGGCGCCCTCCAGAATTTCTTCACCTGGGTCAGCACTGAGTTCGGTAAACTCAACCTGAGCCTGGATCTTTTTATTAGTCTGATCAGAAAGGCATGGGACGGCGTCTCCGTCGTTTATTCGCTTGCGCGCAATATCCAAATTATTAAGGATGTCTTTGCGCCAACATTGAGTCGAGTGTGGCGATTCCTCAAGACTTTGGGTTCCAAGGTGCTTGAGTTTGTCTTCGAAGGCGTCATGGCGATCGCCGGGCCGTTGGCGACACGCATCATTGGTATCTTGAAGAAGGCTGGTTCGGTCATCAGCCAAATCATCAGTGACCCCGTCGATTTTATCGGAAACCTCGTTCGGGCACTGGTCAAGGGCTTCAACCAGTTCAAGGACAGAATCTTCGAACATCTCAAACAGGGGATATTCGCCTGGCTATTTGGTGCACTAAGCGGTGCGGGGCTCACGCTTCCTCAAAAGTTCGACCTTAAGGGCATTGTTTCCATCGTGCTACAGGTGCTTGGGCTGACCTACCAGCGGATCCGTAAGAAGTTGGTCAAGGTTATGGGTGAGCGTCGCGTCGCAATGTTCGAGAAAACTATCGAATTGCTCCGTATCCTCGTCACAGAGGGGGTCATGGGGATTTGGCGGAAACTCGTCGAGTATATTGGCTCACTTCAAGAGCTCGTGATTGGCAAGATCCGCGATTGGGTGGTCACCAAGATCGTCACCGCCGCAGTCACCAAGCTCGTCAGCATGTTTAACCCTGCCGGTGCAATCATCCAGGCCATCACCACGATTTACAACACCATTCTGTTCTTCATCGAGCGCATGAAACAGATTGCAGCGCTTGTCGAATCGGTCTTCGACTCAATCGGCGCTATCGCCTCCGGCAGGCTCACGGCCGCAGCCAACTTCGTAGAGCAGGCGATGGGCAGAACCATACCCGTCTTCATCGGATTCCTCGCGCGCCTCATCGGATTGGGCGGTATCAGTGCGAAAATCAAGGACATAATTAAGTCCATCCAATCCAAGGTCAACAAGGCCATCGACAAAGTCACCGCAATCATCGTAAAGATGGGCAAAGCACTGTGGGGCAAGGCCAAGACCGCGGCGGCGGCCGCGGCTCGCAGACTTCTGGGCGTCAGGCCGATCCCCCTCGGGCCCGACGGCGAAAACCACACTCTCAAGGTCAACACCACGGGAGAGACTGCGACGCCGGAAATTCATTCATTCCCCCAAGCTATCAGTGAATTCCTCAGGGGCGCAAAGAATGATGATACAATTGGCCAGCGGCGCAAGGATAAGTACCTGCCCACAGCTGAGGCCGCGCTGGCCGAACTCATGACCGCGCTCCAGGCCTACAATGCCGCGAAACGAAAGCTGTCCGGTCCCGCGGCTTCGCGTCCGACGTCCGCCGAACTTGAGGCTGTGAAATCTGCGGCCGATTCCGCCAATAGCAAACTCGCCCGCGAGATTCGCCTGCTCATCAAAGACCGCTCGAAGAATATCTCTGGCGGCGCCGCGGAAGCTGACATGGAGCAGAAACGCCAAGTACTGTTGAGCAGGTACAGGCTCGAAGGCACGACAGCGATTTACAGCAATGCGATCACCGAGACCGGCGATGAGTTCAGTCCCGATCACCAGCCTCAGAATGCAGTGCTTGCCTTCGCCGCGAACCTCGACGAGTTCAAATACAAGGAGTACGGTGCCCGAAAGCAGACACTGGTGAAGGCGGCCAAGGGGCACTCGCGCGGCGCTGAGACGATCAGCCTGCATAATAATCGACACAAGGCGGGACGCACGTTCAGTTCGAAGGGCACCGCAACCTCGCAGGCATTCCGCGACACGGTCAGCGCCAGTCGCGATGCAATCATTAACTCAGGGCAACCCAATGACACACCAACCCAGCGAGGGCAAAAAGTCCGCACCATGGTCATTCAAGCCCTGCGTGGAGAGCTCGGAGAGGACGTCAACGTGATGAAGGGAGTTGTCAAGAAGGCCCACACAGATCCCGTGTGGGGCGATATCCATCAACATTTCCCGAAGCCCCCCAACGCCACCGACGAAGAGAAACAAGAAATCGACGCTCACCGCCGACTGATTGTCAGTGCGATCAGAGGCCAGGTCCGCGCCGGGGAAGACCGCATCGCCGCCCAACCCCTCGAACGGTATGCCGAATAGAGGCTCAAAACTTGTTTAACATGTCAGTCGTTGATGACGGATATAGTAGTAACTGGTTCGGATTCCTTATCCCTGTCCATAGCAAAAACTCTATCCGACGCGTCATCGGCCTTCAAGCAATCAGAATGAGCGACCGGGCGGTGCGCCCCGACATTGTGGAGTTTCGTGCGCGAGTTCTCGCCACTTTCTTCAGTGACTTTCTCCAATCCAAGATCGGTCCTGTTGGGCTCGTGCGTCCCTCTGGGGCGCCCGCGAGTTGCAGTGAAAACGACGATAGTCATGATTGAGGCATGATTGCCATCAATCGAACCATACGCAGATATGATCACCGTTTTCGCGAACTTGTACGCTCTGAAGGCGATACCAGGCATGCAACTCGGCGAGGTGTTCTACGTTCTACGGCACGCGGCTGGATCAAGTCCACTCCCCCAAACATAGTCACTCATGACCTTGCCGATCTGGATGTCATCAGCCTGCAAAAGGAAGTGCTGGCGCTTCGAAAACGCGTCGAATGGCTCGTTGCGATACTGCGACTGCTGGTCGTCTTGCGGAAGGCATCTGGTTTTTCGCTCCGGTACGCCCGGCTCCCTGATAGTGATACTGTGCTGGTCCACCGATTCTTGCGCGCAGTGTCTATTGATCGTAAAGCCCTACCGAATGGTATACTACACTGACCTTCGACAGTTACGGAGGCAGAACATGGCCAGTCCGAGAAATCCGCCGGCAATCGCACTTCCGAGCAAATGGCCTCGCCATGTCAAATCGGCCGTGCTTCACGTCATTGCTGTTGCCCAATACGCACTGACGCACGTACGCGGCCGAGCTGCGAATAGTCGCATTCGATGCGATCGCCTCAAGTCCGAAAACGAGCAACTCCTTCAACAGATCATGCTGCTCGAATAAGAACTCCGCATCAAAGACGCTCGGATCAAACGGATCGCACCTAACAGGCGACCCCACTATTCGCCTATCGAACGTATGGCGATTCTCGAGTTGCGGTCTGCCCGTGGTTGGTCGACTCGACAAACGGCTGATGCGTTCCTCGTCTCCGTGGCAACGATGCGCGGTTGGATGGAACGACCCGATGATCTAGGGCCAAATGCACTCGTCCAACTCCGCGAACCCGTCAACAAGTTTCCCGAATTCGTGCGCTATGCGGTGCAGCGCCTCAAGGTCCTTTGTCCGACGCTCGGCAAAGTCAAAATCGCCCAAATACTTTGTCGCGCGGGACTGCATCTGGGAGCAACCACGGTTGGACGGATTCTCAAAGAGTCTCCGCAGCCTCCGCCCAATGAAGCGATGGTATTGGGCGGCCGAGTGGTATCCGCGAACGAGCCGAACGAGGTATGGCATACTGACCTGACCACCGTTCCGACTGGAGGTGGCTTGTGGGCACCATGGCTTTACTTCGCGTTGCCGAATTGCTGGCCGTTCTGTTGGTGGATCACCGTAGTTGTTGATCATTTCTCCCGACGCGCC
>JANQSF010000142.1 GCA_028284155.1 Phycisphaeraceae bacterium
GTCTTTGAAGAATCAACGCTTCCCAGGACAGGAAAAGACGAAGATGAAGAATCTTCAGCGCGATCACCTCTTCTTACTTGACAACGGGAGACATATAGAAGTTAGGTAGTCGGAGGCGTGTTGCTGGGTTTCGTTCTCAGCTTCAGGTACGCGGTTACGCCAAATGCGACGACGAGCCCGGTGAACAGATGCACGGTTGGCCAAAGAGTGATCGTGTCCGAGAAGACGTTGCCTTTCAGCGGTGCTTGCTCGTGGGCGGCTCGCGCCTCCCAGATGGGCATGAAGGTGGTCTTCGTGACGGTCGTGGAGCGCATCTTGTCCGGAGATGATTCCGTGACCGGATACTGCGTGTACGGAAAGAGGTAATTGAGTGCAATGAGAGCAAGCACAGCGAGAACTACGAGCTTCTGCAACGTGTTCAAGTCTGCGACTCCGGGTTCGACTCTGCTACCTAACGAATCAAGCCTAAGTTGCGGGCCGGCCACGACGGCCGACCCATCTCTCCCAATTGTACACCGGGCCCGTCAACTTCTGGCGCTGGTTAGCCGTTGCGTGCTCTACACCTGACAGCCACCCGCGGCTATCCCGTAACTGGTATTCCGTGTGCTCTTGCCAATCGCTTTAGCTTCGGCATGAAGTGTTGAGTTGACTCCGCCTCAGCCTGCTTCATCGCTGCTTCGGCTGACGCAGGGTCGCCTCCGAGGTGATAGGCGAGAGCAGCCATGAATGGGATCTTCTGATCCTCAAACTCGGCAGCGACCGCGGGAAAGCTGCCGAGGCGGCTAAACCATGGAAGTGCGAACTGTTCGATCCGGGCGAAAACGTCGTCAGCAAGCTGATCGGGATCAGTGGCCTCATTCACCTGCCACCACTTGTCCATCTTGTATGGGAACAACTGCCCAATCCGCGTTCGCACGTCGCAGTCATATTCCTTCAGCGTGCCCTTGAGGGGGAGCCCTTCGGACGCGGCATGAAGTTCGTCAATCGAGACTCCAAGATTGACAGTGAACTGGGCCTCGGTGGATGAGTTCCACTTCGAGAGCTGGACATTGATTACCTGCGGCCATTGACCCGGCCGAACCCACGTGTTGCCGGACTTGCGGAATCCAACCGGCTTCAAGTGTCGCTGATGGAGACCGGACGCCATCGCTTTAATGATGTCCTGTGGAGTCGCCATCTGTTTCTTGGGCTAACCAGTGGTTAAAGAGACCGAGCGGTCAAGTTAATACGGGGATTCCGATGTTAACTTGACTGGGCATGTTCTTGTGCCCATGTCTTGGGCAACGACTTCCGGTCACCGCCTAACGGATTGTCTCAGCCAACCCATTGCCATTCAAGACGATGCCGCGGGCGGCGCGGGCTGGTTGTCTGTCTTGGGTTTGGTCTTCGTCGCCGAAGTCTGTAGGTCCGGGCCTGCCCGGACACGGTTGGCGTTGGTCGCCGCGTTTTGTCCGGGCAGGCCCGGACCTACTTGCTTGGTGATTCTACTTGCTGGTCGCCGGTGCCGCGGGCGGCGCGGGCTTGTTGTCTGTCTTGGGTTTGGGCTTTGTCGCCGGCTTGGGCTTGCGGGGTTTCTCGAATCGGCGGTCGATGATGGGGGTGTCGGCTGGGAGGGGGATGCGGTTCAGGTCGACGATGTCGCCGTCGACGACCAGTTCGATGCGTGTCAGGGCATACTGACCTGAGGGGCGGCCATTCAGGGGCATGACGATGTTGACGCCGGCTGACTTGAAGGGCTTGACGTGGATGTGCTTGCCGCGCAGGAGGGTGATCGAGGCGCCCTCGCTCTTGAGTTTGAGGATGGTTGGCCAAACGGCTTCGAACGACTCGCGGGTGTCGAACGGGATGGCGTAGGCGATTTGCGAGATGAGGCCGCGCTGCCACGTCCAGGCCTGCTTGCGGAACGGTTCGAGTTCCTTCGGCCAATCCTTCGGCCATTGGCCGCCGGGGCCGCCGACGGACAGGGCGAACGTGGGGGAGACGATGCAGGTCGCGACGAGGACGGCGAGTAGGGCGGTGCGGCGCATGGCGGGCTCCGTGGTTGGAGTGGGGCGGATTCGTGTTTGGGTTGATCGCTCATAAAGAACAGACGCTTGCGGCGACCGCTTGTTCGGGACGGGTCGGCGATGAGGTGGGCAGAGTGGGTTGGTCGGCGCGGCGCGTGAGCCGTCGGTGGCGTGCGCACGGGGCTGGTGCGCCGGCCCCTATGGATGACACCTTTTTCTGAGCGACAATCGGCTGTCAGGCACGCCACATGGGTGGCGGGTTGTGTGTCGGGCCTGACAGGATCGTGGCGGGGTCTGCCAAGGGATCGGCGTTTGCAGGGCGTGAGCGAGGGGGGTGCTGTCGGGGTGACATTTGGGGCGGAAGTGGTAAGTAGCGATATATTCAGTGGTTGGGTGGCGTTTGGGGTCGTTGGGGGAGGGGGGACGGGGTGGCGGGGTTGTCAGGGTTGGTTGGGGGCGCGCACGGCTTGGGTGGGATTGGGGTGGATTGTTCGTGATTTGAGGTGGCTTTTGGGGTGTGGGTTGGAGGGCGCGCTAAGCCGCAAGCGGCTGCAAGGTTGGGGGTGGCTACGATTCGGCCGATTGATTGGGATTGGGGTGCGGCGGGGGGCGGAGACGGAATGTGGGGTCAGGGGGTTCAGGGGCCTATTTGGACGGTGTAGACACATGCAGATCAAGCCCGGCATCCCGGTTTCGACAGGCGTGGCGATTGGGCCTGCGGTTGTGCTGGACGCGGAGGATCAGCCGATCCCTCGGCGGACGATCGCGGCGGCGCGGGTGGGGATCGAGAAGGAGCGGCTGAAGCAGTGCATCGCGGCGAGCAAGGGCGACGTCGAACGGCTGCGCGACCGGGCGCAGGAGACGGTCGGCGACCTAGCGAAGATCTTCGACTTCCACCTGGGCGTGCTCAGCGACCAGAGCCTGATCGACGAGATCCGGGGCGTGATCGAGGTCGAACACGTGACGGCTGAGTACGCGGTGTATTCGGTGCTGCGTCAGCGGGCGCAGCAGTTGCGTCAGTTGGATATTCCTTACTTCAAGGAACGCGACCGCGACATCTGGGACCTCGAGCGTCGGATGATCGGTC
Source organism: Phycisphaeraceae bacterium (assembly GCA_028284155.1). Classification (GTDB taxonomy): domain Bacteria; phylum Planctomycetota; class Phycisphaerae; order Phycisphaerales; family Phycisphaeraceae; genus JANQSF01. The sequence continues at coordinate 3,094 of JANQSF010000142.1, forward strand.
ACCTGATCGGCCGAACGCGGGAAGAGGTCGCGCACCTGAAGGAAGACGCGATCGTGATCGCGCACGACCTGACGCCGAGCCAAACGGCGTCGCTGGACAAGAAGCACATCAAGGGCATCGCGACCGACCTGGGCGGGCGGACGAGTCACACGGCCATCCTCGCCCACGCGCTGGGCATCCCGGCTGTCGTCGGTTTGGGCGACGTGACCGGCAGCGTGCGGACGGGCGAACTGGTGATTGTCGACGGCAAGCAGGGTCAGGTCATTATCGACCCGGACGCGGCGCAGCAGTTCCGCTACCGGCAGGAGCGGCAGAGG
>JANQSF010000007.1 GCA_028284155.1 Phycisphaeraceae bacterium
TGCGTCAGCGGCGCGCGTTCCGAGCAGGAGAAGCGGAACATCCTGATGGCCGGCAACGCACCCAAGCCCGTCTCGCCCGATGATTTTCAGGCCATGGGCAAGTGGTACACCGACCTGCGTGACGAGGCGAAGACCGACGCGACCAAACTCGCGATGGCCGACCGCGCGACGTACTACTTCGGCCGATTCCTCGACACCTACAAGCTGGAAGACGAACGCCGCTGGCGCGTCGCGTCGCAGTTGGCGCAACTACGCGGCGAACCCGCCCCACCCCGCCCGACCGCGCTGGCCAAAGTCGATACGCCCAAACCCGTCGTGCCGACGCCAAAGCCAAAACCCAAGCCCGTCGTCACACCCAAGCCCAAGCCGCCGCAGGTCGTCATCAAGCCCAAGCCGGCGGTCAAGCCCGTCGTCAAGCCGACGCCGGTCAACACGACAACCGACAAGCCGGCCGACAACGCCTTCGCCCCCGTGTACGGCCGCCGCAAATTCACCGTCCCCGCCGCGACAGGCGGAGGCGGTGGGTTCTTCGGGTTGCCGACGAATTGAGTCGGCGCGAATTCAATTCCACTTGGCGGTGTTCACATCAAACCACCGCACGCGTGTCGTGTCGCGTGTGCCGTTGTTGCCGCCAAAGTAAAAAACCGTTTGGCCAACCGCCGCGGGGATGATGTGAACGAACGGCATGTCACGCGGCGCTCGACCGAGCGGTTGCCAGCGATTCGCTTTGGGGTCGTAGCGGTAGAAGTTGGCCGCGTCTTTGTCGGGATTGGCCCGGTTGTTGGGCAGCGTGGCCATCGGGCAAAGCAGGTAGAGTTGATCGCCGACGGCATTCAGCGCGCCGTGTTTCCAGAGCGCGTGCAGCGGCGCGTCAGCCAGGCGGGTCCAGCGACCGCCGTCGAGCCGCCAGTGGGGTTGGTCCTTGTTGCCTTTGAGCAGCCCGCCCACGACGTGCAGTTTGCCGTTGAGCACGGCCGCGCAGTGGAAATGGTCACGCGTCTGGTAGCCGGGTAATGGCGGGCCGAGCGACCACTCGTTCGTGCGCGGGTCGTAAACGGCGACACTGTTCCGCGCGTCGATCTTTTCGTTGTAGCCGCCGATGACGTACAGCTTGCCGCCGCAGGCGATGGCCGTGCAGTTCACCCGCGGCGTCGGCAGGGGCGGCAGGGCGTCGGTCGATTCCTTATCCGGATCAACCCGTACCAGCCGGCGTGTTCGGACGTCGAGCAGGTACAGCTTGCCGTCGATCTGGTCGCCGTACAGCGTGTTCGACGCGGGGACGTCCGTGGCCAACTTGCTCCACGACTTGTCGCGGGTGTCGAAGATGTCGATCGTCGCGACCCCGCCGCCGAACAGGTAGACCTTCTTGTCGATGGTCGCCGATCGGCCGAACGTGCGCGGCGACGGCATGCGGACATCGTCGGCCCGGCACACCGCCGAGCCGTGGGGCAGACCGAGCAAGACGACGAGGCAGACGCGGAAAGTGCGTTTCATCACTGCAAGCATAAGGGGCTTCAGTCGCTCGCCCCCGGCGTCAACCAACACGACTCGTGTCGGGTCATACCGATGTGCGGGTAGTACTCCGCCGCCGCGGGCGCGGCCAGGAGGATGAGCGTCGTGTCGCGCCCGGCCTGCTCGTGCGTGAAATCGATCAACCGTTTGCCGATGCCGCGCCGCTGGCAGTCGGCGGCGACCGCCAGGTCGGACAGGTACGTGCAGAAGTGGAAGTCGGTAATCGCCCGCGCGACGCCGACCAGCCGGCCTTCCGCGTCGCGGGCCGTCGCGATGACGTCGGCGTGGCGGAGCATGCCCTCGATCACACGCGCGTCGTCCACCGGCCGACGCTCGGCCAACGTCGAGCGACGCAACACGTCGATGAATGCGTCTGCGTTCAGATCGGGTTCGACTTGGTAGGTGATGTCGGTCATGGCGTTGGGCTTCAGGCGTTCGGCGACCAGACGGGCTTTGAAGACAGGATGTCGGTGGCGACCTGACCGGGATAAACCGCGTGAATCGGAAAGCATGGCTGCGCGGCCTGGGCGTGTTCGACGATCGCCGCCTCGATCTCCGCGCGCTTGTATCGAGCAGAGAAGTGCAGCAACACCAGCGCCTTCAGGTCGAGCGTCGCCGCGGCGCGGACGACCTGCGGCAGGTTGGCGTGCGCGCCGCGCGTAGTTTCCGGTTCCAGAAACGTGGCCTCGTGGATCAACACGTCGACGCCCGACCAATGTTCGGGGTCGAGTTGCGGCGCGTCACCTGAATAGCCAAGCAGGCGATCGATGCGTTCAGCCGTGATGGCGTCTTCGCCGTGCTGCTTCCGCAACGACGCGATCTCCGATCCAGGCAGCCCGCGAAACTCCGGCCGAAGCGAGCGTCGCACGACGCAAAGCGTGTAGTCGAGCGCCTTGACCTGTCCTTCGACGCGGACGTGTTCCGACGCCCGCGCCTCGACGTGATGATCGTTCCCCACGTCAACCCGTTCGCCCGGCGTCAGGCCCCGCCACGTCGCCGGGCCGGACTGCGGGTCGAACCGCGTGACAAAGTCTTGCAGCGCGGGGAACGAGCCGCAGTCTTTCGGGTAGTGGATGCGCGGTTGGCCGTCTTTGGCGTTCAGTTGATTGAATTGCAACAGGCCGCACAGGTGATCCCGGTCGGCGTGCGTCACGAACACGTCGCGGACCTTGCCGCTCTTCAACCCCAATGACGCGCTGACCCCGTCGCCGGCGTCGAACAGCACGCCCTGGTTTTCGACAAACACCCAGGTCGAAAAGAGTGCGGTCGACGCGGCTGTCAATGAAAGGTGCATGGCCGGACTTTACCCGGCCTTCCGCGGTAAGCCCAACTCTGTCATTGTCCAAAACCGCCATCAATCGTGTTTGCCCCGGGCGTGACTGAGCCCGCGGTACACCATGATGAAGATGCCGCTGCCAAACAGCCCGACCAGCACGCCGATGAAGCCGCCGGCGATCAGGCCGAGCATCATCTCGTCCGCGATGATCATCCCAACACCCGCACCGATCAGCATGCACACGAGGATCGCCAGGCCTTGATAAAGGTTGTCCTTTAGTCGAACGTTGGGCCCACCGCCGAGGTCGGTCACGACGTTGTACGCCTGCCGCGCGCTCATGCCCTCCTTCGGCGGCGGGTCGTAGGGCGGCGGGTTGCTTATCGTCTGTGACGTCGGGGGGGGCCGAGGGCGTCGGCTGATCAGGGTTCGACATGGTACTTCCCGCGGTTGGTTGGCCGGGTAGTCCGCAAGCGCGTTGTCCGTCACGTCATCGCACACCCGAGCGGTACTTCGCCTTTTCGGATGGGGCCTTCTGCTTGAAGTCCGACCGCTGCCCCGGTTCATCGACCTGTTGCGTTTCGCACCCCACAATGGGCAGCGCGGCGGCGAGGGTCAACACGATGGCGAGCAGGAGTCTGGTCATGCGGTTCGCGATCATGAGCGGCGGGCAATCGACGCGCGGCTGACGGCAGGTCGAGCATGGAGCTCGTTGACTGGTAGTCGTTCTTCCGGAACGAGCGATTGTCTCGTGCCACGGCCGTGTCGGCCGTGCGGTTCATCGAGGGTGTTTCGCACGGCCGACACGGCCGTGGCACGAATCTTCACGTCACATTGCATCAGTATCCGTTAGTTGGATGTCATTGTACAACCCGCTGTCAGCCCACATCCGCACGCGCGTCGTCCGTTCGGCCCGTCGGCACGATGCCGGTGCGCCCTTCCCATTGGCCGAACTCGCCGAGCGGGCGGAACCGCAGCGTTGTGAACTGGTGGTGAAAGTCTTTGCGTTCGCGTTCGATCATGGCTTCGGCGTGGCGTTTGGGTTGCGGCACTTCGCTTTGCCCGTGGACCATGTCCAGCATGGCCTGCTGCGATCGCCACACCGAGAACGTCGACACGGTGCGCGGGAATCGGAAGGCCGCGGTGGCCAGCGTCGCGCCGGGGTGGTCGCGGACGAGCGTTTCGACCGGCCGACCCCAGCGGACGAAGCGCGGGACCTGCGTCAGCCTCATCCGCGCGAGCGTGACAGCCACCACCGGCGCCGCGGGGTCCTGCTCGCCGACAGTCTGGGGCAGGCCGTCCAACTCGCTGACGTAACCCCAACGACGTTGGAATGCCAACCGAACATGCCAGCCGTCCGCTAACGCCCCGCCGAGTTTCGTGTCGCTCAGGAACGCGTCGATATCGGAGTCGCTGTCCCACCACGCGAACACGGCCAGGTGTCGAAGCTGCAACCGGGCCGGCGCGATAATGCGCGAACCCAACGTCATCCGCGTCATGCACTCAGCGTGCCGCAGTCCGTCGACCCGATGCCCCGTCGGCGGCCGACATATCGCCCCGGCCGTGACAGCCAGGCTGGTCTTGGCGAGATGGTAGGTGAAGATTGACACGGGTGTTGAGCAAGCAGGGTGGGCACCGCCCACCGTTCGCTGCCGTTACGTTGTCTCATTCTGTGGTGGGCAGTGCCCACCCTACGACTACGCAAGCGCCTTGAGTTTCTTATCCACAACGAACGGCCCGAACGGAACGATCGCGGCCAGGATCAGCGTCAATGAAAGCTTCGGTGTGAGGGGAACAGCCTTGATGGCGACAAGCGCAAGCACGACCAGCAGAACGAACAGGCCGCCGTGGATTCGGCCCGGCCAACTCACGGCGTGTGTGATGTCCGCCAGGTATTTGAGCGGCATGGCGATGAAGAAGAGAATGAGCGTCGAGCAGCCTTCGATCAGGCTGACGACGCGCAGTGTCTTGAGGAACGCCGGGTTCTTGATCTCGCTGACGGCTTCGTGCATGTTTGACACTTCACTGCGTTGAACAACGGTCGAACGCCAGACAGTTTGTGACGGCACCGCACTTTAGCAACAGGCCGCGCCCGTCGGCTAAAGTCCGTATTCCTAGGTCGGGCACGTTGCCCGGCAATTCAATGTCACTGTGCGCCTAACTGCCGGGCAATGTGCCCGGCCTACCTGCTAAAGTACGGCCGCTCCGGGCCGGCCGCGAGGCTCTTGATTGTCTCGCGTCGACCCATGGCGAAATCGACTCGGTAATGCGTTGACTCCAGAATAGAAAAGGAACACAACCATGAGCGATCGAATCATCATGCGCACCGGCGAGTCTCTGGTTGCCGGCGGCCCGCCGTTCACCGCCGCCGAGCCGGAGGTCGTGATCGGCGAGTTGGACGGCCCGGTCGGCACGGCCATCGCCACGCTCACCGGCAACCAGTCGGCTGGGCACTCCAAGGTCTTCGCCATCCTCGACACCGACATCCAGGTTCGGCCGGTCACGCTGATGGTCAGCAAGGTGACGGTCAAGAAGGCGGCCTACACGAACATCCTAATGGGCACGGTGCAGGGTGCGATCGCCAACGGCGTGCTCGACGCGGTCCGGGCTGGCGACATCCCCAAGGACAAAGCCAACGACCTGGGCATCGTCTGCTCGGTTTGGCTGAACCCGGGCGCGGCCACGGACGAGAACCTCGACCACCAGGCCCTGTTCGAGATCCACCGCAAAGCCACGGCGCAGGCCATCCACAAAGCCATGCGCAACGAGCCCTCGATCGATTGGCTGCTTGAGAATCAGGACAAGATCACGCACAAGTACTATCAGCGGGCGTTGGATGCTAAGAAGTGATTCGGGCCCTGTGAACATCGTCTCCCATTGGAAGAAGTTGGTAGCTTTGCCGCCGGGTGAGGGTTTCGCGCAGCCGTGACATGATTGGAATGGGGTGGTTCAACCGCGCGGAGTCCTCACCCCAGTCAGAGGGAGAGGCGGCAACTAACAGCACCAATTCGTTCACTGAGCGCGCTGCCCGGCGGGCCTGCGGCCAGCATTCCGCACGGGTCAACTCGGCGCTTTCAGCAGATGTCTGTATTTCGTGTTCACTTCTTCAATGTGGTCACGGATCCGGTTGAAGTCGAACACGCCAAAGGCATCTCGAAGTCGACTCAACAGTTGCTGATCGACTTCGTCAAAGTCACACTCGGCTGTTCCCGATTCGATCTGCGCAATGCAGTCTTCCCGGTCGTACAACATGTCCACGTAGATGTCGAATCCGAATGTCGATCCCATCGACAGGAACTGGCGCAGGTTGTGCGCCAGCACGAGGTAATACTCCTCCTGTTCCTTAGGCTGGACTGGAACGGCCACCATGATTGGGTTGTTGTCAAGGCTCTTGGGCCGCGCGAAGAGAATGCTGAAATGAACGTCATCTACACCAGCCATGGCAAACGCGCGTGATTGTTGTGGGCTACACGGCGCATCTTCATAAACCTGCGGCATTCCCAACGGCATCAATCCAATGCAGGTATTATCAAATTGTGGGTCGCTGAGTATTGACAGGGCTTTTCGATAATCCGGTTGACCAACCAGCTTCAGAGAATTGGCAATCCACTTTGCTCCACGGCCGAGTCGCCTCGGAAGTGAGTTCTTCCACTTGTGAATGGCGCATCTGCTGCAAAGAGACGACTCAGCCCGGCCGCGGCAGTCCGCCCCGCACCGCTTGCATGTGATCGGCACAAACCCGCTGGCGCAGGGTTCACACAGGCCGGCGTTCCTCCGCGCGGTCGGTTCCTGGATCACAAGCCCGCAAATTGAACAGTGATGACTCATGTCCACAGGCGGCGGTGGCTGGTGCGACTGCCACCGGCAGGCGCGGGCAGTCAAGCGTCGCGCTTGGCATCCTCGATCAGGATAGCGGCTATCAACGGGGGCGCGGCCCTGATCGATCCCCGCCTCCGCCACTGCCAGTAAGTGGGGGTAAGTCATCCCGCCTCCCCCCATGGGTTGGGGGATATTCCCCAATCACAATTCGCCAATCGGCCTTTGGTAGCTGTGGCGGGGGTCTGTCCGTCCTGGCACGCCCTGTGCACTCATCGGGGTGAAGGTCGTCAATCGCTCACACCCAACGCTGAAAGGCCGAACCGTGACACGCAAACCACTCAGCCAATCGAACTTCTTCGAACGTCTTGACGGCCGCGTCCTGATGAGCGCGACCGGCGCCGATCTGACCAGCGCTGACCTGGTCGATGCGCCCGACGCCGGCCAGTCGGCCATTGTTGCCGAGACAGCCAAGAGCGAAGACGCCTCACGCAGCACGCACCAGTACGCGACCGGCGGCATCTTTACGATCACGGTCACGGTTGTGGACGACGACACCGGCCAAGCACGCCCGGACGCGGCGCAATTCCAACTCAACCGCGGCCAAGGCGTCGCGGAGAACGCCCAGGGCGAACGCCAAGCCGCATCGGACACGGGCAGCGGCGCGGCCCAGTTGCTGCCGTACATCGAACAGCAGAACATCTACCGGTTGAGTGAAACGTCAGCCGACGACGTGACCACCGGCGACGACACCAACGACGCACCAGACCCGGTTGGCGACGCCCTCGACACGGCTAACTGGTTATTAGACGAATCCGCGGAATTGATCAACGACTTGCTGGACTAGGTGTTGACACGATTTTGGAGTTTAAGGGGCTTGTGGTTGGCAACGACTGCTACCCGGAATTGCAGGCTTACTCACAAGCCTGTATCGCGGTGAGGACGTCTTGAGGCAATAAGCCTGTTACCTGAGATGCAATCTTCTCCACGCAATAGACTTGCGTGACCGGGTCGTTACGTATTCCTAATCGTTCAGCCACCTCGTTGTGCCCATACGGTTCCATCTTCCCAAAGACGCCGTCGAAGCTGTGTTCATCGAGAGCTCGACTTAACATTTCTTCCATCATGCGACTCACGATACTTCCCCGATGGGAGAACAGGACGACAGCCAAGCGCGACGATCGCAAGAATTCGTCAAAATCAGCCGGGTCAATACTGACAGGGGCCATTGCCGTTTCGTCCCTGGGCCGTGGTTGGCAGGAGCATCAACGACTGCGCCCCGGCGTTGCAGCACTTAGCAGCCCGTAGGGTGCGCTTTAGCGCACCAAGGCCGCGGAGAAACCGTCCGTTCGTCGTGGTGCGCTGAAGCGCACCCTACTGCTCGGACGAAGCCTGGCACCGGGTGTTGCAGCGCTCAGCGGGGCGCGTCGTCGGTGACCCGACTGCGCGTGTCATCTTGCATCGGTCTGTTCGATTCGACCAGGGGTTCGACGAGCAGTCGGAAGTCTTTTCGGCCGACCACTTTGACCCGTGAGCCGTGCGGGACGATCGATTCCGCCCGCGCGGTGTACCGTTGGCCGTCGATGACAACCACCCCCTCCGGCTTGAGGTCGCAATAGCACTCGCCCTCGGCGCCGATCAACGCGGCCAGTAACTCGGACCGGTTCGGGCTGTCGTTTTCACCCGCGTCTTTGGGCGTGGTCAGGCCGAGGCTCGACCCGAAGATGTAGAAACTGCTGACCGCCCACACAGCCACCAACACGAAACCAACCAACCGCAGGCTGAACGTGACGACCCATCGAGCCACGGCCGACTCAGGAAGCAGGCTCGACGGGATGGGGTAAGTCACAACCACCGCACCCACCATCCCCGCCGCGATCAGCGACAACAACGCAACCCATTTGACGCGTTCGACTTTCATGGTGCTGATGATCGGTGGGTGGGTTGAATCGGGTGTTCGGTTGGCTTTGTTGACTAATTTGGGCAATTCCGCTCAGTTAACAGTAGCGCGTTGGAGACGCAGCATCAGCCTTGCCCAGCCGCGATTGACCCGAGCATCAATGACAGCCGCCGGCCGACCTCCCCTTGCGACGCTGTTGAAGGAGGAGACGTGCTGTCGGACCACTGGGGCACGCCAAGCCTTTGCCCCGGCCACACGGCGTTTCGTATAACGTCCAAAATCACCCGGTCGCGACGAGAGATGTTCCATTTTCATAACGCCCGACTTTGCGACTCGGGTGCATTTTTTTTGTTATGTGGCTTCTATGTGCTAGGTATCGCATTCCACGTAGCAAGAGATTCCCAATCTATGCAAGTCACGAACGGTCAAGAATGCCTGTGAACGAACGACGTTTGCGATCTCAAATCTACCGGACCTAAGAAACTATCTCAAAACCCAGTATCTGACCGATGAACCATCCGTTGTCCAAACCGATTGACGAAGGAGCCACGGATGGCGCGTCGCAAACGGAAGG
>JANQSF010000008.1 GCA_028284155.1 Phycisphaeraceae bacterium
CCTTCCGTTTGCGACGCGCCATCCGTGGCTCCTTCGTCAATCGGTTTGGACAACGGATGGTTCATCGGTCAGATACTGGGTTTTGAGATAGTTTCTTAGAATTGCTTATGTAATGCTCACCACATCCCTTCTTATCCTTGCGGGATGTAACAAATTGTCCAGGGACTCCCTGCTAGACGGGATGTCATATTCGTCTACCCCATCCTCCCTGATAAGGGAAGCAGGCAAGCCTTATGCAATTACGACTATTTCAGACTTTGCAAACAGTATCCCCACTACGCCCCTGTCCCCCGATCGCCGTCACTATTTTAGGGACACCTTGCAATTGTTGGGCGAACCAACAGCAGTCGATGCGGAACGACTAACCTTAAGGGACTTTGTGATGTTCGATCTTTGGCGGTCATCATTAACTGACCGTCAGATTGACCGACTGAGAAGCAAAGGATATGACTGGGAATGGTTTGAATCAAACGAACTGACTGACAAATCAACCTACGTGCAGTTGAATCGCACTCCGTGGGACTCTCAAACAAATGTCCATTTATACGTGTATGAAGGCGACACACTGTTGCGGTACTATCACACTGTTCATGGTCGAATTGACGAGTCTGGAACGCTGGTCTTTACGATTAGTAGGAGCAGAAAACGGGACAGGTCCGAACGCCATTAAGCGAACCGTAAGTCTGCGCCGCATTACGCCTTACAGTTGATTGCGCACAAAGGGGTCTGCTGCGGCGATGTTGTTGTTAGACGAGCAACTTCATTGGCACAAGGAGACGACGGGTGGGAAAAAGGGTCAGGAGTCTTTGTTGGGGAGTCTTTTGGGGGAGGGCAGCGTGGCTGGCGTGTCGACTCCTTGTCCATCCGCCCGGCCGTGCGTGCCGACCACACGGCTGAACCAAAGTAGAATTGGGGTCAGTAGCGTTCTTAAGACCGCCACTACGCATGGAACATACCAATGGTTATACCGCGGGTGCTCAATCGGCTGACTCACCGGGTAGCCGTTGAGCATCGCCGACGAAACTCAGGCGGTACAACTCGACGCGAGTGCCTGGCCAGAGGCGAGAACGAAGGCATCGAAGGAAGTCGTCCACGGGCACTTCGCCATCAATTCGTGCAGTAAGTTCCAAGTGTTCGCAAAGATCCCAGCAGCCAGGGTCTTGGTATTCGCGATAGTCCAGGGGTGTGTCGTAATTCGGCATGAACTGGGCGCTCAACAAGCGGCACTCGCACTCGGAGACCTCGCGAAGGCGCTGCGAGAACCATCTTGGCATAAGGCGTTCGATCGGCTCGCCCACCTCCTTACGGATCGCTCTCCAGGCGTTACCACGGATGTACAGGATCAGCTTGTACTCGGTGTACGGCTGGGGGCAGTATGTGGCTTGAGGGTGAGGGTCCATGTCGCGCAGTGTGTCGGCCTAACAAATGGCGCTCAGTTGCCGGCTGGCCACACTCGCGGCCACCTAGCTGACACGGCCATTCTACCAGCGGGGGCCGGACGTACGGACTGTGACGTTCAGTCGCGAAGCCCGAGCCACTCTGACGATTGACCCCCGGAAAGGCCCGCCCGGCGAGGGCATCGCCGTGCCTTGTTAGCGATGACCGGCGAAGCACCTAAAGCGCCGATGACGCACTTGGTCTGATAGAAGGGTTTTACCTTAAACTCAACAGGTGATACTTTATGCTCAGCCTGATCCTGCTGTTCTCGCCGCGAAGTCTCATGGTTACACATCTATCAAGGGAACACGAATGGCAAAGTCGAAGTCGCAGAAGAACGATCCCGCAGTCGATAAGTTCCTCGCAGGCATCAAGGATGAACAACAACGGTCCGATTGTTTGGCCGTGTTCGAGCTGATGAAGGAGCTGACGGGAGAGCCGGCCGTCATGTGGGGCAAGTCTAAGGTCGGCTTTGGCAAGTTTCATTACCGTGGCAAGACCTCGGAGGGCGATTGGTTCCACGTCGGTTTCTCGCCACGCAAGCAGGACATGGTTCTCTACCTCCACTGCGAATTGGAAAAGCAGTCCGCCCTTCTGGAAAAACTGGGCAAGCACAAGATCGGCAAGTCATGCCTCTACTTCAAGACATTTGAGGACCTCCACGTCCCCACACTCAAGAAGCTGATCAAGAAGGCGTACGCTTCGCCCGCGATTGCGGGGGCGACCATTGACTAACCCGTAGCGACAGTCTGGTCATGGACAGGTAACTGGTTTGATGTGATCGAGCAATCGCAATTCAGGCGTAATTCTGGACTTGTTATCCGGTGCGACAGGCCGCCGGAACAACCACCGGCTCCGGTGTGACGCGACTCAAACCACCGGCGCGATTAGCGCAAGACCGACGACGTGCACGAGACACAGCCAGAGCACGCCGATGACTGACATCAATGACAGCCCTAAGAGCAAGGCCGTGCGTCGCATCTCCTTGTATTCGCTGCGACATTTCCACTCAAACAACCCGATCACCGTAGCCAGAAACAAGGCCCAGAGGTAGAACCGACCGAGGAAGGCAGCGGCCTCAATCGTCACCTGCATCAGGTCTGGAAAGACTGCGCCAGCGTCAGCGTACAACGCCTCCAACTTTGGCGTGATGAAGATCAAGATGAAGTGGGCGACTCCCACGGATAGTGCGATGAGAAATGCAATGCCCGATTGCACAGCCCAGCTCGTGAACCGTGGCTTGGGGCAGCAGCGCTGCTTTGCCCGGCGGATCAGGGTGGCCGTCGTTCTGGTGTCGCCGAAGGCTTCGATCAGATCGTCGAGCGAGTCGCCCGCTTCCAGCCCATCGGCAAAGTGAGCGATCAATTCCTCGGCGACACAAGCTTGCTCGCCGGGCGACAGACGCGTTTGCCGAATGGTCGTGAGGATGAGTTTGCCGGCGTCGTCCGGCAGGCCGGCTGCGTCGACAAGGATGGCGTAGTGTGATCGGGGCGAGCCGTCATCAGACTCGACGTGCGAGTCACCCGGTACTTCGCGAGAAAGGGTGTTTGAAGTTGAGGTCATGCGATCGCTCCTTTGGCCGATATCGCCTCGATCAGGTTCGTTTCAATTGCCGACTCTTGACGCCGCCGCGATGGGCAGGCCGCTCGAAGCGACGAGTTCTTTGACGCGTTTTGTCGACAGAGTCCCGTCTGAGTTCGATTCAGCGGAGCCCTCGGGCCCGGGATTTGCGGTCGTGCTCATGCCATCGCTCCTCTCGCCCCCGTGTTGGCGAACTTGTCCGGTTGGACGATGCCTAGCGAAGCCATGGCGTTCAAAACCGCGCGCCACTGCTCGGTTCCCTCGGCCAAGCGCTTCTTGCCCTTGGCTGTGAGCCGGTAGTACTTGCGGGGCCGCGGGCCTTCCTTGTCCAGGCGCGACGCGACGAGCTTCTTGGCTTCGAGGTTGTAGAGCATGGGGTACAGCGTGGACTGCCCCATCTTCAGCACGCCGTCGCTCTGTTGCGACAACGTCTCGACGAGCTCGTAGCCGTACATCTCGCCGCGCTCGAGCAGTTTGAGCACGGCCATCGGCCCGGCTCCACGCATCAGTTCGGTTTCGATTTTCATGGGTGCGTCTCTTTCGGGGTCGGGCACCATACTCTGCCGCATATACTATGTGTCACATAGTATAGATGCGCAGGGCCTGTGTCAAGTCGGTCGAGGAGCGACAAAATGCCTTTTTCGGCCGGGTGGGCCTGCCGATCTGCCGGCAAGCCGCTGCTCCCAGTGACCACCGCGAACGCGCGGCACAACGGTGCCCCGCCGCTCGAATCATCCGGTCAATGCAGACCTGTCTCGTTTTCTTGTCTCGGGCCAGATTACTTGGCATGATTTGTTCTGGGCTGTTTGGTCTACCTACCGAACGGCGTCGGCGAGAACAATCCGTAGGCCGGACACGTTGCCCGGCAATGGACTGTCGTCTTGCGCTCAACCGCCGGGCAACGTGCCCGGCCTTGCTTCTTATCCTACATCCCGATCGTTGAGATCGGGCGGCAGGTCGTTGCCCGGCCGGGGGAAACGGAAAAGGGGGCGATGGTATGCTGAGTTGAAAGACAGTCGCTATCTGCTGGATACTGAGGGTGGGCACGACTCGTGAACACCGCCCTGTCACACCACGCTAGCTGTTCAAATTGAACCAAAGTACATGCGAGAAGTAGCAGCCAAACTGTTCTTCCCAGTTGTTGATTGCCCGCAGTGTTGGATGCCTGAAAGTGTCAATCGTTGAACCGGCGGTTTCCAAAACTCGCTTGACGTCCGCGTACAATTCTTGAGCGAGTTGAGCGTTCGCGGTCGTGGCGGCTTCCATGTCCGGCAGGTCGAGACCGTCTAGCTCGTAGATCTCGCCGAGTTCGAGATGAAACTTATCACCTTGACGGTCCGGTCGATTCAAGTATTCGCGTGCTTCGGCTGCTGCTCTTGCGAATCCTTTGTCTACTTGAGGTTCGAGCCAGTCGAGAAGTGTCAAGAATGTAGGCCGTGTCTGGCTTGCGTCACCATCAATCGCGATCTTTTCATCAACGGTCCAGATCGCAGATTGGACAGGTGTGGAGCCTGAGCCCACGAGGATCAGGTGTGCGGCGGGAACATCGTGACTCCATTCAGCGATATCACGATACTCAACGTCGTCGCCGGTGTGGCGGGTGTAGAGATACGAGCGATTCGCCATTCCGCAGTGCCTCTTGATTGTGTGGCGTAATGTATCAAGGCTAAGCCCGTAGGCCGGGCACGTTGCCCGGCCATTGACTGTCCCCGCGCGCTCAACCGCCTGGCAACGTGCGCGGTCTACCTGCTGTTGAACGTTTGGTTTGGCCTAGCTCTGCAAAACAACGAGGCGTGCAACCTCCTGATCATCTCTGAGCAGAATATACCCGAACTCCCCCTCAAGGCCGCGATCCCCGTGAAACGTTGAGTATTCGTAGAGTGTGCCACCGACTTCGTCGTAGGCTTGCACGATGGACTTCAGATCCGCACGATAGCTAGCGTCTGCTTCAAAGAACTCAGGCTGTTGCCAGACCCAGAACTCGAACCACCGCTTCTTGCGATAGTCCGGATTCGGTCGGCGAGCAGGCATGGCGAGCGCCTCTCGGAGGCGCTCGATATCCACTTGGGCACCTAGCTTGTAGTTAGGTTTCATTGGATGAGGTCCAACGAACCAAGCTTAAGTTGCGGCCTGGCCACGATGATCGGCCTACTTCACCCAATGGTATCCGGGCCCGTCAACTTCCGGGATTGGTTATCTCGCCCGGCTTCAAGGCGTTTTGATCCCGGTGAAACCAAGTACGATCAAGGCGTATGAGCGGTGAATACAACCATCCAAGTCGGTTCGCTCGCGTAGTCCACTCACCGTCTACCTTCTTGAACGGCTCCCAATAGGCATAAGCAGGACGCCAACGGAGAACGTCGGTAGCAGCAAGCCCCCCGTTGTATCGCACAGTTCCTGTCTGTGATGAGTGCCAATCTCCGTTCCAGGATAGCACAGCATAAGACCCGATATAGAGGCCAGTGATAGCAAGAGACAGTGCCAAGGCACGACGCATTGCCAGTCGCTGCTTGGGCATGCCGTGACAACGGTTAAGACTCAGTTGCCGCCAAGCCGTCACGACGGCTTCCTGTCCGATGCCTCACCCTTTGACTCTGAGGATTCCTTTGTGTGTGTCCCGTTAGACTCGCTGCGCTCCGCCTCGCTTGTGCGACCGCTGTCATCATTTTTTTCTTCGCCGACTAGTTGGCCAGATTCGGCGCGCCGGTCCGCATTGCTTGTATCTCCTGATTCACGGTCTGCCTCAGCCCACAATTCGTCCCCGGTGGTACCGCCACCAATGACTGAACCGTCGGTAGGGTTTGACAGATCATCCCGCTCTTGGCCATGTCCAGTCTCGGTGGTGGCACCTTCACCTCCTACGGCACCGATGCCTCCAACTCCCGGCATCAATGGAGTACTGTCAGTCTCGCCACCGCCAACCGTAACAACCGTCCCCAACCCTTTACCGATGATAGGGATGCCCGTGGTGATACCGTCCACGGTTGCAATGTTGCCGGTATCGACCTGTCCGTCATTCGACTGTCCCTTGGTTTGTTTGTTGGCGTCGGGATTCCCGACCTTGTCCGCTTTAGAAGATCCGTCATCGGGTAACGTTACGTCACCGTTCAGAGATGCGATATCGTCGTGTGGCTCGGGAATGGGATTCGATGAATTGATTTCCATATCGAGATCTCTAAGAACACGGACGAGAGTTCAACCAACGCTAATTGATTGGCGAACGAATCAAGCCTAAGTTGCGGGCCAGCCACGATGATCGAGCCATCTCACCAAATTGTACCCGGGCCCGTCAACTTCCGGCATTGGTTAGGCGGCCGCCTTGCCACACTCTGGGCACTTCTCACTGCTGGCCCGCAGGTCATAGCCACAGGATGGGCAATGGCCCGGCATTCGCCGGCGTCGATACCAAAGCACAAACCACGCACACGGTGCGAGGGATGTCAAGACCGCCGGCCAAGCGAGGTGTAATGAAACTGCGCTCCAGATTGGGCCAGGCACCAATGACACGCTGCTCATGCCGGAGGTGACATAAGGGTAGTACTCAATGCCCGGCACGTCGGGGTCTCCGTCGTCACGGGGGAGAATGTCTTCCAATCCCCGTGGTCCGTCTGATGTGTGTTTCCATGCGACTGGCTGCCCGGTCCCGGGCTGGTTGTCGTGTATGTTCACAACCAGATTGTGCGATGGCACTTCAACCGTCCACCGACTCGACGATACGGATATGTCCACCTGGTCAAACCGCCACAGGCTCCGCACCCACAACACCGCCGTCGCAATGAACAGCAGAAATGAAAGAATAACGACGATGTGAAAGAGCCGGCGACGCATGCTGACGATGGTTCTACCTAACGTATAAAGCTCAGTTGCCGGCTGCCCGCGGAAGCAGACTACCAACCGACAACAACATTCTACTCGCGGGCGCAGCCGGTCAACAGCAGCAGGTGGTTAGGTTTCATCGCCGCTACGGTCTTTTGCCTTATTGAGAAGAACCAAACCCACAATGAGCAAGATCATTGGCACCATGAACGCCCCGACTGCATAGCCCACCATGTTCTCTGCCCCATCGGGACGATTGGCGCCTCCAGTAATAAACACATTGTTGATAGCAACAAGTGTTGTCAGGCCTGCAAGTATGAAGAGTACAATTGCAGCAGCTTTCATCAGGTGGCTCCGCGATACCTAACGCCCGTGTTCACCGGGCGGCGACGGTTGACTGTCCATTCAAAACCCGCGTGAATCGCCGCTCCGGTTCATGCGGTTGTTACTTCACGATTGTCCGAGTTGAGTTTGAATTAGTTCTGCGAAGGATTCGGCCAACGTGACCGCTTCATCGTAACCGAGATTACCTGCGTGAGCGAATAAGACCGGATAGTCGTTGGCGGTTGTGTCGTGGCGCATGTCGAGAAGGTAGAAAGTACCGCCACCATCAAATCCGATGGGGCACGACACTGGCATCCAGTGCGGAACACTGTAGCCGAGCATGTAGTCGCGTACTTCATCTGTATTGAATAGCGGATCAAGGTCGCGATTCTGGCCTGCGAAGAATCCGCCGTTGGCAAATCGCAAGAACGCCAAATACGAATCCGGTAGCGGGCGTTGTGGCAACTGCCACACCGATGGGTCGAACGGTGGATCAAAGCAACCGTCTCCCACTGCCGCTTTGTGTTCGGCGTTCAAGTATTTGATTTCGTCGTCGGAGAGAGGCGCAAAGACTGATTTAACGAACGCCGCGATATCCGCGTCCGTCGCTGGGGATTCTGGTTGAGCGGCTAGTCCTTGCGGCCACTGCATCGTGCGCCTCTAGTCCGTAGGCCGGGCACGTTGCCCGGCAATTCGCTGTCGTCTTGCGCTCAACCGTCGGGCAACGTGCCCGGCCTACCAACTCCACATTCCGGGCATGCGCCCTCACTCCCCCGCATGTCATACCCGCACGCCCAGCACAAGCCACGGGCGATGCGGCGTTTCCTAACGATGTTAGTAGGTGTGGGCATGACGTAACCAACCACGGCGGTCAATGTGACGGCAATGGTGATGATTGTGGTTCCACCGAAACCAGGACCCGCTTCGAGCGGGCCGGTAACCTCCCATACGATCGGTCGACGCGGACGTGCAGAGTCACCTTCAATCCACGTCCGTCGTACCAATGCGCTGCGGACACCGAAATAGGTTGGAAATGAATGAGAACGTCGGGCGCCGCGTCCCATGGGCCAACCCCAAAGGACGAACATAATTGCGACCCAAAGCAAACCGATGATTGTCAATCGGACTATGCGTTGAGGCGAGTGTTTACGATGCCGGAGCATCATGCCGCCTTACGAATCATGCCGAAGTTGTGGGCCGACCACGGCAACCGGCCCATCTCAGCACATGCTATCCGGGCTTGTCAACTACCAGCGTCGGTGATGCAGGCCACAAGCTGAGAAACGAGCTAGTCCTAAGGCCGGGCACGTTGCCCGGTAATTGACTGTCGTCTTGCGCTCAACCGCCGGGCAACGTGGCCGGTCTACCTGCTACAGCGGCTGGTTAGGCGATGCGGTTCGTCTCCTCGCCACTGCTAACGAACTGCCCGCCAACCGCGCGTTCTAAGGCCGATAGTCTCTCGGCCAGGTCGGTTGCGTCACCCCGAGGTGTGACGTAGAGACAGCAAACGGGTTCTTCATACCCGAGACCAAACTCCACAAGGGCATCGGCAAGTGCCGCACGACCTTCAAGCAGCGACGGAAGCTTTTCCAATGACGCGCGCATGGCGGGCGGAAACTCAATGCCGCGTTCGGCCGCGATACGGAGCTTTTCGAGGCCGCTCGTCGTCCAGCCGAATTGAACTTCCGGAAAAACAGCTTCGATGATCGCTCGGACCTCCGCGAAGGAACCAATCTCACCTTTGTCATCGCGCTCAAGTGCAAGTTCAGTTGCCATCCGATCGCCTAACGAACAGAGCTGAGCTGCCCCGCCACCGGAGCCGACAAGGCCCTACTCAGGGACGGCGAGCCGAAGTGAATTGTACCCAGCACTAGAGCTCAGTTGGGGGTCGGCTCGAGCGGCTGGTTAGGGAGTTGCCCGGAACTCTGATATGCCCGCCCCGTCCAAGGTTTTCCGAACGACCTCTTCCGCGGCAACGCGATCGCTAGCGGCAAGATCGATGCACGAAGATTTGCCGCTCAAAGCGTACGAGTTGCCGGTCACCAAACCCTTCCCGCCACCTTCGAGAACAGATTCGAGGCGGTCAACCAAGGCGAAGAATCTCTCGCTTGTGACAGGCTCCTCGATGTAAACGTAGAAGTCGTCGAGGCCGTCATCCCTTGTTTGACGGGTAGTGCGGCGGACCGGCACTGCCGCCGCGTGATCGCCCAGCAAGTGTTGATGGACTGCTTGGCGACACTCAGAGGGAGCCAACGCCAGGGCGGCGCTCGATAGCTGGGCGATCGCGTCGGGAACTGCCTGCTTGAGGTTCTCCCAGTTCGAGACACTGAATACCAAGACCGTGAACTCCTTGCCTCGTTCGCAGTGCTCAACAATCTCTATCCGATCAGTAGCACCAGCGTCGCATTCAGTGTGTAAGTCGACTGAGACACCCTCGGCTACAGATGTGATCTCACGATTGACATGGTCAAAGGCAGCCGTGAGCACCTTGGCATGCCAACGTTTCACACGCCCGTCCACACTAAGCGCTCTGAATTGCACGCATCTCCCTAACTAGTGATTAAGTGGAACTCAACTTAACAACGGAATCCCGATGTTAACCTGAAAACCCGCCTTGCTGGCCGCACGCGGCAATCCTGGGGCGCGCGTGGCTTCTTGCCGATTATCGCTTTCTCATTCCTGCGGGTCAATGTGTTGCGTTCATCTCTCATAGGGTCCATTTGGTGCGCGATTGTGCGCACGATCGTGTCGCGCCGGCCCTTATGGATGAGCACTTTTTCACAGCCCGGATCGCCCGTCAGGCCCGTCAAATGCGTGTCCGGTTTTGTGTCTAGCCTGACACGTTTCTGGCAGGGCCGACACGCGGATGCGGTTTTGGCGGGCGTGGGCGCGGGGGGTGACGTCGGGGTGACAAACGGGTGTGTTTGCGTAAGTCGCGGTGTGGTTTGGGGTTGGTCGTGGTTTGCGCGTTTGAGGGGAAGGGGTGGGGTGGGTGTGACGTGTCAGGGCGCGCGTGCGTGTGGGTGCGTCGCGCACAAAGTGGGTGGTTGTGTCGGAGAAAGTTTGGGGGCGGGGTGTCGCGCTAAGCCGCGAGCGGTGGTTGGGCGGTCGGCCGAATGGGACGGGGTGCGGTTGCGAGGTGACGGCCGGCGAATCCTGGCGTCCTGGGGAAGGTGTCGCCCTGCCGGGCAGCCGGCCGCGCCGCGGATGCGGGCGTCAGCAAGGGGGGCATCGCGGGCGGAATACAGCAGCGCCGGGGCGCGTTGGCGAGCCTCTGTGGCGACTGAACAGGCCCGCCCGGCGAGGGCATCGCCCGCCCGACCCCGCGCGTCGTTTGACGTTCGATTGGCGGCGACGAGCCGGCCGAGACCGCCCCGCCACCGCTTGCCACAAAACCGCCCCGCCGCTACGCTGAATGTTCGATTCACAGTCAAGGAAGGACACGTCGATGAAGGTCATTTGCGATCGTGGGGCTTTGCAGGAAACGCTCAATACTGTCGGGCCGGTCGTCCTGTCGCGGACGCCCAAACCCGTGCTGCAATGCGTGAAACTCACGGCTGACGACACCGGGCTGACCGTCGCGGCGACCGACATGGAGGCGGCGATCCGCGTGACCACGCCGCGCGTCGAGGTGGCGGAGGCGGGCGAGGCGCTGATCCCGGCCGACAAGCTCAGCCAAATCGTCCGCGAGACGGTTGACTCGACGTTGCAACTCGAGACCGAGGGGGAGCAGACGCACATCCGCGGCGAGGACGCGCACTTCAAGGTGTTCGGCTACCCCGTCGGCGACTTCCCGCCGCTGCCGCAGTTCAAGGGCGAGGCGCAGTTCACGATCACCGGCGCGATGCTCAACAAGCTCATCCACCAGACGATCTACGCGACTGCGCGCGAGAACAGCCGGTACGCGATTAACGGCGTGCTCATGGAACGCGACGGCAACAAGGTCAGCGTCGTCGCGACCGACGGCCACCGGCTTGCCCTGGCCAAGGGCGACTGCAAAGCGGCCAAGGGCGACGACGAGGTCGGCAAGGCCGCGATCGTCCCGACCAAAGCGCTGCAACTGCTCATCCGCCTGCTCACCGACGACGACGAATCGGTGCGCGTCAAGGTCGCGGACAATCAGGTGTTGTTCGCCACTGAGAACGCGCTGCTCGCGTCGAACCTGGTCGAGGGCAACTTCCCGCCCTACCAGGACGTCGTCCCCAAAGACGGCGACCGCAAAGCGACGCTCGCCACCGACGCTTTGCAAAGCGCCGTGCGGCGGGCTGCGCTGCTGACCAATGAAGAGTCGAAGGGCGTCAAACTGTCGTTCTCAGCCGACGGCCTGAAACTGACCAGCCGAGCGCCGGAAATGGGCGAGGCGGAGATCGACGTCGAGGTCCCCAAGTACGAAGGCGACCCGATCGAGATCGGCTTCAACCCCGCCTACATGCTCGACGCCCTGAAAGTCATCGACGCCGACCAGGTCCAACTCGACATGAAAGCGTCGAACAAGCCGGGCGTGTTGAGGACGGGGCCTAACTTCCTGTATGTGGTGATGCCGGTGAATTTGGGGTGAGGCGCGGCATTAAGGCAGGTCATCGATCTGACTATGGGATCGCTAGCGGCATCCGGTCAGACGGGGTTCATCGGTGTCAAGTCAATGGCCTGACCTGCCCGTCTAATATCAGGAGATTACCGCATGAAGGCATCTAAGCCGTCGGTGTTGGGTTTTGTCTTCTGTGTCATGTTGACGCCGTTGGATATCGGGTTCGATCACCCCCTGAAAGCGGTTTCCCTGCCGTCCCGACACCAGCAAGAGATCAAAGCGATTGAGCGAGAACTAGCCGGACATTACCAGGCACTTGCTGATTTGGATTACTACGGCATCGGACTGCTCGCCGATCACATCACCGATTGGGCTCGAAATGGTGTTCGAAATTGGTTGTACTACCACCGGTCTGCCCAGTCACAAACTTTGTAGGGTCAGTTCGCGCACAACCCGTCGAGAATCCGACCGGCTCGTCGGGCACGATCACTCATCCATTGAAGTGCGATAGTCGGGGCATGGTGTGATTGTGGCGGTCAAGGTTGTTACACGTTGGATGTATGTCATACAGCCGTGCCACTACGCTCACTCTTGCCCTTCATTAAGACAATCGCGTATTGCCCCATGTAGTGCTCCCAAAGTGCGGTAGTAAAAGCCAACGGAGATCAACGCCGCGACAACGCCCGCGGTGAATACCCAGCCCCGTCCCCAGACCGCAATGCTGCAGCACACCACCAGTGCGACAAGAACAACAGAGAGTTTGTTTAGTAAATCGTCACGATGAATCATTCGCGCTGTTTGGCACAAACACACGATGAGCATCATCGTGCTAATCACGCCCAAAGTGATACCGCTAGTTGTGAGCGTCCTTGTGAGGCACCCAAACTCAATCGCCCTGGGAGTGAAAAACGGAATCGCAACGCTGGTGAAGATGCACGACACTGCCAGGGCTGCTACAAACCCTGAAATCAGTCCACTGAAACGGCCCGGTATCCGCCACGTCCCCGCTGCGCAGCGTGATCTTCCCGCCAACTCGACCGCGCTACACCAAACTGCAAAAATCACAATCGGAATTACCACGCGGATGCGCAGGTTCTGACCTCAGCCATCCAAGGCCAAGGCACACGAATCCAATCACACCTGAGACTTGTAGTGCTCTCAACCCACGCTGACGCGTGCCTAGGATTTGCGTTGTCTCTGCACACTCACCGGAATCCAGCGCGATGGGCAGGTCGGCTCGTGCTCTGGCTTTCGGCACCTCAACAACAGCAGAAGTGCTCGTGACGTAATCTTCGTCATTGAACTCAAGATTGATCGCCATCTGGTCAGAATCAAGTTGTGATTGATCACCACAGTGAGGACACGTTACGGACAACAAGTCATCATCCGCATACTCAAATTGCCTATCACAGGATTCGCACGTGATCATCATAGCCGGAGGCTCCCACGATCATCAGCTTATCCTCTGAACGAAACGGGGATTGTAGCGTCAAGACCAATCGACCCGGATTAACAAGTAGCCGGGTGCCATCACACGGCCAGGGCGGAGCCGCCGGCAGTGTGATGCCGGGCGCAAATGGAACGACCGGTCGTCCAATGACATCCGACACGACGCTGCCGTCAGCCTTCGGCTAACGACCGCATCGTGGCACCCGTGCCCGACCATTCATGGGGCAAACCGATGCCTGAACCATGCGACGCGTGCGGAGAGTTGGCCGACGAAAGGCGTGCGGATTCCCGCGGGCTGCAATTGTGCCCGG
This sequence comes from Phycisphaeraceae bacterium, assembly GCA_028284155.1. Classification (GTDB taxonomy): domain Bacteria; phylum Planctomycetota; class Phycisphaerae; order Phycisphaerales; family Phycisphaeraceae; genus JANQSF01. Next base: position 13,447 of record JANQSF010000008.1, read on the forward strand.
ACTGCTATGGCCCGGTTGATGACGGCGTCCCGTGGCTTTGGCGATGGTTCGCCGTATCCCTGTTCAAGATCGCTGGGTTGACTGTCATTGTCGTTGTGCTGATTTGGCTGGCGATGTGAAAGACGGTTTGGCAGGGTGCGCGAAACGCATCGTGCCTTGCCCTGCGATCTTGTATGTGATTGACGCGCGGCGCGTGCTGCGCCCTCACCACGTCCAGCGCACCTGATAGACATAACCCGGCTTCGGTTGAAGCACTTCCCAGTAGACCCATCGGCCGTGCTCGGTGTCGCCGAGGAAGAAGTAGTTGTCGCTGTCGTAGTCTTCCGGTTCGATGCGTACTTCTTGCTCGTGCGAGGCGGCGGTGGCCCAGTATGTTTTGCAGGGGCGGTCTTCGGGGAAGATGATCAGGATGGAGGCTTCCTTCAGGCCTTCGCGGGCTTGCACGCCGACCCACTGGTCTTGTTCGGACTGCATCGAGTTCCAGAACGTGCTTCGGACGCTGATCACGAATTCGCCGCCGATCGGGATCTTTGAGACGTCGCTGTGGATCTGGCGTTCGAGCATCAGGTCTTCGCCGACGAGCGAACGGCGTTGGATGGCGAAGATCTGGAAAGGGTGTCGGCCGTCGGGGCGACAGAACAGCTCCGTCCCGGTGGTCTTGGGCGCGGCGACGTACTTCGACCGGTCGGCCGTCTTCTGCACGGTGTGCGTTGATTGCAAGGTCAGCGCGCTGCCCTTTGGGCCGATCACGTTTTCGGAGACGCGGCGGGTTTGCCGCAGGTCCCAGATCAGGTCTTTGCGCAGGACGATAAACCCGTCGCGGTTGGGCGGCGGCAGCTCGTCGACGACCTGTCGTTCGGGGTTGGGCGTGTCGATGGCGACGGGTGGGCGTGACAGCCAGTCGTCGACTTTAGCGTGGATCCGCCGCGACATGGTCGAGGTGACCTGATCGGTGACGGTCCAGTCGTGTCGGATCGCCAGCCAAACCAGGACGGCCGCGACGAGCAGGATGGCCAGGGCGCTGCCGGCCATCCACCGCCAGGCGATCCGCGGGCCGCCGCCCCAGTCGTGATGCAGAACACGGATGGCCAACCGGTCTTCGTTCTCGATCGGCTCGTAGTCGATCCCACTGGCCAGAACACGTTCGACGAACTGTGCTTGCGATGCCGCGTGTTCTTCGGACTGTGAGAAACCGTCAGCCGAGTCGTCATCCTCGCGCACGTACACCAGCAGCGGCATGCCGCTTTGGCGATTGCGCTGCAGCGCGTAGTCGAACTCCCATTGTGTGAAAGAGCGTTGATCCGGCTCGGCCTCACTACCGCCGGTCACCTGCGTGCCGTACGCTCGGCCGACCAGGCAGATGACCGCGTCGCACTGGTCCATGTATTGGCGGAGCTTGTCGAGCAGGTCGCCGCCGCCCTGCCGGAAGTCGTCTTGAACAACGACCTCCACGTCACGCTTTCTCAACTCCGATGCGAGGCGCGCACGGTATTGGCCAAGCTCGGCCGTCACTGCACTGATGAAGACTTTCTTCATGGAGAGTGTTTGATACAGGATACAAACGCCGCGCCGCATTCGTAAACGCGCGAGAGGTTTGCGGTGGTACCGGGCGTGGGCCGGCGTGGTACGACTCTGTGACGATACATGCGGCTTGAGACCGCGGCAAAGGCGGGCCTTGGCAGGGGAATGGCAAAGCAAGTAGGGTGGGCCAAGGCTCAGCGCGGCCCACCATTGGGCGCACATACCTCACTCGAACTGTGACGTGGGCATTGATCGCGAATCGGTGGGCCGCGCAAAGCCTTGGCCCACCCTACCCATCACGCCGCCTGCATCTCCTCGATCCCTGTGATGTGCAGCAGGGAGAGATCGACGAAGCGGTCGGGCACGTCGCCGGTTTCGGCCGGCAGCGCGACGCATAGGCGGGTTCGCAACAGCCACGCCATGTCCGGGTTGCGGACTTCGTAGGTTTGTCCGCCGGATGTCAGAACGACAAACGGTCGGAACGGTTCGCGGGAGAGGTACGTGTTGATCGCAGCGCGTTCCATGCGGGCATTCTACCACACGGGTGATGGCCCAACATATCGAATCGCAAGACGCGTGGCGCTACTTCACCGCGCGCCACTTCGTTGTCGTTCCTACGACATAGACATGCGCGTGCGGCCGAACGTCGCGGGTGTTGCCGCGGGCGCGGTGGAAGACGTATTGCGGGGGGTTCGACTTGAGGATGTCGTAATACAAGCCGTCCTTGCCCGAGCCTTGCCAGGCGAAGACCAGGACGATCGCGTGCTTCAGATCGACGTGCTTGGTGATCATTTTTGCCTGTTTGTCGCCGAAGTATTTGACCAGGCCCTCGCGCGTTCTGACTTGAATCGGGAAGTGTTGTTTGCCGTCTTCGAAGGCTGAGCGGTTGGGTTTGACCTTGCCCAGTCTGACAGGGTCTATCACCCGCAACGTCGCGGCGCGAAGGTTTGCCGGGTGGACGCCGAGTGCGTGCGCTTCCTCGCCGCCAGGCTCTTCCTGACCGGGCACGTCGGCCCCCGGATGGGCTCCCGGTTCGCCCCCCGGATCGCCGATCGGGGCGACGTGATGGTGGTCATGGTCGTTGGCGTGCCCGTGCGAGCCGCGGCTGCTGCCGGACTGTGGGCCGCGCGCTTCGTGGGCGAATGCGTCGAAGTTGCGGTTGAGCGCGGCCGCGGCGATGCGCAGCGTCGAGCGGTTCATCGTCGCGATGTAAGTCGCGTGCGCTCGCCCGTTGCGCATCTCCCACGTCACGATCAGAGGCTCCGACTCGGTTGGCGTCGGCAGCGGCTTGCCGACGCGCAGGTAGCTGCCAAACGAGGCGTCGTTCGGCAGCTTGCCGCGCAGGTTCCTGAACGGCAGCACCCAATGAATGTCCTTCGTGGACGGCGTGCGGTCTTCACGCGCGTTGCCGTTGCGGTGCAGGCTGACCGTCGCCGCCAGGTCGTCCACGACTTTCACCGTGGCGACCCCTTTGGCGGCCCGGATCGCCTTGAACAACGGGTGGTGTTGCGGATCATGCTCGGCTTGATACGCGAGTACGGCGTCGGCGTGCTTGCGCTGCTCGATGGCGATGGCGGCGACGTCCAGCAGCGCCTTGTTCGCACGTCGCAGCAACACCTGGCGATCGCCAAACCCGTGCGCCAACAGGTAAGCCGTCTTGCCCAAGTCTGCGTCCGGCACTCGGCCGCTCAGCCAGTAGCTGTCGTAAGGCTTGGCGTGCTCCTTGTTGATGAACAGGTTACGCGTTGGTTTGAGCCGCCACTCGACGATGACCTGAACGCGGCCGGGCACTTCCGGCGTCGGCGCTTGTTCCTTGTGAACCACGCCAACGATGATCCGCTGCGCGCCGTGCAACGTCGCGTAAGCGGGGTGCTGCTTCGCATCGGCGATCTGCCGGTCAGAGAACTCGGTCGCCAACACCGGTGGTTTGGCGTTCGCATGTGATTGGGCGAACACAAGCAGACAGATCAGAGCGAGGACGGCTAACCACATCAGCCGTCTTGTATCGCGCACCGAGTCAATAGCCGGGTGAACGGTCTTTGCTATGAATAGTCGGCTGGCGGGTCGTTGGAATCGGGACATTGCGATGGACTCCAATCGCAGGCGTCGAGCATTTTGGACAAATCGGCCGAACAGTTCGACGCCCTACCCAGGCCGCGGTTCCCACAACGGCATCGACGACTCGAATGCGTCGCGCTAGGTACTGAAGAGCGCGCAAAGAAAAGCCCGAGCAAATGCTCGGGCCTTGATGAACCTTAAGTTGATCACCCGACTTTACGCCGTGCGCCGGCGTCGCAGCATCGCCAGGCCCGCCAGGCTGAGCAGCGCGACGGACGACGGTTCCGGCACGGGCGCGCCGGCCTGGTTGGCGACGATCTGGATGCCGTTGATCGCCGCTCGGCCCATATCCGAATCGGCGGTCAGGCGGAAAGAGGACAGCGTCAGGTCTTCGAACAGGACGTAGTTGCCCTCGCTGCCGCCGGCCGCCTGGACGAACGTGCCGTTGAAGTCGCCGGCCACGAACTCCATGCCGACGATCGTTTCGCCGTTGAGCGTGAAGCTCATCGTTCGCGCGGCCGCGCCGTTCGTGTCGGCGTCGAAGTAGACGAAGACGTCGTAGCCGTTGTCGGTGAAAGTCGGGCTGATGCTGTCGACGGCGATGAACCCGTTGTCGCCGGCGTTCAGGCCGTACCACCCTTCCATCATCGTTTCGTCGCCGGTCGGGCCGTTGTTGCTGTTGAAGAACGACGTGCCGACGTCGAAGGTGATGTTCGCGCCACTGTCCACACCGGTGGCGTCGTTGAGGTCGATGCCGGCCAGGTTGGTCAGACCGACACCGCCGTTGTTGATGATGTCGTTCCAGTTCACGGCGGGCACGACACCGGCCACGTGCGCGGGCGTCAACTGGTTGCCCGTTGTCGTGCCGTTGTGGAAGGCGATGCTAATCACCTGTTGGCCGGTGGTGAGCCCGGCGTTGGCGACGCCGTCGGCGGCGATCGCGTCGATCTGCGCATCGGTCAACGCGCCCGCATGAATCGACACGTCGTCGATCTGACCGTCCCAGTGGTGGTTACCGCCGGCTCGGCCGACGATCGCGTTGTTGGCCTGATACGTCACGGTGTTGTCGCCGGCCGCGAGCGCTGTGGTCACCGTCGAACCGTCAACACGCAGGCGGAACTCGTCGGCCGCGGGGTCGAACACGAGGCCGGCGTGGTGCAGGCCGGTGTCGGGCGTGAAGTTCTGGAACACGTCGTAGCGTGTGCCGTTGGCGATGACAATGCCGCGCAGCTCCGACGTGCCGGCCGCGCCGTTGTTGACCATCTGCAACCGGTAGCCGCGCGAGATCGCGCCGGCCTGCCCCGTCGCGTCGATGATCCGCCGGAACGTGCCGCCGCCGGCGCTGACGTTGGAATCGAAGTAGACGCTCACGGAGAACGCGCCGTTGGGCTTGACCGTCGGGCCCTGGCCGAGGTTGAGCGCCTGGTTCGTGCCGTTAAAGTCGTAGGCCGTGCCGAACACACCGGGCACGCCCTGCGTCGGCGTGCCGATGAATGTCGCGTTGGCCGTGCCGATCGCGTCGAACGCCGGCGCGCCGCTGCCGTTCGGCTCGTCCAGCGGGTAGTGCGCGGTGAGCGTGGCGTGGGTCGGGCCGGCCAACACTAGCGCAGCGCACAGGGCGACGAGCGGCGCGACGAATGATCGGCGATTCAGCGTCATCATCAAACTCCTCGATTGAGGTTTATGTGGGTTGGTCGAAAGGCAACCCGCGCGGGCCGACCCTTGATTAGGGAGTATACGGCCGCCGCGCCGGGAATCCAAGCACTCGCGGCAGAGTGAATTGGCGATCGTCTTCGTGCCACGGCTGTGTCGGCCGTGTGGGACGCCCCCGCTGCCCGGTACGGCCGACACGGCCGCGGCACGAGACATAAGCCCCGTCGCTGCAAGCTGTGAAACAGTCACTTATCCTGATGGCCGATCCCCACACGTCACCCGCACCCGCCGGAGTCGAGCCGATGACCCATCCGCGCACGCAACGATCTGTAAACACCGCCCTGCTGCTTTGCGCAAGCCTCGCGATGGTTGGTTGCCAAGGCAGCCCGCCGGTGTTGCCAATCTTCCTTTTCGATCACAAACCCGGCGAGTTCCAGGCGACCGCGCAGTCGAGCATCGTGCCGGCCGACGCCGCGCTCGAGCTGCTCTGGAACGACGGCGACTTCACGGAAGGCCCCGCCGCCGCGCGCGGGCCGGGCGCCGACGGCGACATCTACTTCAGCGACATCGGCAACCGCATCTACAAGTACGACGTGCAAAGCGGCGACGTGTCGGTCTACCGCGAACCGAGCGGGCGGTCGAACGGCCTGCTCTTTGACGCGAAGGGTCGACTATTCGCGGCCGAGGGCGCGAACACGGGCGGCGCGCGGCGGATCAGCGTGACCGACCCCGACGGTTCACACCAGACATACGCCGATCGTTGGAACGGCAAACGGTTCAACAGCCCCAACGACCTGATGATCACGCGTTTGGGCGACGTGTATTTCACCGACCCGCGCTACGTCGGCGACGAGCCGCGCGAGATCGACTTCGAGGGCGTGTTCGTCATCAAGCCCGACGGCCACGTCAAACTCGCGACGAAGGAAGTGCAGAAGCCCAACGGCATTGTCATCTCGCCCGACGGCTCGACGGTTTATGTGGCCGACAACAACCCGAACGGCAACCGCCAACTGCTCGCGTTCTCAAGGCTGATCGACGGCACACTGTTCAGCAAGCGCGTGCTCTACACGTTCGGCCAGGGCGAACGCGGCATCGACGGCATGGCCGTGGACACCTTGGGCAACGTTTACGCGACGGCCGGCAACGGCGACAAAGCCGGCGTCTACGTCTTCGCCGAAACGGGCGCGCAACTCGCCTTCATCAAAACGCCCGGCTCACCGACCAACTGCACGTTCGGCGTCGGCGAGGAACAGTCCACGCTCTACATCACCGCGCGGGGCCCGCTGCAGGTCGAGTCGAACAAGCCGCAGCGGTACGGGCTGTTCCGGATCAAGCTGAAGATCCCGGGGTTTCATGTGGGTGGGTGACTTGCACGGCAATCCGTCGAAATCACCACCGATCAGGGGTGGCTCGGCACATATCCGGACGGCACTCTTCGAAAGGCCAGTCTCTGATCTGCGTCTTGCGGCATTGACAGGAACAACTCGTCACCACACAGACGGTATGTGTAATGGGTCGTGCCCAAGACGAGTCGATTCTGACCCTGGACTTGATAGGGTCCTAATTCATTGTGTTGCTGTTCGCCATCTTCGTTGATCAGGCTTGATGCAAGTGTCCCATTGTCATGAAAGGTGAATGTCAAAGCTACGAAACCCGACACATGGGTGTTGCTTAGGTCTTCGCAAATCCAGCCGCCGGTTAAGGCGGCCCGCGAGTCGGCATGACTCGATAGATTTGGACAGCAGGTGGTGCAACTCGCAACGCACATGCATTGCAACATCAGGCAGATCGTGGAGCGGATCACGCGTGGCATCGGATCAGATCCAAGAAGGTCGTGGCACAGTGTTGAACAACCGGACGATTGGAGTCACCCCGCCCGCTTGATCCCCACGTCCCGCCCCACTGCCGCGTCCGCCCGCTTGGCCCGTCGTGCTTCGAGTCGTTTGCGGCGTTCGTCGTTTTGCCGGCGTTTGCGCAGCGCGCTGAGGCCGAAGAAGCCGGCGATGAGCACGACGACGGTGGCGATGACGTACCAGGAGAAGTCGTGCCAGAGTTGCTTGGTGTTGTCCAAGCCGAGCGTGCCGCCCAGCCACCAGCCGACGGTGACGACGATGGGGACGGTGACGACGGCGACGCAGCCGTCGTAGACGACGAACTTCCAGAGCGGGACGCGGAACGTGCCGGCCGTGAAGAACGCGGGGGCCCGCAGGCCGGGCAGGAACCGGGCCAGGACCATCGTCTTGCCGCCGTGGTCGTTGAACGCCCGCTCAGCCCGGCGGAGTCGTTTTTCGTTGAGGTAGCGGTTGATGATCGGCAGCTTCGGGACGTGGTGGCCGTACTTTCGGCCGAGCCAGTAGAGCAGGAAGTCGCCGCTGACCACGCCGACCACGGCCAGCGGGATCATGATGATCAGGTCGGCTTCTTCGATCCCGCAAAGATAGCCGGCCACGAGTAGCGGCAGGTCTTCCGGGAACGGCATGAAGCCGGAGAACAGCAGCACCAGCGCGATGCCCACGTAACTGAAGTTGGACAGGATCTCGAGCATGGCGGCGGTGCTGTGAGTCCGGGGGCTTCCGGGCGTGTGGGACGAACGGCTACATCGTACGCGACGGGCTGAGGTGGTTAAGCAGGGGAGAATGGGAGAGTCGTTCAACGGGCGACTCGCTGTCCCTGGCTCCGCTTCTCCCTTTCTCCCATGCTCCCCTGCTTGCTTACTCCCCCGCTCGCTCGATCCACGCCATCGCCTCGTCCCGGCTGGTCACTTCGTTCTCCAATTGCGCGTCGTACACCTTCTCTAATAGTCGGGCGAAATGGGGCCCGGGTTTCCGGCCGGCGGCGATCAGGTCGTCGCCGGTGACGAACGGGGGCGGATCGATGGGGCCTTCCTGCCGCAGCGCGTCGATGTCCTCGGCAAGGCTTTGCAGGAACGCCCCGCCCGCGTCGGGCTGAACGGCCGAGTTGGCGACGGCCTGCGTCAGCCGCCACAGGCCGGTCCACAGGCTGTGGGCCATGAGGCGCTTGCGCTGAGCGACGCGCAACGCATGCCAACGGAGCAGGTCGGGCAGGCGGGTGAGCGTCGTGCGCAGGTCGTCGCGTTCGTCGTTGCTGAGGCAGAGGGCTTGACGCCAGCGGGCGATCAGCGCGTCGCCGTGGGCTTGCGCGAACGACGTGACGGCGTCGGCGCAGGCCTCGACGTCGTTGAATGCCGGTTGTCGTGAACGCTGTTCGCGCTGGTCGTGTGAGCGCTGTTCAATCGATGAACGGTGTTCGCCCGGCGGCGCGAACACGGTTCGGTCCAACGCCCATGTGGCCAGCACCAACCCAAGCGGCAGTGGGCGGTCGTCGGCGGGGTTGTTCAATAAGGCGTCGAGCGTGGCGAGCGGCGGGTCGGCGTGCGGCTCGTTGAGCGTCGGTGCGTCAAGTTGCAGGGCCTGCATGAGGCCGGCCGACTCGTGCGCGCCGGGCCCGGTGAGCATGAGGCGGACCTCGTGGCCGATGCGCTCGCGGGCGATGGCGGACAGGTGCGGGGCGTGCGCGGCGACGGCCGCGGCGGTGTTCGGCTCGATCTCAAAACCCAGCCGGGCGGCGAAGCGCGGGGCACGCAGCATGCGCAGGTAGTCTTCCGCAAAACGTTCGTGCGGGTTGCCGATCGCGCGGACGACCCCGTCGGCCAGGTCGCTTTGGCCGCCGACGTAATCGATGATGGTCGGCGGGTCGGTTTGCGGGTCTTCGAACAGGCCGTTGATGGTGAAGTCACGCCTTTGCGCATCACGCTGGGCATCACAGAACTCGACGTGCGACGGGCGTCGGCCGTCTTCGTAGTTAAACTCGTCGCGGAAGGTCGCGACTTCGACGCGTTGCCTGCCGATGCTGACCAGCACGACGCCAAACGCCTCGCCCACGGCCTGCGTGCGGCGGAACATGGCTTTGACGACGTCCGGCGGTGCGTCGGTGGCGATGTCGTAGTCCTTCGGCTCGAACCCGAGCAGGCGATCGCGTACGCACCCGCCAGCCAGGTACGCGACATGCCCAGCCTCGTGCAGTTCGCGCAGGATGCGCAGCGCAGCCTCACGCGGTGTCGTGCGCGGGTGCTTTGTGGTCGTCTTCTTTGGCTTCTTCTTGGCCATGCACGGCGTGAGATGAGGGGGTGACAAGGTCAGTGGGTGACGGGGATTCGAATTGAAGGTTAGGCCGACCACTCCCCTTCAGCCCCGGCCTCCGGCCGGGGATCGGCAGCCGAGATCGGGTCGGTGATCAACGCAATGGATGTGCGACGTGGAAGCGGTTATCACCACGTTGGCAGTGCTGCCGTGCGCGGTGGAGGGATTGGGGATTTGTGGTTGCATTCGGTCCCCGGGCAGAGCCCGGGGCTAAAGAGGAAATTGCTTCGGATTACGAGCTCACCCGCCGATCTGCGCGAGGATCTGCTGGGCGAGGTCTTTTTCGCCGGAGTCGTGCAGCTTGGGGATCGCCTCGGTCAGCAGGTCGCGGGCGCGGGCGGTTCGGCCGAGGTAGCGGGCGTAGATCACGCCGAGGATGAGCTGCACCTGCTCGCGGTTCGGGTAGGCGCGGTAGGTGTCGAGGAACAATTCGTAGGCGTGGGCGGCCTTGTGGTGGTGGCCGGCCGACATGAGTTGGTTGGCGATGTCCAGGTGATGCTGTTGGCCGAGCACCTGCTGGTCGTCGAGTTCGAGCAGTTCGAGGTATCGGTTGGCGGCGGCGGCGACGTCGTGCGCGTTCATGGCCGCGGCGATCGCGGCGCGTTTGTCCATGATGGCCTGCTCGGCCGGTGTCGGCGGCTTGGGCGGTTCGACCGGGCCAGGTGCGCCGGGGTTGTTGGCATCCCAAGGTTGAAAGCCGTCGCGGGTCATCTTGGTGAACTGCGCGCGGCGACGGCGCTGCTCGATCATCGTGAGCATGTCGTACGGTTCGCGCGGCAACAGCCTGACCTTGAGCAGGCCGATGCCGGTCGCGAAGCCGAACGCGTAGCCCGCCAGGTGGGCCAGGTAGGCGACGCGACCGCCGCCCATCAACTCGAAGAACAGGTCCTGCGCGATGTAGAAACCGATCAGCCACATGCTCGGCAACTCAATGAAGCCGATCAGGAAGAAGAAGTAGAGGATCGTCACGTTGCTCTTGGGGAACAGGGCGAGGTATGCGCCGCTGACCGCCGCGACCGAGCCGCTGGCGCCGAGCACGGGCGAGCTTTCGAGCATCGCGTGGCCGAACCCCGCCATGACGCCGCCGGCCAGGTAGAACGCCAGGTACCCGACCTTGCCCAGCCGGTCCTCGACGCTGTTGCCGAAGATGTACAGGAACAGCATGTTCCCGATCAGGTGCATCCAGCCCGCGTGCAGGAACTGGTACGTGATGAACTGGTCGATCGCGGGGAACTGCGGGTTGAGCATGAAGCGGAACACGCTGGCTGAGCCGAGCTGATGCCGTGTGAGCAGAAAAATGGCGACGTTGATGAAGATCAACGCGTAGTTGACCCAGGGCGTGTGCTGAAGCCGGCGGTCGGTGCGGATCGGGATGATCATGTTCGTCGGCCGACCGTTGCGTCATTCGGGATCGGCCCGCCGCCGATCGGATCGACATGTTAAGCGGTGCGGGCGGGAAGTGGGTTGATGTTTTCGCGGTGTTCGCTTTTGTCGTACGGCGGTTGCCCGTGTTTGATTTGCGCAGGAGGCTAGGCGATGCCCTGCCGGGCGGGCCTCTTCAGTCGCCAGAGTGGCTCGGACTTCGCGCCCGTTGATAAGCAACACGGTTGGATATCGGATCACCATGACTAATCAGAGCCGGATTCTGTGAATCCGATCCGCCCAAGCGGCTCAATACCGCGCGGGGGGACATGGTGTGAGGTTGGTACATCGACGTTACGAACACTCTCATCCTCCTCGCCATTGAGGCTCGTCAGATGATCGGCCTCGCAGAGGCCGGCTCTGACAACCCAAAACCCTTCGCTTCACAACCCCGCCGGCTCGCCCGCGCCCACGACGTGCCATTTGCGGACGGACAGCAACGTCGCCTGGTCGAGTTGGATCTTGGTCTCGAACTCGACCAACTGGCCCGGCCGAGCGCCGCGCGGCCAGGCGATGCGCCATCGGCCGATCAGCCGATCGCTTTCGCCCAGCGCCTGCACGACGAACACGGCGCGTTTGAGCGCGCCAGTGTGCGGGTTGCGCGACTTGATGGTCAGGATCGTGCCGTCGGGTTGCCCGCGGTTATCGACCGTCACACTGCCGAACGCGATCGCGTCGGACATCTGGCCGTTCGGTTCGACCTTGGTGTGAAGACGCTCGGTGCGTTCGACCAGCGTGTTGGGGATCTGCAGTTGGATCGGCTCGCTGATGCCCGGGCCGACCAGCGCGAGCGGCGCACGCGAACGGGCGAACACGCGGCCGTCCAGGTCGACCAGGTCGAGCGTCAGCACGCCGCCGTCCACGGCCGGCCCAGCTTGGTGCCTGACCTGCGCTTCAAACCGCACGGTGTCGGTGGCTTCCGGCACGTACTTGTGATCGACCACGCCGATCGGTAGCAACTCGCCGACGACCGGCGCGGGATCGGCCGGCTCGTCCATCGGTTGCCACGCATCGGCCTTCGCGACGGGTACGGCCGCGAGCGTCGGGATGCGCGGTGTGATCGGCGGTGTGGGTGTGGGCGTGCCCGTCGGTGTGGGCGTGCTCGTCGGCGTCGGCGCGCCGGTTGGCGTGGGTGACGACGTCGGCGTTGGTGAACCACCCTGCCCGCCGTCGGCCCGTCCCCCGCCGTCGTCTTTGGTGTCGTCCGGCGGCGTATTCGTCAAGACGATCACCAACGTCACCACGACGACCAGCAGCACGGCCGTGATGCCGCTGCTGACCCACAACGTCATCATCTTCCGCCGACGCTTGGCCAGCAGTTGTTCGACGCGGCGCGACCGTCGCGGCTGTTGTGCCGCCGCGGCTGCGGCGAAGGCCGGCTCGGGCGCGATCGGCTCGGTTACCGGCGCTTGCGTCGCTTCAGCCACCGGCTGAGCAGTGGTCGTGTCAGCCGGTTCGGTCGGTGTCGTGGCCGTCGGCCGACCGGTCCGCTGAGGCTGGGCGATGGGGATCGGCGCGACGACGAGACCGCCCTCTTCAGCCGTGACGGGCCCAAGCCCATGCACGCCCGGCATGGGCTCGCCCACCAGCGGGTCGGACCCGCCGTTGCCCGGCTTGCGCAACACCAACCGCCGACGCACGTGCTTCGCGTCCACCACGATCCGCGCCCCGCAGGACGAACACGTCGTGGTTGACCCGATCCGCACAAACGGTGACGTCGTCGTGGCCTCGCAGGATGGGCAGATCAACTCATACATCGCACAACCCGCAGTGTAGCGCAACCCCGCCCACAACCGCAACAACGCAAGCCCCAGCCCCAACGACGCGGCGCCCCCACTTCATGTCCTACACGCTGGGGCGTCTGCCGTTCAGTATCGACCAACCTTTTACGGGGTCAGGTCAAGAATGCGCGGCTTGGTTCCGCGACCTCGTCCTCCGTTTCAGCGGCGTGACGGGGCTCTGGTCGTTCCGAATCAATGAACACCGTTCACGGGCAACCCCTCACACGGGGCGTTTCGAGGCCGATCTAGCGGGCTAGTAGAATGTCGGCTCGACGTTGGCAGAACACGGCCGATCGGGGAACACACATGTCCAATGACAACCCATGGAAAGCGCGTTTGATGCTGAGCTGCGCGGCGGCCGGGGTGATTGCCTTCTGCGCCGTGACCTATCTGGCTGTATCAGCCTCGAACAAGATCGCCGAATTGCCCGTCGAACAGTTCAAGCAAACGGCCCAGGACACGCAGGTCGTGACCGAACAGGCCAAAGCCATTGTCGAGAACAACGCCCAGAAGATCGAGCAGATCGTCGACAAGGCCAACACGTCGCTCGGCCTGATGACCAAGCAGTTGGAGCGCATCGAAAAGCTGAACCGGTTTCGCGGCGCGACGCCCGAGGTGGACGACGACAGCTACCTCGACTTCGGCGTGCGGATACGCGAGTTGCTCGATCAACGGTTTGATGGCAAGGGCTATCGCGTGTCGCTCCAACGCAAGACGGCCAGGAAACCGCAGCACAAGCCGGACGAGTATGAGTCGTACGAGATCTGGATCGCCAAGCGCACCGGCGGCGCGACCAGCGCGCAGATGGCCGCGGGCATCATCAACGACGCCAAAACCGTCCTGACCAAGCTGACCGTGTCCGGCTTTCCGCGTCCCGGTTTCGACAATCGGTTTGTCATCTGGCACCCCGACGACGCTGATAAGACGATTGTGGATATCTCAGCCGGTCAGACGGAAGCAGACGGCCCGATCTTTGTGCTCGATTGGGTAGCGTTGCAGGATGAGCAGGCGAAGCAATACGCCGTGGAAATCGAGAAGGAACAATGAACAACAACACACGCGCATTGACACAGCCGACACGAGACGGCGGCATCGAAGTCAACGCGACAGGACCCCGCCACATGACCCGTGAACAGTGTTCATTACCTCGTTTAGTCATTGCCGTGATTTGCGTTGTGTCCGCCCTCTGGACCCCCGCCGTATTCGGTGCGGCTGGGCCGAACATCGTCATCATCCTTGCGGACGACATGGGCTACGGCGACGTGTCCTGCTACAACCCGGACAGCAAGATCCAGACGCCGCACATCGATCGGCTCGCGAAGCAGGGCGTGCGGTTCACCGACGCGCACTCGGGCGGCAGCTCGTGCATCCCGTCGCGGTACGCGCTGATGACCGGACGGTTCGCCGTCCGCAAGCCGATGTCGCTCGCCGGCGGGCCGTTGATCGACGCAAAGCGGATGACCCTGCCCGGCATGCTGCGCAAGCACGGCTACGCGACAGCGATGGTCGGCAAGTGGCACCTCGGGTTCGACCCGTTCCTGCAGAACAAGCAGAAGCCGGCCGACTACAGCAAGCCGTTGCGCGGCGGGCCGGTCGACCGCGGATTCGACTCGTATTTCGGGATGCACGCGTCGCTGGACTTGCCGCCTTACTTCTACATCCGCGACCGAACGCCAACCGCCCCGCCGACCGACGATGCGCCGGCCAACTCAAGCGTCGGCGGGCCCGAGGGGTGGAACAACATCCAGGGCGCGTTCTGGCGGGCGGGCAAGGTCGGCCCCGACTTCAAGTTCGACCAGGTCACGCCGCGCTTCGCACAGGAGGCCGTCAAGGTCATCAAGGACCACGGTGCGAAGAAGAGCAACAAGCCGCTGTTCCTCTACCTCGCCCTGCCCTCCCCCCACACGCCCTGGCTCCCCGCCGACCGGTTCAAAGGCAAGAGCGGCGCGGGGATGTACGGCGACTTCGTGCTGCAGGTCGACGACGTGGTCGGCCAGGTCATGGACGCGCTCAAAGCGACGGGCATGGACCGCGACACGCTCGTCCTGTTCACCAGCGACAACGGCCCGGTCTGGTACGACAAGGATCGACAGCGCTTCAAACACGACGCGGTCGGTGGCCTGCGCGGCATGAAGTTCGCCTCATGGGAAGGCGGCCACCGTATGCCCTTCGTCATCCGTTGGCCCGCCAAGATCGCCCCGGCCTTTGAGATCAAGCCGAGGCGCAACGCCGGCCACGTATGCGACCAGCCCGTCGTCTTCTCCGACCTCTACGCGACCTTCGCCCAGCTCATCAACGCCAAGCCGACCCCAAAAGGCACAGCAGAGGACAGCGTCAGCTTCCTGCCCCACTTGCTCGACCCGACTCGCCCGGTGTCGAAACGCCCGCCGATCATCCACGACCGCTGGACCATCCGCGACGGCGACTGGAAACTCATCCTGCCCCGCCGCAACCACCGCGAAAAGACAAAATCACCCCTCGCCCTGTACAACCTCAAGACCGACTTGGCAGAGCAACGCAACCTGGCTGAGCAGCATCCGCAGGTTGTGAACCGGCTCAAAAAGCAGCTCGAACACGCACTCAACAAGTGACCGCTCGTCCGCCTCGATGTCAGAACGTGTATGAATACGCGATACGGGCTTCTTCGGGAGGGCGAGGCTCCGTCCGAGCCGCAATGACGACTGTGCGTTCGGCTCGCCACGCGGCTCGGACGGAGCCCCCGGAAACTCGCCCTCCCGGCAAGACCGTTTCCAGACACAGTCCCAGCGACAGACCTCACCGGGAGCCAACCATGCGGCAACGACCTGATCGGTACACGACGCTCAGCCTGGCTCTGTTGTTGAGCTTGTCATGCGGTTTGGCGGCGGCCTACGCGGCGGACGAGAAGCCGGCGCGCACGCCGGTTGACCTCGACGCGGAATTTTGGCGGAAGTATCGAGCCTGGGTTGAGCAAGCCGAGCCGACCATCCCCGCCGAGTTCAAGAACGACAAGGCTTTGGCGGACGAGTTTGCTCGCGGCTTCCGTGAGGGCGCAGCCTCGTGGATCCGCAAACCGGAGGCCAAAAGGTACGACGGGTATAGCGAAGACCCCGTTGAGCGTGCGCGTGCGTCAGGAAGGCTCGATGGATTCGTAGAGGCAGCCAAGTACCACTTCCGATTCGTCGCCGTTATTGCAAAGCGCATCGCAGACGATCCCGATTTGCGCGTCAAGCGCGCTACTGATGTGATGCGCGTCGTCTTCGAGCAGCGTTATCTGTACGACAGCAAGCCACGTGTCAAACTGACGGACTACCACCCCGACTTGGCCACGGCCCTGATCGAACGCGGCGCAGACCCGAACGCGCCCACGCAAGACCTGGACAAGACGCGCCCTCTGCATTTGGCGTTGAAGGCCGAGCGACCGGCACTGGTCAAGCTGATCTTGAAGCGGGGTGCCAAACCGAATGCCACGGATGCACGCGGCTGGACGCCCATGCATGAGGTGGAGGACGACGAATCATTCGCTGCCCTACTCGAACACGGTGCGGACGTCACACGGGCCGACAAGACCGGTCGCACGCCGCTGCTCTTCCACGCATTTCTGGTCGGATTTGACCCAAACGCTTTAAAGCGCGCCGCCAAGATGATCGAACACGGCGCGGACGCGACCGCCGCTGACGAAGACGGCCGAACGCCGCTCCATCATGCGGGGAACGGCAAGATGGTCGATCTGCTGGTCAAACACGGTGCGCGTGTGGATGCCCGGACCAAGACAGGCGACACGCCATTACACACCGCCGCAAGCGCCTCCACGGTCCAGGCGTTGGTCCGACACGGCGGCGATGTCCACGCCCGAAACGACGCTGGCGATACGCCCCTGAACGCGATGATTCACCAAGACCGATACCGAGGGGCGGGGGCGATCGCCGCCCTGATGGCGCACGGGGCAAGACTGGATGCGAAGAACAAGCAGGGCCGACGCCCGATCGACCACCCGATCCTCAGTCGTGTTCCACAATACGTTCAACGGACGGGCATCGCGCCGACTTATCCTTGGATACGAACGGTCACGAGTTTTGAACGGCGCGTCCCCGTCCCCTTTGACGAAATCCGTCTGAGCAACGGCATTGAGTACCTGAGCAACATCGCGGGTGTCAATATTTACCGCGATTGGGAGGGGATGGGTGTCGAGAGCGACACCCGGATCACACTGCAGTCGCCCGGCATGCCGATCAAGGAGGCATTGACCGCCGTGCTCGACCAAGCCGCCAAGGGCAAACTCGCCTGGCAGGTAGATCACTACGGCATAGTCCTGATCAGCACGCCCGCGCGACTAAAAGGGATGCAGCCGAACGTGCCGGCCAAGCCGAATGCGAAGTCGGGTCGCACGCCCAAGGACACCGACGCGGGACAGGTTGTTGGCCAGTCGGCATTCAACGACCCTGCGCCAACGGCGTTCGAATCAAACCGTCTGCAAAACGTCTTGACCTTCATCAGCAAGGCCGCAAACCGGCCGGTCCATGCCGATTGGCCCGCGTTGGAGAAGCTGGACGTTGGCCGAGAGACCCCGGTCACGCTGTACCTGTCGAACGTCCCCGCCCGCCGGGTCGCTGAACTGATCGTCCACCAGGTCGCTGGCGAACGGGCGTTGGCTAGGGTGCGCGGCGGCTCGCTTTATATCTCGACACCCGCGGGCATGGCCGACTTCATCAAGAAGCAATCGGCTGAGTCTTCGGATTGACCGTCCCCCGAACACTGGGCGGGCCGACGCTTCATCAACCAAGCTGTCCGCCCCATGTCCGCACGGTTGAGAGATAACCACGCAGGGCGCATTCAAGCTGCGATGGGGCAACCGACCTAATCAAACGCAAGTTCGTCGGGCCGTGCGCACACGCGGCGCGAAGTACGCGGCGTGTTCCTGTCACAGTCGTCACATTTAAGTCTCGGCACGCCAGCACGAAAGCGGTTGCGGTGCTCGATAAGAGAACGCAGCCGTGCGCGCGGTCGCGACGCCCCACGCCCTTGCATGATCTCACTTCGCAAAGGTGTGCACGACAGCAACGTCGGGGCTCCGGCACGCGACGAACGCCCCAGGTCGCCGGTGTGGGGCCGATCCGCGCGGCCGCCGATGACCGCGACCGGCCACACGACTCGGCCATCGGAATCGCCGCATGTGGCCTCAAATCAAAGAGCGGCCGTCCGGGCGGACAAACATCTTTATCGATATAACATGATTATAAATAATAACTTAACTGAGTTTTGGAATGGCGCGGGGAGGGGGAGGGCCGCGGTCGTGGCCAACATGAAATGGCCTCGCGCCAACGTGCGGTGGGCGCGCGGTTCGACCGCCCTGCCGACAACGCTGCTGCCTGCTCGGCCGCGGGTCTCTGACCTGTCTTCAGGTCGTCTCGAACAGCGGGTCGGCCACGGGCAGGACGATCGTGAAGACCGCCCCACTGCCCGGCGGCGGCGTGTTTGCGACGTCGATTCGGCCGCCGGCCGCGCGGATCAGGTCGCGGCAGATGCTCAGGCCAAGCCCCGTGCCCCGCCGGCCGCGTGGTTCGGAGGAATCGCCTTGGGTCGAATCCGCTACGGCATTGTCTAATATCTGATTAGTCAGGTTGTCGCCCGATAACCCACTGCTCTCGCCAGGTGAATCTAATGTATGATTAGTCGTGTCCCCACGGCGTGAGACGAACGGCTCAAACACGCGGTCGCCCAGGTCGGCTGGGATCCCCGGGCCGGTGTCGGCCACGGTCAGTGTGACCAGCCCGCCCCCCACCGACGCGCGGATGATTAGTCGGTTCGACCCAGACCTGGACGTCCCACCGGTCATCGCCTGCTTGGCGTTGAGCACCAGGTTCATCAGGACCTGCTGAAGATTCACGCCGCCGATCGCGACCTGCACGGGGGGCACGTCGATCTCGACGTCGATATTGTCCTTGGCTGGGTCGCGGGCCAGGCAGGCGAAGGTGTCGTCGATCACCGCGGGCAGGTCGGCCGCGTGCGACTCGTCCGCCTCGCGGGCAAAGCCGAGCAGCGACTGGCAGATCCGCCCCGCCTTCGTCGCGCCGGCCACGGCCTTGTCCAGCGCCTTCCGCGTCAGAGCCGCGTCGTCCTTCGACTGGGCAAGCTGGGCGTAGGTGATCACCGGCGTCAGGATGTTGTTGAACTCGTGGGCGATGACAGTCGCTACCGTGCCGAGTGTGGCCAACCGGTGCGAGTGGGCCAACCCCTCGCGCACCTCGTCGAGCTGACGCTCGAGCTGCTCGAACTGGGCGAGCATCGCCTCGACCGTGTCAAAACCGTCGTCGTCACTGGAGCTCTCGCGAGGTGAGTGAGCGGAGGCTGACATGCCTGTGGTGCTCTGTTGACCAACCACGTCCACTGGTTGGTCAGTCAGCGAGATCACACCGACGTCAGCCAGATCACCCACCACTGAGAGTTGAGACTGTTTGGCTGATGAATCACGCCCATCCGACGACTCGCGGTTGGGCGAGACGGTCCATCGGACGGGGCGCGCAGCGTCCGCGTCGGTTGAGGTGGGGGGGTCGTCCATGCGGCTCATGATGTCACCGTCCCGTGTATCGGGCCGGCCGACGGGGTGTCTTGACCCCGATCCGTGCGAATTCGTTATAGGAGGACACTTTTGCTAAACAATGTATCATTAATCTTTTACGATGTTCCGATAAGGTACTTCGGGGATGTGTGGACTGGGATGTTCCACGTGGAACATCGTTTTTGAAGGGTAGGAGATTGCTTCGTCGGAGCCGCCTGGTGCGCCGAGGTTTCTGTGTGGCGCCTTTGCCGACTTGCATCCAAGCGGGCCTTCATCGTTGGCCCGAAGCCACTCGGGTTGCATGCAGTTGTGGAGATATTCCACGTGGAACATGTCCGTCAATCGTGCTTGAACGCCATCGATTAACCCACTGTCTCCGAGGCGACCACTCCCTAGATGGTCCAGGTCTTCCGAGGTCAAGTGTTTCGGTCGGCACTTGACCGGCTGTAGCTCGACTTGGCCAGCAACGTAGTCTTGTTCCACCTGGAACATGATCGAGTGAGCAAAGGCCACCAGACTTGGCGGGGTTGACTTGGAGCGACGGCCGGCGATGTCGGTGTACGATCAGGCTGGCTTGGCTAACTATGGAAGGTGGGGGCTTGACACTTCGTCGGATCGTCCTGTCCTGACGGTCTGGATTGATTTGCCCAGTTCAACGGTCGCTTTCGAGGTGGATGTGGCCTTGAAGTTGGACCTCATTTGGCTAAGCGGTTCCACGTGGAACATGCGGACTTGGTCCTGTTGGATTGAAAACAAGTAAGGGGCGGCATCGCTCTTAAGGTTGAATCTTGGCCAGGTCGTAGGTGGTGAGGGAAACTATCTAATGGTGGGAGCGGGCAGGGTGCTTCACAATCATCTCAGACGTCCACCTTCTGAGACAGCCTTTGTTTCGACTTCTCGTAACTGATCCGGTGACGGCCTGTGGGATAGTTGATACTCCTCATACGGGCGTTCTATGAGAGACCTGTTGATAAGGGCGTTCCACGTGGAACATGGGGTTGTTGCCTGTCTAGTCGTCGTATCAGCCTCGTCGCGGAAAGCCAGCACAGTCGCGATTGGAGGATACCGTTTGATCTGGCGATGCCCACGTCATGCCAGCCCGTTTGCGCGACTCGGCCAAATGCGAAGGACGGATCGATGGTGGCAACAAGGCGACGAACGTGGGCAGGGGGCCAGACTGGTCAATCCGGAGGGGCGTTGTCTCACATTGTCGACGATGTTCCACGTGGAACATGTCTGCCAGCCGATGCTATTCTGTAGCAGCCTGGCCCGTTGGATGGGGCCAGTGTTCACAGGGAGGCCTGTTCTCATGGCAGACAAGAAGCCCGCGAAGAAGCGTACCGCCCGGCTGGGCAAGGGACTGAGCAGCCTGATGGCTCAAAGTGCACCCGTCAACGTCTCGGCCAAGGGGCCGGCGACCCCCGTTGCCTCAGACCCCGCCAAAGCCGCCACTCCGCCCCAACAAGATCAACAGGCGGCCCAAGGGTTGACGCCTGTCCCCATTGAGGCGGTCATCCCGAATCCGCATCAGCCACGTAAGCAATTTAATAATAATAGTTTACAGTCCTTGTGCGACTCCATCAAGCAGAACGGGTTGATGCAGCCGATCATCGTTCGGCCGAGTGCTTCGTCCGGGCAGGGCGGTGACGCGACGTACGAACTGGTGGCTGGCGAACGTCGGTGGCGGGCGGCGAAGTTGGCGGGAGTCACGCACGTGCCAGCCATCGTCCGCGACCTGGACGACGGGCAGTTGGCCGAGTGGGCGTTGATCGAGAACCTGCAGCGCGAAGACCTGAACCCGATCGAAAGGGCTGAGGCGTTCGCGCACCTGGCTGAGCAGTTCAAGCTCAGTCACGAACAGATCGCTGAACGCGTCGGCGTCAATCGGCCAACCATCAGCAACGCACTGCGCCTTCTCACACTGCACGGCGATGTCCAACAGTTGATTAGAGATGGCCTGCTCTCGGCAGGGCAAGCCAAGGCGTTGGCCGGCATCGACTCAGCCGAAGCGCAGCGCGCGCTGGCCGTGCGCGTCGTTAAACAGGATTTGTCCGTGCGTCAGGTCGAAGCGGAGGTGCGCGCGTTATCGGACAACGGTGGCACGGGTTCGAGCAAGACCAAAAAGAAAGCCCGTCGTGCCGCGCACGTGGCTGACCTCGAAAAACAGATCACACAACACCTGGGCACGAAGGTGCGCATCACGCCGGGGCGTAAGAAGGGGACGGGCACGCTCTCGATCGAGTTCTACTCGAATGAGCAGTTCGAGGGGTTGCTTGAGCAACTGGGTGTCAAGACGGAGTGAGAGCGTAAAGCGTTCGACCACGGATGGGCACGGATCGCACGGATTCAAGCAAGCGAATCGATCTCGCCCCCTGTCCCTCCCCATCCGTGACCATCCGTGTCATCCGTGGTCAAGATTCAATTCGCCACGATATTGACCAGCCGGCCCTTGACCACGATCACCTTGCGGACGGTCTTGCCATCGATCAACTCTTTGACCTTGTCGTCGGACAGGGCGGTTTCTTCAACGGCCTTGTCGTCCGCGTCGGCCGGGACGGTGATGCGGGTGCGGACCTTGCCCATGATCTGAACGGGCAGTTCGATCTCATCGTCCACGACCAGCGCGGGGTCGAAGGTCGGCCAAGGCTCGGCTGACAGTGAGGTGTCGTGGCCGAGCCTTTGCCACAATTCCTCAGCCATGTGGGGCGCCAGCGGGGCGAGCAGGAGGACCATCGGCTCCGCAACGCCCCGCGGCACGGTCGGCAGGGCGACCAGGGCGTTGTTGAGTTCGATCAGCTTGGCGATGGCGACGTTGAAGCTCATCGCGTCCATCAGGCCGGTCACCGCGGCGATCGTTTTGTGGGTCAGGCGGGTCAAATCATCCGGGGGGTCGGTCGGGGGGTCGTTTGAAACCAGCAGGTCGCCGGTTTCGTCGTCCACGAAATTCCGCCAGAGCCGTTGCAGGAAGCGGTGGACGCCGACGATGTCTTCGGTCCGCCAGGGCTTGCTCTGGTCGAGCGGGCCGAGGTACATTTCGTAGAGACGGAGCGAATCGCACCCGAATTGGTCGCACATTTCATCGGGGTTGACGGCATTCTTGAGGCTCTTGCCCATCTTGCCGTACTCCCGTATGACGGGATTATCTTTATAGAAATAATCGGTCTTATACACCTTCTCAGCATTATGGCCAGTTTTTCGATTAACCTCCATACGCGTGATTTTGGCCTGCGCTCCGGGGCGTTCTTCCACCTGATCTGCCTCAACGTAAACGCCGCGTTCATCCGTAAATGCATAGGCTTGAATATACCCTTGATTAAAAAGCCTTCCAAACGGCTCAGGCGTTGAGACCTGTTTGAGGTCAAACAGAACTTTATGCCAGAATCGCGCATAGAGCAGGTGAAGCACGGCGTGTTCAGCTCCGCCGACATATAAATCAATTCCGCCGGTATGTGGCGTGCCGTCCTTCTTTGGGCTGACCATCCAATAGTGTTCGGCGTCGTCACTGACGAACCGGTCGTTGTTCTTGGGGTCGATGAATCGCAGGTAATACCAGCACGAGCCGGCCCACTGGGGCATGGTGTTCAGCTCGCGGGTGTAGGTGACGCCGTCGAGGGTCACGTGCTTCCAAGACTCGGACGCGCGGCTCAGCGGGGTCTGAACTTCGGCGTTTGGGTCGTCACTGGCGTGTGGCTTGAAATCGTCCATCGGCGGCAATTCGACGGGTAAGTCGTTGACATCGACCGCGCGGATGCTGCCGTCGGGCGCGTGCAGGATGGGGAACGGCTCGCCCCAGTATCGTTGTCGGCTGAACAACCAGTCGCGCAGCTTGTACTGCACAGCCGCCTTGCCCAGGTCTTTGCCTTCGAGCCAAACGGTGATGTGGGCCTTGGCTTCGTCGGTCGGCAGGCCGGTGAGGATGCGTTCGTCGTTTTCGGAGTTGATGCTGGTGGTTGCGCCGGTGAAGGCGGCGGGGAAGGAGGCGGGGTTGGATTCGTATTGGGTGCGTAAGGCGTCGGTGCCAAGGGACTGAAGTCCCTCAGCCGCTTGCGCTTGTTCGGTGAGCCAGTCGTGGGTGGGGGCGACGACGGGGCGGATGGGCAGGTCGAACTGCTTGGCGAATTCGAAGTCGCGGTCGTCGTGGGCCGGGACGGCCATGATCGCGCCCGTGCCGTAGCCCATCATGACGTAGTCGGCGATCCAGATCGGGATGCGTTCGTTGTTGACGGGGTTGATGGCGTGGGCGCCGGTGGCGACGCCGGTTTTCTCCTTGGCGTCGGCCATGCGGTCGACGTCGCTGCGTGCGGCGGCCTCGGCGCGGTAGCTATTGACAGCCGCGCGTTGCGCGTCGGTGGTGATCTCGTCGACGAGCGGGTGTTCGGGGGCGAGCACCATGTAGGTCGCGCCGAAGAGGGTGTCGGGTCGGGTGGTGTAGACCCTAATCAACTGCGCGTCCGGCGAGTCGACGGTGAAATCGACGTATGCGCCCTCGCTCTTGCCGATCCAGTTGCGTTGCATGAGCTTGATCGGCTCGGGCCAGGCGACCTGTTCGAGGTCGTCGATGAGGCGTTCCGCGTACGCGGTGATGCGCAGCATCCACTGCTTGAGCGGGCGTTTGACGACCGGGTGGTTGCCGCGTTCGGATCGGCCGTCGTTGGTGACCTCTTCGTTGGCCAGCACGGTGCCGAGCGCGGGGCACCAGTTGACGGGGACTTCGGCCAGGTACGCCAAGCGTTTGGAGTCGAGAATGTCGCGTTGTTCTTCCGGGGGCAGCTCGTGCCATTTGAGCATGCCGATCGGGTCGCCTTCGATCGGGCCAAGGCCCTCGGCTGGGGGGTAGACGACATCGCCATCGGGGTGGACGTAGGCCTGCTCGTTTTTGAGCATGTTGACCAGCTCGTCGATCGGCCGAGCGGCGTTCTCGGCCGGGTCGAACCAACTGTGATAGAGCTGCAGGAAGATCCACTGCGTCCACTTGTAGTAATCGACGTCGGTGGTTGAGAGCGACCGGTCCCAGTCGTAGCTGAGGCCGAGCCGTTTGAGTTGGCCGACCATCGTGGCGACGTTTTTTTCGGTGGTGACGCGCGGGTGCACACCGTGCTCGACGGCGAACTGTTCGGCCGGCAGGCCGAACGCGTCGAAACCCATCGGGTGCAGGACGTTGAAGCCGCGCATGCGCTTGTAGCGTGCGACGATGTCGGTGGCGATGTAGCCGAGCGGATGGCCGACGTGCAGGCCGACGCCCGACGGGTAGGGGAACATGTCGAGCACGTAAAACTTGGGCTTGTCGGGGTCGAACGCGTCGTCGCCGGGGTTCGGCGTGCGGAACGTTTTGTGTTCAGCCCAGTGCTTCTGCCACTTGGCTTCGATGGCGGCGAAGTCGTATTTCATGGGGGAAATATAGGGACAAGGGACGAGCGACGAGCCACAAGGGGCTGATGACCAAGGCGTTCTTTCGTTGAGGAGGAATTGAGTGGTTTTGGGGGTTTGATGAGTATCCCGCGTAAGGCCCCGGGGCGGACCATTTGCGGGCTTTGGTTGATCGAATTGCTTAGCGCGGTTGTACCACCTTTTGCCACTTGTCGCACGGCCGCGCGAGCCCTCACCCGGCGGCGAGGCCGCCGACCTCTCCCAGCGGGAGAGGTTGAGCGGAGTTTCCTTATGGCTCGTCGCTATTCGCTCGTCGCTGCCCAATCAAAACGGTATCGCCACACCCAGATACAGCATCAGCCCGTCGTAGCCGGGGTTTTCGTTCTTGCCGGACTTGCGGGCATTCGAGATGTGGTGCCAGCGGACGCCGCCCATGAGTCGCAGGTCGTCGGCGATGCGGTAGGTGCCGCCGACGCCGGCCTGCGGGGTGAAGTTCTGGTGCGTGCCGCCGTGCGGGAAGGCGCTTTCGAACCAGACCATGCCGACGCCGCCGTCGGCGTAGACCGACCAGTCGTCGCCTTTCCAGAAGTGCCAGCGGAGCAGCAGGTCGAAGCCGAACGCCGAGGTCGAGTCGCCGCCGCGCGGGTCGTCGATGTCGTTGACGATGCCGCCGATGCCTTCGAGGTTGATGGAGAAGTCGTCCCAGATGTGGTAGCCGACGCCGACGTGCGCGAGGTAGAGGTCGCCGTCGTTGTGCAGCAGCGTGGCTGAGCCGTAAGCCTGGAACGTCCACGTGCCCTGTGCGAACGCTTTGCCCGACTGCACGGCCGCGGCTGAATCGGCCTCGGCGTTTTGGAGCGACAGGGTCGTGACGTACGACTCGGCCGCGGGCAGGGGCGTGGGCGTTTGCGCGGCGGCGGCGTGAGTCAGGGCGGTGACGACGAGCAGGGCGAGGATCGATTGAGACTTCATAAGTCGACTTCCCGATGCTGTTTGAATTGGGCCGGGCGAGGCGGGACAGTTTATCGAAAAGGGCGATTCTCGCCAGAGGGCTCGGCGAACCACCACGTCAGGCGGACTGATTCCACCGCTTTGACGTGGATTCTGGCCGATTTGTCGCGGAATCGGCCTGTTAGGGGTACGAATTCGGCCGCTAGACGCGGATACTGGATAGACGTCCTTCTTTTAAGGAAGGGCTGAACCGGAGCCCGCTGTGCCTGTGGCAGTGAACACCGAACAATTCGTGCAGTTGTTCGTGCGGCATGAGCAGCAGGTCTATCGATACATCTACGGGCTGCTGCCGAACGCGGCGGACGCGCAGGAAGTGATGCAGGAGACGGCCGTGGCGATCTGGCGTCGGTTTAGCGATTTCGATCCGAGCCAGTCGTTCCTGGCCTGGGCGTGTGGCTTCGCGCGGTATGAGGTGTTGAACCACTACCGCCGCCAGCGGCGTCGGCCGGCCCCGTTGCAAGACGACGTGCTGGAACAATTGGCCGGCGGGTTTGTCGATCGCATCGACGAGTTGAATCGTCGGCGTGCGGCGTTGGACGATTGCGTGGACAAGCTGCCGGACAAGGAGCGTCGTTTGATCGAGGTGCGGTACGGCGGGCAGCGCACGGTGCGGGAGATGGCGGCGTCGAACGGCGCGAGCGAGCACACGCTTTACAAAGCGCTGGAGCGCATCCGCCGGGCGTTGTTTGATTGTGTGACGCGCACTCTGGCGGCGGGGGAGGTGTTATGACGCACGGACGCGAACCATACCGCGAAGTCGAGAAGCTGTTGTCAGCCATGGTCGATCGCGACTTGTCGGCTGACGAGGCGGCGAGATTGAACGACCTGCTGCGCAACGATCCGGGGGCGCAGCGGTTTTATTGGCAATACGTCGGCCTGCACCTGGACATGAACCGTTCGGCGCCGACGATGACCGCGGGTCGACTGCCGGCTGAGCCGAAGGCCGGCGCGAACCGTGAACAGTTGACGGCGTTGAACACGCTGCACCTGATCGCCGAGTACGAGCGGCAGGTCGGTGTGACGATTCCGATCAACGGGTCACATAAACAGGACGACCAGCGGCAACGCCAGCGGCGTCGTCGTCGCGCGTGGGGCAAGCTCGCGGCGATGCTGTTGATCGGCGTGAGTGTGACGTTGGCTGTGATCGTAACGGTGATGGTTTGGCCGAGCGGCTCGTCGCCCGCGCCGACATTCGCCGTGTTGAGCGAGTCGCGCCAGGCGGTTTGGCTGAACGAAAAGGGGACGGTCGTGTACCTGCGCGACGGGTCGAAGCTGCCGGCTGGGACGTTGCGCTTGGCTGACGGGATCGCGAAGGTCACGTTCGACCGTGGCGCGGTGGTTGTGCTCGACGCGCGGGAAGGCGGCGTCGAGTTCGAGGTGCGCGACGAGCGGCAGGGCGTCCTGACGCTGGGTCGCATGACGGCCCGTGTTGCCGAGCAACGCGCCAAGGGTTTCATCGTGCGGACGGCGAACTACCGCGTGGTCGATGTCGGCACGGAGTTCGGCCTCGTCGTCGATGAGATGGGCGAGGCGAGCGTGAAAGTGATCGAGGGCGTGGTCGAGGCGTCGCGCCTGGACGACGAGGGCCGCGTAATCTCGACGCAGCGATTGGGCATGGAAGAGGCGGCCCGTCTGCCGCGCGACAGCGACCCGATCGTACTGGACGCGGTGGCGTTGGGCACGTTCGTGACGTCGAATGAATTCGACGAACGCGGCTCGGAACTGGCGCCGCCGGACGACGCGGGCGCGGGTCAGGCACGGGTCGCGTCGGATGTGAGCTACCACTTCCCAGCCGAGCACGCGCAGAATCAGCCGCACCCCAGCTACGGCGACGGCGCGCTGAGCAAGTTGCTCGACGGGTACATCGGTTCGACCGAATACAACGACCCCGCGTGGGTCGGTTGGCTCGACGGGCCGGACAAGGCGAACGTGTTCGGGCCAGACAGCCGGCTCGTGCAGCCGCGCATCGAGTTCGACCTGGGCGAAGAGCGGGACGTGACGGGTGTGGAGATCGTTTACCTGATCCACCCCAGGGGCGCGGTCTACGCGCCGGACCGGGTGGAGATCACGCTGGCAAACGACGACCAGTTCAGCGATACGACGCGCACGTTGACCAGCCGGGACTTTGACGAAACGACGCGGCCGCGCATCGGGACGGCGACGATCCGTTTCCCCGCGACGCGGGCGCGGTTCGTCCGTCTGGATTTTTACAACGAGCGACAGTGGACCTTCCTGTGTGAGGTCCGCTTCCTGTCGGCCCAGTAGCCGACCTGCGGCATCAAGCGGATTGCGACCTGCCCGACCCGAGGCATTCGACGCGTACCGGAACGTGGACCAGCCCCCTCATCAGGAGAGACATAATGACGACTCAACGACTCACTGGGCTTTGCGCATGGGCCATGGCATGCGCGGTGATGATTGCGGTGTCGCCAAACGCGGCGCTTGCGCTGCCGATTCCGTCAGGCCAGGTGACGTACAGCTACCCGGGCCAACAGCCGCGTGGGGATTTGAACCCCGTCTATGGCGACACGGGCGGCGGACAGCTTTCGGACGGCTTTTTCCCCGCGGACAGCTTCGCCAGCGGCAACTGGGTGGGGTACAACGACGACGTCATTCAAAGCGGTCAGCCGGAGCCGCGGATCGATTTCGACCTCGGCGGGACGTACAACCTCAACTCGACGTCGATCACCTACGTCGCCGGCGGGTTGGCGGGGATCCTCGGCCCGGACTCGTTGGAGGTGCGGTACAGCACGAACGGCGGCGCGACCTACTCGGCCGCCCCGGACGCGACCTTTACCGGCTTCAACCAGAGCGACGACAACGCGTCACAATTCCCCGTGACCGATACGATTCCATTAGCGGGCGCTGGCGTGACCAACGTCCGCCTCGATTTCATTCAGGATCAGGACGCGGGCAACAACTTTTCAGAGTGGGTCTTTCTGGGTGAGGTCAACTTCGACGGCGCCGGCACGCCCAACCCGGGGCCGTCGCAGACTTACAAGGACGCCGTGCTCGCCGACAACCCGCTGCTTTACTGGTCGTTCGACGAGAATAGCGGCAACGCGCAGAGCTTGGTTAACCCCTCGGCCGCCAACGAGTTGGTGCCGCAGGGCTCAGCCGGTCGCGTGCAATCGCACATCACGCCGGGCGGGATCGACCTCGGCCGGGCCGCGTCGTTCAACGGGACAGACGGCACGCGGTTCTTCGCGGCCGACCTGTTCGGGCCGGGCGGCGGGCCGGGCGTGGGCTTCATCGGGACGCAGCTTTGGGCTGTCGAGTTCTGGTTCAAGACTGACTCGGCCGGCGCGCAGTACCTCAGCGAATCGACGGGCGTCGGCGGCAACAACGACCCCGGCATCATCTACGGCTTCAACGCCGGCGGCCCCGACCAGCTCGAATTGTTCAAAGGCGATCGGTTCGGCCCGACGGGTGTGAGCCAGGACGAGTGGCATCACGCGGTCATCGCCTTCTACGGCAACAGCGGCGGGTTCGCCGATAACCTGCGCGAGATCTACCTCGACGGCGTGCTTGTCGCCACCGATACGATCACGGGGTTCTCGACGGGTCACTCGTTGGGTGCGTACGCCATCGGCGCGACGAGCGTGGCGGGCGGCGTCAACCCATTTAGCGGCATGATCGACGAGTGGGCGATCTATGAACTCGGCAACCTGCCCGACCTGGACGCCCGGCGGGCGCACGTCGCGGACATCGCCGCGCACTTCAACCTGCGTGAGGTGAACGTCGTGCCCGAGCCGGCCAGCGCGACGCTCGCGCTGCTTGGCGGTCTGGCGTTGCTGCGCCGTCGCAGGCGCGTAACGGCCTGAAGCAAGAAACTCCGCGTCGGCCCGGTTAGCGCCGGGCCGACGCTTTGACATCTAGGAATGAGCCAGCCTTGAAAATGACACCGTTGCGGTGTCGTGGCGCGATCGGTTTATCGGAAACGTCAGCGATGAACACGACCTGTTCTTGCAATGAAGCAAGAGGTGTGGAAGCGTCGCGCGTCGGTGCGCTCGCGGGTGGGCCTCATCGCGCAAATGGTTTCACGCTCATCGAATTGCTCGTCGTCGTCAGCCTGATCGTCTTGCTGATCGCGCTGCTGCTGCCCGCGCTGAGTCAGACGCGCATCATCGCGCGACGCACGATGTGCGCGAGCAACCTCCACCAGTTGCACAGCGGCTTTGCGTCGTACGCGCTCGATCACAACAAACTTTTGCCCGAGACCGGCCGAGCCGGCGGCGGGGCGGGGTACTGGGTTGAGCAGGAGTTGGCCCGTGAGCTGACCACGCAGTACGTCGGTTCGTACGAACTGTTCTACTGCCCCGACGCGTTGCAGAACGGCTTCATGACCTACCCGTCGCTGCCCGCGCAGCCGAGCGCGGAATGGTGGTGGGTGCGCTGGCAGGAGCTAGCCAACTACGACCTCTACCGCGTGGGCGGGTACGGCTCCAACTGCCACGTCAACCCAAACATGCCCAACGAGCTGCGCGTCCGGCGACTCGGCGCGGACCCGACGTTGATCCTCCTTCATGACGGTAACGAACTCGGCCCCGGTGGCGGGGTGGGCCTGTGGAGTTGGCGGTACGCACACGCCGACGAGACCGGCCCCGAGGGCAACAACCGCGCCACCCTCGACGGCGCTGTCGCGTGGAACGACCGCGACACGGATTTCGCCCTGCGCTGGTTCAACGGCAGTTGGCAGGTGTGGTGGTGATGCCGACGACTCGCGCAGCCGTTTTGGCATTCGAGAATTGCCCATCTTAACACCGACGCAAGACTGACGTGAATTCGTTACAGATCTGGCGGACGTCCGTAACCGACGGCGCGGGCCGTCTGTTATGCTTACAGGTGTGACGAGGTGGCTGACTCCGGGCCCATCCGGTACAAGCCCGAACCCTGTCAGTCTGGTAGGCCTTGTTCTGAAGGGAGCATTCCCATGCGTATTTGTCTGACCCGATCCCTTTACGCCGCCGTTTGTGTGATGTCGTATTGCGCCGGTGCGCAAGCGATGGTCGTCAACGGGGACTTCAGCGTTAACTCGCTGACGAATAACACCGCGCAG
The DNA here is from genome assembly GCA_028284155.1 of Phycisphaeraceae bacterium. Lineage (GTDB taxonomy): Bacteria > Planctomycetota > Phycisphaerae > Phycisphaerales > Phycisphaeraceae > JANQSF01. The sequence goes on from JANQSF010000008.1 coordinate 44,017, forward strand.
TACCAGCACGTCGAAGGTGGTTGGCATTCCAAGAACGCCGGCACCAACTGGGCGATCCAGGGCGAGGCGTTGGTTCAGATTGGCAACAGCGGCTCGGCCACGCGCGCGGGGCAAATCTTCTCGGCTGACACCTTGACGGGCACCGGCTGGTTCCTCAACTTCGACCTGACCGGTGATCTCACCCGCGTGCAGCTTTACGGCGGTCTCGACGACGGCAACAACAGCCCAACCGAAAACGCCCTGGCCTTCGGGGGCGACGGGTCGCCCGACAACGACATCGTCGTCGGCTCGTGGACCGAACTGATTAACGAAACCGGCGGACTGACGACGGGCGCCCGCAGCTTCTCCATCACCGACGACCTGAGTAACTTCGACCTGCTGGCTGTGCGCTTCCGCGGGACGGGCGCCACCGTCGGCGCGACGATCGATAACGTTGAAATCTCAATGACCGCTCCCCCGCCGCCCCCGCCGCCCGTGGAGGGCCTGGTCAACGGCGACTTCAGCGACCCGACCATGAAGCGCGGCGGCAACGCGACCTACGGCGACCTCGGCGAAGGGTGGGTCGCCAAGAACGCGTTCGACGGCGACGGCGGCACGCCCGACAACTGGCAGATCACCGGCGGTGAACTCGTGCAGGTCGGCAACAACGGCAGCGCGACACGCGCCGTGCAGATCTTCCGCGCCGGCGAGATGGAAGGCTTTGGCTGGCGCTTCGAGTTCGAGCTGTTCGACGACAACATGACGCGTCTGCAGGTCTTCGCCGGGCTCGACGACGGCAATAACTTGTCCGGCATGAATGTCCTCGCGACCGGCGGCGACGGCACGCCGGCCAGCGGCGCCGTGGTCGGCAACTGGGCCACCCTGATCGACGAAGCCAACCTGACGCCGGGCCTATACAGCTTCGACATCCTCGAGGACCTGAGCCAGTACGACCTCATCGGCGTTCGGTTCCGCGGCAATGGCGGGACGGTCGGCGCGCGGATCGACAACGTGCGGTTCATCGGCCCGGTCACCATCCCCGAGCCGGCGACGGCGACGCTGGCGCTGATCGGATTGACGCCCCTCGTCCTGCGCCGACGCCGACGACGCGCCTGACATTCACCCCGACACCTCCCCCCTTCAAGCCCCGCGTCCGCAGGCGGGGCTTGTTTATGTTGTCACCCCTTGTCTCGGTGAGCATCCCACCGCCGTCGGCCACGCAACACCCCTATAATCGCCATGCGATGACACTCGCCCACGCACTGCCCATCCTCGACCTCGGGCCCGTTCGGCCGACCTACGCGCAGGGGCCGCGCAGCCTCGACGCCGTCCGACTCCTGCGCATCAGCGTCACCGACCGCTGCAACTTCCGCTGCGTCTACTGCATGCCCGAAGACGGCGTGCCCTTCACCGAACAGAACGACCTGCTGAGCGCCGACGACATCCTCGACGTCGCCCGCGCCGCGGCCGAGGTCGGCGTCACGCACTTCAAAGTGACCGGCGGCGAGCCGACCGTCCGGCACGACCTGATCGACATCGTGCGCGGCCTGGCGGCGCTCGGCCCGCAGGACCTGTCGCTGACGACCAACGGCGTGCTGCTGGACAAGCTCGCAAGGCCGCTGCGCGAAGCGGGGCTGGACCGATTGACGTTCAGTTGGGACACGATGCGGCCGGACCGATTTGCGCGCATCGCGCGCGGAGCCGGTCGCGACGGCGAGCGAGCGCTGAGTCAATTGCGACGCGGCATCGACGCCGCGCTCGACGCGGGTTTCGACCGTCTCAAGATCAACGTCGTGGTCATCGGCGGCGTGAACGACGACGAGGTGGCCGACTTCGCGCGGCTCACCGTGGATCAACCGTTCACGGTGCGTTTCATCGAATACATGCCGCTGGGCGACGCGACGCTGATCGACCTGGCGGGCGAGGACGCGGCGCTCGGCTCGCCCTACACGGTGGACAACCACGACGTCCGCCTGGCGATCGAGGCCGAGCTTGGGCCGATGCGGCCCGTCGATCGCACGAGCGAAGCCGGCGTCGGGCCGGCTAACGTCTTCCGCCTGCCCGGCGCGGTCGGCAAGATCGGGTTCATCAGCGCGATGAGCCAACCGTTTTGCGAGACCTGTAATCGCTTGCGCCTCACCGCAACGGGCGAGCTGCGGGCTTGCCTGTTCGAAGGTGGCGAGGTCAGTGTCCTCCCGTCGCTACGCAACATCACCGACCGCGACGCCCGCACGGCCGACCTGATCGACCGGATGCGTCAGTGCGTCGCGCTGAAGCCAGACGTGCATTCGCAGCGCGGCAACCGGGCGATGAGTCAACTCGGCGGGTAACGCGGCGGCGCTCACACCCACACGCGTCGTGCGTCACCTAAACTGTCGCGCATGTCCACCGACAAAGTCATCCAACAACTTAACGCCAAGCTCGGCATCCCCGGGGCTGTTCGGTTCGACCACGGCGAAGGCGGCCTGATCCGCGCGACGTTGTCGCACCACGGGGCAGAGGCGCAGGTCTATTCACATGGTGCGCACGTGACGCACTACCAGCCAGCAGGCGGCGAGCCGGTGTTATTCCTGAGTGAGGCGAGCCGGTTCTCAGCCGATCAGCCAATCCGCGGCGGCGTGCCGATTTGCTTCCCGTGGTTCGCACAGCACACAGATCAACCCGACCTGCCGATGCACGGCTTCGCGCGTCACACAGCCTGGAAGATTCAGGACGTGTCGCGCGACGATAACGGTGTATGGATCGACTACGTCCTGCGCGACTCCGGCCGAACGCGCGAACTCTGGCCGCACGCTTTCGTGGCCAACTACCGCGTCACACTCGGCGACGCGCTTTCGCTCGCGCTGCGCATCAAACACCGCGGCGTGCCGGACAGCGACCCGTTCGCCTTCGAGGCGGCGTTGCACAGCTACTTCGCCGTCAACGACGTACGCGAGACCGACATTGCCGGCCTGCACGGCGCAACGTACATCGACAAGACCGACGAATTCAAACGCAAGTCGCAGGACGGCGACGTCACGTTCACACAGGAAACCGACCGCATCTACCTCGACACGCGATCGACCTGCGCGGTCCACGACGCGAAAAACGACCGCAAGATTGCGATTGATAAAACCGGCTCCGATACGACCGTGGTTTGGAACCCGTGGGTCAACAAGGCCGCCGCCATGGCCGACTTCGGCGACGCTGAATGGCCGAACATGGTCTGCGTGGAGACCTGCAACGTGGCCGACCATCGTGTGACACTAAGGCCGGGCCAGACGCACGAGATGTCCGCGACGATCCGCGTCGAATCCATTTGACCGGGAGGGCGAGGCCCCGTCGGAGGCGCGGAACTTCAGTCAAGCTCACGGCGACGGAACATCCACAACCACCGGCTGCCCTTTGCTCACCGTCGGCTTGACACCCTTGAGTACCTTGACACGATCCGTCCCCACTTCGCCGACCTTGATCGTATAAACGCCGTCCGCGAATACCGGAGGTTGCACCATCTCCCCTTTGAACCGCCTTGTATAGATCACTTCCTTCGAATTCTCGTCAATGACCTGCACCACGGGGTTGGGCGCACCACGAACCAGCAACACGGGCAAGTGCGCCGTCGCTTTGCGTCCGTCGTTGTCGCTCATGTGGATTGTCTTCGGCCAACCGGGGAACTGGTCGCTTGGTTTCGGCTTGCTTGCATCGAACAGCAGCCGCCAGCATTCCATCGTGATCGTTTGCTTCGCTTGGTCGAACCGGACAATGCCGTGGCCGGACGCCTTGTCGTGCGCGGTGTTCAGCTTGCCCTTGCGGTTCATCTTGGCTGGGTTGCCGATGCCGTGCACCGTCATGTAGTTGCCGAACGCGTCGCGGTACTCGCCCGTGTTGGCCGGCGCGCCGGGGGCGCGGTTGCGCACAGGTCGGCCCTCCGCGTCAGGCCGCCAGGAGCGCGGGTAGCCCGCGGCGATCGACGGGACGCAGAACGAGAAGCCGGCGTCGTTGAACGTATCGATCCCGTGTTGCACGATCGACGCCAGGTGCTGATCGCCCGCGTAGTGGAACGCGGCACCGCGTCGCATGGCCTCCAACGCACGCCGTCGCCCGGCCTGCGGCCAACCGTTCGAGTCGAGGTCGGCGAAGATAAACTGCTGGTTCGCCCCGTGATAATTGGCCAAGTTGCAGAAGATCGTCTGTGACAGGACGCACTTCATATCCGCGCCCCGCCAGTCGGCAGCCCACACGTTCAGGAAACGCTCCTGCCGCTCACCCAGCAGATGCAAGCCCGGTTTGTCAAGCTTGCTCACGTCGTACTTCGGGTCTTTGAGGTGGTCAGCCCGCCCACTCCAATTCGAGACAGCCTTCGGTTCGGTCTTGAACATGCGGTCGCCGATCAGTGCGAAGCTGACGCGCCCGTAAACCATGTCGGTGTAAAACGGCGTGATGCCCTGAAGGATCGGCTTGGCGTCGTCGGGGTTGCGCGGGTCGGGGTGATGGTCGCATTGCGTGCGGTGCACGGCGTTGACCATCGCGGCGGGTTGGCGGTATCCGCCGTCGCTCGACGGGCTTCCGCCGGCCCGCATCTTCTTGCCGTTGGCGCCCCAGATGTTGCCCTGGTACACGTCGTGATCGTCGGGCAGGCAGACCGTCACGCGGTCGCGCATCAGGTCGCCGAACGCCCAGCCGACCAGGTACCACTTGCGCAGGTAGTTGAGCGTCGAAGGCTCCGCCGGCTCGCGGATGATGCCGTACCCACCCACGCCTTCATAGATTTGATCGCCGGAAAAGAACAAGATGTCAGGATTGTGAATCTTGACGTTGTTCACTAAAACGTGATTTGGAAAGACGTAGTCCTGATTGCCCGTAAACCCCGCGACGACGACGGGCCGATCGGTCGGGTTGCGTCGCACCGTGCCGGTGTAAACGTTCTTCTTGGCCTGCCCCGACTTGGATTGCGTGACATAAGTCAGGCGGTACGGCACGTCGCGGTCGGCTGACCAATGCGCGACACGGAAGGTCGCGGTACGCGAAAGCGGGTCTATCTTTTCGAGCTTTGGCGCCGACCATGCACCGTCGGTCTGCTTGTATTCAAGGCCGACGTCCTGCCCGTCCTTGTCGCCCATCGGCGGCATCTGGGCTGTCATTTTCATGACAAACCCGTCCGTGCTTCGCGAGTCGCTCAGCGTGTGCATCGCCCAGAGGATCGGCCCGAAGGTGCGGCCCTTCTTTTCGACGAAACCACCGCCGCCGATCCGCCAATTGCCGAACCAGAACCGCGCCGTCGCTCCGACGGCGCCACGGGTCGTGCCGCGGCGAGGCGTGAAGTGGTTATTCACCAGCGCAACCGGGCCGACAACACGATCGGAAGACACGGAAGCCTTGGTGATGAAGTACCGGTTACCGGTATTGAGTTGGTGCGCGGTCAGGACCAGATCGACCTTCTCGCCGTTCGGCGTGCCCTTAAGCCGCAGTTCAATCCCCTCACGCGGGAACGAGTCGAAGCCGCCCGACAGATTGGGGATCTTGTCAATGAAGAGCATCCCGTCCGAGCGGATGCCCACATTCAACCCCGACCCGCGCAACGCGGCTGCGCGGTAGTCGTCGATCTCGTCGCGCAACCCCAGCCGGAAGCCGGCCGTCCCGCCGGCCCGACCGTCGCCGAGTTTGCCCACACGCACGCGCATCTCGAACGGCTTGCTCGCGTCATCGATCTCGTGCGTCAACAAAACGACGTTGCGGTTCGGCCCACCCTTGACGCACTCGATGTGACCGTCCTTGATCCGCCAGTCCTCCATCGGGTTGGCCCAGTAGGCCCCGCCGATCCAGACACGATCATGCGTGTCGTGCCACGCGCTCTGGAAGTCACCCGCGCAAGCAGGCACGAAGGTGACGAGCAGGAGAAGTGCGACAAGTTGGTGACGCATGCTGAGTCCTCACGGGTTAACAGGTTGATCCGAACCAGCATACACGACAGAAGAAGACAACCGCGGATGACGCGGATCACACGGATGGGAAGATGACTGCATGGGAGGGCGAGGCTCCGTCCGAGCCGTGGGGCGAACGGGGCGCTCAGACACTACTGCGGCTCGGACGGAGCCTCGCCCTCCGGCATCGGTCTACTCTTTACGAATGGCCGCCCAGGCTTGGCTTGGTCGTGTTTGAAGGATCAGGTGCGGGCCGTCAATCTCGCGCACGACCACAGACGGGTTCGTCCGCACGATGGTGGCGGCTGACCGTTTCGGAACGAGCCGATCGCGTGTGGGCCGCAGGTACATGACAGGACACTTCAATGTCGCGACTTGTTCCGTGACATCAACTGTCAGGACATGGCGAACCCGGCTTGCCATCGTCCTCGACGATGTTTGCGCGACGGCTCGTTTCAGACGGTCGATCATGACCGGGTCTTTCTCGACGAAGTAGCGCTTCGCAACCCATGTCGGCATCGGCCGTCGAAAGATCAATGACCAGGGGATGACGCGGGCAAGCGGTGGGGCGGGTCGTTTGGCGAAGGATGCAACGAGAACTAGTCTGTCGACGACGTCGGGCAGAGCTTGCGCCAAAATGATGCCGAGCGGACCGGAATACGACTCGGCGATCAGGCAACAAGAGCCGAGTGCGCGCAGTCGATCCTTGAACAGGTCGCACAGCGATCGGTAATCAGCGTCCGGATCGTCGGGCAGGGGCCAGACGGTCGTGTCGTGTGAATCGGGCGCAAGCCCACAGAACTCATCGAGCAGTGCGTCCGTGCCATCCAATCCCGGAAGCACAATCGTGGGTGTCACGTCAGAATCTCATGGATCACCCGCCCGTGCACGTCGGTCAGGCGGCGTTCGATGCCGTTGTGATAGAAGGAGAGCCGTTCGTGGTCGAGGCCGAGCAGGTGGAGGATGGTCGCATGGAAGTCGTGGACGCTCGTGATGTTGTCCGTGGCCTTGTGGCCGAACGGGTCGGTTGCGCCGAATGAGAACGGGGCCTTGACGCCCGCGCCGGCCAACCAGGTCGTGAAGCCGTACGGGTTGTGGTCTCGGCCGGACGCGCCCTTCTGAAAAGTCGGCATTCTGCCAAACTCCGTCGTCCAGACGAAAAGTGTGTCTTCGAGCAGACCGCGTTGTTTGAGGTCGCGGAGCAGGGCGGTGGCGGGGCGGTCGAGGATCGGGCCGTGGATGTCATACTGCTTCTTGAGTGACTTGTGCCCGTCCCAGTTGCCGACGCCCTCGCCCATCGCATAGGCACCGTTAAACAGTTGAACGACGCGCACGCCGCGTTCGACCAGCCGGCGGGCGAGCAGGCAGTTGCGGGCGAAGCCGGCCCGCACGCGGTCGGGCGAGTCGGTGCCATACATCGCGTGCGTCGATGCCGACTCCGACGACAGGTCGCTGACCTCGGGCACGCTGAGCTGCATTTTGGCGGCCAATTCGTAGCTTGCGATGCGCGCGGCCAACTCGGTGTCGCCCGGGAAGCGCTTGAGGTGTTCGTCGTTGAGTCGTTTGAGGAAGTCGCGCGTCGCAGCGTCGGATGACCTGGTGACGGACGCGGGTCGGGCGAGGTTACGGATCGGCTTGCTCGCGTTAAACGGCGTGCCCTGGAACACAGCCGGGATGAAACCGGGGCCCCAGTTGTTTACGCTCGATTGCGGCACGCCACGTGGGTCGGGGATGGCGACGAACGCGGGCAGGTCCTGGTTCTCCGTACCCAACGCATAGTTCACCCAACTGCCCAGGCTGGGGAAGCCGTCGAGCGTGAAACCCGTGGACATATAGTTTTCGCCGGGGCCATGTGTGTTGCTCTTGCCGGTCATGGCGTGCAAAAAGCACATGTCGTCCGCCAACTCGCCGAGGTGATCGACGAGCTCGCTGATGTGCTTGCCCGATTGGCCGCGCGGCTTGAACTTGTAAGGGCTCTTGGTCAGGTTGCCCTGTTCGCCCTGGAACGTGACGAGTTTGTCCGCGCCGGGCATCGGCTTGCCGTGGTACTTGATCAGGTCGGGCTTGTAGTCGAACGTGTCGACGTGGCTGCACGCGCCGGAGCAGAACAGGATGATGACACGCTTGGCCTTGGGCGCGTAGTGCGTGCCGCGCGGCGCGTTCGGTTGCGCGGGGTCGATGGTTGGCCGCCAGGGTGTGTCGTTGGCGTGGGCGGTGTCTTGGTGCAGCAGCGACGCCAGCGCGATCGTACTCGCGCCCATGCCCGTGCTGGCCAGGAATTGCCGCCGGTCGAGCAAGCGTCTGCCGTGATGGGAGATGGGTTGAGTGGTCATGGTGTTTTCGTCGTAGGGTGGGCACTGCCCACCGTGGCTTTTCGTTGCGTTGCCGTAGTCGTTGGTGGGCAGTGCCCACCCTACATTGTGGGCGGGGCTTACGGGATGAACAGGAACTCATTGGCGTTTAGCAGCGCCCGACAGAGCGATGCGAGGCCGTGTTCATGTGCAAGCGCCATCGCGCCGGCCCGCTGTTGCGCGCTCGGCTGTCGCCCGAACGACAACTCAAACGCACGATCGACCTGTTGACTCAGGTCGTCGCCGGCTTCCTTTTTGATTCGATTCGCGTACAGGTCGGCCTGTTGCATCATGAACGGCGAGTTGAGCAGGCTCATCGCCTGCAACGCCGTGGTCGAGACGGCACGTTCGGCCGCGGCCTGACCGGCGTCGGGGCAGTCGAAGACGCCAAACGTTGCGTCGGTCTCCATCCTCACGCGGTACATATAAACCATCCGCCGCCACTCAGCGGGGCCGAACGTTTCTTTGGGGATGTAGTTGCGCACGTAGTTCGTGTTCGGCTTGAACGTGTCAAAGCCCGGCCCACCCATGCGCGTGTCGAGCACGCCGGTCGTGGCGAGGACGGAATCGCGCAACGTCTCCGCGTCAACGCGGCGCGGCGGGAACCGCCAGAGCAGCGTGCTGCCCGCGTCGACCTTAATCGCCGTATTACGTGGAGCGCTCGATTGTTGCCAGGTCGCGGAAGTCAGGATAAGCCGTTGAATATGTTTAACGGACCAGCCGCTGCGGACGAACTCGCTTGCGAGCCAGTCGAGCAGTTGCGCGTGCGTCGGCTTGGCGCCCATGTCGCCGAAGTCGCTGGGTGTGTTGACGATGCCCTGCCCGAAATGCCACGCCCAGATGCGGTTGACCATCACGCGCGCGGTGAGCGGGTTGTCCTTCTGGGCGACCCACTTCGCGAAGGCGTGCCGGCGTTGTCGTTCCGGCTCGTCGAGCTTCAGGCCGAGCGAGCCGGTGACGGTCAGCGCGTCCGGCGCGACGGGATCGCGCTTGGCCATCGGGTCGCCGCGATACAGGACGTGGGTGGTTTCCGGTTTGCTGAACGTGCCGGCGTACGCCGTGATCGGTTTCGTCAGCTCCGCGACCTGCGCTTGCAGGTCTTTTCGCTTGGCCAGCAGCGACCGCATCGCCTTCGCCTCGTCGGCCGACAGGCTGGCGAATCGGTAGGCCGGTACGTCGCGCAACGACTTGCCGAACGGCAACCGGTCGCCGCCCGTCGCCACGACCCGCCACTGTCCGGGTTCATTTGCGACTTCGATGCTGTACGTCGTCGGTAGGCGGTCGTTGTAACGCTTCTGCCGATCGCGGGCCCATGCGATTCGGCCGATCGTCTCAGCCTTGGGCAATTCGAGTTGCACCCATCCTTTGCCGCCGGTGTTGGAGATCCAGCTTCGGTCGTTGCCGTACTGCCCGTCGTTAATGTGTTCGAGCTTATGCTTCGGGTTGCCCTGGTAGTCGCCGGACGACGTGAGTTTCACGCCGGGTTGCCGCGCGACGTTGCGCGGCTCGGAGCCGGGGGGGCCCGGTGTGAACAGTTCGAGCTCGTCGATGCACGGCTCGCTGCCGTTGTTCGTCGCGTGCGTGGTGAAGCGGATGAAACGGGCCTTGACGGCTGGGAAACGTTCTTCGTTGAAGGCCGCGTCAACGGCGGACCGCAAGCGCGGCAGGGCGACGGCCGGCGGGGTCGCGCCTTCTTCGACTTCCTGCAGGACGATCATGTCGGCCGAAACGGGGCGCGGCTCTTTGCCGGCTATCACTAGGATAGACGACGACGCTTGCAGTGCGACCTCGCCGCCGTCGCGGAAGCCGCTCCATAGAGGCTTGCTGACGAGCCGGTGCTCGCCGTCGGCCATGCGCTGCTGGTTGATCGTCGCGAGCAGGCGTTGGTCGTCGGTCGTGGTCGGGTTGCCGTCGGTGTCGAGGACGTACCGCACGTCGGTTGAATGCGTGTGCCAGCCGCAGCCCCAACTCAGCCAAAGCCGGAAACGACCCTCGGCCCGCGGGTGGTACGCGAACACGGGTTTGTTCGTCACGCCCTCCCACCACGTGTAGCGACCGCGGCTTACGTTGGGCAGCCGCTGGTGGTCGCCCGGGTCGTCGCGGAAGCCTTTCTCGACGCCGCCGGGGTTCACGCCGTGCCCGCGCTTCGTCGCCAGCAGCGACACGCCCGGCGTCTTCGCGTCGCTGGTTACGTCTTCGTCGTCGATCACAATCGTTCTGCCGACCACGGGCGGCAATGGCGCGGGTTCGACCTTGGCCAATTCGGTGTTGACCGTCTTAAGCTGTTGCCGCAGCGACGCGACCTTCGCTTTGGTTTCGTCCGAACTATCGAGCGGGATCGCGCGGTCGCCGTGGCGGACGCCCGTGAAAACGGCCTTGAACGCGTAATAGTCTTCTTGCGGGATTGGGTCGAACTTGTGGTCGTGGCAACGGGCGCACGCGACGGTCAAACCGAGGAATGCGGTACTCGCCGCGTTGACCATGTCAGCCAACTCGTCCTCGCGTTGCATGAGCGTGAGGTTGATGTCCGGGCTTTTCACTTGGTCATAAGGCCCAGCCACGATGAAGCCGGTCGCCGCGTCGTGCCCGACCGAGTCGCCCGCGAGTTGCGCGATGACGAACCGGTCGTAAGGCAGGTCGTTGTTGAATGCGGCGATGACCCAGTCGCGGTACCGCCAGGCGTTGGGGCGGGGTGTGTTCGTCTCGAAGCCGTTGGTGTCGGCGTAGCGGGCCAGGTCAAGCCAATGCCGTGCAAAGCGTTCGCCGTAATGCGGCGAGGCGAGCGTGCGTTCGACGAGCCGCGCGTACGCGTCGGGGCGCTTATCGTTCTTGAACGCCGCGATCGCCTGCGGCGAAGCGGGCAGCCCGTGCATGACTAGACTCATCCGCCGCGCAAGCGTTACGCGGTCTGCGCGCGGAGACGGCTTCAACCCCTTGGCTTCCAACTTCGCCAGGATGAACGCGTCGATCGGGTTGCGCACCCACGCCGTATCGCGTACCGTCGGCGGCACGGGTCGAACCACAGGCTGAAACGACCAGTGGTCGGTCGTCAGCTTTCGCTGGGCGGCCGATGCGGGCAATGCGCAAGATGCCAGGCAGGCCGCGACAACGAGCAGGCGGGTCGGTCGTGTCATGGGGACATTGTATCGCGTTGACATGATCGGCTGGTCGTGCCTGTTTATGGAGATTCCGGCGACTTGGACATGACGCAACCGGGTAGAATCGACAATTGTGATGTGGGCTTGATTCATTCGGCGGTGCAGATTCCGTGGTGACAACGATACAGCACTTTGAGACGCACATTACCGTTGCCGACTGCGACGGCAGAACATCGCGGTCGCTCCACGATTGGGTGCGTCGGCGGGGGTTCAAGTGGACTCACATTGTGCTAGATCAGGGGTCGACACCGTCACAACCCATGGTGACATACTGGGGCCTGGGGCCGTTAGAAGAGGCGATACGACTTGCGGAATCAACGTCAAATCAAATCCGTGCCCTGGGCGCTGTGGTCGTGCGATTGAAGATCGAATTGGCGGTCGATTCGACGGGCCGACTGCAAAGCAACCAGGAGATCGAGTTTAAGCCGGGTCAGTATTTCGAACACCACATCAAATTACTGTTGGGACCAGACGGTGACTTGGATGCATTGGGACGGTTGGTCGAGGTGCACGGCGCACGTTTATCGAGAAACGCCCGCCGGAAGCGTGATGACGGTTACACCGAGCGATTTGTTACACAGCGCGCCCATCATACGGATGGCGAGAAGTCGATGCAGGCATGCCGTCGGTTGGCGAATGACTTGCAGGACGCCGGCTGGGAGATTCTGGAGGTGGAGTCTGAGTACGTTGTCTGGGACTCCAACTACGCATTGGATGCGGGTTGGATTTAGGGAAGCAGGTCAGCCATGTTCAAGTTGATGCGTCGCTTATTCAGCAGTTCACCCGCACGGCCGCCTATTGAGCCGCGTGGCGTGGCCCTTGGTGAAACGATTGGTGGGCTCGGTGACTCGCGGGGCGAGTCGTCTGAAACTTATATAGAAACCGGTTCGACACCCCGAGTCTTGACCGCTGAATTGGCCAATGAACAACTTGAACGTCCGATCGTGTTTGATCCAGCGCTTATTCCCTACACCGCGCACCGTGCCGGTGAACCACAGTTTGTAGCCCCGGAAGATGCTCAGCGGTGGTACGAGTTACGCGCCGTCGTCATGGACCACATTCTCCGGGTCATTGCCAAGTCGCCGTATGCCGGCAATCTGATCCTTCGGGGTAGTGTTGTGTTGGCCTCGTGGTATCCGCTGAACGCCCGCCGACCGGGGGACCTTGATTGGGTGGTCACCCCGCCGCAATGGCCGATGGAGTCAGACGAAGGCCGACAACTGATCGCCGGGATTTCCGCGTTGATTCGCGATACGAAGCCTTGTGACGAGGTGTCGATTCCGGACGAGCACTTTGTGACGGACGACATCTGGACCTACGAAAAGGCACCCGGTAAACGCTTGATCATTCCATGGACGTGTGTTGACGCTCGGTTCGACGGGACCGTGCAGATGGACTTTGTGTTTCGAGAGCAGGTGCCAAGTGCGCCCGAAACAACGGCAATCTCGATTGCAGGTCGCGAACCGATTGAGCTGTTAGCGGCCAGCAAAGCGCAGTCGCTTGCGTGGAAGATCCTCTGGCTTGCCGGCGACGCCTATCCCCAGGGGAAAGACCTGTACGACGCCGTACTGCTGGCAGAAGATGTCTCCTTGTCAGCCGAGTTGTTAAGAATGACGTTTCTGGTTGCACAAGAAGAATTGCTCTTGCAAAACCTCCGAAACAATCTCTTGCGTGAGTTCATCGAATGGGAGGACTTTCAGCGCGAGTACCCCGATGTCGCCGGAACGGCCGCGGAGTGGAAGCAGCGGCTCGTGCAAGTGATGGACCTCTAGCGGGCCTTTCGGTGAACGCCTTTTCAAAGGGCTGAATTCACCCTTTGCGACCCGCCCAAACGCGACAGGTCAACCGGCTGGGCCGACTCGCGCGACACGAAGCCAAGCTCTGCCCTGACAAGCGATCACCTGCTTTCAACGATCTCAACCGCCCTGGCCGGAATCAGGCTGCCCCATTCGCCCTTGAGCGGTCGGCCGAGGTTGGACTTTTCGAAGTCGCCGCGCGTCGCGTAGACGACGCCTTCCTTGCGCGTGAAGTTGTCATCGCCGCCGCTCTGGATGCCGATGACTCGGCCGGTCTTCGCGCTGAAGATCGGGGCGCCCGAGCTGCCGCCGGAGTTGTCCAGCGTGTGGAAGAAGAAGTGCTTGAGGTTCAGATTCGGCGACCTATCTGTCGGCCGACTGCCGAGCGTCTGCCCGGCGTTGGTCAGTTTCAGGGGTGTGCCGTCGGGCGCGCTGATCATCTTCGCCGGCTGCTTGTCGATCGCCGCCGTGTCTTGCAGAGCTTCGATCGTCAACGGCGTCCGACCTTTCACCGGTTTGTCGAGTTGACAGATCGCGTAGTCGCCTAGCTTATCGTTGCGGTGCAGCAGGACCTTCTTGCAGCGATAGACCTCGGTCGGTCCGTACTTGGATTGGCGCAGCCGCTTGTTCTTTGAATCCCAGGTGTAATTGAACACGAACGCGGCCCGCCCCAACCGCCGAGCCCCCGCGTGCCCGGCTGTCATGATCAGGTCCGGCCCGACCAGAAACGCCGTTAACTGCGCGACCCGCGGCTGCGGCCCATACTTGTACCCCGCTTCCAGCGGCGGGTTCCGATACCGCGCCCGCATCGCCCGCGCGTTCGATAGGTCCAGCCCGTTCGGCCCGACGTTGTCAAGCACAATCGCCACCGACCGCGCTCTCTCTGCCCAGTCGATATCCGAGTCGTTCTTGTCAATCTGATCGACCTCGACGTAATCGTCGTCGCCGTAAAAGATCGCGGACGCCGGCAAAGTCGTCAGCAGAACGATCGAGATGGCAAGACAATCCCGGGCCATGACGGTTGTGGTGTTATTGAACATCCCATGATTATGACAGATCAGCCGGGCATCCTGTCAACAACGCCGCCCGGCGTAACTGAACGGGTTCAATACGCGGCCGCGGCGGAGAACAGGCACCGCACATTGAAGCAGCACAACAGGCCGAACAGGCAGAGCATGTACCACGCGGCGGGTGAACAAAGCGTCTGACGCCCGCCGGCTGCAAGCAGCACGCCGCTCGCAAAGACACCCACCACGCTGACCGCGATCAGCAGGAAGTTCAACGCAAACGGCATCGGTCCTAACAGGTTCACTGCATACGCGTACATCAGAACAACGTTGAAGGTCGCATAGATCGACGCCGTGATCGTGATCACACGAATCATGGGCACGGGTTCGCGACCGTTCGTCGATTCACGCATGGCTTGCATTCAAGGCGTTGGGTTGAATACGTGGATTTCGAACACCGCTTGTCGGTTTGACCACCTGGCTCGCCAACCTCAAGACGTCGCGTGCCGTTGCCCACGCGGTTGGGCATTATTCCCCAGATTCTCGTGACGCAACGGCGATTCCGGGCGTTCAGGGCGGGTCGTGTTGCTTGGCACAGGGTGTGCATCAAGGCGGGATGTCAACCCACTTCCTACCCATCCGAAAGGACGCCCGATGCGACGCAAACGACACGACCTCGCCAGCCAGACCCGTTTCTTCGACGCCCTGGAAGGTCGCATGCTCATGAGCGCCGACGGGATCGGCACGGGCGACGTGGCCGGCGAATTGGCGGAACGCCACGACGCTCCGATCGCCATCGTCGTCGAAGCATCAACGCAGAGCGGATCCAGCAAAGAGGCACAGTACATGACCGTGGAACTCACGCCTCAAACGACGCCGTACCACCGGAGCGACCACAGTCCAGGCGATCCGACGACCGTGGCCGACGACGTCATTGTCGACGGACGGATCATCACCGCTGAGAACTTTGATTCAGCGTCGCTTTTCGAGGCTGACGAGGCGGTCGAGCAGCTTGCCCAATCGGTCGGCCGCGACACGTCGGACGCCGACCCACAAGCCAACGGGACCAGAGATCAGATCTATTTCATCAACTTCTCTTGATATTGGAATCATGAGTTGTTTGAGATGAGCGGCGTGTGGTGCGAGTGGAGATGCTCAGCGCGCACTGCCCGCCGCCGCGCTTCAACCTTGTGACGACACACGAATCGCTAGGCTTTGTCCGAAGTCCTAACAGTCCACCCGTAGGGTGCGCTTTAGCGCACCAAGGCTGCGGGGAAACCGTCCGTTCATCGTGGTGCGCTAAAGCGCACCCTACTTTTCGGACGAAGCCTCGGTCGGTTGCACGCGAACCTCAGATGAGTCGCTGGCATCTGGCAAGCACGTAGGTCCGGGCCTGCCCGGACAACCATGCACCCAAATCGGACCGGCATGTCCGGGCAGGCCCGGACCTACGCGCTGACGGTGCCACGACGCGGTCATTGGCCGAAGGCCGACGAGAGCGTCGTGCGGGGTGTGCTGGCATGGTCGGACGATCACTCGCGCACGCCGATCCGGCGACATCATTCACCTCTTCGGGCGCACTCCAGAGTCTTTTTAATGCTTTCCATGAGTCGTCGTCTCGCTTGTGCTCCAACGTCCTCTTAATGACCTGGTCCGTGCTGCGTACCTTCACGCCGAACAGACCAGCCCCGGCACCGACCCCGTCAACACCGCGAAAACCGTGGCACCTCATGCAGAGGTGCAGGCGTGGGATGCGCAGAATGTCGTTGCGTCGGCGGCTTGGCAATTGCGTGTCGTATTTCTCAAAAGGCTCGACGATGTTGATCATGCTGTCCACATCGCCGGCCTCGAAGCGGACGTCGATCTCACTCAGCGCTTTCATGACCGCGTGGCCGCGCATGAGTTGCCGCGGCTGCGCCACGAACTCAGCCACGGATTGCGTCGGTTTGGGGTTTCGTTTCGACGGCTTCCGCTCCACGTCCAGGTACGCGCGCATGCTGATGCTGATGGTCAACGGGCTGAGGACCAACTCGCCCTCGTCGCTGATCAGGAGCGCCTGCTCGAAGAAGGCGAACTGCGTCCCAACGGGGAACTGCCCGACGTTACCCCGCTTCGTCGTCTTCCCCTCCAGGTATTCGACGGTCGGCCCGCGACCGCCGGGAAGACGCACGAGCGTCAAGAACGCCGAACGGAACCGGACCTTCTCTGAGTGATCCGGTGCCGGCGGCTCGTCATCAAAGTCGATGCTGACCCACGAGGTGTCCTTCGCAATGACCTGCGGCGGGAGGAACGGCATGAACGGGTTCACCGGGTCGTGCCGCAGGGCAAAACCTCCCGAATCCACCGTGGCTGCCGCCGTGTCCGGCAGCGCCAGGATCTGCGCCTTTGTCAGCGCAAGCCGCTGGATCAGCGACGCGAGCTTCGGCCGAACGGCGTCACGGCGACCCGGATGCTTCCCTTTCCAGACGCCCTGTCGATACTCGCCGCTGAACTGATCGCGTATCCGCCAACGATACGGAACGGTCACATCGAAGACATGCCACAGGTGGCGCTGCAACAACGCCCGTTTGATATCGCTGTACGCCTCGATCTTCTCCTGCGGCATCGCCGCAAACGCATCCAGCGCCGCGTCGAGCTTCTTGTACGTCTTGTCGTCGAACGGGAAGGCTGAACTGCTGAGGATCGACGGCATACTCTCGTCCGCGCCATACGCCTTCCCGTCCTGCCCATGCCGCGTCATGATCACGTCATAAAGCACGTCGTAAGGATCAGCCGCGCGCTCCGCCCCGCGGGCGTCCCCGGCCAACAGTTGGCCAAGAAGTAGCAAGAGCAGTGCGACACCTCCAAACCGCCGCAGCCGAACACCGCCAGTCAGGTCCACCACTGTCGCTTGTGACGTCATGAGGTGCTCCTTGTGATCTTCAGTTCACCAGGCCTCTTTATCTAACGTCAGATTGTTACATGACAACGCCACGTCCCGCAATCGGAAATGCGTAGGTCTGGGCCTGTCCTCATCTTTACCCACATCGTGCTCATGCGATTCAGGCCCAAAGGGCCGACCCCATGAAAGCCCGGGGCGCAGCCCTGGGTCCGGTATTGTGATTGATAAGGTAAGCCCTGAAAGGGCGGCACCAGGCACTCACAATCGTGCCGCCCTTACAGGGCTCATGCGCGTGGGTACGAACAGGTCCCAGGGCTGCGCCCTGGGCTCTCTTCTGGTCGGCCTTTCAGGCCTCGACAGACCACGGCTGCGCCGTCGGACGTACTTGCCAGGATGTGGGTAAAGATGAGGGCCTATCCGGACATGTGCGCCGGTCCATGACCTAACCGAAATGATTCAATAGACATTGCCGTAATGCTGCGTCAACCGCGACTCGAACTCGCTCTCGGTACGCAGCTCGACATGCCCGTCAGCGAACGCGGCGTTGACGCTTTCCGGCGGGCCGTTGCCGTAGCGGTGGCCGCCCGTCGCCAGGTCGACCAGGTCGAGCGGGCCCTCGGCCGGGTGGATGCCCAGCAGGTCGGAGATGAGCGGGCGTTCGTTGACGTTCGGTTGGCTCAACTGCGCGGGCCAGTCTGAAGCACCCTCAGCCGGGTCGAACGAATTGTCATGCGGCAGCCAACCGTTGGTCGCGCGGCGCGGGACCCACCACATGACCTGCGTCATGGTGAACTCCGGCCAAAAGCTTTGCCCGTGCGCAATGATGGCCGGCACGTCCTTGCTCGCCAGCAGGTCGTCGTCCAGCCGGTAAGGCTGCATCCACCAGGGCAGGTCGTCTTGCCCCATGACCGGGCAATACCACATGTCCGGCCCGACGCCGTACTCATGCATCGTCGGCAGCAGCCCGTTGCCGACGCCCCAGACGTTCAGCCCGATGCTGCGCTGAATGTCGTACCGCGGGAATTGGCCGTTGTTGTCGCCCGCGTAGTTCGCCGCGCCGACCGCCCACTGCCGCCAGTTCGACGCGCAAATCGACACGCGTGTATTGAACCGCGCACGACCCAACGCCGGGATCAGCAGCGCGATCAACAGCGTGATGATCGAAATGACCACCAGCAACTCAACCAGCGTAAACGCCTTTCGGCCGACATGGGTCGCGTGAGACATCGTCACGTCATTCGGGAGGACGCTTGATGTTACGCGGTATCGGTTTGCCGAAAAAAGTGCGTCGTGCCACGAACGCCAGCTCCTGCATTCACCGGTGTCTTCGGTCAAGCACGGGTGCCACGATGCGGTCGTCAGCCGAAGGCGGACGAGAGCGTCGTGCGGGGTGTCGTTGTGTGTTCGGACGATCGCGCCCGCTCGGCATCGTACCGCCGGCGGCTTTGCCTTGGCCGTGTGATGCCACTCGGCCGACGGTAGAATGGCCCCGGCCACCGTCAACATGATTTCGGGTCAGCCGTCGGCCGGCGATGGACACACGATCGACAGACACAAACGGAGCGCGCAGTATGGGCGGCAAGCATATCTCTGAACGACCGCTGCTCATCATCATCACCATCGCCGCAGCCACCTTGTTCAGCTGCGGCGACGACGACCCGACAAACAGCGCGTCAGGCGACCTGGACGACCCGCTCGCCCCGCTGGCGGTGGCGGTGGTCGAGGCGCTCAAAGCCAACGACGTGGAGGACTATCTGAACCTGTACCCGACCCAGGACGACGCCAAAGCGTCACGGCTCGACCAGATCACAAACAAGCAAATCAAAGACGTCGCCGCCGAGTTGTCCTTGTTGGTCGAAAACGAAAGCACCTACCGACCCCAGTTCGTCGAACGATTTCATGAGATCGCCAAGGCACACGACTGGTCGCAGGCCCGGATCACCAAAATCAAGTCAAAGACTAGAAAGGACGGGACGATCGAGATCGCCGACAGCCTGATGATCGAGATGCGCATCGGCGACCAGCGTGTCGACCTGAAACTGGATGACCTGATCAAAACCCCCAACGGCTGGCGGTTCGGCGAAAGCACGCCGATGCACCCGCCCCGCTCGCGGCCGGATTAGGCTTCGTCCGAAAAGTCACCGGCCCACCCGTAGGGTGTGCTTTAGCGCACCACGTATGCGGGGAAACCGTCCATTCATCGTGGTGCGCTGAAGCGCACCCTACTTTTCGGACGAAGCCTAGCAACGGCCTACCCGCTACCAAACCGGGAGTTACCATTCCGTGTCCGGTTGCGCCAATTCAAGACCGCCGACATGAGGATGTTGAACGTAATCCTGAGGGGGAACGGGAAGATTGGAAATACATTGATCGGAGCACGCGTGAACGAGCAGCGGTACCACATCAGTACCCACGGCAAGTGAAGTCCATCGCTGTATCGGTATCACACCCGCCAAAGAAGCGTCACACAAGCTGCAACGACTTGGCACCCAGGCTGAATCAATCTGGGGCAAGCGCGGGAACGGCGGTCGATACTTGAAATTGCCGTACAGTGCTCGCGTACTGACCGTGCTTTGACGTAGGTTCTTGCAGCGTCGAATCTCGTAAGGAAACCAGTGAAGGCGGTACGACGTGTACGGCGTGAAGCTCTCAAGTGACGCCATTTCGCCGATTTCAGGGGGAATGCGAACAAGACTACTGCCGTAGAGAATCAAGTGCTTCACGGATGTCAGTTTTGAAATGCTCGGTGGCAGAGTCGTAATCTGCGTCCACTGGTCCGGCGTCATCTCCCGTCCGGGAGAGAACTCTTCACGACCGTCACGAGCCGCGTCGTCAATCAGTTCATTCAATCGCTGCCAACCAGAGGACGCCGTGTCTTGTTCTTCGGCATGGATATGGAGTTCGGACCACTGCGAATCTTCGTATTGAGGTTCAAGACATCTGCAAATGGGCCGGGGGACGGCATTCGCACCAACTTCACGTGCCCACCGATTCCTCAACAACGGCAATTTGCGCAATGGGTTCTTGCTCAACGGTCGTCGCTCAGGATTGGGTACAACGATTCAGGCGCAAGTCCCGCGAGGTCGAACTCGCCGGCCATTAGCAGGCTACATCATTTTACTGACGAATGTCACCGGCCTGCCCGCTACTCCAACATCGTCCGTCGTTGCCAATTGAGATAGACCGCGATCTTTCTGTCCAGCGTGCCGTCCCAGTCCGGATCGAAGCCTTGTTCACGGAGGCAATGGCAAACTTCGTTGGCGATGTCCAGAGCGTTCTTTTCATAGACCTCTGGAGCAACGCTTGATTCGTCGGGTGCATACCACCCGTAGGCAAGATAGACGTCGATGTCCGTATCGTCCGCGAGGCGGTCAGCCATGCCCTGATCGATGAAGAAGGCATAGCCGCGGACGCGATCCCGAAAACCGGGATGTCGCCGGTCGATCTCGTCGATCCGATCCGGGAGTTCACTGCCCGTACAGGTGTCGCAACAAGGCGAGACCTGCCACAGAAGAATGCCGCGATCCCGCAAGGCCGCTTCCACGCGGTCAAGCCGATCACAGTCGGTCTCGCTCGGCCACGTGGCCTGCTCGGCGGCGTGTGTGTCGACAGCCGTCTTCAGTTCGTCCGTCACGAATCGAACAAAACCCTCCCGCTCGTTTTCCGGACAGTCATCGTCAATGTAGACCTCACGACAAGTCTGGATGATGTCATCGTGATCCGAGTGTGCCAGCCGAACCTCACCCCGAACGAGCGTCCGAAGTGTCTGGTGCAGGTCGTCGCGGGTTTGGTCGTTCCAGGTGGTGTGTTGGCTCATCGTGTCGTGACGATTTGGGATTGCTTGTGCGTGGCTCTGAATGTACGGGCTTCGTCCAAATCACGTTGGTCAGGTCATTGGCCTGGGCTTTGGATTTGACTGATGAGAGCCGCTAATTGCTTCCCAATTCTTTGGCCTTCGCTGTCAGTGAGTCCCACTCGTCCCGAGTACTCCAGTTGTAGTAGTCACTTTCGTTCCACTGGGTGAGTATTCGATTGGCGAGCTTCCATCGTCCCGTGGCGCAGGCCGCACGCGCGTATCGCTGTGATACCCAATGGTCCTTGGGGTAACGCTTCAACCACTCGTCGCAAACCGCTTCATAGCTATCCCACACGCCGTTTGACGCAAGATAACGTAGTGCCGGTGCGCGCGGACGAGGCGGGTAATACTCCGTTCCAAGCGTGTGATGAGCCTTGAGCAGGTACAGCGGCAGACCCGCTTCCCAATTGCCCGTTAGAAGGCACAAGCGCCCGAACCGCAGGTACTGCTCAGGGTCGCCATACCACTTCGGCTCAATGGTGAACATATAAGTGTCATAGATCATTTCAGAATCAGGGTCGATCCTGATTGCTCGTCGGAACTGATCTTGGATCATCGATAGGTGGTCTCGGCCGAGGGCCATACCGACAGTCATCAATAGGCGGCAAACAAGGACATCTGAGTCATCCATGTCCTGTGCTTTTAGCAGCAATTCTTTTGCAGCCAACGCGTGCTCTCGCAATAGTCGCCAGCCGTCATCAGTCACTGTGTCAGCTGTGCCGACACCCCGCGCGTCCCATCCAAGATCGATCGAGTGTGCCCCATCAAGTATGAGTGGGAAGTTCGTCCCCTTGTAAGCCTCGGCAACAATGGGCCGAATCCTCTCGAAGGCATTGGCTCGGCTCGTTAGGTACTTGCCCGCAAACAACGAGCGTCGAATGTATTGGAGTGCGTTGTCGCGAGGCAATTCCGGGTCAGCCAATGCCAAGGGAAGTAACTCGACAATCTTTTCATACGCCGCCGCAGCTTCCGATCGGTCTGCGTCCGTGACCACGTGCTGTCTGTCAGCCGGCCTAACCAATTCAATGGCGAACTGAGAAAGCACCTGAATCCGCCGAATCGGCGGATACTCTATCTTCATCATGCCGCGCCCCGCACGCGTCAGCCAATCTCGGTGCTGCCTATCGCTGCCCGCGTTCTTTAGGCCCTCGGACAGCTTGTAACACCACAGAACTAACGGGTCGTCGCAACCGGAGTCGACGGCCTTCCAGAGCGTCCACCGACGTTCGTGATTGATCAGCCGCTCGACTCTCCCACCCGACCACCGCTTCGCCGTGATCCCTAAACCCTCTTTCGCGACCCTGTCCCACTTCTTATCCTTTCGACCGACTCGCTCGTAAGCGCCGACCGTTGTTCGGTTGTACCAATCCAGCCGCTTCTGCAAGTGCGGGGGCAACTTGTCCTCCCACTCGGGGTGTTCAATGCGTTCGATCGCCTTTCTGATCGCAACATCGGCAACCCAACTCAAGTCTTCTCGGTCGCGCAATTCGTACAGTTTTGGCAAGGCAGACGGCGGGTGTTTTCCGAGCTGATCCCCTACCGACAGCAACTCGGTGTTGTTGGGATCATTAAGCAACTTGATCAATTGATCGATGGGAACTAATTGCTGGACATCCGTTTGTTGACTCTTGGCCTTGGCGTCATTCTGTCTTTCGCTTGGTGCGACTTGGCCTTGCTTTGCTTTAGCCGGTGAAGACCCACCCGGCTTGCCCGCAGTCGAGGGTTTTGATGATGTTTCATCACACCCGATGACGAACGCGGTCGCAAGCAGACAGAGCACGGCAATGTCGCGTACTTGGTGTTCCATGCGGTTCCGATCATCAGGAGAAGGTTATTTTGGGCATGGTACATGACCGAACCCAATAAGCGTGGTGCTCTATCAGTCTGACGGGCAATGTGGCCCGAACCACGTTTTGTCGCCTACCGACCTTCCAACACAGTTTGCAGAGCCAAAGTGGGCCACCCGTTTTTGAACGATCTTTGTGCGCACAACCCGCGCTTTTCGCCCCTGTGTATGCAGCGCGCTTTTTCCCGCCTCTCGTCCTTGCACGCCCGGTCTGCCCTGACACGTCAACCGTGTCGGGCCCGCCACGGGTCTGTCAGGCCCCCGCGATTCCGGGCTGTCAGCGGGGGTGAGGCTGTCGGGGTGACATCGGTGCGAATTGGGCATAAATATTGTGATATCAATGTGATACGCCTGTTATTGAGCCCCGCAGGGAGGGGGAACCGGTGTTGTAAAAGCGCAAGCGATACGGGATTTCCTGGGAAAGCGCGGGAACTCACGGAACTACAAAGGCTTGGGCTCCGAGAACGGCGCAGAAGCGATGCAGGATTTCAACCGCGAAAACGGCGGCGATGCGCCGAGCGAAGTGGGATCGCGTCGCGGGCCACACGACGCAATCGCCGATCGCGCGCGACCTCGATCCGCGCGCCGCGCGCGAGCCGCGCGCTGTCAACAACCGACCAGTGCGCGGACGAAAAAACGGCCGGTCGGGGGCGGCCTTTTCGGCGGTTCGGTTGTCGCTGGCCGCTGGCCAGCTATCCGCATTCGACGGCCGTTTGAACGCCCGTCGATTGGGTCTCCAACGTCGGCCCGTCGTCGCCGAACAGGCCCATCTGACCGGCGGCCTGGGCGGCCGCCGCCGACCGCTTGTCGGCCGACTCGGCGGCCAGGTGACGCATCGCGTCGCGGCGCCGCTGCCGCCGGTAAGCCTGGTGGTCGCCGACCGTCTCGGCCCACCAGTAGCCCGCGAAGCTGTGGGCGATCGGGTCGCCCGCGTCGCGGAGCATCTTGATGATCTTGCGGATGCCGCGCTTGCGGCTGTCCTTGTTTCCACCTGGTCGGACGCCCAACGCCAGCGCGAGCCGGTACGCCGAGATCGGCCGGGGTTTGTCGTGCCTCTGGCCCCGACGGAGGCGCATCAGCAGCCCGCGCAACTCGGCCTTGCGATCTTCGAACGCGGTCTGGTCTTCCGGTCGATTCACGGGCAAATTAGCTCCGTCCGCCTTGACCTCCGGCCGGGGGCCGGATAACCTATATAAGGCGACCTTGCACAAGGAGACCTTTTATGCCTCTTCCACCGCTCACTCACCTGCAGTTCCTGGTCCTCGACGCGCTGCACGCCTCGACGCGGTCCGGCGCCGAGATCAGGGACCGCTTGGCTGAGCACGGCGTGAAGAAATCCACCGCCGCCTTCTACCAACTCATGTCGCGTCTCGAGGACGCGCGGTTTGTCAAAGGCTGGCTGGTCAATGCGACCGTCGACGGCTACCCCGTTCGGGAGCGGCACTACAAGATTCTGGCCAAGGGAAGCACGGCCCGGATTAAGACGTTGGAATTCTACACCACGGAAGTGGCAAACTCGCCCGTCGCCAACTGAGGGGACCTGGCTGTGAAACGACTCTTGATTCTGAATTGGGTCCACGTGGTGGTTGTCACCCTTGTGTCGTTGACGATCATTGCGACGGCCGGCTTCGCTCCTGCAGCACTTACGAGCCTGTGGTTGAACGCCGCGACGGGAATTGGTGTCATCTTTCTTGTGAGTGGCTTGACGATCGACGCCAAGTTGACAGCCCATGAACGAGCAGATAGGGCCGAGGCGGTTCAAAGATCGGCCGAAATCGAACAGCAGTCGGTTCGATTGCTGGTTTGGCCGGAGTGCTGGGATCTGCTTAGATTCCTCTTTACTTCGAAGGTTCAGGTTCAACTCTATATCCCAGCCATCGGACAATTGAAGAAGGACTACTACGTCTCCCTGCGATACCGCGGCCGCGCGGTGAGGCTTTGGTTGAATGCCTGCTTCGGCTTTCGCACAGTCTTGCTGACGGCCGAGTGCATGTACCGCGTCTTCACAAGCACGGCGGGGAAAGTCCTGTTGGGCATGATGCCGGATGCCGTACAGGATTGGTGGCGCGAGTTCCGCAACCGCATCGACCCGTCGTGATTGCTTCGTGCTGATCATTGACGCCCCCTCTTTTTCGCCGCGATGTGCATCCGCTGCCTCGCCGTCGCCGCGTTGTGCGCGTCCAGTTCGATCCCGATGAAACGCCGCCCCACGCGGACCGCCGCGTCGCCCGTGCTCCCACTGCCCGCGCACGGATCGAAGACAACCCCGTTTCCGGGGGTCACCGCCTCGACCAGTTCGGTCATGAGCGGCAGCGGTTTCTGCGTCGAGTGGACGCGCTTGGTTGCGGGCACGTTCGCGGCCTGGATGATCGACTTGGGCCGTTTGCCGGGGAACTTGAAGCGGCCCTTGGTGGCGAACCAGACGACGTCGTGCGCGGGCGCGAACATCGACGACGTGTCGCCCATGCCGAATGAGGCGCGGTCCCAGATCACCTGCGAGCGCACCTTGTAGCCGGCGGCCTCGATCGCCGCGTGGAAAGTCTGCTGCAGACGCCACGGACAGAAGCACAGCAGCGCGCCGCCTGGGCGGGTCGCGCGGTACGCGTCGTACAGCCACCAGACGAACGGGTGTTTGTCGTTGGCGATCGGCGGTCGCTTGTTTTCCTTGCCGCAGTAGGAGACGCCGTACGGCGGGTCGGTGATCACCGCGTCCACGGAACTGTCGGGGACCGCACGGCCCCAGTCCAGGCAGTCGCCTTCGATCAGTGTCCAGCGTCGTCGGCCGGTAATCGTGTCGTTCAGTTGTCGGCGCGTCTGCGCCTCGGTCGGTCGTTTCATTGGGCACCCCCGTTGCAGAAGGACAGCGCACGCCGCGATCGCGGCCCGGTTAAGTGCGCGTTGGATCGGATCGACATTGGGCATAGCCAACGCTGTCCTTGTCCTTGCAAGGATGGTGACGGTCAGACCACCCCCGGGAGTTACCGCTCCTGGGGGTGGTCGCTGATGCGCTGCGTTGTGTTGTCAGTTGTTCCGCATGGCTGAGTCCTTTCGGTTGCGGTTCGGCGCGTCCGTGCGCCGTCCGTAGAAACCATCACATCTCAGAGCTACACTCCGTCATGGAGTTCGTTCTCGCCCTTCTGATCGAGTTGGTCGTCGGCATCATTCTGGTGCTGGTCACACCGCGTATTCAGCGTTGGCAGGAAGAAAAAAAGCTACTGCTGTTACAAATGTTACAAGAAAAAAAAACACAATCCGCTCCGGAACGGACCAAAAGTCCGTCGCAAAATCCCACCTTTCCCGTGGTTTTTTGAATCGGGGTGCGCGCGCAATCTGACTGTGCGCGTCGCGAATGTGTCCCGTAACGGTGTGTGAGGTCCATTGATTCTGATCCGGTAACTGGTCATTACGTACAACTTGGTGCGCCGCCGGTAACGCGGGGTTCTGTTCAACTCGCCTGCGCCCCCGCGGCTAGTCCACCGCCTTGGCCCACGAGCCGGGTCTGATCTGCAGCTGCGACCCGTCCACGTCGACGACGACCACGCGCTTCTGGACCGCGTCGCCGGTCAACCCCCAGGACAAGACGCGGAACGGCTCGGTGGTGTCGTCGGCCAGGTCGCCGTCGCTGGCCGCGTCGGAGTCGCCGTCCAACAGCTGCCAGCGGACCAGGCCCGGCTTCAGCGGCAGGTCGGGCTGCCACTGGCCGTGGAGGATGTTGGTCCGGAAGTCGGGGTCGGCGGCGATCTCATGCAGGGCCAGGTCGATCCCCGCCTCGGCCAGCGCGGCGGCCTGGTTCGTCTGCGCGGACAGCGACCGGCGGCGCGTCTCGATCCGCGCGGTCACCAGGGCGGCCATCCCGATCGACGAGAGCAGCGCCGCCGTGGCCAGGGTGGTCAGGTAGATCGACCCCCGGGTGCGGCGGGCGCGGGCGCGGCATGGGACAGACACGGGGTGCATGGGTTTACCTGGCGTTGGTGCGTACGGCGGACACTTCGGTGCTGAACCGGCCCGCGCGCGTCACGGTCACGGTGATCCGTTTGATCCCGGTCTCGACGGACGACTCCTGGCCCAGGTCGCTGGGGTCGAGCCAGACGACCGTCACCCGCCGCTCCCATCCGGCGGCGCCCGCGATCGCGTTCCCGTCCACGTCGCTGGGCGGCGACGCGACCCAGCCGTCGAAGTCGTCGACGTCGTCGAACAGGTTGCGCTGGTTGCCGATCACTTCCCCGGCGTCCGGCCCGAGCGACGCGGTCGGGGTGTCGGGGTCTTCGTACGGCAGCGTGGTGATCTCGGTGAGCATGGCGCTGCAAAGGAACTGGGCGTTGTCCTGAGTCTTGAGCCGGTAGCGCGTGGCCTTGGCCTGGCCGGTCATGCTGATCGCGCCGAGGAACAGGACCGTGATCGTGAACACGGACATCGAGACTTCGACCAGGGTGAAGCCGCCGCGATTCGGGTTGGGCGTGCGTCTGGGCATGGCGGGTCTACTGCGCGGGGCGGTTCAACAGGGGCACGGATTGACGGGCGATGTCTTCGGCGGCGTCCGGCCCGTACGTCAGGGAGACGTCCACGTACGAGACCACGTTGCCCGGCGCGGTGTACGTCCCGTACACCTTCAGGAAGTAGCGCCGCGTCGCCAGCGGCGACCACGCGCCCTGGAAGTGCTCCCAAGCCGCCGTGTTGGGGTTCGCCGATCCGCTGGTTCCGTAGTTCAACTTGACCGTCGTGCCGTTGCCCGAGACGGGACGCACGACAACGGCCTTGCCCAGCGTCGGGTCGAGGTCGCCCGCCGCCGTGATCGCCACCGGATAAAAGTCGTCCGGGAGCTCAGACTCGAGCACCTGGACGCTCTGGATCACGCGCGTCTCGTCGGGCGACCCGTCCGCCGCGACCTCGGTCAGCTCGACCGCGTTGACGCCGTTGGAGTTGCCGGACTTGCACAGGTACAACTCGACCTTGGTGATCTCCCACCGGAGTGTGCCGGCCGGGAGCGTGGGCATGAACGTCGCGGCCGCCATGTCGCCGACGCCGATGTTGGCGAACCCCCCGGCCGAGAAGCCGGTCTGATCCTCAAGGATGAAAAGCTGTTCGGCGCTCTGGACTTCACCGGCAAAATCGACCACGTAAGACAGCGCAAAGCCCTGCACGGACTCGACGTGGTTGTGCGCCGCGCCGCCGTTGTATTGGCGAATCAACGGGTCGCCCGGCGTGCCGGACCACTCGTAACGGATCACCTCGTCGTTGCCGTCGCCGTCCCGGTCGGGCACGGTGAACTCAATCAACGTCGCCGACGACTCCGTCACCGAGGTCGCGAATCGCAGCTCGTCGGCGAGGTCCTGCAGGCTGACGGCGCTGTCCAGGTGCGCCACAGCGCCGTCGGACGGGTGAGGCAGGCTCATCACCGCGACCGCGACCGTGCCGCCGATGGCGACAAACAGCACCGAACTGAGCGAGACGGCAACGAGCAGCTCGACGAGCGAGACACCGGCGCGGCGGAAGCCGCGTCGGCTGTTGCCGTCGGTGCAACTTGCCCGGCGCCACACGGCGGAGCGTGCTACCAGGCGGGGGAAACGGGTGATGTTGGAAAAGCACATGGGTTCGTCATGCGGTTTTCCCGGCTTGTTCGTTCGTAGCCCGTATCGAACGGAAAGCGCGCCGGCTTGAGAACGCCCGGCGGTGCGCGGCGCGACCCGCCGGTGTCCGTGCGCCGCGTGAGCGCCGACCGCCAAGCGGCGCGCCGGCGTATCGGACCCTCGATCGCGCGGTCCCGACAAGGGACGTGGGCGCCGGGCGCCCGACCCCGCGGCGTTCTCGGACACTTGAACCCCCGCGCGCGGCACCGCAGTTATCGCTCGCGATCTCATGACGTCGCCCCCTTTGTATTGGAAGCGGTCCGCGTACAGGCTTCCGCCGGCCAGCAGACGCCGTGACGGCGCCCGTAGGCCTTGAGCCCCTCGGCCAGCGCATACAGCTCGCCTTCGGCGCACTCATCCAACTGATCGGTGCGCCCCTTCGTCATGTTGCGGACCCAGTTGCGCAGACCCGCGCCGTCCGGTTCGAGCACACGGCGACGATCGATGTCGGGCAGGTGCGCGTCGGCGTCGCTGTAGCAGTGCAATTCCAGCGTGTTGGCCAGGCGTTGCACGTGAAAGCGCATGCGCCGCCGCGTGCCTTCGTTGGCGCGCTTCTCCCAATACCCGGCCGGGAAGCGTTCGAGGTTGCCGCCGGCGAAGTCCTCGACGATCGACATGAACGTCTCGAAGTCGCGGTTGGTCAGTCTTGCCGAGGTCGACGACGCGACACGCGTCCGGTTGCCGTGACGGTCGAAGAAGGCCCGGCCGCCGAAGTCGGCGTAGCCGAGGATCAACCGGCGGTGCTCGTCGCAAACGCGGCCACGGCAGGAGATCATGGCGACCTGTTTTTGTTTGTGGCTCCAAGGCATGATGAATCACCGCGGGCGGTAGGTGGGCTCTGAGACTGGCGGACCGGCCTTTTGCATGATCGGCCACAGCGCAAACGCCTAGGCTGCTGAGTTGAAAGACTGCTTCTGATCACACCGGTAAGGTTTGACTAGGGGAATCTCCGATATGGGTGCTGGGTAGGGATTCTCCGGGATGACAACTGATCGGGGTGGTGCAGAGTGAGCCCCTCTGGGGTCCGGGTGCTTCCGGTGTTTCGGGGGTTCCGGGCTACTGGGACTTCTGGGTCTTCTGGGTCTTCCGGGGCTTTTCTGCCCCCCCCCGGTGGAGGCCGCGAACCAGACGTGTGGTCGCGGCCTCCTTTTTCATTGATGGTTCGATGACGGGACCTCCGCGCGGAACCGCTCGATCCCGAGGTTGGCTCTTCGCGCACGCCCGCAAGGCCGTTTGCATACGTGGTAGTGGCGGGCCGCATAGGCCACGATGGGCCCGGGAGCCGGTGGCCGTGTGGCCCGTCATGACGACTGAGGTCGGGGGCGTGTCCCTGAAAGTTCCCGTCAGGGGGGACTTCACCCGTTCTCCGATCCGTAAGGCTGTGCGTTGCCCCCGGCGCACGGCCTTTTCTGTTCTGGGACTAATAAAGAAGCGCAGATCCTGCCGATGTCGATCAACGGCTGAGCCCTTCCGTCGGGGATGCGGGTTTACCGGGGTGGGTGGGGTAGAGCAGTCGGGCCCACCCGAGCAAACGACCTCCCCGACCTCGACACAACGACTGATTCTGGGTCTCGCAACGGTTGAGCGGCATGACGCTGCCCGGGATGTTCCATACCAATACGCGTTGGGCCATGTCGCTACGCTGCTCGGGGGGGTAGCTAGCGACGTGGCCCGTCTTTTGTTGAATGCCTTGTGATCGAACCGGGTCGGCGCCGTGAGGTGTTTGCCCGGTAGTCGCCTCGGACATTGCCCAGATTCCATGCGATGACTTGGGGTGATAGGATTGAGAACCCCCCCAAGACGGAGGCGGCCGGCCCTCGGGTCGCAGCGGCCTCCGTTTTTTTGCGCAAGCCCACGTGACGTCTGGTTGTTATGGCTGAATTGGGCGCGATTCCCTAGTCGATAACAACCAGTCTCGCAAGGGAAGCGTTGCTTGTTCGTTAAGCGAACTGCGCCATCGGTCGACGACCTTGACGTAGATTCTACTCCCGGGTCCAAGGGTCGCGAACTCCCGGCAGCGGCCCTTGTCCCCTTGCGCGTGTCGTGACACTTCCGGTGAATGGCGAGGTTGGAGAGTGTTTCGCTCATGGCCTGTTACGCCTAGTCGATGGTCTGGGGATACGCGTCGTAAACATCGCGCACCTGCGATGGCAGATCGACCACCTCGAACGCGATCGGCCGACCCGCCTCGTCAAAACTCACGACCGAAAGACAGTGCAGGATCGACGCGTCGGTCGACAGCAGTTCGCAGGCGCGCTCGATGTCGGCGGGTGACAGGTTGACCGCTCTTTGTCGCGCGGTATCGAGATCGTTCGTGGCGAACGCGGGTACGTCTTCGCACTCGAACCGGATGATGACAATGTGTATGCCCATGAAACGTCGTCCTTGACGTTGATTCGCTATGCGGCCTTGGTCGGGCACGCGGCGGTGTGCTTGTCAGCCTGCGTTCGCAGGTGAATCCCCTGCTCGCCAAACGTCATGGGCAGGACGGCCAGCAGCATCTTGCGGCTGAGCGTCTTGTTGCCGTAGGCGTCGCGTGCGCGGCGGACGATCCGCAGCGCCGTGCGCAGACATCCATGCCCGGGCAGGCACGCGATTGACCAGACGAGTTGGAAGGCGTCGGGCTGGAACCTGACCCTCGACTTGGCGAACAACGCCTCGATCTCCTCGCGCGAGAAGAGCGGCCGTCGGTTCTGTTGATCACGCGGGTCGTCGATGTCGAACGCGTGGGTCAGGGCGTTGTAACGCAGACACCGCGACGCCAGTTGCCCGCGCGCGTTGGCCTGGTCGTTGATCCGGTCCAGAATCTCGGTCGTCCCGGCCATCACGATCGCGATGTCGGCCAGGTCGTGGATGGTGCGCAGCATCGGGAAGACCTGCGGCTTCAACCGGTGCGCCTCGTCCAGCAGCAGCGGCCGGTTCGTTCCCTTGAGTTTGTCGATGACCTCGCGCTTGATCTGGGCCATTGTCCGACTCGATGGCCGCAGGCCGACCGCGCGCGCCGTCTCCTGCAGGAACTCCTTGGGTGTCAGCGTCTCGTCGCAGTAGACGTACCCGCCCGACAGCTCCTCGGTCAGGACCTTCATCACCATCGTCTTGCCCGCACCGGCCGGGACGACGATCGCGGCCATGGCCGGTTCGGCCGCCGCCTGGATGGCGATGCCGCGCATGTTCTCGGCGACCTCGGTCGGGACGTAGTCGACGGGCATCGCGCTGCGTCGCCTGCGCGCGTCCCGTTCCATCCAGTCGTTGATCTTGCGCGCGACGGCTTCGGCGTTGCCCTTGTCGTAGTTGCCGTTGCCCCACTGCGAGATGACGCTCGCCGAGTAGCCGACCTCCTTGGCCACCTGGTTGACGAAGACCCCGGTCTTCTTCGTGTAGTTGAGGTAGTCGCGCCGGACCTGGTCGATCTGTTCGGTGGTGAGTGCTTTACCCACGGGTAGCATCCTTGCTTGTATGAGCACGCGAGCGTCCTTGCTCACGGTGTCGATGAATCGGTCACCGCCGCTCATGGATCATGCGCTCCGATCACGTCGCGCCAACGCGGCGCGGGGGGGTCGTCGTCCGTGTCGGGATCAACCGGCGCATCCGCGCCGGGGTCGGTTGCGGTATCCGTCTCGGCACCCGCGAAGTCACTCATCCGCAGTGTGCCGAAGTCGTCTTCCTCGTCGTGCGCGGCTGGTCGGTCCGCGCCGCTCAGGTATCCCGCCCATGACGGCCGGGGCAGGTCGCCCCCGGAATCCTCGTCGGGATCAGTGGGCGGCGCGGCGGCCGCGCGCACCGACGCCGATCGAACGGCGTTCGATTGACCGTCGAGCGGTGTTTGGCGCGGCTGTAAAGCGGCGGGGGCAATTCCGGGGGCGGGGGCGTCGTCGTCCGTGCCGGTGGCGGCCAGGGCCGAGTCGGTGCAGGCGGCGGCCAGGTGCTCGGCGGCCGTCAGGTAGTTGAGGTGGACGTTTTCGCGCGTGAGCTTGAGCGCCTTCTGGTACTGACGAATCTGTGACATCGCCAGCGACAGGTTCTCGCGCCGGACCGGTTCGGACTCGTGGCCCAGTTCGTTGCACGGCGCGGTCGTGATGTGACGCCCCGCTTCGGTCCAGACGTCGACGCGGCGCAGGTCCTGCGGGTCGTAGCTGACCAGGACGCGCGTCTTCTTGCGTCCGTTCGATGCGACCTTGTATTGGCTGAGCGCCGGATCGGTCGCTCCGTAGGTGAGTCGCACGCCCAGCGGCGCGACGACCACGCCGTACTTGCCGACGGTGACCGGCTTGTACCAGTGACGGCACACACGGTCGACGGCGTCCGGGTCGCGCGGCACGATGCGCGTCGACCAGTTCTGCATCGCGTGGTCCGGTGAGACGCGGCCGTCCGCCCCCGGAAGATTGCCAGGGTGCTCGCGCAGGTCTTCGATCTGGTGGTCGGCGTTGGCGTTGTAACCGGCGACGAAGTTCTTGAGGCGTTCGGCCACGTCCGCGAACAGCGGCACGTCGCGCCCGTGCTTGAGGATGTGCTGCAAGCGTTCGGGCCGCGTCGTCGTGGTCGAGCCGCAGTAGCTGGCAAACGACTTGTCGAACTGGCCGTGCATCGTGCCGAACCAACGCTCGATGGTCGGCTTGCCGGTCGGCCCGTAGGGCAGCGAGAACGACGCCTTGATCCCGAGCCATCCGAAGACACCGGTGAACTGACCGGGATCGACGTGCTCGCCCTTGTTGATGATCTTGCGGCGCATCTCCCGCGACGTCCGGCCGTGGAACAGGTAGGCGCGGTAGTCCTTGCCGTTGTCGACGTGGATGTGATTCGGCCCGCCCATGTTGACCGGGTCGCGCATCGCGTCGCCGAACGTCGCCAGGACGGTGTCGCTGTTCGGTTGCACGACCAGCGACGCCGCGACGATGCGGAGCGTGCCCATGTCCTGCCAGGCGGTGACCCACGGCCGGATCAGGCTGTTCTGATACCAGACCCAGAAGTCGCACTGCGTGTGGTCGCCCATCCAGCACCGGCCCGGCTCGTAGTGTCGGGTCGCGCCCGGGATGCGCGGCATCACCTGGTCGCGGTGCTTCTTCTTGTTGCGGTGGTACAGCTGCGACTCGGTGGATATCTCCGAGTCCTTCTGACGGCGGCAGGTCGACAGCGTCACCCAATCGGCGGCGATGCCCTGCGCCTCAGCGAAGATGCGCGTCTGACGCCACGCCTCGGCGATGCTGGGCTGGTTCTCGTCGAGGTAGATGTGTCGGAAGTGCGCCCAACACCGCTGACGGTTCTTGCGTCGGTGCGGGCAGGTCTGGTTGCCGCCCCGGTCGTCGATCAGAAGGATCAGGTCGGCCGGGCAGTTGTAAACGCTTTCCCATCGGTAGAGCGACGAGCGGCTGACCGTGATCGACGGGTGTTGCAGTGACAGGTCGGCGACGAGGCGTCCGATCCAACGCTTGAGCGGGCCGGGGTAGTTGGCGTCGTCGCCCGCGCGTGCCTTGCGGAACGCGTCGACGCAGGCGGCGCGGGCCAGCGCGTCGTCGCGTTGCTCTTGCGTGAACTGGTCCAGGTCGGGCGTCGTGTGCGCGGCGCCCAGCGCGCCGCGATGAAGCCGCATGTCGTGGGAAGCGCGGATGTGCCAGGCACGCTGGCCGCCGTTCTGCG
>JANQSF010000009.1 GCA_028284155.1 Phycisphaeraceae bacterium
CCTTCCGTTTGCGACGCGCCATCCGTGGCTCCTTCGTCAATCGGTTTGGACAACGGATGGTTCATCGGTCAGATACTGGGTTTTGAGATAGTTTCTAAGGGCGGGGGCGTCCGTGCGGGGGAACGCCCACCGCCCAAAGCGGGACACGTCTTCGTCATTCAATCAACCAACCGGGTCATTCGCTGATACGGCGGATGTTGTAGATCTTGTGAACGACCATGTGCTTTCGGCCGTCCTTCGACTTCTGCCAGGTCACTTTCGCTTCGAGGGCGACGCGGCGGTCGATGTGGCTGGACAGGCCGTCGCTATCCAGTTCTTCGTCGCAGGCACCATCCAGTCTCACCTTAGCGTTGCTGGTCTTGAGGTAGAACACGTCGATCATGCGGACCTCGCCGTCCTTGTCTTTCTTCTCGACGTACTCCTTGAGCACGACGCCTTCGAGCGTGGTCTTGCGGGACTCTTCCTTCTTCTTGTGGGACTTGTCCTTCTTCGCGTGGACTTCGTCCTTCTTCTTCTGCTTGTCGCCGGGGCATTCAGCGGCCTGTGCGGTGTTCAGCGCCAAGCAGCCGAGGACGAGGGCGACAATGAGTGCGAGCGATAGCGGGCGTGCGTGAAGCATGCGTGGTCTCCAGGTCAGTGGGAATGGGATTGACTACGTTGGTCGATTCAGGCCTGAGCGTGCGTCGGTTGGCGTGGTGTTTCAAGACCACTTGATCAATCGCCGCACATGTATAAACGCCAGGCGATAACGCCGCGTCGCATTTTTTGTCGTGACTGATCGAAGACCCAGCCCCTTCAGCCCCGGCCTCTGGCCGGGGACCGATTGCAGCCACCGCAAACTCACGCGCATTGGCCTATCGCATCATTAGGCCGAACTGATCCCCGGCCGAAGGCCGGGGCTTAAGGGGTGCGGCCTCTGGCCGGGGACCGAATACACCCGTAGCGCAAGTGACACGCACGGACCTATCGCATCGTTAGATTTCGCTGATCCCCGGCCAGCGACCGGGATTGAAGGGAGACAGGGCATACCAATATCAACCGTCGTCGCGCTTGGCTCGGTCCGCCAGGACGTTGTCGAACATCACGTCGACCAACTCGCCGGAGCGTTTGCTTTCGCGGACACCGAGCGCCGCGCCAGCCATGTCTTCGCGCTTCCCGACCGATACCGACTTGTAGTTCGTGAACGCACATGCCTTCAGTATGCCGGTGTCACGCAACACGTCATCGCCACCGATCGTCGCGACGGCCAGGCCCTTCTCGAAACACTGCTGGATCATCCGTTTCGTTGCCTCACCAGCTGAGCCTTTGTGTGTAAACTCGTTGTGATTACCGCCGATGAACACGACGGCGTCGAAGTCGTCCGGATCGAACTTGTCCAATTCGAAGTTCACATCGACCGGCGGGATCTTGTTGTGCTTAGGCCTGGCTTGGCCGAGCTGCGACGACGCGGCGACCACTTCGATGCCCCTGTTCGCCAGCGCCCAACTCATCTGCTGATAGTGGTCTTCATAGAACCAGCCGTGCGGAACGACGAGCAACGCCCGCCCCGGCCCGCCATTGACCAGCGTGTTGCGGTGGCCAACGATCGGCGGCGGCGCGGGCGGCTTCGGCTCGGCTTCGTTCGGCGAAACGCCGGCGCGTTGAACGTCATCCGCCCCGTCGTCAGTCACGTCGTTTCCGAGGTTTGGCCAAAGGTTCGCCAACGAGACGTGCTCGAGCGGGCCCCACAACATCAAACCAAGCAGCACCGCCACGACTGATAGCACGGCCGCGCTGGCTCCCAGTGTGCGAGTCAAAACCGGCGACGGCGGTGGCGCCAGGTCGTCCATTGCCTGCGGGTAGCCGCCCGCCTCCAGCGTGCGCAGGTCGCTGAGCAGCTCGATCATCGAGCCGTACCGATCGCTGGGCCGTTTGGCGACCATCTTGCGGAAGATCGCGTCCAGGCCGGCCGACACCGTCGGGCTGACCGCCGCCAACGACGGCGCAGGCCGTTCGCGGTGCGCGACGAGCTTCTCCATCAACGTGTGGCCGTCGAACAGAGGCCGGCCGGAAAGCAGATACCAGAGCGTGCAACCGAGGCTGTAAATGTCCGACCGTTCGTCGGCCAATCGGCTGTTGAGCGCCTGCTCGGGCGACATGTAGTCGACCGTGCCCATGACCTGACCGGAAATCGTCATCGATACGTGCGTCGTCGCGTCGGGGTGTCGGCTGAGGTATGTGTCGAACCGCGCCAAGCCGAGGTCGAGCACCTTGACCGACCCGCGCTGGTCGAGCACGAGATTGTGCGGCTTGACATCGCGGTGCACGACGCCGCGGCGGTGCGCGTAGTCCAGCGCGGTGGCGACCTGGTGAATCACGGCGACCGTCTTGTCAACGGTTAACGGCCCCTCGCGCGCCACGACCTTGGCCAGGTCTTTGCCATCGACGTATTCCATGACCAGAAACGGGATGCCCTCGGCCTCGTCGGCGTCGTGCGCGACGACGATGTTCGGGTGACTCAACGCCGCGACGGTGCTCGCCTCACGCTGGAAGCGTTTGACCAATTCGGGCGAGTCTTTCAACGACGTGTGCAGCACCTTGAGGCAGACGACGCGCCCCATCTTGCGGTGGCGGGCCTTGAAGACATGACCCATGCCCCCCTGCCCGAGCTTTTCGAGCACGATGTACTTGCCCAGCACCAGGCCACGCCATCGGCCGCGCGTCAACGCGCGGGCCTGGTACGACGTCAGCTTGTTCCGCTTGACCAGTTGGCGGGCGAAGGTCGTGCCGTCGGACGCCTTCGACCGTTTGGCTAAGCGGTCGATCTCGTCGCGGTCCATCAGACCGCTCTTGTGGAGCAGTCGGACAAACTCAGCCATGCCCATCGGCGGCACGTCGTCGTCTTTCGATTCAGCCTCTTCCTCTCGACCGATCGACGGGTCGAGTTCCTGCGCCTGGCGGATGAGCTTGAGCAGCGCGGGGTCTTCTTTGGGCTTTTCGACGGGGCGACGCGCGGCCTCGATCAGCGCATCCGAGCCGGACGCCATCAGATCAACGGCGCTCTGACAGTTCTCACACCGCTCGAGGTGGTCGGCCAGCAAGCGGGCGTCAGCGACGGGCAACGTCCCCGAAACGTAGCGGGCCAGTGACTCATTCTCGGGACAGGTCGTCTGCATGATCGTCTGGTCGCGCCTGTGCAAGAATCCAAATGTGGGTCGAGGTCGGCCTCACGCGCCGGGGATCGACACACCTTCATCGACAATGTCCTGCAACACCAATCGTAGCCGTCGGCGGATGCGGTAGTTGGCTTGACGGACGGCCTGGGCCGACATCCCCACGTCGGCCGCGACATCCACAGCCGACTCCCCATCGACGGCGACCCGCCAGAAGGCGTCCCAGTTCCGCTTCGTGAATTGCGGTTTGATCATTTCCAACGCCCGCTGCACGACCTGCGCCTGCTCGGTCTGTGCCTCTTCCTCATCGTCTTCCGGCAAGGGGTCGGGGACGTTCGAGAAGCGCATGTGGGCTTCGCTGCCACCCTCGCCGACGGGCTGACGCCCGCGCCGGCGGTAGTGGTCGACGATCTTGGTCTTAGCGATCGAACGCAGCCACGAGCGGAACGACCCGACCGAGTGCTTGGGCTTGAACGAATCGAGGTACGAGGCGACGGCGCGGAACGTCTCCTGAAACACGTCGGCGATGTCGTCTTCCTTCAGGCCGGCCCGCTTGCACCAGCGATGGACCATCGGGCCGTACAGGTGGACGAGTTGCTGCCACGCCAGTTGGTCGTTGGCGCAGGCGCGTTGCAACAGACTCATCGAGGTCGGCGGCGAGGTGCGGTGCGGCGGTGTCAAGCGGGTGACCTGTGGGACACAAAAGCTGGCGTGGTTGCCGGGGGCTCAGGGGGGTGGGCCGATGTCCCGGCGGTCAGTATAACGCGGGCGCGCCACGGGCCGGATCGGCCGGAAGGCTCGGGCCAGGCCGATTATTCCGCCTCACAAAGCACAGGTTTTCCACATTCGTGAGGTCCGCTGCCAGGTGGTCAAGAAAAGCTGAGCGATCTCTTCTTTGCGTTAAGTCTCTTCATATCAGTGATTTTCGTGCTTTCATGTGGCATTTCCGGATCAGATTGGTGCTTTTTTGAGGTTGACAGGGGAACGGGCCGAAATAATATGCGTACGTAATACATTATACGTGTACATACGACATGCCCCTGAGGGCACGACCCATGGGAAGCCACGCGTCACGGCCGACGTTCGGTCGAAAAAGGCAACCCGACATACCAGCCAAAGGAGGCTACGCCATGACACGCAACCCCCACCGAAAACTCTGGACAACCGTCGCGGCCACCGCCGGCGCCCTGGCGTTGATCGCCGCGCCGAGTCTGGCGGCTGAACGCCCCGTCTCGCGACGCGGCTCGAGCGCCGTCAAGAGCGGCTTTGTCAAAGTCGAGTCGCACACGCGCGGCCACGGCGGGACGGTGACACGCACCGTCGGCACGAGCCGGTCGCACACGAGCCACACCCGTTCGCACGGCAGCGCGCATACTGGCTCGTCGCGCAGCGGGTTCCATTTCGGCGTCAGCGTCAGCAAGGGACACGCCACGCACAGCCCGCGACACGGATCACACGGTTCGTACGGTCGGCCCGGCCACTACGGCACGCATCATCGGCCGCCCGTCGTTGTGCACCGCCCACCCGTCGTCGTTCACAAGCCGCACCCCGTGCCGGTCGTGAAACACTACCCACGGCACGGCTCGCACCACGGCACTGTCTGCGATAGCCCCTACGGGGCGCACCGGCAGAACGGCTGGTACTGGTTGGACAACGACCGGTTCGGCAACGCGATCCGCGCGTTTGAATACCAAGCCAACCGCGACCCATACAACGCAACGCCGAAGATTGGTTACGCGCTGGCCAACGCGCTGGCGGGCAATGACAGCCGAGCGGTCTTCGCGATGAAGCGGGCCGTCTACCGCGACCCGTACGCGCTCAAACGGCTGTCGCTGAACCATCACCTCAAGCGGCACGTGCGTGAGTTGATCGCCCGGTACAGCCACCGGCACCGCGGCTGCGGCTGCTCGCACAGCGACCGGAAGTTCATGGTGGCCGCCCTGTCCGTGATCGTGCACGACTACCACACGGCGCACGACGCCATCAACCAGGCGTTCCACTACAGCCGTGACATCTACACCGTGAAGCTCCGAAACATGATCCTGCACTGCGTCGGCCACTGAGTTCGGCTGACCACCCCGTGACTGTCCGCGCCATTGGGGGCGCTCCCAGCCGGGAGCGCCCCTTTTTG
Organism: Phycisphaeraceae bacterium; assembly: GCA_028284155.1. Lineage (GTDB taxonomy): Bacteria > Planctomycetota > Phycisphaerae > Phycisphaerales > Phycisphaeraceae > JANQSF01. Next base: position 5,284 of record JANQSF010000009.1, read on the forward strand.
TTGGCCGAGTCGACGCCGAACAACTCACCGCCTGCAAAGTTGACACGCGCCAAACGACTACGCAATCAACGACGTAACAACGCATGAATGGACGACTCGACACGCCGAACCGAAAGGAACGTCGTCATGACTCGACCCATCACCCTCTTCACCGCCGCGATGCACAAACGCGTCGCTTCCACAAGCAACCCTCAACCGCCGGCGCGTCGGCCGAAGCCTCGGCCGCGACGCCGCACGGCGCAAACGCACCGCTCGTTCGCGCTGCCTGACGCGCCGCTTTACCTCGAGCCGCCAGAGTGGTGCGCGATCTGGCTCTCCTGTTGAAAACGACTCACATGTGACTCGGACGCAACGCTATCGCAGCGCGTCGACAACCCAACCCCTACCCCGCCGAAGCCGCCCCGCCGTGACCCGCCGTCGTCACGCGGACGACGGCTTCGGTTTTTCTGTGGCGCGACTGTGAGTCGGACCGCCAGAAGAAGAGATTGACGATTGATGAATGATGATTGCTGATTGGCGAAGTCGGACTTTGGGTCCGGGGCATTCGGTCTGTCCTCATCAATCAGCAATCATCATTCATCAATCGCGAATCCCCCAGTTACCGCCTCCTCGACACCCTCCCGAGCGCACTCGTCGCCTCAGCCGTTACGTCCCGTCGTTATGCATCAATAGGAGAGTGACAACCGCGCTGCGGGCCGCGCGGGTCTTGGCACGCGGGGTGGGCCAACCCTTGACGCGACAAAGGCTTGTCGAAGGCCATCCCAGCCGGTAGGCTTAGCGTTATAGGACCACGCCGACCGACCATCGAGGCCGATCCACAACCCCAGGCCCCGGCTCCCCGACCGGCAAACACGAGGTGAACAACATGACGGACCCCACCCGCACCCGGCAATGGACTGCCCTGCTGTGCCTTTGGGCACTGTTGGTTCTCACACTCACACCACCCGTCTTGGCCCAGGATTCGAAGGCCGACGGAGCCAAGAAACGGCTTCTCGCCGCGCAGGGCTTTCTCAGGGGCGGCAATTACAAGTTCGCCCGCGACGAGTTCCGCAAGTTCGTCAACGACTACCCGCAGCACGCCGAGGCGACCGACGCCAAATTCTGGCTCGGCTGGTGCGAGCACCGGCTGTTCGAGTACGCCAAGGCCGTGACGCTCATGGAGGCGGCGTTGGCGGACAGCAAGTTCAAACGGCGTGACGACGCCCTGGTCGTGCTCGGCCACAGCCGGATGTCGCTCGGCGAAAACGAAAAGGCGCTGGCCGCGTTCGAGCAGATCCTCAAGGACCACGCGACCAGCAAGCAACGCCCGTTCGCCGCGCTGTACCGGGCGCGCGTGCTCTACGACCTGGGTCGCAAGGAAGACGCGCTGGCCGCCAGCGGCAACTTCGTCTCCGGTTACCCGACTAGCGGCAATCTCGACGCCGGCATGTACATTCAGGCGTTGTGTCAGTACGACCTGGGCAAGCACGCCGAGTCGGCCGCGACGTTGAAGAAACTGTTCACCTCCAAGCCGAACACCCGCTACTGGCTCGACGCGACGCACTTGCTCGGTCAATGCCAGACCGAACTCAACCAACTCGACGAGGCGGTCGCGTCGTTTACGAAGATGCTTGAAAAGGCGCCGATCACGCGGCAGGCGCAAGGCCGGTACAGCCTGGGCGTCGCGCTTTACAAGGGCGCGAAATACGACGAATCGATCAAGCAGTTCGCGACGATCCTGAAGGACTACGCGACCGACCGCTACGCCGCGCCGGCGCGGCTTCAGCTCGGCTTGGCGCAGCTCGCCGCGAACGACCCCAACGATGCGCGCAAGACGCTGCAGGCCGTCGTGAAAGACGACGACAAACGTGCGGTCACCGCGCGCTACTGGCTCGCGCAATGCGACATCCGCCAGAGCAAGTACGCCGACGCGCGGAAAATCCTCGACGCGCTGCACGCGATGAGCCCGCCGCCGTCGAACCTCGACCAGATCACCTACGACCGCGCGCTGTGTCAGCTCAACCTCGGCAACCACGCCGAGGCGGCCAAGGAGTTCGCCGCGTTCCGCACCAAGTTCGCGTCGAGCCCGCAGTTCGCCGACGCGACCTACCGCCAGGCGTTCTGCCTCCACAAGACCGAGCAGTACGACGAAAGCCTCAAGCTCTGTCAGGCCGTCGCGCAGTTGCAGGGTGCTTCCACGGCGTCCGCCAAAGCGCCCGCGGCCAAGCTCGCCGCGGAGAACCTGTTCCTGCTGCGTCGCTACGACGACGCGGCAACGGCCTTCACCGCGCTGAACAAGAACGTCGAAGACGACGACGACCGCCGGCACTTCACGTTCCGGCTCGGCCAATGCGCCAGCCTCAGCGGCGACTTCGACAAGGCCATCACGCTGTTGACACCGCTCGACGCGGACGAGGCGGTGCTCAATGACAAGCGTTTCCGCGAAGCGATCATGACGCTCGGCGATGCGTACCTCCAGACGAAGCAATACGACAAAGCCGAAACCGCGATCGCCAAGTACGTCAAAGCCTCGGGCACGAAATCGCCCGAGCCGAACTACAAACTCGGGCGGGCGCAACTGCGCAGCGGCAAGACCGCCGAGGCCGCGGCAACGCTCAAGACCGTCGCGAGCGGTTCGGCCGACGAGCTGTATGTGCAGTACGCCCTGCTGGCATACGGCGAACTGATGTACCAGCAGAAGAAGCCGCAGGACGCGTCGCCTTCGTTGGCCAAGGTCGTCGCCGCCAAAGCGCCGGCCGACCTGACCGCGCCGGCCATGTACCTGCTGGCCTTCATCGACGCCGACGCCAGGAAGTTCAAGTCCGCGGCCGACCGTTTCGCCGGCGTCGTCACGCAGTTCACCGCCGTGACCGACGTGAGCGACAACACCAAGTCCATCGTCGCCGACTCGCTGTTCCATCAAGGTGTCAACCTCAAACTGGCTGACGAAACCGAAAAAGCATTGACGACGTTGCAGCAATACGTCACCAAGTACCCGACCGGCCAACACCAACGTGAAGCGAAGTACCAGGCCGGCACGTGTTTGGCCAAACTGGATAAACACGAAGACGCGTTGAAACTGTTCGAGCCATTGGCGGCCAGCGACGAATCGCGCACCGACACGCTGCTGTACGACCTGGCGTGGTCGTACCGCGCGACCAAGGCGAACGACAAAGCCGAGACGCGCTACCGCCAACTGCTCAAGGAATACCCGCAGAGCGACCTGCTCACTGCCACGCGCGTCGAGTTGGCCGACCTGGTATATGAGTTGGACGAGTACGAGGAGGCCGCCGGGCTGCTCGAAGAGGCGCTCAAAGACACGGACGGCCCCGCTGAAACGCTGGCCGTCGCGCAGTACCGGCTCGGCCTGTGCTACGACAGTTTGAAGCAACACGCCAAGGCCGCGCCGGTCTTCAGCGCCTTCGCCACCAAGCACCCGCAAAACGACCTGACCCCGTCCGCCCTGTACCAGGCGGGCGAGGCGTACGCGGAACTGGGCAAGTGGGAAGAGGCCCAGACGCACCTGGCAAAGGTCGTCACACAGCACCCCACATACACGGACATCGCCGTCGCCCGTTTGAAACTCGGGCAGGTGCAGAACGAGGCGGGCAAGTTTCCGAACGCCGCCACGACGATGCAGGCTTTCCTCAAAAACCACGCCGACAGCGAGTTCGCCTACTTGGCACAATTCGGTCTGGGCTGGGCGCTCGAGAACCAGAAGCAGTACGAGCAGGCCCGCACGTGGTACACGAAAGTCATCGACGCGAACAACACTGAGACGGCCGCGCGCAGCCAATTCCAACTCGGCGAGACATTCCTCAAGGAGGGCAAGTTCGAGGAGGCCGCGCGCGAGCTGCTGAAAGTCGAACTCGTCTACGACTACCCCGAGTGGTCCGCCCGCGCGCTTTACGAGGCCGGCCAGGCGTTCGAGCAGATGAAAGACCTCGATCAGGCCAAAGCGCACTACCAAAAAGTTGTCACCAAGTACAAGGACCGCCCGATCGCCGAGACCTGCCGCAAGCGGTTGGCCTCGTTGAACTGAGCGAGGCAGGACGCCTCGCGGGCACACGAATCGAACGGAACTCAACAAGGCCCATGGAGACCGATCTGTGAGACTCATCAAGGCTCTGTCAGGACTCGCCTTGCTCTTGTTCTGCCTGGTTGTGCTGACGCCGACGGACACGGCCCAAGCGCAGCCCGCCGAAAACAACGGTGCCCCCCCGGCCAACGCCCAAGGTGCGGACAACGCACAAGCCGGCGACGACGGCGAGAAAGAGAAGGACACGTCGTTCCTCGGCCTGCTGTTCAAGGGCGGCTGGTTCATGGTGCCGATCGCGCTGTGCAGCATCCTCGGGCTGACGCTGATTGTCGAGCGCATCATCGCGCTGCGCCGCGGCGCGGTCATCCCGCGAACCTTCCTGCCCAACCTCGAAAGGGTCTTTCAGAACCCGGACCGCGACGCGGAGCCGGCGCTCGACTACTGCCACAAGAACCGTTCGCCGATCTCGCGCGTCATCGCCGTGGGCATCCGCAATCTGCCGCGCGGGATCGAGTCGATCGAACAGGGGATCGAAGACGCCGGCGCGAACGAGGTGGCCAAGCTCCGCCGCAACCTGCGCATGCTCTACGGCGTCGCAGCCGTCGCGCCGATGCTTGGCCTGCTGGGCACGGTCTGGGGTTTGATCGAGGCGTTCCGCGAGGCTGAGGACAAGGGCTTCGGCCAGGCGCAGGCATTCGCCGGCGGCATCTACGAGGCGTTGGTCACGACGTTCGCCGGCCTGTGTGTCGCGATCCCCGTGCTCGTCGCGTACTACTACTTCCTTAGCAAGATCGACAAGCTGGTCAGCGACCTGAACGAGGTGTCCGAAAGCTTCGTCGAACGGTTCGTCCCAGCCCACGCGATCGCGCCCGCCCCGACGCCGATGCCGGCCGCGGCTCCAACCCCGCAAACGCCCCCGGCCGCGCCGCCCGCGCCCGTTCAGCCCGCCGCGCCGGCGCCGCAACCGGCGCTCGAAGCCGGGCCCGTCGTCGTCTCCAGCTAATCATGTGATACCCGACGCCGACACCGGCGTCTGACGGAAACCGGCCATGCGCATTCGACCCGACGAAGAAGGCGAAGACGCGATCAACCTCATGCCGTTGATCGACATGGTCTTCCTGCTGCTCGTGTTCTTCCTGGTCGCCACGACGATCGCGCAGGAAGAGCGCGACGCCGAGATCGACCTGCCCACGGCCAGCAACATGACGGCGCTGTCCGACCCGCCGCCGCAACTGGTCATCAACATCCGCGAAGACGGCGAAATCAAGGTCGGCAAACAGACCGTGACGATGGAAGAACTGGAGGTCATGCTCAAAAAGGTCGCCAAGGACGAGCCGGACAAGGAACTGCTCATCCGGGCCGACCTGCAGAGCTACCACCGCTACTTCGCCGGTGTCGTGCGCGTGGCGCGCGAGTCGGGCATCGGCAAGGCCAAGATCGGCTACATCATCCAGGCCGAACCCGGGCAGGGACTGCCCGAGTAATCAACCGCAAGGGGACGCACCATGTCCGACCCGCAACCCACCGTGCGCAGCGACAAACGCCGACGCATCATGATCAAGCTGGTCGTGATGTTCATGCTGTTCGCCGTCATCGGCGCGGTGGTCGCCGGCTACTTCCTCGTCGGGCAGAAGGTCTGGACCGACGAGCGCCTGATCGAAGTCGCCGCCGGCGACGCGCGGCTGCGCGACGTGCTGTGGACTCGCCCGCTCATGGAACGCGGCGTCAACACCGACGGCCACGAGATCGAACCGGCCCTCTCGCCCGACGGGACGGAGATGTTCTTCGTCCGCGGCAAGCCGACCGCGCCGGGCCAACGAGCCGGCGAAGAAGACACCGGCGCCGACATCTTTGTCAGCTACCGACGTAACAACCGCTGGACCGACCCGCAGCCACTCACGGCGGTCAACACACTGGCCAACGAACTCGGCCCGCGTCTGTCGCCGGACGGCAGCTACCTGTTCTTCTACTCCGACCGCAAGGGCGGGCTGGGCCAATACGACATCTGGGCTGCCCAGCGCACCGAAGACGGCTGGGGCGAGCCGTTCAACCTCGGCCCACAGATCAACAGCCCGTATAACGAATACGGCGCAGCCTTCACGCCCGACTGGAAACGTTTCTATTTCGCATCGAACCGCAAAGAGGCGTCAAAACTCGAACCCGGCGGCGACATCTGGCGGGCGACCATCCGCGAGACGGCCGTCAACCTCGGCAACTACGACATGTACGTCGCCGACCTGGCCGTCGCCAAACAACTTGACGACAAGGGCGTTTCGGGCGAACTGCAATCACGCCTGCTCGCCGCCGGCGGGCAGGCGTCGCTGAAGTTCGAAAAGGCCGTCGAGGTCGAAGCGCTGACGACCGAGCACCACGAGGGCGCGCCCTGCGTCTCGCCCGTCGGCGACTTCCTCTACTTCAGCTCCAACCGACCCGACGGCGAAGGCGGCTTCGACATCTACCGCGTCCGCCTCGGCGTCGACGGCGAGCTGCGCGACGTCGAAAACCTAGGCCCGCAGATCAACACCGCCGCAAACGAAACCGACCCGCAGTTGGCGATGCGCGGTTTCCAGCTCTACTTCAGCACTGACCGCGAGGTCTACAACCGCCCGCCGCTCGAACTGATCGAAGACAAAGACATCGCCGTTGACGACGTGGTGAGGGAACTGCTACACACGCACAACCACCGCGTCGAAGGAGAATTCGATTCCGAGATCGCACCAATTAGCTACGACATCTACTTCGCCGAGTCGCGCGAAGTCTTCGCCGATCGGCAGGCCCGCGCCTCGCCGACGCTCGCGTGGAGTTGGTGGCTGCTGCTCGCCGCCCTGCTGTTGCTCATCCCGTTGCTGCTGTTCTTCCGAGACATCGATTCCGACAAGCTGTCGCTGCTGCAGAAGTGTCTGCTCATCTCGGTCATCGCACACCTGATCCTGACGCTGCTGTTCAGCTTTGTCGCGGTCGTTTACGAGGAAGAGTTGATCGCCCTGCTCGAAGACGAGCCGATGGAGATCGCCGTCAATCTCGACATGGCCCGCGAATACGAGATGCGGCAGGAGATCCGCGAGCAGGTCACGGAACTGCCGACGCAGGCGCCCGCGCTCAAAGCGACGCCGAAATCGGCTGTGCGCAACACGCCCGCCCCGCCGCCGCAGTTCAAGCCGCTGAACCTGCCGCCCGCGCAGGCGCAGCCGTCCGCCATCGCCCTGCCCGCCGCCGCGCCGCCGGTCGATACGCCGACGCCGACCGAGCGCTTCGAGGCGCCAGCCCCGTCGATTCACGCCGACCTGCCCACGCTCGACCTGCAGAATCCAGCCGAGCGCGTCGCGCAGGCCGAGGCCAAGGTCCAACCGCAGGCCGCGCAGCCGAACGAATCGGCGCGGCAGCAGACGAACGATCGGCCGACCGACGCATCCGCGCAACAGGTCAACCTGAAGACCGCCGCAACGAAAGCGACGCAACAATCACTGGCCAAGGCCGGCACGCAGCAACAACAGGTCGCCGACGCCGAAACCGTTCAGTCACAAGCGACGCCCAAGGTCAACGCGACGCTGGACGTGCCGACGCCAGCGCAACCCAATCAACGCCTGTCCGCCGACTCAACCGCGCCGCAAGCAACGCAGGCACAAGCCAATACTTCGCGCGTGCAGACGCAAACACCGCAGACGAAAGCCGACTCCGTCGATGTCAACACGCCACAATCGCAGGTCAATCCGCAAAGCCTGGCCAATGCTGAGAACTCAACCCAACCGCGCACCGCGCCGGCCGCGACTACCGCCAAGGCCGACGCGCCGACGCTGACCGATTCGCCGCAACTCGATGCGCCAGACGCCACGGCGCAAGCGCTCCGCGACGACACCGCCGCCAAGCCGCAGGCCAGCCAGGCGCAAGCCAACGCCGCGCGAGTCCAAACACAAACACAAACGACCGACGCCGCGCAGGTCAACGTCAACACGCCGACCGCCGATGCTTCGTCGCACTCGCTGGCCGACCAGGCTACGCCGCAGCAAAACCGCACAGCCGAAGCGCCGCGCGCCGACGCCGCGCAACCGCCCACGCTCACTCACGCGCCGTCGTTGAGCACGCCGCAGCCGGCCGCGCAGCCGCTCGCCAACGTTGCCTCGAACAACCCAAGCGCCAAAGCCGCCGACGCGTCCGCGTCGAAGACGACGACGCAGACCGCGCAGGGGCAGGCCAAGCAGATCGACGCACAAACGCCCACGACGAAGGCCATCCAGGAGTCGCTCGCGTCCGACTCGGTCAAACAGCCCAACTTCGCGCCCACCCCGACGGCCAGCCAGACGCCTGTCGAACTGCCGAAGTTGACCGACGCGCCGAGCCTCAGCGCGCCACAACCGACGACCCAACCCGTTCGCACCGCCTCGTCGGAAGCGCCGACCGTTGGCAAGTCGGCCTCGAACGCGCCCAAGGTCGCCAACGCCGGCGCGACGCCAAGCACAGCCCCCGCCGCCGTGCAGGTCAATACGCCCTCCAGCGCCGCCGCCGCGCAGTCGCTGGCCAAGGCCGACGCGCCCGCGACTCCCACACCCAACGCCTCCAACCCGCAGGTCCAGAACACGCTCCCGAAACTCGCGGCCGCGCCGTCGTTGACCGACCCGACGCCTAATACCGGCAAAGTCGAAGCGCAAGCCGACGCGTCCCCGCAGGCGAACGCTGCGCAGGCCAACGCGTCGCGCGTCAACACCAACACGGCTTCGGCCAACGCGTCCGCCAAAGCGACCGACGTCAATCTCAACACGCCAACGACAAGCCAAT